>NHCD02000025.1 GCA_002168105.2 Phycisphaera sp. TMED24
GGCGTGATAGCCGCCGGAAGGCGTGTAGTTCTGA
The DNA here is from genome assembly GCA_002168105.2 of Phycisphaera sp. TMED24. GTDB lineage: Bacteria > Planctomycetota > Phycisphaerae > Phycisphaerales > SM1A02 > UBA8653. Next base: position 35 of record NHCD02000025.1, read on the forward strand.
TACGACTGGAGATCCCAAACGACAACGTCGGGGTTGCCGCCACCAAGGGGTTCCGCGATCAAGTTGCCGCCGGAGGCCATGTTGGCTTCCGGGGCGGATTCAAAGTCGACCAGCCGGCCAAGGGCAGTGATGGCCAAGCTTCCGGCCGCGAGAAGAGCAAATGATGATCGCATGGTTGGTTCCTTAGAAATCAGGGGCAGGTGCCGAAGGCAGACAAGACCAAAAGAAGATCTTCAAAGTCCACGGTGCCGGAGTCATTGAGGTCAGTGTTGCAGCCGACGCAGTCACCCCAAGAGGAGAGCAGCGACAGCAGGTCAGGGAAGTCGACGGAGCCGGAATTGTCAAAATCAGCCGGACATGAAGGCGCGTCTTCGCAAAGCTCAGCTCTAACGAAGACAGAGTCCACGCCAGCTTCGACAATCGAACTGTTGCCAGAGTCTTGGGCGGTGAACCGAACGCGAAGTGTGGTGGTGTTCTCGACGTAGTCGGCAACACGGAGCACTTTGTTGACCCAGCCACCGTCGGCTTCCGGGTTGCTCGAGTCAATTTCTTCGGCCACGATCCAGGTGGCACCGTCGTCCGAGGAAAGTTCAACCACGAAGGTGTCGTCACCGACCACTGGTCCGAAAATGCAGTCGTACCAACGGGTGTAGTGCAAACGCGACTCCGGTGAGCTCGCATCCATGGCGGGGGAGGTCAGGATGGTCTGTCCACCGTCAACATCGATATTGCATGCAGAGTCATCGGTCAGGAATGCGGTTGGTGAACCGTTTGCGGTTCCGCTGGGACTCCCGTACGTGCAGCCATTCACCGTACTGGTTCGAAGCCAAGTACCGGCAGAAGCGTCTCCAGTGACGGTCCAGCCTTGGTCGGATTCAAAGTCATCGTTGAATGGAATTTGGACTTCGGTGAGTCCCTTCGCGGCGTATTGGTAGTCCAGTTCGGGAGGGGTGTCCCCACCTCCAGGCCAGTAGATGCGATCGCCAGTGGTGGTGTCTACCGAGAAGAAGTAATCCACTTCTTCAAAGCACTCAATTTCCGAGAACAGAATGCTGTGTCGGTTTGCGGGTGATTCCACCATGTCAAACACTTCCACAGTGCTGTCTGATCGTGTCACATGCAATTTGCCGCTGTTGGGTGCTGGGATGACTTCGAGTGGCGTGACCTCCATCACCAGCTCGGTACCGTCGGTCGGTGAAAGTGCGTCGGGTGTGCCCGAGGGGAAATTGATGGCGACCGTCGAATTTCCGGGGACTTGAGTGTCCACAAACAACGAAGGGAAGTCGCCTGGCTTGAACATGTCCAAGGTGACGGTGCCAGCCTCGGGTTGGGCGGTGGTCACAATCGTGATGTTTTGCATGTTGCCCCAACGGACGGCGTTGGCCATTTCGTTGGAAGCGAATGGCTCTGAGCTCCAGACCATTTCGCCTCCACCAGTCGTCATCGACCAGCCGGTGTTGGAGAATTGCTCTCCGGAGTGCCACTCAGGGGCTTTGTGAATGCTCGAACTCAGTGGGTTTCCGTCACTCCAGGGGACTCGGATGGCACCAATGGAGCGGTCCACATTCAAATTAAAGATCGCGTACTCGTAACGGAAAGTGCCATCGCCTTCGTCAAACACACGAGAGCCAAACCAAATGGTGCCTTCACCAGGAATTTCGATCTCATGCAGATCCACTTCGGGATCCAAGTCATCCCAGGAAGCGATGGCGGGAAGTTCTTGAATGGTTGGTCCAGCAAAGCTGGAGATGGCTCCAGAAGAGTCCATGTTCAACTCGCGGTGAGAAGAATTGTTGGAAGCGTCGCCGGTGTCATCAGGCGAATCATCCGGGCAAATGTACTGGCCTTCCATGAAGTACACCGCACCAGGGTTCTCTGAAGGAAGCACATCCGCCGATGGCACACGGCAGCGTCGGGCGGTTGATCCGGAGTACGACGGGTTGGCGGGGGGATAGGGGAAGTAACCGGTGGTGGCGTTCACCTGATACTTGGGACCCAAGCCGCCCTGGGAGCCGTTGCGGCTGGCGGTGTAGGGGTCTGAGCAATCGATGCCGAGGGTTGTACCGTCGGTGCTTTGGCATGGCCCGCAGTCGGAGAGGGAGAGGGCATAAAAGCCGTGCTTCAGCCAACCCATACCCAATTGTTCAAAGCGTCCATCTTTCCAGCGGTACATGTTCTGACCGATAACTGGGTGGAGGTTGGTGCTGGACTGCCACAGCAAAGGCACGTCACCTTGGTTGCACGATGTGGTGCCAAGGGCATAGGCGTGGTACCCGCCTGTGGGTGAGTAGTTCGCAAAAGACTGGAGGTCCCAAACGACCACATCGGGGTTGCCTCCCAATGGATTTGCGACAAGCCCTTCGGCCAAACCTTGATCCGCATGATCCGCATGTGGTGCAGTGGTGAGACCGACGAGCCATTCTGCCGAAGCGAGAGCAGCGGAACAGGCAACAAAACTGACTACAACTCGGGTCTTCACGGTCTTCCTCCTCAAGAAGAATGCAACACTCTCAGAACGCAGGATTCTTCGAGACTCCTAGATGTACCAGACTAGGACCAGACTGGGTGTCCGCCACGCAGAAACGGTCAATATCAATCAGCAAGTCCGGATATCCTGTGCGATTGACCATTGAGGAGGCCAACCGTGTCGGAATACCGTTCTATTCGAGAATTTGACCCTTCTGGTTCCCGTGTTTTGGTTCGAGTTGACTTCAATGTTCCGCTCGATGAAAACGGCCAGGTAACGGATGATCGTCGTATTAAGGGTGCGATGCCAACAATTCACGCCATTCTTGAGGGTGGGGGGAGTGTCATACTCATGAGCCACCTCGGCCGGCCAAAGGGAGAAGGTCATGAGCCAGCCCTCAGCATGGGGCCTGTGGCGAACCGGCTGTCAGAGTTGCTGGGCCGACCGGTGGTGATTCCGGGACCGTTGCCGACTTCAGCTGAAGCGGCCGCCGCCGCCGAGAATCTGAAGGCCGGTGAAGTTTTGTTGTTGGAAAATCTCCGCTTTGAAAAAGGGGAAAAGAAGGGGGCTCCGGAGTTTGCCAGCATCTTGGCCGGAATGGCCGATGCGTATTGCACCGATGCATTTGGTACCGCGCACCGCGCTGACGCATCCATGGTTGCGGTACCCGAGGCCATGGGCTCACGTCCGAAACTCTTGGGCTGCTTGATGGCCAAAGAGGTGGAATATCTTGGGCTTCGGCTCGCTGATGCCAAGGGATCCGGTGGGTTCGTGGCCATCTTGGGAGGGGCAAAGGTCTCCGACAAGATCCCCGCGATTCGGAACTTGGCGGGCAAAGTCGACACCATGTTGGTTGGAGGGGCGATGGCGTACACGCTGCTCGCCGCTCGGGGGGGCAAGATTGGTGCGAGCCGCTGCGAGGAGGACATCTTGGACGCGTGCCGTGACATGCTGAGGGAGGCCGAGTCGGCGGGTACGAAGGTGCTCTTGCCCACCGACCACGTCGTCGCCGCTGAATTCAGCAAAGACGCCCATGCATCGATTGTGGCCGGAGATATTCCTGACGGCCTCATGGGCCTCGATATTGGCCCTGAGACTTGTCAAGCCTTCTCCGATGTGCTGGCCACTGCCAAGACCATCGTGTGGAATGGCCCCATGGGCGTCTTTGAGTGGGAGGCATTCCGTACCGGTACGGCGGCGGTGGGCGAGGCCGTGGCCCGTGCATCCGAAGGGGCAGCGATAGGCATCGTCGGTGGTGGAGACACCGCGGCGGCGGCCGAGTTGCTGGGGGTTGCAGATCGCGTCAGCCACGTTTCCACCGGTGGAGGGGCCAGTTTGGCCATGTTGGAAGGATCCCCAATGCCCGGACTTGTCGCAGTCGCGGAAAAATAAGCCCAAGAATGCTTTATCATTCATCTTCCCTTGGAGGCCTCTCATCATGACCCGTTTCATGCTCGCACTTTTGCTGTTGACCAGCCCTGTTCTCGCCCAATCCAATGAAGTGAAGCCAGGCACGGCCCAGCCTCAGATGCAAACCTCGGCATGGATACGCCCGGCCATCCAAGGTGAGGAGCGTGATGACGACACGTTCCGGATCGAAGCCGAGCAACCCCTCTTGGTGTACTTCTTTGGGGTCAAGTCCGACTCCTGCTCATCGTGTGGGTTGTGGATGCAAGAGATCAGCCGAATCCACGACATCTGGTCCAGCCGTGGATTGCAAGTGGTCGGGATCTCCAAAGAAGGCACGGCTGATTTGGAACGCTTCCTCGGAGAATATGCCGGGATCACCACATTCCCCGTGTCTTCCGACTCGGGAGAAAACACCTTCCGCAATTGGCTCGACAACTCCCCTCGGAAGGACCGTTTGCCCACCGTCTTCTTGGTGGATGCCAAGGGCATCATCCAGTGGATTGGCGCCCCGGGCGAAGAATTGGATGGCCTGCTCGAAGACTTTGTCAAAGGTCGATACCACCACGAACTGACCCCGTACGGCGAGAAGCTCAAGAAGTCCGCCAAAGAAGCCCGCAAGTACAACGATTGGCAAGATGCCGAGTCGTATTACATGCAGATGCTTCGTGACGGAGAAGGTGTGCTCAACCAAGCCGCGGTTGAAATCTTCCGTATGTACGCCATCGACCGGGGGGAAGTCGACCGTGCGTATGGCTGGATCGAAGAAGTGATTTCTGAGTACGGCGACGACTACTGGTTGATGGCGGATCTGGCCCGTGAAATCGCCGCCGGCCGAGACATGCCTGAAAATGCTCGTCGACTTGATGTGGCTGAGCGTTTGACCAAGATGGCCAGCCAAGAACTTTCAGATTCTGACCCCGAGCGTCCCGCCTTGGAAGCAGCCATTGCGTTTGCGGCGGGACAAGTTCGCGATGCCGTGAATTTGCAACGTCGAGCCGTGCGGGTCGCACCTCCCGTGTTGAAGCAAAAGTATCGCTTGGATCTCGAACGGTACTTGAGCCAACTCAAGGACAAGTGAGCGATCGTGCCTGTGGCTCCAGAGCAGCATCTTTTTCGTGCCCTGACTGACGCACCCCCAACGCCATTGGTGGCGGCGTCCATGCTTGGCGCTGATTTTTCCAGGCTTGGTGCAGAGGCGCTCGACGTCATGCAAGCCGGGTGCGATTTGCTGCACTTGGATGTCATGGATGGTCACTTTGTCCCCAATTTGACCATGGGTCCCGATCTCGTGGCCGGGTTGCGACGGGCGTGTCCGGGAATCTGTTTGGATGCCCACCTCATGGTGCAGCATCCTCAAGAATTCATCGAGCCTTTTGTGCACGCTGGTGCTGACCATCTGACCATTCATGTCGAAGCAGAGCATCCCCAAGCCGATCCACGAGCCACCGCCGAATTGATCCGAAAAGCCGGCCTGACTGCTGGTTTGGCGATCAATCCCGGGACAGATCTCGAAAAGATTCTGCCCTACGTTGCCGACTTCGAACTCCTGTTGGTGATGAGCGTGCAGCCAGGATTTGCCGGGCAATCCTTCCGACCTGAAGTGTTGGCCAAAACAGAAGCGCTTTCTGCCGCGGCGCCTTCGGGCGTTCGCATCCAAATGGATGGGGGAGTGGCTCCGGTGAATGCTGAAGCTTGCCGCAAGGCGGGTTGTGACGTTTTGGTGGCCGCCAGCGCGATCTTCAAGGCAGAGGATCGACGCTCCGCCATTGAATCCATTCGCGGCCCTGTCAGTCAGGCGGATTCATGAGCGCCAAGCCTCCCCAAACTTGGGCCGAAATCTCAGAAGCCGCCAAACGAGCGGTTCCTGATGGCACGTGGATCCATTGCCCAGCGTGCAACGCCAGTTTGTTCCACCGGGCTTTGGCGGCAAACCTCTGGGTGTGCCCAGAGTGCGGCCATCACTTTCGGTTGGATGCGGTTCGTCGAATCGAGACCTTGGTTGATCCAGATTCTTTTGAACCCATGGACGAGGACCTGCTGGCGGTTGACCCCCTGTCCTTCGTTGATCTGAAGGCCTATCCCGATCGGATCAATCAAGCTCGTGCCAAAACCGGGCAGCGTGATGCGGTCCGAACGGGCCATGCCTACATCCACGGCCGTCGAGTGGTCCTGGCTGCCATGGATTTCTCATTCCTGGGGGGATCCATGGGCTCTGTGGTCGGTGAGAAGATCGCTCGAGCGTGTGAAGCCGCGGAAGCTGGTGATCTTCCCTTCATCATTGTGAGTGCTTCTGGCGGTGCCCGAATGATGGAATCTGGCTTCAGCTTGATGCAAATGGCCAAGACCTCAGCAGTGTTGGCACGATTCCATGAAATGGGTGGGTTGTACATCTCCTTGCTCGCCGATCCGACAACGGGAGGGGTCACGGCTTCGTTTGCCATGTTGGGTGATGTCATTTTGGCGGAGCCCGGAGCGTTGATTGGATTTGCGGGTCCACGTGTGATTGAGCAGACCATCCGCCAGAAGTTGCCCGAAGGCTTCCAACGTGCAGAATTCCTGCAGGATTGTGGTTTTGTCGACCGAGTGGTGGCTCGTGGGGATCTTCGAGCAGAGATCAGCGCCATCATTGATTACACCGGCAAGTAAGGAACCACTCTTGGCGGCCAATCTCAACGTGTCAGTGCCTTCTCCGAGACTGGCAGATCGACGTATTCATCCGTGGCTGCTGGTCGCTGGGTATGCCGTGGGCACAGTTCTTGGGTACGGCTTCAATTTCGGATTGGTCCCCGCCGCTTTGGGATTGGCGGCCGGTCTTCGGCTGGCATTGCATCCTCATCGAACGTGCCGCCACAACATTGGGTTGTTCGTTGCGTTGGCGGTTGGGTGGAGTTTGGCGGAACGTTGGCTGGGGGCGTATTCCACACTCGCGCAAGTTGGGTTGGGGGTCTACACCGCATTTTGGCCAACCTTGTTGGTGTTGCTGACCGGGCGACGCCCAGGGGCGCTTTGGCGATTTGTCATTTTCGGTGCGGCTTTGGATGCCTTGCGAGGTACGTGGGTTTTTGGGGGGTATGGCTTTGATCCGTGGTCTCGTCTGCTCTTGGCCAACGAAGGGTTGGCCCAGTGGCTGTCGGTCTTTGGCCCTTGGATCAGCTCCGCTCTGGTCCTTGGATTCTTTGTTTTGCCCTGGCGATGGTCGGTGGGTGGTGTGTTGTCATGCATGCTGATGGGAAGCATGCTGCATCCGCCACCGGTGGAAAGTGGTTTGGCCTTCCGTCTTGTGCAGACGAACCTTCCCCAAAACCTTCGAATCGGCTGGCCGACGGAACGATGGATTTCTGATGTGACAGACTTCCTGTCCTTCAGTGCTTCTGGGCCACCGGTGGACTTGGTCATTTGGCCAGAGACCATGTTGCCGGGATTTGGTTTTGAATCTGAAACCGATGTTGTGGATCAGTTGCGTTCGCCTTGGGCGGAGCCAGCGCGCATGGTGCAGCATTGGGCCAAAGAATTCGACACACCCCTTCTTGTGGGGACAAACATCCGAGATGGTTTGGTTTTTGACGAGAGAAGATTGAATTGGGATCGGCAGGTCAATGCTTCCGTTCTTGTCCGCTCCGATGGAACCCACGAACGGGCTGAGAAGATTGGATTGACCCCCTTTGGCGAGTTCATTCCTCTGGTGAGCACGGTGCCGGAACTGCGTCAGTTGCTGCTGAAATTTGTCCCTGAAGGCAGTCCGATCGGGGCAGGTTTGGCTCAAGGACGCGCTCCTGGCCGCTTCGTGCTGGATTCGATTCGTCTGGCCACGCCTATTTGCTACGAGAGCACTTTGCCCGCCTTGATGCGATCCTTCGCTTTCGAAAATGGTGATCGGGCGGCCGAAGTGTTCGTGGTCTCAAGCAACGATGGCTGGTTTGGAGAAGTCGATACCGCTCGCGCTCGATTTCGAGACATGTGTCGAATGCGGGCCATCGAAAACCGGACACCGGTGGTTCGTGTGGCAAACACAGGCTGGACGGGATTGATTGATGCCTCTGGACGCATGCACACAGGACTGCCGGTTCGTGATTCGGGGCAGATCACAGTGCAAGCGTTGGTCGGTGAGGGAACGCCGTTGGCCGTCCGTGCGGCATTGCTCTGGGACTGGGGTTTGGTTCTGGCTGGGGTGGGCGTAGGGGTGTGGAGCTTGCGGCAACGCCGGCGTGGAGTTGAGTGGGATATGCTTGGGTCGTGAAGAAAGACTCTTTCGTGTGGATGGTGATGGGACTCCTGAGCGGGTGTGTCACCCTCTCTGATGATCCTGACGCCAATCAGTCCTGGCGCACGGCGGGGGCGAGCCCGGCCGCAGACTCGAGAATGCCAGGTGGGGCGATGCGTTCGCTGGTCACCACAACGACACCAAGAACTGGAACGACGCCTCTGGCGTCCGTACCACCCTTGGGCGAATCTGCGTCTCTTTCGAGCGCTGAATCCATTCTTCCCCAGCCCAGTTCCCGCCTCGAACTCAATCGGGCCGAGCCACTCGCGGCCGCGGATGCAGCCAGCAAATTGAACCCCATTCAAGCCGAAGGGGCATTGGCCCAAGCCAGAACCATTCTTTTAGAAGCCGCCCGTGATGCCGCCCCAGCCATGCGAGCTCACGCGGTTGAAGCTGCGGAATTTGATTCGACATTGGCCAATCGCGTGCTCCCCATCGCTCTTCGAGATGCCAATCGTGGGGTGCGGTTCATCGCCGTGGTGGTGGTCGCGCATCGAGGTGATGATTCTTACCTCCCAGTGTTGGAGCGCCTTCGAGTCGACCCGGCTTTGTCGGTCCGTGCCGCCGCTGCCGCCGCGTTGGCTCATCTCAATCGAAAAGTTGACCGTACCCCCTTGGCGGAAGCGGCATTTTCGAAAACACCAGAGCACCGAGCCAATGCGGCCATGCTCATCGGAGAATTTGGAACCCAGGAAGATGTGCGATTGTTGCGAGAAGCATCCTCGAGCCCATTTGCCCCAGGAACCCCGGAGGCCCAACGCCGAATTGTGGAGTTCGGCTTTGCGGTGGCCGCCGCCAAACTTGGAGATCCAGACGCACTGGAGTCGGTTCGGGCGGGGGTCTTTGCCCCCGAGGAGCAGGGAGAACTGGCGTTGTTGGCGTGTGAAGCTTTGGGAAGTCTCGGCGATCAAACGTATGCCGGTGTTCTCGAGGAGAGGGCATTTCGGGCAGCGTCGAGCGAAATCCCTTTGGAGATCGGCTTGGCCGCGGCCGGGGCGGTCGCTCAATTGCGTCCTGAAATGGCACCAGTCGAGTGGATTGTTGAGTCGGCTTCTCATGAACAGCCGCTGATCCGTCAGCAGTCAGCGGCGATTCTTGGTCTCACGGCCGGATCCGAAGCGGAAGCCCAACTTCTGGCCATGTTGCAAGACCCTGATTCGCTGGTTCGGGCCTCCGCCGCGGTGTCGGTCCTTCGCCGGGGGCGATAAATCTTCATTTGGCCACTTCTTGGACGCGAAAGACCGGGGCAGACTGTGCCCTACTGTGATGGATCCTCTATACTTGCTGCTTCGCGGCGGAGGATCGCGATCTGGAGACTGAACCTTGCACGTCCTTTCCAAACTCTTTGTTGCCCTCGTGGCACTTTTGACGGCGGCCTTGGTGCCGATGGTTGTGACCTATGCCTACAACGAAGATTCCTACAAAGCCAAGTGGCAGGAATCTCGTGCGGAGATTGCCGCTTTGCAAGGTCGACTCGATGCCCAGTCGGGCGAGTTCGATGCAGTGAAAACGGGTCTTTCCACCCGAGCTGCTGAACTTGAGGTTTCCCTTCGAGCGGCACGGAGTGACGCCGCTGATTCTTCGGCCTCCGTGGAGCGACTGCGAGATGACCTTTCGCAAGCGAACGGCTTGAAGGCTCAGATTGCCAACGACCTTTCCACCCTCGCATCCGCGGTGTCGGCCAATCAAGATTTGACCGAATCGCTGATCGACGAACTCGCCAGCATTCGCCAGGAGGCACTGGCTGCCGAGCGTCGCCGGGTCGAACTTGACGAGACCTACCGAGATACGGCTGCTCAATTGGAAGTGGCCGTGGCCGCCCGCCGTGCATTGCAGGAAGAACTGCAACGCATGAAGGATGACCAAGCCTCATCGATGGACACCATCGGCCGATACATCGCACGCTTTGGTGAGTTGGACGCGATGGCTTCCGCCGGAATGCTCGATGCTGGAATCGAACCCGACCGCAACTTGGATGCCACCATCGTTCAGGTTCGTCGTGGTGGTGAGCGAAGTTACGCCGAAATCAATGCTGGCAGCCGAGACGGCGTAAAAGTTGGCTGGATTGCAACGGTTGGTCGTGGCGGTGACTACGTCGCTCGACTTCGAATCACCGCGGTTGACATCAACCGTGCCACCGGCGTCCTTGAAATGGAATCTGAAGCTGCTCGGGGCTTGGTCTCCGTCGGTGACCGGGTTCTTATTCGGACCAACAACTGAGGCGATTCCTGATGGCAACTTCCTCAAAAGCCCGTCCTGACGTCTTCACTGGCCTCCTGTTTGCCAGCGTCGTCATCCTTCTTGCTGGCACCGCACTGATGGCTCTTCGCAACATTGAGCACGCCGATGAGCGATTTGTCTCGGGGGGCAATGGCTCTCCGTCCGCCGGTCCCTTTGATTTGGTTCGCAAGCCCTGAGAGGCCTTCCACTCAGGTCGGTGAATCCCCAACATCAACCCTCTATCCCCCGTGCTTGCACGGGGGATTTTTGTTGAGAGACCTCTCCTTCGAATATTGCAGGTTTTTCGTAAGATAATCTGTTGATCCTTCTGTGGATGGAAGGTCCCCCCGATGGTCTTGAAGGAGATGAGCATGTTCGACCGTCTGCTGACATGGTTCGGAATCGACATGGGAATCGATCTCGGTACATCAAACACCTTGGTCTCCGTTCGTGGAGAAGGCATTGTCCTCAACGAGCCTTCGGTGGTGGCCGTTCACAAGAACACCAGCAAGGTGCTCGACAACGGAAATGCGGTGGGCTGGAGAGCCAAAGAGATGATCGGGAAGACGCCTGGTTCTATCTCGGCCGTTCGTCCACTCCGAGATGGTGTGATCAGCGACTTCGAGATCACGGAAGCCATGCTTTCGTATTTCATTCGCAAGGTGAACAGCAGCAGAATCATGGGACCACGCGTGGTGATTGCGGTCCCGAGTGGTATTACCGCAGTCGAAAAAAATGCGGTCATCGATTCAGCCGAACGTGCTGGGGCGAGACGGGTCTATTTGGTTCCTGAACCAATGGCCGCGGCGCTGGGTGCTGGACTTCCGGTTGAAGAAGCTCGAGGTTCCATGGTGGTTGATATTGGTGGTGGCACCACAGAGATCGCCATCATTTCCTTGGGTGATATTGCCACCAGTGATTCGGTCCGGGTGGCTGGAGATGACATGGATGAAGCAATCATGTCACACATGCGGAACACCTACAACTTGACCATCGGCGAGCAATCGGCCGAACGCATCAAATTGGAGATCGGCACCGCAACCACCGCAGCCATTGGTTCACTTGCAGCGCCCACCATTGAAGTTCGTGGTCGTGACAATGTTTCCGGTATGCCACGTGCAGTTTCGGTGACGGCCGAAGAAATTTGTCAGGCCCTCGAAGAGCCAGTCCATCAAATCACCGTTGCCGTCAAGCGAACATTGGAGCGTTGCGAACCAGAGTTGGCCGCCGATTTGATTGAATCCGGCATGGTTTTGGCGGGCGGCGGTGGTCTGCTGCGAGGGCTGGATACCGTCCTCGAGGAGGCGACTGGTCTGAAAGTTACTTTGGCCGAAGACCCATCGACCTGCGTTGCTCGGGGCACTGCGGAATACCTTGAGAACTTGGAAGAGTTCAAGGATTCCATGGATGGATCGGGCGGGGCTTAAATCGGAGCCTTGCTGTGTCCTCTCCAACGGAAATGGGACGCCCACCCTGGCTTGGTTTGTTGGTCGTGTTGGCTCTTGCCCTGGCCCCGGCTGGTTTTCGATTTGAATTGACCGGCGAGCTGGCTCGGGTGGTTCATCTCCCCTTGGTTCCATTTCAGTGGGCGGGAGTGAAGCTGGCGGATGCCCTTCGCAATGAAAACGCCGTTGCTTCAGAGCAAGAGGACAACAAGCAATACCAGCAAGCATTACTGGAAGCTCGACGCGATCGTGATATTGCCTTGGCACAATCCCGGCGTTTGCAAATCACTTTAGACGCGCTTCGCGATCGAATGCGACGATCTGGAGAGACCGGCCTCGAGCTTTCGGGTGAGGCACGTCGTGTTCGGGCTGATGTACTTGGGCGAAGCGAAGGCTTTGTCCAAGTGCAATTGGAACGGCGGTGCACGCAAAAGCAACTGCATCAAAGTGCCGCCGTCATGAATGGAAATCTCGTGGGCTGGGTTTCTTCGGTGGGCATCGGTAAGGAAGCGACTGTGGTCAACCTCTTGCCGATCACGGCCCCCAACGCCCCCAAACTCTTGGGCGTGGTTCGGCTCGAATCTGGACAAGACCGGACGGTCAAACTGACTCCGCGGGATGGTGAGTTGGTGGGGTACCTTGAAATTGATCTTGCGCCGTACGCTGGGGAGCCGGTTCGTTTGCTTCCTGCTCCAGGCATCCCGGATGTCGCCGTGGGGCTGGCGTTAGGGAGGCTTTTCTCGTCGTCGCCAGCGCCTGGAGATGGGGTGCGTCTGCGGGAGATTCGCGTCAAGCCGCAGGACCTCCCGAAGGTCCGTGCTGAACTTCTGGTTCCGCTGAAGCTTGGAGAAGCGTCATGAACCGTATGGGTTTGGTGGCAGCGTTGACGCTTGGGGCCATGGTGCAAGCCCTGTTTGCCCCCGTATTGACCATGAACTTCTCTTGGGGCCCAGTGCAGCCTCGATTGGTGGTTTTGCCTCTGGTCGCCATGATGCTGTACAGCCCTCGAGGGGCGGTACTGGCCTCAGCCGCGGTCACGGGATTGTTGATCGACCTTCAGGAATTGGTACCTCAAGGGGTGGGACGTCTTGGTCCTCTCTTGGGGCCGTGGTTGTGTGGGGGGGTGGTCGCGGCGACGCTCTTGGTTGGCTTGAGGGGGACGCTGGTTCGGAAACATCCGGTGGTGGTCGGATTGGTGGCATTTTTGTGGGTTGGCATTGCGGGCACCATCTCCACCACCATCCGATTGATGCATGATTTCTACGAATCCAGTTCTGGATTGGACTGGACCAGAACCGAGGCCACGGATTTGTTGTGGGCGGTTGGCACTGAAGGTCTCTGGACCGGGCTGCTGGCCGCGGCATTGACGCCCCTGATGTCCCCGTTCGCCCGTCTTGCCGGGGTGCCTACCGGGCCTTCGCGCCGAATTGGTCCCCTCTGAATTCTTTGGCAAAAACTCTCTGGCATCGACTGTGGGGGGGGGTCATCGCGGACCGATGAGAGACCATGGCTTCGTCACCAACGATTTCCGTGATTGACGACGGCTCGCACCAAATGGGCAGCTTGACGGCGCATCGTCCGTTGTGGGCCAGTCATGGGGCCGGCGGCTCTATTTTGTCGTGGATTCAACATTGTCTAAATCGTCCCACCCAAGGGGTGGCGGTGTCTGGCCAAGAGGATGTCCTTGAGCCTTCAGGCTCAATTTCTCCAGTTGGTGTGATGGTCTCAGCCCGTTGGATGGAACCAGATCCAGCTTTGCTTCCAGGATTTGGTGAGCATGTGATTTCTGAAGATGGTGTGTTGTTGGCGGTTCATGCTGATGAGGAGATTCTTCAAGCGTGGAGCAATGGAGATGTGTCCCGGGTTCAGAATTCCACAACTCCCAAGGTGGTCACGGCACGGACTTTGGATGCCCCGTGGAATCTTCTTGATCTGCTCCATCATGCTTTGGGGCGTCGCATAGAAAATATGACCTCCACCGCGGTGCCCTCTGGTGTCCATGTGCTCGGCGACGCACCAGTCCGTCTTGAAGCAGGTGCGAAAGTTGATCCCGGCGTGGTGTTGGACGCGGAAGCCGGTGGAATTTGGATCGAAGCCAATGCGCGTGTACGCCCCGGGGCGGTCTTGGTTGGGCCAGTGCATGTTGGCCCAGACAGCATCATTCGAGAGCAGGCCGTCGTTCGCGGTTCCGACATCGGCCCCACGTGTCGTGTTGCCGGGGAAACCAACAATTCAATCTTGCAAGGCTGGTGCAACCGGGCCCATGAAGGTCATGTGGGAGACAGCGTCTTGGGGGTGTGGTCCAATCTTGGTGCGGGCACCACGATCAGCAATTTGTTGAATTCGTACGAGGAAGTATCGGTGCGCATGACGCCAGGAGGGTCTCGCCGACGCACGAACCGGCTTTTCGTTGGGGCATTTGTCGGTGATTTTGTCCGCACTGCTATTGGCACCAAAATCTCAACCGGGACGGTGATCGGGACCGGCGCGATGCTGGCCGAGGAGTCCACCATCACAGGGGCGGTGCCGTCGTTCGCTTGGTGGACGCCTTCGGGGCGTCGGACTTGGCGCTTCGACAAATTCGTGACTTCGCTGCAGACTGTGATGGCTCGTAGGGGTCAAGTGCCCTCTCCAGAAATGCTCCAGCGATTGCGTGATGCCTTTACGAATCTGGATACCCCGTAAAAAAATCCCCTGCCTTTCGGCAGGGGATTGAGGTGATTTCAGATGCGTCGCCAAGGCGACGAATTGGATCACTCGGGGCAAGGACCGTAGTTGGACAAGATCTGAACGAGATCTTGGAAGTCGGTCGCACCGTTGCCATCAAGGTCGGTCAGACATGGTGGCGGGGGTGGGGTGCCTGCACCAGCAAAGGCGGAGTAGTCGTTGAAGCCGCTATCACAGGGATAGCCTTCAAAGATACCAGCACCACCGGCACCGCCGACAGACACGAACATGCCGTAGGTCTCGGCAGCCAAGTCACCAGAGGCGACGGCCGAGCCACAGGTTGCACCAGCGGAGTCGCCATCGAACAGAACTGCAGCGCTCGCACACTGAGCTTCTGGAGTGATGATGAAGGCAACACATGGAGCATTGCACTCAACGGTCCAGTCCAAAATACCGCCAGCGTGGGTGTATCCGTACCAGTCGGTGTCACGGGTGCCACCAGTGGCCCAGACGGTGCCACAAACCACTTCGCCTTCGGCGATTGGGACGTATGGAACACCACCGTTGCAACCACCGTTGGAGTCGTTGGCGCCAGTGTCGTCACAAGTCTCGTCGTTATTGGTGCTGCCTGGAGGGCATTCGAATGGGTCACATGGCTCTGGTGGCACGAAGCCATCCACGCTCAGGGTGTAAGCACCGTTGGCGCCGGTGTACCCGTCGACTGCGAGGTAATAGGTCGCGCCGGCCACGAGGCTGGCATCAAGTTGCGACTTAAAGCCGTCGTCACCGCAAGCATCGTCGTTGCAGGCAAAGACGTTGAATGCGGAGTCGAGGATGTAGGTCTTGCAGTCGTAGAGGCTGTCACACAAGGTGATGGTGATCTCACCGAGATCGCCGCTCATTTGATAGAAGACGTCGGCTGAGGTTGAGCCGGAGTAAGGGCAAACGGCATCGAACTCGTCCGAGTTGTCAGAAGTGTCACCGGTGTCCGTGTAGGGCAAGCTGGTGATGGTGACGGAGCCGTCGGGGAATTCAGACCCTTCGCCGTACGCAGCACCTTGCAGACAGACTGATGCCAGTCCTGCAACAGCAGCGAAGCCGAGGGCGTTGTTGGTGATCCGCAGATCATTCATAGAAGTTCTCCTCATGAGAATATTTGGATTCATACGGCCGACCATGAGCCGCTAAGAGATTTCAAACTAACGCATTTGAGAGTTCAGGAAAGCCAATTTTGGTCGGAATTGGCCCTTCAGTAGAGGGAAATCCGCCTTGCGAGCTGAAATCGCGGTTGTGGGTGGGCAGAAGGCTTTCTCGGACCATCCGAATGTACGGCCTGTAGGAGTCACGCCACCCAAGAGACGGATTTTGGGACGCGCAGAATTGCTCCAACCTGGTGCTGGGTCATGGTCTCTTTCGAGGAGCACATCCATGAAGCCCAAAAAAGACAATGCCGATCGAATCCGACCCTTCCTTGACTCCATTGAGCGTTCGATTGAAGCCGTAAGGCGGAAGCGAACCCAGGTGGATGATTCGGATTCCCAGGCCTCAGGACGAGCCGGAGCCAGTGGTCGACGTCTCGCCCGACCCTTGCAACCTTCGCAGGACCCACTTCGCCCTACGGAAAACTGATGGTCTTCAGCGGACCCTCTTCAGGAGATCTTCCAGAGCGACCTTGAGTTGAGTGTCGGTCTGCGTGGATTCATCTTCGGGGGTTTGGGGAACCATGAGGTCTGGGATTGCGCCGTTCAATTCCATGTCACGTGGATTCTGATCGGCCACGTACCAACCTCGGAAAGGCATCCGGACGGTTGTACCGTCTTCCAACGAGAACGAACCGGTTGAAATGACTGACCCGTGGGTCGGCATGCCCACCAAAGTTCCACGCCCCACAGTCTTGAAGGCATGGCTCATGATCTCTGCGTTGGAGTAACTCTTTTCATTGCACAACAAATTGATGGGCATGGTGGTTCGCTGGATGAACAATCGATCCTGTGGATAGTGACCAGTCTTGGCTGGATCAGCACCTCGAGGTGTGGTCCAAGCGTGCACCGGGGCCATGATGGAAGCCAGCACTCGGTCTGTCGTCCAGCCGCCTCCGTTGTTTCGAACATCCAACAGCAATGCCTCCTTGCCTGCGCAGGCGGCGTACAGATCGCGTTCAAAAATCTCAAGTGAGGGCTGGTTCATGCCTTGAATGTGGATGTAGCCCACACGGCCGTCGGTTGCCTGTTCGACGAATTCGGCCGTGGCTCTTCGCCAAGCTTCATAACGCAACTGTCGTTCCTCACGCCACGAAATTGGTGTGAGCAGTGAAGTGATTTCTTCTTCTCCACGAACAACGGTCACGGCGACTTCATTGCCAATGGTGCCCTGCAGCAAATGACGCAGCGTGGTGCCCGCAAGTGCTGAAAAGTTCACCATGACAAGTTGATCCCCGGGTTCCAAGGGTGGCGTGGCAGTGGCCGCGGGACCAAATGGAACAATTTCGGAAAGCTCGATCCCGGCTGATGTTTGTTCGGTGTCAATGCCCAACCGTCCCGGAGTTCGTCCGGCCCCCGAAGGCACATCGGAAGGGGATCGCACCCGCATGTGAGAGCCGTTCACTTCCCCAATCAGTCGGTTGGCCACCCAATCGAATGCCTCATTGGTTCGGCACCCTGAAGCCAAGTCGGCATAAAGCGGCACCAGGTTGTCCCAGTCGCAGCCACCCATGTTCGGGTCGTAATAGGCTTCACCAAGGTCTCGACCGATGGCCAAGATTTTTCGCTGGTTCCGCACGGCGTGATTCACGAGTTTTCGCGCGGTCACTCCAAGTTTGGTGCTGTCTTTGCCGTCGGTCTTCGAGATGACGGCGGTGCCATTGTCCACCCTCAAGAGGCTCTTGCCGTCGGTTGAAAACCCTTGCACGGATCCGCTTCCAATCTTGGTGCGATTTTCACCTTTCCAATCGATCCGGTGCAGGCCCGAATGGCTTCCGGAACCTTGAAACACGATGGCCTCACCACCGGGGGTGATCCAAGGGCTGGTTTCATCACCATCGAGGGTGGTCAGCCTTCGCAAACGCAACCACGCGTCGTCGAGGGACCAGGGCCAGGCGCTGGGTGTTGCCTCATGGTGGTCTTGATCGGCCGCCGTCTTCTTGGCTTTGTCGTGGTACGCCTCTTGATCGGCTTCGAGCAGTCGGTCGTATTCAGCATCCAGCGCCACGACCATGATGTCATACGCCTCAGCTTTTCTTTCGCTGGTGAAGACCAACAATCGACCATCGGCGCTGAAGCGGGGGTGCTCGTCGTTGTCAGGGTGCCGGGTCAGGTTGATCGGTGCATCGGCACCATCCAGTCGCATCAAAAAGATGTCGGAGTTGAAATCCAAGTCGTGTTGGGCATAAGCGATCCATTCGCCGTCGGGTGACAAATCAAAGTCGATCCAGCCGTCCCAGTGGTCAAACAGCACCCGGGTTTCCATCGATTCAAAATCGAGGTACTCCATCTGCCCCCGTGTGGACCGGAACACCAGGCCTTTCCCTCCGGGGACCGCCTGAGGGTTCCGGTCTTCGGTGGTTCGGACCAGCACATCAGAGATTTCGAACCCCAGCGCTTCGTGCCAGTTGCTTGTGGGGCCCTCGGAATCCGTTGGCTTTTCGGATGCCGCGGAATCACCTTCGGAATCACCTTCGGAATCACCTTCGTTGGGTTGATCTTGAGATTCATCCGGGACCGCGGTGTCCTCGGGCTGGAGATCCGCGCGTTCGAAGTTCACCTTGGCCGCGTGAATAGAACGGGTTCCGGTGAGGTCGGAAACAAACCAGAGTGTGTTGCCGTCGGTGCTCCACACCGGATCTTCTTCTCTTCCCTCGGATCCAAAGACCAAACGGGCAGGACGGTTCCCTTCGGCGTCCCGCACGTACAAATCGTTGCCCGCGATCAGGGCCACGGTTTTGCCATCTGGGGACAGTGCGGCTTGCGTGGTTTTTCCAGAAAGGCTTTCGACGGCGTTGGCCATGGCGTCGCTTGGTGCGGTGATTGTCAACGGGGTGACGGTGGTGGATTCCCCATCGAAATCGATTCGATGCAGTTGATCCCAGCGGTGCGCAACGGCAACTTTGCCATTCGCGGCCAGCGACCAGTCGTTGATATCCATTTCGGTAAACGATGTGATTTGGGTGGCCTGGCCGCCGCTCTTGGGCTGCCGCCAGAGATTGACCGTCCGGTCGGCGGCATCGGACAAATACAGCACATGGCCTTGTCCGTCGCTGGCTGGCCATCCGTCATTCCCCGACCACGTCGTGAGTTGGGTGAAGGTGCCATCGGGGGCCAAACTCCACACATCGGCGCATTCTGCACTTCGGAAATGACGGCGGGCCCAGCCGTCGTAGTACCCGCCACGCACAAAGAACATTTGCCCGTCTTCACCGGGAACCGGAGTCGCGCCAAAGGCGTCATGCAAGCGCACGGGGTCGCCGCCTTGGCGGGGGATCATGTACGGCCGCTCAGAGCGGTATACGTCAAGTTCAAGGTAGGCGGAGAACCAGATCTGTTCTTTGGCGACCGCGCTGAGCGTTACCGGCCGGTCCAACGTGGTGAGTTGGCGGACACCCGTTCCGTCTGCAGCCATGCACCACAGGTTCCGAACCCCATCGCGATCGGATTCGAAAACAATTTCGGCACCGTCGGGGCTCCAAGCACTTCGGGCTTCATTGGCCGAGTGGGCGGTCAACCGTTGGGCGTGCCCGCCAGAAGAGGACACCGACCAGAGATCGCCCCGCCAACTGAAGCAGATGCGGTCTCCGTTGGGGCTCAGGCTGGGGAAGCGTGGGAGATCAACGGTGGTTTGGGTCAGGGTTGTGGCCAGCAGTGCGCAGAACATATCTACCTCCTTGGAATGAAGAGGTTAGGCATTTCTGCAGATGTGGGTCGGTGGAAGACCGACGAGGGTCAGTTGCGAGCGCCACTGTCCTTGACGTGCTTCATGCCGCGACGGCGATCACGCAATCGACGAGACTTGCCAACCCGATCACGCAGGTAGTACAGCTTGGCCCGTCGGGCGTCGCCGTGACGAACGATTTCGATCTTGGCGACCTTGGGGGAGTGCAGGGGGAAAATTCGCTCCACGCCCTCGTTGGCCACAATGCGTCGCACGGTGATCATGCGGTTGATGCCGCGGCCTTTCATGCCGATGAGGACACCCTGGAAGACCTGGGTCCGCTCTTTGCCACCTTCGATGATGCGTTGGTGCACGTCAATGGTGTCACCGACCGAAAGGTTGGGAAGGTCAGCTTCCGACTTCAATTGGTGGGCGACGACAGATTCGAGGATTTCGGTTTGGTTGAACTTCATACCAAGCAACTCCACGCTGGGATATCCCAGCGAGTACTCCCAGAACCGAAAAGGTTCCGGTCAAAGGCGACTTGAGTGGTGGCTCCGCTGGTATCCCATGACACCAGACCCGGCCCCCTCAGGGGTCACCTGTTGTCGGAAAGGTCCGGACGCCGCTGTTGCGTGCGTTCTTCCCTTTGCCGAAGCCGCCATTGTGCGATCTTGTGGTGATCGCCCGACAGCAGCACTTCCGGGACCTCGCGTCCTTCCCAGACACGGGGTCTCGTGTAGTGGGGACAGTCGAGCAATCGGCGCTCGTCTGCCTCCGAAACCGGCGAGAAGGAGTCCTCCTGCGCCGAATCCGAGTGACCCAGCACGCCCGGCTGCAACCGAGCGATGCCGTCCACAAGGACCAGGGCTCCGAGCTCTCCACCGGAGAGCACGAAATCCCCAAGGCTGATTTCTTCCAGTTCGAGGTGTTCGACGACGCGTTCGTCAATGCCCTCGTAGTGGCCAGCAATCAGCAAGAGCCGCGATTCGTTCGCCAACTCTTCGAGCAGCCGTTGATCCAACGGTCTGCCCTGGGGGGAAAGCACGATTTTTCGCGCTTTCCGTTCGTCCAACTTCTCCACGGCACACACTGCGTCGTGGATGGGTTGGCACATCAGCACCATCCCGGGGCCGCCGCCGAAAGGTCGGTCGTCCACCTTGCGGTGTCCGCCGGGCTCGGCCCAATCGCGAAGGTCATGGATGGCGTATTCCGCCGCGTTGGCCTTCGCCGCTCGACCCGGAATGCTGGTCTCAAGGACCGGGGGAAACATCTCGGGAAAGAGCGTCAGGATGTCAAACCGAATCGGGAGGCCCGACCCGGCGTCGTCGTTCATTCGACTCAAGCCTCGAGCTTGCGCCCGGGGGTGGGGTCGATGTCCATTTTCCGGAAGAGGTCACGGACGGTTTGCGAAGGTTGGGCACCCACCGAGAGCCAGTACGCCGCGCGATCCGCCTTGGCGGAGTACTGCTGGCCTTCTTTGGCTTGGGGGTTGTACCAGCCGATGTCCTCGAGGCTGCGGCCATCGGGTGGGCAGCGGCGATCCATGGCACAGATTCGGTAGAACGGGGCGTGGGTGCGACCCATACGCTTCAGACGCAAGACGACCATGGGCCATCTCCTTTAAAAAGGCGACCGCTCGTTGACCAGAACTCCACGGTTCTGCCTCAACGGCCTCCGGGGGTCGGTCTGTGGTTTTCACAGAAGGACGTGCCGGGAGACTTCGCCGTCGCGATTGGCGAATCGAAAATTGTAAGGCCGCCTAGGAGGGCAAGCAACCTCTCAGCCCAAAATTGGGCTCCAGAGGACACCAAAGACGTCCACCAAGAGCCAAGCCACCCCAAAAGAGAAGCTTTGCAGGTACCCGAAGGCTCCGGAGAGGAACAGGAGCATGAAAGCGATCAGGGAAATGTTCTGGCCACCGGGTGAGTGGAAGAGCTGTCGTACTTCGCGAACGAGAGAGACCAAAATCCGGCCCCCGTCGAAGGGTGGAATGGGCAGCAAGTTGAACAAACCCAGCAAAATGTTGAGTCCAACGCCCAGCTGCAGCAGCCGGCCAATCTCTTCTGAAAAGTGATACGCCAGAGGGGTGAGCAAGGCGGTGACGAACGCCAGAAGGAAATTCATGGCTGGCCCGGCCAAGGCCACCAATGCATCTCCAACTCGGCCCATGCGGAAGTTCTGGGGGTTCACTGGCATGGCGCCCCACGCGATCCCCACCAGGGCCAGCGCAATCAACGACATGGGGCCCATGTGCACCATGGGAGACGCGGTCATGTGGCCGAGGGCTCGCGGAGTGGGGTCGCCTTGCCAAAGCGCGGCCCAGCCGTGGGCCAACTCATGCAAGGTGATGGACGCAATGATCCAAAAGAGCCAGCCGACGATGACGCTGTACTCTCCACTTTGAGCCAATTCATGCATCCACATGCGATGGATTCTAACGAAGCAATCGCCCCTAGACTCTTCACCATGGCGAGCGTCACCGATGATCCCATCGTTGGAATCGATTTGGGCACCACCCATTCGCTGGTGGCCTTCTGTGGTGAGGAAGGGCCGAGGATTCTGGGCAACGATGATCTTGTGCCCAGTGTGGTCCGGTTGGGGGTGGATGGGGCGGTCGGCGAATCAGCTCGAGCGAATGCCGTGCTGTTCCCTGAACGCACGATTCACTCGTCGAAGCGTTTGCTTGGACGCACTTTTGCTGAAGTGGAAGCAGAATCGGGTCGTTTTGGCTTTTCCATTGTCGCCGGCCACCAAGGGTTGGCGGCCATTCAAGGCCCCGATGGACAGGTGGTAACGCCCGAGGAAATTGCGGCCAAAGTCTTGGGTGTCCTCCGGGAACGGGCCGAAGCGGATCTTGGTGTTCCGGTCGGCCGGGCGGTGGTCACTGTCCCCGCGTGGTTTGATGATGCGCAGCGTCAATCGGTGCGGGATGCCGGACGCTTGGCCGGATTGGACATTGTGCGACTGGTCAACGAACCCACCGCCGCGGCTTTGGCCTACGGGCTGGGCAAGAATGCCGGGACGGTGTTGGTGTTTGATTTGGGCGGCGGCACGTTCGACGCCTCGGTTCTGCAACTTGTGGGTTCCGAGGAGGAGCGGTTCTTCAGGGTGCTGGCTACCAAAGGAGACACGCAGCTCGGTGGGGATGATCTTGACGCCATTGTGATGGATCATGTCACTGGGCTGATCGAAGAACGCTTCGGCTCCGTGACATTCCCTCCGGCCGCCCGACAGGCGCTGCGACTGTTCGCCGAGTCTGCCCGCATTCGCTTGTCCGCAGAAGACGCGGCCAGTATCCAATTGGATTTGGGCGAGGGACGTGTCTTTCAAGAAACCTTGACCCGTGAGTGGTTCGAATCCCAGGCAACCCCAGTGGTTCAACGGGCGGTGGCGTGTGCCAAGGAAGCGGTTCGAGATGCAGGGGTGGACCCCGCCAATATTGATCGTGTGATCATGGTGGGGGGGACCACCCGAACGCCGCTGGTTCGGAATTTGGTGGCCGATGCGTTCCAGACCGAACCGTACGTGGCGCTGGATCCTGACCGGGTGGTGGCTCTGGGGGCCTCGGTGCAAGCCGCGATTTTGGCGGGCACCAATCCGGGCCTTCTGCTGTTGGATGTCATCCCATTGTCATTGGGTCTTGAAACCCGCGGTGGCGGGGTGGCCAAACTCATCATGCGCAACAGTGCGGTGCCAGCGCGGGCCACCGAAATGTTCTCCACCAGCGAAGATGGTCAAGTCAACATTGCTTTGCGGGTGTTGCAGGGTGAGCGTGAGATGGCCCAGGATTGTCGACTGCTTGCCGATTTCGAACTCTCCGGACTTCCGCCGATGCCAGCCGGTATTCCGCAGGTTGAAGTTGAATTTTTGGTGGATGCAGATGGCATTTTGTCTGTCCGGGCGGTGGAACGACGCAGTGGGAAACGAGCCAGCGTGCAAGTGGCGGCGCGCCATGGCCTGTCTCGTGCCGAAGTGGATCGCATGGAAGAAGAGAGTTTGACTTTTGCCAAGTCAGACATGCATTTGCATCGTGTCGCCGATTTGGTGGTGCAGGCGGGTCTGGATGCCAAATGGACCCGTGAAGCGATGGGCCGCGTGGCTGACCTCGAACCTAAGTATCGCGAGGAATTGGAACGCCATCTTTCCACGATTGCGGACTTTGTCGCCCAGGGCCAACATGACCCGGCGAGCGTTGATGTCCACAAGTTTGCTGAAGCCCGCGAGAGTTTGGACCAAAACGCCATGCGTTTGCATGAATTGGCCATCGCGGCCAGTTTGCGAGACGAGTCAGCGGGTGACTGATCGCCGTGCTTGCTGCACGACAATCTTGCGAACATCACGTCTTCCGTACTGATCCACCAGCACCAACCGGTGGCTGCCCGGTTCGAGACGCACATGATCTCCGCCAAGTTCGAAGCGCTTCCCATTCAAAAACCAGTGCAATCCTTCACCTTCCCCAAGCACCGGTTGGTGATACGCACCTTGGCATTCCATCACCAAGTCTCCTGCGGGGGTGATGATCTGAGGCCCAACGTGGTCCGAAAGATCTTCATCAAAGGAATAGGGTCGTTCCACCGCCAGCGGTTCAGGAATGGGGGGAGGGGTGGCCGCAGGCACAAGGCGAGTGAAGGCGTCGGCCAGCAGGGGGCCAGCTGCTTCCCGCCCAACAAAGGCGGGATCGCCTTCTCCATGGAAATGCCCCACCCAGAATCCGATGGCGAATTCTCCGTTGTGTCCCAAAGCCCACGCGTCTCGGTGGCCTGAACTTGTTCCGGACTTCCACATGAACCACGGTCGATCCCGAGGCGGAAGTTCGTCCATGCCGGCGGGGGCATGCCTCCACGATGCGAGATCGTGGTTGAGATGCGCGCAGGTTTCCGGGGAGAACACGAGATGCCCCTGACGCTCTTGGTCGTCTTGGAACATGCGCACTGGGGCGTGGTCTCCCTCACGAGCCAAGGTGGCGTAAGCATTGGTCAAGTCCAGAAGCGAGACCTCCAAGCCTCCAACGGCCAAGGTCAGCCCTACGCGTTCGGTGGCATTCTCGGGCAGAGAGAGTCCCAGCTTTCTCAAAGCCGCTACGTTCTTTGACACACCGACTGCTTCGGTCACCAGAATGGCGGGCACGTTCAGCGAGCGTTGCAAGGCTTCTCGGGCGGTGACCAAGCCATCAAATGTTCGGTGGTAGTTGTTCGGGGTCCAACCTTCGCGATTGATTCGGCGATCCGGGATCTCACTCTCGGGGCTGAATCTTCCGGATTCGTAGGCCGTGCCGTACAAAAATGGTTTGAGGGCCGATCCCGGAGATCGAAGCGCGGTAGCGCCGTTGACCCAGCCATCTTGGGGATCGCCTCGGTTGGCCGACCCCACCAGAGCCACAAGATTGTTCGTGGCAGTTTCAATAATCACGGCCGCAACATCGGTTCCTTCGGGCAACCGGGGGAGGTGCTCATGGATCAACGCTTTGGTCTCATCTTGCAACCCTGGGTCAATCGTGGTGGTGCCACCTCTTGGTCGTTGCTGGGCAGCCAGAAAGCCAACAGCATCAGGGATCATTTTTTTGCTTGGATGTTCAAACAGGAGGATTGGCTGCCGGATCGCTTCCGCGTGGGCTTGCTCATCAATCCAATGTTCAATCAGCATCCGGTCCAGCACATGGTTTCGTCGCTTCAGGGCCGCGTCAGGATTTCGATCGGGACGAAGCCTTTCGGGCGACTGGGGCAAGCCGGCCAGCAATGCGGCTTCAGCCAAATGAAGATTTGCTGGTTCCACTCCAAACCAATGCAGACTGGCCGCCCGCACCCCACGGAGATTGCTTCCAAAGGGAGCGATGTTCAGCCAGAGTTCCAGCACCTCATCTTTTTGATGGTCTCGTTCGTACTTCAATGCCCGAATGGCTTCGATCCATTTGGTCCGCAAGGTCCGGGGCGCGGGATCGAGCATTTTGCAGACCTGCATGGTGAGGGTGCTGGCCCCCGAAACCACTTCGGCATGCCGGAGATTTTGAAAAACGGCACGCGTGGTGGCGATGGGGTCGACCCCCAAGTGCGTCAGGAACCGTTCGTCTTCCACTGCCACCACGGCAGCTGGCAGATGGGTTCCCATGGCATCCAATGAAATGGGCTCTCGCCATTGGTCGTCCACGCCCACCTGACGCAACAGGGCTTGACCTTGGCGGTCTTCGATTCGCAAACTGATCGCCGTCAGTGAACCATCGTCAACAACGGGCGGCACCTGCCACCAACTGACGAGGAATGCCGCGGTGGCCAAACCGAGAGTGCTTCCGAGCACCTTCGAGGTATGCCGTAGCCACCGGTTCATTCGACGATCATGCACTTGCGTTCAGGTCCACGGCTTCGCAATTCAGGGGCGTACATGCTGGACGCTTCAATCGCCGGATGGACAAATGCTCCGGCGGTGACGGCCCGCAGCGCGTAGCGGAAGGTTCGTTCCGAATTGTGCGCGGTCGCAAAGATCAACACACGATCATCAAGGAACTCAACCCGCTCGGCTTGCGCACCAATCGGCTTGGAAAATTGTGTACTTGTCGCAAGCCGTGGATGTTCCACTTCCATGCCACCGGGCAAGATGTCCGTGACGGCCACATAGGGCACTCGGGCGCTTCCATTCATGGTCTCCAAGGTGACTTCGACGTAAATCAAATCACCCACCCGGATGGGGCCATCAGGGAGAGGTTTGCCATCGGGGGTGGTCCACTTTCGAGTGACAAGCAGGCCACGATGATCTTCATCTTGGACCACACCAGGCTTGGGTCGGCCTTCAGCGCGGACACGAAGGGGGGCGTGCCCGGTGCCCTGCAGGTTCACTTGGATTGGGCTGCTTTGGTCTTCGCGGATCAATCGGCAGGGTGACTCATCGGTGAACGTGATTTGTTCGTTCCCGGTGGTCACCACCCCAGTGAAATCACGAGGTGATTGGATCCCCATCCACTTGATCAGGGCGCTGGTGGCCGCCACGGTGTCGAGGGTGGTTCCCCACCATCCGTTGGTTCGAGCCTTTCGGACGGCTTGCACCACCATGAGCATGCGTTGGTCCGATGGTCGAAGATCAATCATGTGTTCCAACAGCATGGACAACGCGAGCGTCTTGGTTTCGATCCAGGTGCCGACCTTCGCGGCTTGCGTTTGGGCCACGATGGCTTCGACATCCAGTTCGTCGAAGAGTTGATTGGCCCGCTCAAGTTGGCCCAGATTGATCAGGGCGGCGAGCAAGTGCATTTTTCCAGTGATGGACAACTTGCTCCGCCATTCGAAGAGCAAGGCGTTGGCCCCTTCGGCCGGAATGCCCCACACGGAAGCCACGTGGGCCAAGAGAGCCCGCATATTGGCATCCGGTTGTCTTCGACCCAGCACTTCCGTGCGAAGCCATGCCAAAAATTGTTCTTTCATGGATTCAGGGATGACGTATCCCAGCGCATCGGCCTCAGCCAAGATCAACGCCGCCCGGCCGGTGCCATAGATGTGATCATTCCGCCCACCATGCCAGTAGGCGAACGCGCCAGAAGCGGTCTGCATCCTCTGCATTCGACTGATGCCGGCTTGCACCAGTCGATCTACTCCGACCTGCTCATCCCGCCCTTCGGTCGCAGCCAATTGTGGCAACAGAAGCGTGGAACCCAAAATTGAAGAAGTCTGTTCGATGCAGCCATAGGGGTATTTCAGCATCCGCTCGAGTGATGATCGTAGTGACAAGGTGGGAGGCCCACCTGCTTCCACGTGCACCCGCAAGCCCTCGGAAAAGAAGGTCTCATCCATCGTGATCGTGGCTGGTTCATCGGCCGACACTCGGATGGTTTGATCCACAAGATGCAGGCCGGTCGCCGGACGCACCGTGGTGGTCCAGTCGGTGGTCGATCCCAATCCGCCGCTCTTCACCACCAGGGTGCCGCGTTGTACCCCAGATGTGTTGGCGATCACCGGTAACGATCGCCGCTCGGTTGCCCCAGCCTCAACGGTCACCACCCCCGAGCGCACCGCCGGGCTCAATCCTTCACCGCCGTTGAAGGTCCAAGTGATGTCTTGGGCCACTTCGGTGCGGTTGTGGATCCGGAGGGGCACGCGGAACTCGTCTCCGGGTGCAACGGCCCGAGGCCACGTGGTGTCGATGCCAACGGGAGCCACCACGGGGACCGATTCTTCAGTCGCCCCATACAAGTCGTCATGAACCACCACGGTTCGGAACCGCAACGCGCCGTTCAGCCGTGGCATGGTGAATGTCATCGAGGCACTTCCGTCCTCGCCAAGTGTGACCATCTCTCGCCACAACACGATTGACTTCCGATCGATTGACACCGGGCTCCGTCGTCGGCTTGAATTTCCCTCGAGATCGGAACCGATGCGAAGTGTTTGCTCACCACGATCGTGATCGGGAAGAAGCTGATCGTACTGGTCAGCGGTGCGGACGCCCAACCGTCGCGGGGCATGGAAGAATCGCGAGGGATTTGGAACCTCGCTTCCAGACAGCCGAACGATCCCCTCGTCGATGGCCCACACATGCAGTTTGGTGCCTGCCGGTGCGTTGGGGCAGTCGATCTTGACCGTGACTTCCTGTTCTGGTTCGATGTTGTCAGGCACGGTGAATGCTGGTTCCAAGGGTGGTTTGGTTCGAACGGGAATTCGAACATGCCCTTTGGCTCTGCGGGGTGTCCAACTGTCTGCATTTTGATCGAGGGGTCGAATCAATGCTGCCAAAAGGTGGACGCTGCCCTGGGCGTTTTCTGGCACAGGGATGTCAACGGTGGTTTCGGTGCCCGACATGGCCACGCTTTGTGACCAGTCGACTTTGTCAGATTCCACGGTGAGAACAAGTTGCCCAGAAGAAGGTGCCTTGACCACGACAGGTATGGTCTCTCCGGCTGCGACCGTTTCTCGTGCCGGCAGAAGTTCGACCAGCAGGGGATTGGGGGTTTGGCTTTGTCCATCACGGGCGGTGATGTAGACGTTGTGTGCGATCTGTTGACCTTCACTTTCAATCAGCACCCGCCATTCGCCGGGCTCCTGAAAAGAAACGGCGAACGAGCCACTGGACCGTGTCTGATCTGGATCGGTGACGTCGTTCGCCACCACCGAGGCGCCATTTTGAGCGTCCTCGTACCGAGTGGTCTCGGTCCAGCGCCAGTTGTCTCGAATCAGGCGGCGGACCCAGTCACGCTGGACACGTTGAACTGTGATGCTTGGCTCAGAGGTCAGTCGATCTTGGTCCTTGGCATCGAGGGCCACCCAATCAAATTCGACCGAGGAGTCCAGGGGGACGGTGGATCGCATGCGGCGAAGACCGAGTTGCTTTCCGATCGGATCAAAGATCGTGCTGAGGTTGTCGCTGACCGTTCGGCCGCCAATTTGAGTGGCGCTGACGGTCAATTGAATCTCGCCGTATCCCAGGACCGAGTCCAAGGTCAAGCTTGGGAAAGCTGTTCCCTGGTCGTCAGAAACCGTTGGTTTTGACTGGAGGTTTTGACGTTCACGCTGGTCTGTGACGAGGTCAAAGCGGTGGTCGGGGAACCGAACGGAGGTGTAGCTCTTGGGCTTGAACTGTCCCCGGGCCCGGACCGGAAGATCTGCGGCGACTCCGCCAAAGAGCGTTGACACTTTGACGGCAACATCCAGCGTGTTTTTTTGCACCAACGGGGGGACGCTGGATTCAAGTTTCAGTCGGACCGGTTCAAAAGCCTCCACGAACGGTCTCGCGCTTCCAATTGGTTTCGTTACTCCAGGAATTTGAAGCTCGAGTCGTTCTTGTCCAGTGGGATCCAACTCATCGGTGGTGATGTCGATTTGAAAGATGCCTTGATCGTTGAAGCCTGAAACGGGTGTGGTGCTGAGGAGCTTCCCATCCGCGCCGTATCGCAACAGTTCCAGAGGCATACTCGGAGGAACGCCACCTTCTCGATCACGAACCACGCCGGTCACGTGCATTGATTCACCGGGTCGGTACATGGATCGTTCGGGATACAAAAAGCATTCGTACTCCTCGATGTAGGACCGTTCGCCAGCAATGGGATCGGGGGCCGACCAGGCGGCACTGCTGAGCCTCATGAATTGCAGGTCTTGCCCATTTTCCGCAATCAGCACAAAGCCTGATCCGTCGGGATGGTCTGGCATTTTGGGGAGCCGAACCCAGCCGTTTTGATCGGTAAAGCCTTCTCCCAGCACTTGATTCTTGTCGGAACGAAGTTCGACACGGACTTGCGGTAAGGGCTGGGCGCTGGCGATCGAATGGATCAGTACCGCATGGTGATCTCGCTCGGCTTTGTAGAGCAGTCCCAGGTTGGTGATGCTGATCATGGACGAGGTGCGACGCCAAGAACTCCGATCGTTGTCGGCCAATTCAATGCGGTGAATGCCGATCGGGTCCTCAAGGTGCTCCCGAAGTGGCAGGACGTGGTCCAGCACTTCGTTGCGTGGACCATCGCATTGCAGGGTGCCTTTGGTCATGGTTCGGCTGGTGGAATCCCATTTTCCGTACCAAGAACCATTGAGGAAAGGCACCACATTGTTGGGGTACAGCCGTTGCACTTCCCACCGGAGTTGTTGCACATTCACCGTGCGAACATCCACTTCCAAGCGACCTTTGGGGGAGAGGATGCCTCCACCGTGAACGATTGAAAGTTCGGGAGACCATTCGGGCATGGTGGCCACTCGACTCGGGGACTCACCCAGGACCCGATCCCATTGGTCCACCAAGGTTTCGGGGATCGTCATTTCGTACTCTCGACCAGGTTCGAATGCACCGCGAAGAACAATTCGGCCGTCTTCAATGCGTTTGCTGGTCAACTCAACTGCAGGTTCAATTTGGAGCAAGTCCAGTGGTTGGTCTGGCTTCAGCGATCCACTGAACCGCACCACCATCCGCATGCCCTCGGTGAGTTTGCCGCGAAAGGAGGCATCAAGGCACTGCAGACCTTCAGGGATTCTGACGGTTGACGCGTAGGACTGTTCGGCGGGGATCGGGCCAAGAGTGCCCAAATACCCAGGTTCCACCCTCACTCTAAGATTTCCGGCCTCAGGAAGGGGCACCGAAATCAAGTGGTTCTGCCGGGGTTTGGTCATCTCCATGTTGACCGGGAGGCTCGTGTTGTCCAACAGTGAGGTCACGTTGATGCGGCCGTCCAACTCAGCGGCTGGAATGGGTTGGTTAAAGCGAATTTCCAGATGCACCTCTTCATTGGTCATGCGGTCCAAGTGCACTCCCCAAACGTTGGGGGAAGTGGACTGAAACTGGATCTCGACCGGGACAGTGATGGCCCTTCCGTCAACGCTGGTGGATTTCACCAACTTGGCGGTCCAACTCCGGGCGGGTGGAAGAGGTTCAGCCAAGTCAAAGCGAACTCGGTCGGGGCTCACGGCGGTCCACATTCCTTCGAGAGGAGGAACAAACTCGAACAGGGCCTGCACCACCAACTCTTCGATCTTCGCCTCGGGATAGACCGCTTCAGAGAAGTTGAAGTGCAGCACATCACGTCCCGTGGTAACCGCGCGGGAAAAGCCTTGGGTAAGCACAATGTCGGGTGGGGGAGGGGCTTCGGATTGCAAGCCTTGCTCGGCAAGCCACAAACTTGTCGGCTTGGTGAAGATGTACCAGCAGAAAATGTTCAAGACCGCAAACAAAGCGATCAAACCCCGGGTTTGGCGTTGGTCCATGCGTCCCTCCTTGGACGAATTCGGATGCTCCGCATCCGATATGGGTTGTACCGGAAGGATCGACGTTTTGTGTTGGGTTCCCCAAAGTTTGTTTGGAGAACATGTCCTCGTCGGGGAGAGGGAATGGGCCGGGTGGGATTCGAACCCACGTCTAACCGATTATGAGTCGGCTGCTCTAGGCCGCTGAGCTACCAGCCCTCTGGAAAATCACAACGATGGCAAAGTATGACCCGGACCGGCTGATTCGGGAACCCGGCCGGGGGAGGGAATCATGCCATCGCGACCGCAGACGATGAAATCCGCAATCTCAATCGCTTCGGTGAATGAGGCTTGCGCCATTTTTCGATCGAGACATGGCAGAATTTGTCCCGCCAACAAGTGGGCTTGGCTGGCAACCGCATCACCTGCGATCAATATGGTTTGGCCCTCATGGGGTAAAAGCAGGCCACAGCACCCCGGCGTGACGCCAACCGAGGGGAACAGGTCGATGTTTGGGGCTGGCCCTTCCTCGGTGGGCACGATCTGTTCCAGAGCGGTGAGGTGGCGGGCCAGAGACTCGGCATGCTCTTCATCGCCATGTTCGACCGCGGCATCGCGTTCTGATTCAGCGCGTTCACGGGCGGCGTCCAATTCTGGTGGAAACGCCAGCCAAGTGGCATCCGGGAAGGCCTCGAGTCCTCGGGCGTGGTCGGCATCAACCGATGTCAGGAAAACCCGTTGCACTCGGTCGGGCATTTGCCCGGTTCGTTCGTGCAGTCGCGAGGCCATGGCGGCGGGCGGCAATCCCGGGTTCACCAATGTGAGGGTGTCATCCTGAACGATCGAGCTGCAGGTGGCGTGTCCTGTCCTGACCGCGTGCTGTTCGTTCCACAACAAGTTGGCCGAGAGCGAACCCAGAGAGATCAATTGCACGGGGGGGGCGGAGGTCATGAGCCTTCCATTCGTTGTTGCAGTTCAATTTGTTTTTCAGCCAGACAATCCAGTACCTCTTCTGGCACGAATGCCCGGAGTCGATCCAGGGCGCCGCCGAGACCGACGACTTCCCGGATCAAAC
The DNA here is from genome assembly GCA_002168105.2 of Phycisphaera sp. TMED24. Taxonomy (GTDB): domain Bacteria; phylum Planctomycetota; class Phycisphaerae; order Phycisphaerales; family SM1A02; genus UBA8653. Next base: position 32,085 of record NHCD02000025.1, read on the forward strand.
GGCTGCTGGTGAAGGCGTGTTCCGGCGCCGCGACCATGAGGACTGTTTCCAAGTCGGCGACGGTGCGGTTGGCGATGGCCAGGCGGCATTCGCTTTCTACGTCCGACATGCTCCGAAAACCACGAATCAGTGCCACCGCTTGGTGCTTCTTGGCGAAGTCCACCGTCAGTCCTTCGTACGCTTCGACCACAACATCAACGCCTTCGGGCCGCAGGGTGTTCATCAGTTTCACACGTTCTTCGGCGCTGAAGAGGGAGTCTTTTTCTGGGTTGCGTCCGATCCCAACCACCACCCGATCAAACAGACCGGTGGCTCTTTTGAGAACATCAAGGTGTCCTTTGGTGGGCGGGTCAAAAGATCCCGGATACACCGCCGTTCGGGGAAATGTGTCCATTTTGGGGGCCCTCATCACTGTTGAAAAATTGAAGAAAAACCTTGAAACCCCCAAGAATCACTTGTCGAAGGGTATTTGGAAGACATGTTAGATCGTTCTCGGAAGTCTGAAATGACTTCAGACGACGTTTGATTTGCCCCCCCTGGATCGGCCCCGCTCGCTTTGCGACGGGGCCGTCTTTTTTCCCGTGTCCCCGTGTTGGTGGAGGGTGCGTGGACTGTTCTCGGACGGTCTGCAGTGGCAGTCAGCACTCTGGGTTGTCCGCGAAACCATCGAGCAGGATTTTGAAGTTGTCTGAGAAGACGAAGTTACCGTCGGGCAAGTCGTCCGGAGCACGATCACCATCGAGATGACTGAAGAAGAGGTCCACGTGGCCAGCCGGCTGGAACTCCTGTGCATCGGCCCGGCGGATCTCCACGATTCCTTTGGTGCTCGCGCCCGCATCAGCCATGCGTTCTAACGTGGCGGAGTAGCGAATTTGATCGCCAGGGAAGGCATCGGCGTTGAATTCAGCCCGAGCAATTTTGGCCAAAATCACCCGACGTTCAAAATTCGAAATGGCACCCACCAAAATGCCGGCGGTCTGGGCCATACCTTCGATCATCAATGAGGAGGGCATGCAGGGCGCGTCAACAAAGTGCTCATGCAGATGGTCTTCGCTGAGGGAGACCACTTTGATGGCATCAAGACGCTCACCCGGATCGTGCCGGAGGATTCGGTCGATCCAGTTCCAGCGCATGATTGAATCAGCCTGCGGCAGCGAGCTTGCGCTCGACAAAGTTCACAATCGAGTCGACCGTCACGATGCCGGCCAACTTGGAGACCTTCTTGGTCTCGATGACTGGGGCCAGGTCAACGTGGGGTAACTTTTCTTGCAGCATGGCCATACCGGCTTCGGTGATGTCGTCCCCTTGCACCCATTCTTCGTTGTCGGTGAGGTTCTCGGGAAAGAGTTCGCCTTGGGCCACTTTGAAGCCAAAGGTTTGTTCGAGTTTGAACACGATGTCCAAAAAGTCGATGGACTCGGCATCAAGGTCGGCCGTCAGGCTGGCGGCAGGCACGATGTCTTCTGGATCAGCTCCCAACGCGTCTTCCAAGACTTCAACCACTTTTTCCATGATGTCATCGCGGGTCATTGTTCGACTCCTGTGTTCAGGGTTTTCGGGCCAGATTGAGCTGGCCGTAAGGGACGCATGATAAATCGTCCGGAGACGGCCGTCTGCCCGTCGTCTCGGAGGCCTTCACCCTTGCATTCGATGCTTTCGGGGCCCCGTTTTTTCACGGTGATGGAGGTCCGGAGCACCATGCCCGGCTGGACCAGGGCCCCGTACCGGACCGCCTTGGCCTCTCCCAGGACCCAGTGCCCCCCGGATTCCTGCTCCAGAAGGCGTCGTGCGGTCTGAACGAGGGCTTCCACCATGAGCACCCCGGGCATGATGGGGAAGCTCGGGAAGTGGTCGGCCAGATAATCCTCGTCGGGCCGAAGCCGCCGGGATCCTTGGGCCGAATCCGGACCATCAGAGGTCCAGGCATCCAAGAATGAAAAAGCCATGCCAAACAGGGTACCGAGACCTGCGGTTTGGTGGCACGCTCGCCCTTCGCTGGATATCCTTCGTAACCCGAACCCATGGAGGAAGGCATGCCCGCAAACGGCACCATCATTCAGGTCATTGGATCGACCTTTGACGCACAATTTCCCGAAGATCAACTCCCGGCCATCTACAACGCCGTGAAGTGCTCCGTCACCATCGCGGGCGAGACTTCCACCCTGGTGGGTGAAGTTGCCCGACACCTTGGTGGTGGACAAATCCGCTGCGTGGCACTTGCATCCACCGACGGTCTCCGTCGTGGCGACGGTTGTGAAGACACTGGCGGCCCGCTCTCCGTCCCCGTTGGCGAAGAGGTTCTTGGCCGCGTGTTCAACTTGTTGGGCGAGCCGATCGACCTTGCTGGCCCGGTGGGCAGCCAGAAGACATCGCCCATTCACCGTGAGCCACCCAAGTTTGATCAGCTCAACCCCAAGACCGAAATCCTTGAGACCGGTATCAAAGTGATTGACCTGCTCTGCCCGTTTGTGCGGGGGGGCAAGATTGGTCTCTTCGGTGGTGCCGGTGTGGGCAAGACCGTGGTGATCCAAGAGATGATCGCCCGGGTGGCCCGTGGTTTCGGTGGCTACTCCGTGTTCTGCGGCGTGGGCGAACGAACCCGCGAAGGCAACGACCTTTGGCGAGAAATGGCGGAAGCGGAATACACCGACGAGAGCGGACAAACCGTCCGGGTTCTCGACAAGGTGGCAATGGTCTTCGGTCAGATGAACGAGCCCCCAGGTGCTCGTTTGCGTGTGGCTTTGTCCGGTTTGACCATGGCGGAAGAATTCCGTGACGCCTCCGGTAAAGAAACGCTGATTTTTGTCGACAACGTCTTCCGCTTTACCCAAGCCGGTTCCGAAGTGTCCGCCCTCTTGGGCCGGATGCCTTCCGCGGTGGGGTACCAGCCCACGCTGTCCACCGAAATGGGTGAACTGCAAGAACGCATTACTTCAACCAGCACCGGTGCGATCACCTCGGTGCAGGCCATCTACGTTCCTGCGGACGACTTGACGGACCCTGCACCTGCGACCGCGTTTGGTCACTTGGATGCATTCGTGGTTCTGGAACGCCGGATCGCCGAGAAGGGGATCTACCCTGCGGTGGACCCGATTTCTTCGACCTCGCGGATTCTGGAGCCCGCCATCCTCGGCGAGCGTCACTACGCCTGCGCCCGACGGGTGCAGAACATTCTGCAGCGGTACCGCGACCTCCAGGACATCATTGCGATCCTTGGTGTGGACGAACTTGCCGAAGAAGACAAGTTGATTGTGGCCCGGGCCCGGAAGATTGAACGCTTCTTGTCCCAGCCCTTCTACGTGGCCGAGCAGTTCACTGGATTCCCCGGCATCACTACGCCTTTGGCCGAGACGATCGATTCCTTCGAGCGCCTGTGCGATGGCGAAGCCGATGACTTGCCAGAATCGGCGTTCATGTACGTCGGCAATCTGGATGAAGCCCGGGCCAAAGCGGAGCAAATGGCCGCGGCCGCTGCGGGCTGATTTGCAGAACATTGCTTCCTCAACCGCGTCGCCTGTCGACGCGGTTTTTTTTCGCTTCCTTCGCTCCAGAAGACCCCAGTGGCGTACAGATGGTCTAGCCTTCACCTTCACTGTACTTCAGGAGCAACCATGCCCAAGCCCATCGCCATCGCCGCTTTCTTGACCGCCTCTGCCATTGCTGTAGCCCCCATGATGCAAGACCACTCTGGACACCGTAACTGGGCTTCCATGCCCGAAGACCCTGCCGCCGTTGAATCCAACTTGCGGAGCAAGCCCACGTTGATCGCGGCCATTCAAGCCGCAGAGAAAGCAACGGGTGGCATTGCTCATTCCGCGAACTGGACGTTGCACGAGGGGCACGATCACTTGGACGTGGTGGTGTACGCCGAGGGCCGTCGGATGGTGGTTCCAGTGAATCCCATCACGTGTGAGCCTTTCGCGCCGATGGCCTCCTCACGCTGGCCCGGAAACGAGGTCACCGGTGACATTCAAGAGGCGGCCAACAACGTGAAGTTCATCATGGGCAATGCCGGCGAAGGCGAGCGCCCAACGGCCGAGACCACCGTCTCGTTCCATGCCACGCTTTATCTGAACGACGGCACCAAGGTGTTTGACACCCGTGAACGCGGCGCTGCTCCCGAATTCCCACTTCGTTCGGTTTCGTCCTCCTTTGTGCCTGGCGTGCAAACCGCACTGGAACGCATGCCAGTTGGATCCACGATGAAGTGCTTCATTCCACCCGCGGAAGCCTTCGGTCCTCAAGGCGCGCCATCCATTGATGTTCCACCCAATGCTTTGATTGTGTGTGACCTCGAGCGTTTGGAACGGCCCGACTACGAAATGCTTCCCGACAGCTTGCCGGGCATGGATCTTGGCGGCGTTGAGAAGAACATCACCGAATCCGGGCTGGTCTACTACGACATGGTCGAAGGCGACGGTCCCATGCCCAGTGGACCCACCGCCAAGGTCAAAGTGCACTACACCGGATATTTGGTGGATGGTGAGAAGTTCGATTCTTCGGTCGACCGAGGCACGCCCGCCGAGTTTGGTTTGGGTCAGGTCATCAAAGGCTGGACCGAAGGGGTTGGCTCCATGAAGGTGGGCGGTCAACGCAAACTGGTGATTCCCTACGGACTCGCTTACGGCGAAAATGGCCGTCCGGGAAGCATTCCTGCTCGGGCCACGCTGATTTTCGACGTCGAGCTGCTTGAGGTGGTCGACGAGTGAACCCACCTCGCCGCCGATGGTGGCTGTGGTGTGCGATCTTGCTGGTACTGATTTCCGGGTGGCTGTTGCTGCGCACACCACCCGGTTGGTACCAGCCCAACCAGCATGCATCTGGGGCAGGTGAACGCTTCGAGCAGTTGGTTGTGGATCAACTGACCATGCTGCGCGAACAAGATCAGCGGTGGGAACTGCCGCTCGACGTCGCATCGTGCAATGCTTTCCTGGCCCAGCGGCTTCGCCCTTGGTTGCAGCGGGACTCGAATGGCGCCCTGGGCATGTTGGATGCGCTCGGCACGCCGCAAATGCGGATGCGGCCCGTGGGTCTTGCTTCTCCACCCGCACTCATCCTTGGGTTTCGTGGTTGGAGTTGGTTGGAAATGGAACTTCAAGGACACCAAGACGGTGCGGCCTGCACCCAGCTGGAGTTGATGCGGACCCGTGTGGGAGGCCTGTTGCCCGTTCCCGCTTCCTCAGTGAGCGAACTTCCAGCCAAACTTACTTTTCCCCAGCGCATCCCCTTGCAGGATGAGCGAACGGTGGTGGTGGATGCGGTTCGGTTTGAAGAGACTGGACTGGTCTTGATCTGTCGAACGCAGTTGGCGGGCTCCGAATAGCATCAGACCATGGACCGACTTTGGATTGTTGACGGCCACGCCGCCTTCTTTCGGGCGTATCACGCGATCCGTGGAGGCATGACCAGTCCGGTGACGGGGGAACCGACCCATCTGGTGTACGGCTTCACCGGAACCTTGCTCAACATGATTCGCACGCACCAACCCACGAAGTTGGTGGTGGTGATCGACGCGGCGGGGGATACCGAAACCTTCCGCACCAAGTTGTATCCCGAATACAAAGCCAACCGAGACGAAGCCCCAGAAGACTTTGGTCCTCAGGTGGAACGGTGTTTGGAACTGTTGCGTTTGATGCGTATTCCGGTGTTCGGTCTTGAAGGGGTGGAGGCCGACGACACCATTGCCTCGATCATCACCCAGTGCGCTTCGGACCATGCTGAATTGGCCATCCGAATTGCCAGTCGCGACAAGGATCTCACCCAGTTGTGCGCGCCGCGGGTGGACATGTTCGATGCGATGAAGGATGCATTGGTGACCCCATCGGATGTGTTCAAGACCGAAGGCGTGGAGCCCCACATGGTGGGGGACATCTTGGCGTTGATGGGCGACACCGCCGACAACATCCCGGGCGTGCCGGGGATTGGGCCCAAGACCGCCGCCAAACTCATCATCGAGCATGGCGATCTGGATGGGTTGTACGAAGCGCTGCCCGGTCTCAAAGGCAAGAAGATGCAGGCCATCGGTGAGCACCGAGAAACCACCGCTTTGGCTCGACAGCTCGTGGACCTCAAGCGGGATTTGGACACAGGGTTTGATCTCGAAGAGGCCGACTTTGATCCTGGCCAGATTGACTTGGAAGGGCTCGACGGCCTGTGTCGCCAATTGGGGTTCAACTCGTATCCCCGTTCCTTCCGTGAGTTGGCTGGCCCGGGGTCATCCGCACCCGAGGCGTCAGCCACTGAAGCTGCTCCCGTTTCACGCAAACGTTCGGCCGCCCCCGACCCCATCGATGGTGGGTTGTTTGGGGCCGCGGAGACCGAAGCAGAGAGCACAGCCCCCAAAGCATCTCTGGGCAACTACCGCTGCTTGTGCACGGCCGACGAGGTCAAGGCGTATGCCCAAGAACTGCTGGGGGTGGAGCGGTTTGCCTTCGACACCGAGACCACCAGTTTGCGGGCCCGAGAGGCTGCACTGGTGGGGGTGTCGTTCAGCACCAAGGCGGGGGAGGCGGTGTACATCCCGGTGGACTCGCCTGATGATTCGCAGCATCTCGCATTGCCCGAAGTCTTGGCGATCTTGCAACCCGTCTTTGCCCAACAAGGCATTCGAAAAGTGGCCCACAACCTGAAGTACGACCTGCAGATTTTGCGTGGTGCTGGCTTCGGCGTGGTGGGGCCTTTTGGTGACACCATGATTGCCTCCTACCTCTTGGATTCCACCCGAAGCAGCCATGGGCTTGATGCCTTGTCGCTGGGCCTCTTGGGTATGGAGATGACGCCGATCTCGACGTTGATCGGCAAAGGCAAATCCCAGATTGGCTTTGCCGAAGTGCCTTTGGACAAGGCTGCCGATTACGCCGCCGAAGATGCCGATGCCACCTTGCGCTTGGATGACCTGTTGCAGCCCAAGTTGGTTGCGGAGGATCTTGATCGCCTGGCCCAAGACGTGGAGTTGCCCTTGGTGGAAGTGCTGGCCGAGATGGAATGGAACGGCATCGGTGTCGATCTCAAAGAACTTGCCCGGCAACAAGTCCGCTTGCAGGACCGGATTGAAGAAATCGCCACGGAAGTGGCCGCCCAAGCGCCGCATCCGTTCAATCCAGATTCGCCCAAACAACTTTCGGCCGCGCTGTTTGGTGCGGTGGACGCGGATCCTCCGGGGCTGGGGCTGAAGCCCATCAAAAAGGGCAAGAGTGGCACCCCAAGCACGGATTTGGAAGTGCTGGAGAAGCTTCGGGATGATCCTGAGATCGACACGCCCATCCCGGTGTTGGTCATCGAGTACCGGCAATTAACCAAGTTGGTGGGAACCTACTTGGCTTCGTTGCCAGAGCACGTGTGTGAAGCCACCGGTCGCATCCATGCTTCGTTCCATCAAGCTGTCGCTTCGACCGGTCGGTTGTCCAGCAGCGACCCCAACCTGCAGAACATCCCGATCCGCACTGACGTTGGTCGAGAAATTCGCCGCGCGTTTGTGGCCGACGAGGGCAACCTGTTGGTGACGGCGGACTATTCGCAAATTGAGCTTCGCATTCTGGCCCATCTTTCGGGTGATCCTGCGCTCCGTGAGGCCTTTGAACTGGGGGCCGACATTCACACGGCGGTGGCCTCGCAAACGTTTGATGTGGACCCGGAAGACGTGGACGACACCCAGCGTTCGACGGCGAAGATGATCAACTTCGGCATCGTCTACGGCATCACCGCCTTTGGTCTTTCCCGCCGGTTGAACCATGCCATTTCGCCCGGTGAAGCACAGAGGGTGATCGACGACTACAAGTCACGATTTGTCGGGATCGATCAGTTCCTCGCCGCGTGCGTGCAGGAGGCCAAAGACACTGGGTACGTGCGAACCATTTTGGGACGCCGTCGCCCCATTGAGGGCATCGACCAGCGGAACCCCATGCTGCGTCAACGGGCCGAGCGGTACGCCATCAACACCGTGGTGCAAGGCTCTGCGGCGGACCTCATCAAAGTGGCCATGGTGGATGTGCATCGGCGGTTGCCGGGTGCCTTCCCCGAGGCCCGTTTGCTGTTGCAAATCCACGACGAATTGGTGCTGGAGTGTCCCAGTGGCCAGGCGGAGGCTTTGCGAGATTTTGTGGTGCAAGCCATGGCGGGAGCCATGCCCGATTTGGACGTGCCGATTACGGCAGGATCCTCGATTGGAGCCACCTGGATTGAGGCCAAATAGGGGTTCTGACCGCCCAGAACCCCCATTCCGACTTGACACCACGGCGCTTCACGCTACGATTTCCCTCCTGCCCTGTGTCTCAGGGCGACAACTTGGGGCGGTAGCTCAATTGGTTAGAGCTCCGGACTGTCTATCCGGAGGTTGCGAGTTCGAATCTCGTCCGCCTCGCTTTGGGAAGCCTTCCTGTCTCAGGAGGGCTTTTTTCTTGGGGTGGTTTGGCTTAGAGGCCAGAGTGCACCGGCAGCCGGTTGACCAAAAGGTGGTGTGGCAAGGTGCTGATCAAATAGAACCCAATCGACGCGCTGGCCAGACTGGGAATCCATGCGGCGTCCAGTGCGCGGGCCCAGTACCACACCGCCAGCAAGGCGGGCAACGTGAGGACCCATCCTCGGGCGTGCAGCCGGAACAATTCGGTCAGGAACTTCTGGTTGAGGCCCATGGGCGTTTGGTAATTCCCCAGGCGAAGCATGTGCTTGGTGGCATGGATGCAGAGGAAGTACCCGCCGATGGCCCACATGGGAGGGAAGAGCACGAACCACGCGGCACAGAGCACAGATTCAGCGGCAAAGCGCTGCACCGTCGAAGTTGAGATGGCTGGGGGTGCTTTGAGGGTTCCCCATACCGCGGCCAGCAAACCGATGCCGAGGGCCGAGCCACCGAAGACCTGCAGCACCATCGCCAGGTCGGACGTGCACGCCTGACCAGACAATATCGCGAAGGGGGCCCAGGATTGTTCCGGGGCGAGCAGGGTGGGGAGGCCCACCACCAACGCGCCCCGCAGCCAGCCCCAGGTGACCGGAAGCTCGGTTCCGTCTTGGTGGCAAATCATGGCGTGGATGCGATCCGCCTCCCCAAAGTGCAAACCGGTGAGCACCAAGAACGCCAGAACAAAAGTCACAGGTGCCGCGGTGAACCCCAGATACGTCAGCACCATCAGCACGGTGTACGTGATCATTTGGTGGTCGTAGCGGAGGCCAAGCACCTTGTGCTTCACCCAGGTGATGACGTGAAAATCCATCGCGCCATGGGGCATGCCCACCCAGAACAGGGCCACCACCCAGACCCAGGATGCGTTTTCATCGGGACTGATTTGCCAGCCCACGATGCCGCACAGCAGCAGCTGGATCAGGGGAAAAAAGAAAAGCACCCCACCGAGGTGGGGTGCTTTCGTGTTGTTTCCGTCAGGACACAAGGTTCAGGCTGCCTGAAGCTTGCCTTCTGACTCAAGGGAGGAAAGGGTCTTGGCCGCGATCACACAAGCCACACCGAAGCCGACCTTGTTGATCACGTCAGCAACGTTGTAAGCGATCTCTCGGATGCTTTCGTTGCCGGAGAGGGCCAGCAAGAATCCGATGGGATAGATGACCCAACCCACAGCGATGAAGGTCTTCATGCACTTCAGGTTGTCTTGGAACTCAGCGGGCAGGTGCGACGCTGCCTTGGTGACTTGTCCGTACAGCATGCTGACCATGACGACCCAGCAAGCGCAGGAGACGAGGTAGAAGCCCCACCATTGACCCGAGCTGATTGGGCTGACTTCGGCAATCCAAGCTGTAATCAACATGGCAAGCGAAATACCACCAAGGGAGTAGAACATGCCGTTGGCTCGACGACCGAGGGCGAGCAACAACGGGAATTCAAGAACCATCAACGGCACGGTAATGAGCCAGTCGATGTACCGGTAGGCGGTGGGGAACGCGGCCAACTCACCAATACTGACGCTGCCGTCCTCTGCGATCGTGATCGCGTTGGCCAACGATTCCACGTAGATGGTGGACATGCGGTAGTAGTGGAAGCAAGCCACCGCACAGATGATTCCCGCCACGATGGCGACCTTCTTGTACGTGGCGGAAAGAGCGCTCTGCATCATGAAGAGGTAGAGCGATCCGGCACCCATTCCGACAATTCCAAGCCAGAAGAGGTACATGGTGACGCCTTCAGCGGAGAGGCCCGCTTGCAAGGCTTTCATGGTCATTGACATTTCTTCCATTTCGAATTCCTTTGACTAAAAATTCATTTGATCCTGTACGAATCGTTCAATTCATGCATATCGTTCAGACGATGCGGCACCACAATAGGCACCACAAGACAAGCGCGTTGGATTCGGTCGGAATTGTTGGGGCCGGGCCGGGTGGGTTGGCGACCGGAATCTTGTTGGCCAGCCACGGGGTGCCAACCACCATCTACGAAAGTGACTCGGCCGTCGGCGGTCGGTGTAAAACGCTTAAAAATCAGGGGTTTATGTTCGACCGTGGCCCCACCTTCTTCCTGATGCCCGAGGTCCTGGATGAGCTGTTGGCCCTCACCGGTGAGACCGCCCAATCGGTTGGAAATTTGACTGAATTGAATCCGATGTACCGCCTTGATATTGGGTGGTCTGGACAAGTTGAACGAATTGATGCGGTGCGAGATTTGGCTCGAATGCAAGCTCGGCTCAACCAGATTTGCCCCGGTGATGGCGATTCTTTTTTGGAATTCTGTCGTCTGAATGAGAAAAAGCTCTCCGCCTTTGAACCGGTTCTTCGAAACTCTTTTGATTCACCATTTGACGCAATCCGCTCTGATTTCGTCAAGGGAGGGTTGCGACTCGACCCGTTCCGTTCGCTCAAGACCGTTAATTCCTCGTATTTTTCTCACCCCGTTTCGCAAATTGCGGTGGGGTTCCAGAGCAAGTATTTGGGGATGTCTTCGGCCGAGTGCCCCAGCCTCTTCAGCATCCTGCCACTGATTGAATACGGCTTCGGGGTGTGGCACCCAAAGGGTGGATGTGGTCAGTTGATGCAGTCCCTGGCCGACTTGTTTGTCCGTTTGGGCGGCACCATTCGGTTGGACAGTCCGGTTGCTGGTTTGTTGGTTGAGGGCAAAAGCTGCGACGGTGTGGTGCTGCAAGACGGTTCCGAACACCGCCACGATCACGTTGTGGTGAACGCCGATGCGGCTTGGGCCATCAACAATCTGATGCCAAGCCATATCCGAGGCGCATGGGGCAGACGTCGGACTGCAAAAGCAAAGTATTCCTGTTCGACCGCCATGTTGTACCTCGGGGTCGATGGTGAAGTGGACTTGCCGCACCACACCATCCGGGTTGCTGAGGATTACGAACAAAATCTACGCGACATCTCTCGGGGCAACGGCCGGACCGGCGTGGTCTCCGAGGACCCTAGTTTCTACGTGTGCAATCCATCCGTGACCGACGATTCGATGGCTCCTGATGGATGCAGTTCGTTGTACATCTTGATTCCCACGCCCAATCAGAAGAGTGGCTTGGACTGGTCGGCGGAGCTTCCCGCGCTGCGGCAGAAAGTTCTGAGCACGCTCACCAACGAATACGGCATTGATCTCTCGGAACGCATTCGGGTTGAATGTGTGGAGACCCCACAGACTTGGGCACAATCCAACATCGAATTCGGGGCCACATTCAGTTTGTCACACACCCTGGATCAAATGGCTTTCCGTCGCCCTAGCCACCGTTGGCCCGGAGTCGACGGTCTTTGGATGGTCGGCGGGGGCACCCACCCCGGTTCAGGCTTGCCCGTGATCTTCTTGGGGGCCAAGTCCACGGCCGAATCCATCCTGAAGAGTGCGGGCATTGCCAATCAACTTCCCCCCAGCACGCCAGTGGCTCAACTGGCGACTTTTTCCACCGGTGCCCACAGCACCAAGGAGGTAATCCATGTTTGACCTTCTTCAGCAGACGAGCCGTTCTTTTGCGGTTTCGATTCCGATGCTTCCCCATCCGATCCGGGAAGAGATTGCCTTGGCGTACCTCTTGTTTCGCGTGGCTGACACCATTGAAGATGAAGGTTCGTTCGATGTGGAAGAGCGTTCTCAGATGCTCACGGAGTGGATCGACTCGGTCCGAACATGCACCACCGAAGGGATTGAGCATTGGTCTGATTTTTCTTCGATCCCCCACTCGGGATATGTCGCTCTCATGGCAGACCGCGTCTCGTTGATCCAGCGTTTGAAGTCGGTCCCGCTTCCCCACCGTGAGTTGATTCATCGGTATCTGGCCAAGACCGTTGCCGGCATGGATCAATTCCTGGTGAAAAACAATGCTTGGCATGATGTTGGCGAGCTTCGGGAGTACTGCTACTACGTGGCTGGTGTCGTTGGGGAGATGTTGACGGCCATGTTCACGTCCTACGACCAGCGTCTTGTGCCCGCAGAAGATGAGCTCATGCGGTTGGCGCCGTCGGTTGGTGAGTCCCTGCAGCTGGTCAACATGATCCGCGATTACCAAACCGACAACGAGCGAAAGCGACTGTATTTCTCCGAGGCCATATCTTTTGATGACCTCTTGGCCATGGCCACCGAATCCATGGAATCGGCTCGGGAGTTTTTGGACATTTTGTTCCGTTATGAAGCCCAGCCAGGCATTGTGGCGTTCAACGCATTCAATTTCTCACTTGCCGAACGGGCATTGCAGAATGCCAAGTCGCTGGGGCATTACAAGCTCGATCGAGCCGACGTGCGTATGGCCACGCAGTCCATTCGTGCGGTTTAACCCCCGGTCGAGTCCAATTGATTCGTTGCTATAAAACGAACACGGCCTCGCTTTCGCGAGGCCGTGAACAAACTTCTTTGCGAGTCAGGTTCAGGCGGTCGTGGTCGAACGCTTGAAGACACTGATCACGAGCAAGAGGGCGATGAAGCCAATCAAGCCATTGGAACCGAACTGGGTCAACAACCCAATGAGGTTCTCGGTGATTCCTGCGAAGAATGAGATGTTTGCTTCTCCAAAAATGACGCCGGCGAGAACGCCGAGACCAATAAAGAGAACAAAAATTTCCATCAGCTCCTTAGCGAAGCCCTTGATTACGTCGAATCCCTTCATGGGTCGAACTCCCTTCCTTGAACAACGGAGGCCCTCACAACAGGGCAAGTTATGTATCGGCCAACCGTGTTTTTTTCGTGAAAGATGTGTTGTGGGTTCAAAAACGACGTTTTTTAGGGGGATTCAGGTCTCCTCTTGGTCCCCCAACCAGATCTCGACCCGAATTGGTCGGTGATCGGAAGTGATTTTGGGCCCGACTTTGAGGGGTCCCGCCTCCCATTCTGGGCCAACCAAGATGTGATCAATCCTGATCCCCAGGCATTGTGGAACGGGGACTCCTTTCAGCTGGCTGGGCCAAGTTGGCGTGCCGAGCGGACCGGTCGCAGACAAGCCAGAGGTCTTCAACAACCGACGCCAACTCGCGCCGTACGGTGTTTCGTTGAGATCGCCCAGCACAACCACTGGCCAATTCGAAGAGGTCGCTGCCGTGGAGATTTGGTTCAGTTCTGCTCGGCGTTGGTGAAGCCACCCCGGTACGGGAGGACAGGGATGGGTGAGTTCAACCTGAAAGGTTCCCCCGGGAGCATCGACAATGGCGGTGAGATGATCCAGTCTCGCGTTTGACGTTCGAGCGATCTTGACCGATCGAATGGGATGCATGCTGAACAACGCGATGCCATCGGCCGAGTGGTTCTCAGGTTCAGCATGCACCGTGTGCCACTTCTGCCACGAGCGGATGTGTTCAAGCTGGCTGGTGGAACACTCCACCACGCCAAAAAGATCAAACGGCTGCTCGCTGGCCCAGTCTTGCAGTGCATCTGCAGCCCCAGGGGCGGGGGCTTTTGAGATTCCCAAGTTCGCGAATCCGGCTGAGATGACACGTGCATCGGGTGGGGGGGTGGTTGTTGATTTTTGGTGTTGGAGGGCGTTCGTCCATGCCCAGATGCCTACGAGCCCAGCCACACCGAGAACTCCGGAACCCCGCCAATGCCGGCACACCAGATGGGCAATCAGAACCAGCAGCACCAAACTGGTGGCATGGGGCAAAAAAGGACTCAACCAAGGTTCGAAGGGGGACCACGGGTGGCTGCCTGCAACTGCTGCTGCCGGAGCATAAGACAGCATCCTTCGGATCCACCTCTTGGATTTTGAGGGTTGTTCGGGCAAAGTTGACGCGCTGGCACCCCGTTGGTCGATCATCGTTCATACCATCGGACGCCTATCCTTTTTTCTGCACCCATGAAGGAGATCCATCGTGCCCTACATCAAGCCTGAAGATCGTGTTCGCATAGATGCTGGTGGAACACCCACCACCGCTGGCGAATTGAACTACGCCATCACCCGCCTTTGCGATGCATATCTCATCGACAACAAAGCCGGTGGTTACGCGGCTATCAATGATGTCATCGGCGTTTTGGAGTGCTGCAAATTGGAGATGTACCAAGTGCAAGCTGTGCCCTACGAGCAAGTCAAAATGAAGGAGAACGGTGAGGCCATGACCTGGCGGGCCGACCGTTCACACGAAGGAGCCTGATCGATCATGGTTTCTTTGCTTCGCCGTTTTTCGCTGGTGGAAGGGATCTCCACCTTGGTGCTCTTTTTGATCGCCATGCCTTTGAAATACGTCTTGGGGTATCCCATGGCGGTCACCTACGTCGGTTGGGTGCATGGCGTGCTCTTCGTGGGGCTCTGGTTGATGTTCTTGTTGGTTGCAGGGTGGCGAAAAATCCCTTTCCTCCTTGCTCTTGTGGGAATGTTGGCGGCAATTTTCCCGTTTGGCCCATTCTTGATTGATGGACGGCTGCGCAAATATGACTGCTCCGACTCACCCAAGGCGTGAGTTCACGCAAGTTTTGTATTTTTAAGATCACCTCTTTTTTCGGCGCCTAGAGTCGGCTCCGAAAGAGGGTCCCCCAAATGATTCTTCAATCCATCCTTTGCAGTGTTTTGAGTCAAACTTGTCCGTCAGATCTGTACGAAGATGGCCAAATTGATCTCATCGATTCGTTTGTGATTCTTCAGAAATGGGGACCTTGCCCCGATTCGTGCCGTGAAGATCTCGATGGTGATCTCACCGTTGGCATGTCTGACCTGCTGATCGTGCTCTTGGCGTGGGGACCTTGCGAAGATTTGAAGGAAAACTACATTTCCCAGCAAATCGGAGATCAAACATCTCTCATCTACGTTGCACCTACATCAGGCACGCCGAAGCAGGTCCGAATTCAAGCGACCACGCCCGACCCCTAACATCTGCTGGGGCGGAAACTGCCGTGGTTTTGGGTTTGAAGCTCCGATCCCTTTTCGGAACTCCAGATCTCATCTTCAGTTCGGATGCCAAACGAGCCCACCACACAGCAGAGCTCCTTGATCTGGGCCAAGTGTCGATTGGTCCTGAGTTGTACCTCGGATCAGCTGATTCTTTGTCCTGTTTCACCCAAAGCCTGCCTCAAGCTGAGCACGTGGTCATTGTGGCGCACAATCCTGGGCTTTCGGAGTTGTTGTGGAGGCACTCTCCGAATTGTTCGGCTTTGACCCCTGCTTCAGGATTTCAACTGGCCTGGGATGTTGAAGATTGGTTGCTCACCGGGGTTGAGCCTCAGAGTGGGCTGCGTCAATTCTCGGCTTCGGGTTGACCAGATTCCCGATCTTCCGTCAATTGTCGAGCCGCGGCATTGATGCGTCGCATCGTCCGCAGCAACAGAGCCATGCGTTCTGGAAGAGTTGGGAGCGACAGGTATTCACTTCGGTCACGATTTTCTCGCAGAAGGGGGTGGGCCAAAAGGTCCACGATGGCGTCAAGAGGCGCTTCCTCACGGTCAAGCAAGTTCTGCAACTCGTCTGCCATGGACATGCGGCCTACACCGGGACCTTGCAGGGCGAGGCGAATCAAGTCCCGAGCCTCGGGACGATCGTGTTGGTCGGCTTCAGAGTCAACCATGGGGTTCAAACGCCCCAATCGGTACAGGCGTTCATCCGTTGCTTCGTTGAGTTCTTCAATCTCAACCCGGCATAGGCCTTGAAGAAGAATGTTGTAGCGCCCATCGGGCAGTCGTTCGTGATCAACAATCTGGCCCATGCACCCCATCGGAAGCAGTGGCGAGGGATCATTTGGGTGCTCTTCCTCGGCATCAGGGTGGGTGGTGGCGGTCACCAATTGTCCAACCCGGTCCAAAGCGTCGTCCAACATCTGCCGGTAACGGGGTTCAAAAATATGGAGTGGAACGACGCTGTGTGGAAACATCACCGTCTGCCGAAGCGGGAAGATTGGGAATTCCCGACGGAAATCGCATTGGACAGATGTTTCCACGTATTCATCCTAGCGCTGCAAAAGGCCTCAAAGGAATTAGGATGAGGTCAATGGTCGAATTTGATGCCCTCATGGCCAATCCCTACCCGCTTGCGGTCCCATTGATGCTGCTTGGTTTGGCTCTCTTAGGATTTGCCTTGCGCGAAGGCTACAGCCGACCACGCCATGCTGGTGTTGGATGTCTGGGTATGGCTTTTGGATTGTGGTTGGCGGCAAGCCTGGTCGAGACTCCGGCAGAACGTGCGGTTCCTGTTGTGGAAGCTTTGGTGGGGGAGGTTTGCCAAGGTCAAATCGAAGCGGCCCGCCGCCGTTTGCATCCCGAAGCAGGGTGGGCGGTTGGCGATGAGCGTTCGCCCCGTCAGGGATTTTCCACCTTGGATCGACAGATCACCCGGGCCGGGCGATACCGCTTTTCCTCTTGGAACATCCTTCAGATCAAAGGCACCACTTTGCGATCAGATCGGGTGCAGGTGCATTTGAAAGTTCGTGTCGTGGATGGTGGTCGTCCCATCGCCTCGACTTGGCAAATCGAATTGCGTGATGGCGTGAACGGTTGGCAAGTGACCGATGTGTTGTGGCGTACCCTCTTGGGTCAACGACCCCCGTCACGCATGCCTTGAAGGTCATAGCGGATGGTGCGGATCCCGGAAACCACATCGAAATGAGTGGCTTTCCTGGGGATCACTCTTTCCACACCTTCGTTTGGGACAAGCCGCTGGCGTTCTTCTCGTTTTATTTTGGCCTCTTGATTCCACCACGTGATTTGAGTGTCGAGTGGCTGGGATGCCATCATGATCATGCGGGTGTCTGACACCAACTCGACTTTCAGACCGGGAAAGACAACCTCAACCTCGAGCGTGGCGGTAATGGTGCCTCCATCTGGTTCTTGGATCTCTAGGTTGACAGGATGTCGACCATGTTTGACGAAAGACCCAGGCCACTCAACGGTCACCGGGAGATTGATCTCTTGTCCGGGCAGGAGTTCCAAGGTGTTTTTACTCAATCGAAGTCGAAGGGGACCTGATCGGTCGGCTTGGATCTTCCCTTTCCAAATGACATCTCTTGGGTTCGGAATTCGAAGAGACGCGTTGACCTCTTGGTTCCGGGTCAGTTGTACCGGTTGGGCGAAGTCGACCTGACGCAGAACCAGCACTTCGGGTTCTCGCAAAGGACCAACGAAGATGTTCCGGGCTCCAGGTTCGATGTTCCCGGCCGCCACTCCGGAGAGTTCCACGTGTCCTTCCGCATTTCGGCGTTCGCTTGCTTCTGTCACGGGCAGCACCAGAGGGAATTCCGGTTGGTCAATCCAAATGTACAACGACCCCTCTTGCCGAAAGAGCTGCCGAATGCCTGAGCCTGGGAGCTTGCCTTCAGCTTGCACGCTGTCTCTCGAAAGTGAGCTCAAGGTGTACCAGCGTGCGGCATCTGGTCCAGCGGTTGCGTCCTCTGGGGCCAAGACCACGTGCCGTGTATTGGAAAAGAGATGTCGTCCAGCTTTCCGGAATGCGTCATCGGTCAAAGAGTTGGGAGCAATGCCCAAAGATGGTTCCAACTCCAGGTTGGCCACCAGAGTTGATCGATCCACAACTTGGGTACGGTCCTGTTCGATGACCACTCGCTTGGCTGCGCTCATCGGACGACTAACGATCGAACCTACGGGCGGTGTTGTTGCAAACCGATGCAGGTCTCCAAATGGGGCGGGAGGGGCAAAGAAAGCGATGCGTGTGTTTTCCAGCGGATCGGAGGGCACAATGCAGACATCTCGATGGGCTTCCAGAGCGCCTTGTTGGACGTGGAGCTGGTATCGCCCTAGACCTCCAAACGTGCGAACGATCTTTAGCCGCGGGAGCACATCCGTGAGCGTTTCTTCCGCCACTTCGCCACCGGGCAACACTTCAGTCACCACGACGGGTTCCCCCTCAGGATCAATTCCTTCAAGCGTTAACTCAAGTTCTTGGTTGGGGGACACCGTCGCAGACTCGGTCTCCACAATCCGCAGCTCACGTCTTGGCCATACCTGAATCGATTTGAGATCAAGCCGAAGTCTGGGGTTGGGAACAGGGGTTCGTGGTGTGACCTCATCTCCCAAATGTTGACGCAAGATTTTGCACCACAAAGAGGGTGGCGTTGCTCCTTCAGGAATGGGCAAATTGACCTCATGCTCTCCATCGGTGGTCAAGATCTGCGAGACTTGCGACTCGCCACGAATGGCCAACAGCATGATTTTGTCTGCACCGAGGTTGGTCACCCGAGCTTGAACCCTAAGGGTGGCTGGTCCGGTGGGGGACGCTTCGGGCCCATCGAGTCGAAAGGCTGCGGTGCCTGAATTGGCTTGAATGCGAAGCAAGCGATTTCCATTTTCGGTTTCGCTCGTGATGTACGCCGGCCAATCGGCTCTCTCTGTGGGATCAGCCAAGGACGTTTCAAAGCAGCGGTTTTCCGCGAGGTCGAAGGGGTGGCCTTCTGAGAGGCCCATCAGGATGCAAAAAAGGACAGTCACGTTCTTCTATCGGCTGTTTGGGCCCAAGAATCGCCATGTCGCGGTGGGCGATGTCGTGAATGACTACACTTTTTGGGTGATGGTTCAATCTTCCGCCGCTACCGCATCAAGTTCCGATTCTGCTCCCACCACCGATCAGAGATTGATTTGGATCAACGGGAACCTGATCCCTCGATCTGAAGCCAAGGTCAGCGTCTTCGATCATGGCTTTTTGTATGGAGACGGTGTCTTCGAAGGCATCCGGATCTACAACGGTCAAATTTTCAAACTTCGCTCACACCTGGTGCGTTTGATGGAGTCGGCCGAGCGAATCCATCTGGATCCGAAGCTGAGTATTGATGAAATCGAAGATCTCACCCGGCAGACTGTGGCCGCGAACAACCTCCAAGACGGCTACATCCGTCTGATTCTGTCCCGAGGTGAAGGCACCTTGGGTTTGAATCCATTCAGTTGTCCAGAACCAGGTGTGATTTGCATCGCCGACAGCATCCGTTTGTATCCGGAAGAGATGTACCGCGATGGCATGAAAGTCATCGTCGCCGAACGACCCCGCATACCTGTGGAATGCTTGGATCCGTCGGTAAAGAGTTTGAATTACCTCAACAACATCTTGGCCAAATGTGAAGCGCTTCGGCAAGGTTTGTACGAAGCCATCATGCTGAACACAAAAGGTGAAGTGGCTGAGGGAACGGGTGACAACATCTTTGTTGTGAAAGATGGAGTGGTTTCCACGCCGGCTCCTGATGCAGGATTTCTGTTGGGTATTACCCGCCAATTCGTGATCGACACGGTCGCACCCGCCTGTCAGCACTCAGTATTGGAACGGACGCTTCATCTTGAAGACCTGTACGACGCTGATGAGATCTTCCTGACGGGGACCGCCGCCGAAGTCATCGGCGTTTCCAAAATTGGTGACCGAATCATCGGCAACGGAAAAGTGGGACCAATCAGCCAAAAGTTCACCAAGACGTTCCGCGAGATGGTGGCGCAGGGCGCGCCGGAAGATTGATTCTTCAGCCCGCCTGAAAGATCCTTCGGCTGGTGCCTTCGGCTCCAATGACGGCCTTCGTTTTGGCTCCACATTTGGGGCAACGACCTTCATACGCCGTGTTTGACCGATTTCGGGTCAATCGGCCATAGGTGTTGCAGCAGCGATAGACCACCATCAGGAATTTTTTGGGCGTGTCCATCAACCTTTCTATCGGTTGGGTTGGAATGGTTGGTTCAATCAGGCCGAGAGGAAGTCGTTCAGTTGGGTCAAGAGCGATTGTGCTTCGCTTTCTTGCTGGGACATGACCTGTTGCATGCCTTCTCGGTCCTCTGGTTGTACCAAGTGCAAGTTGGCTTTCGTATTCCATCCGGCCGCAGGAACGCCCGCCGCCGCGAGCTGACCAGCGATCCCTAAATCTGATCCAAGACGAGGGTTTGTCTTCGGAGCCAAGCGGACGCACTCACGAAGAAGTTCCAGTGACAAAGTCGCCAACGTTGCGGGGATCTGCAAAATATTTTCGGTTGCCGATTGCAACTCGGGATCACCAGCCGGTCGTTCTTTCTGCAACTCACTCCAGCGGCGGTAAGCATTTGCATCACGTACGGCCAAATCCAGCGCTTGATTTCGAACGTGTTGCAAGTGTTCGATTGTTTCTGGTTGTTCTGGTTTGGTCCACGCGACAACCATCTCCGCTTGGGCGGCCGCCAAGGCCACGGTCACCCCGGCCGATGCGCCGCCTCCGGGAGCTGGGGAGCGGACGGCCAGTTGCTCGAGAAAATGCGTCAGACTTTCGAGGCGAAAGTCGGTCATTGCCGCAGTTCCGCGCCAAGCTGGCTTGCGCAGGTTCCAACCACTTGAGCGACGGGGGCGTCCACCTCTTCATGGGTGAGCGTCCGATCCTCAGCTCGGAATCGAAGTCGCAGTGTCAAACTTTTTTGTCCCGCGGACAATTGCTTGCCCCGGAAGACTCCGACGTATTCGACCGAGTCAAAAGCTGGCAGTTGCAGGCCTTCGATCAACGATGAGATGGCATGCCACTGAACATCGTCAGACACAACCAACGACAAGTCGCGTTCGATGGCTGGGAAGGCCGGTGGCGGGGACACCGAGATTTCTGGTGGCCAATGGGCAAGCAGAGGTTCCAGGAACAATTCGCATGCCGCCCATTGTCCCTCCAGCCCATGGGCGGACACAATTTCAGGAGCCAAGAGTCCAACATGGCCAATAGGACGATCTTGCCACTGAAGATCTGCTCCCGGGGCGGACCAAATACGATCCGCCGCCATGGCATGAGGAATCTTGCCAGTGAGCATGCTGACGACTCGATCGATGCAGCCGCGGATGGGTTGCAATGAGGCTTCATCCTCACAGGGCATGAGCAGGGCGGTTGCGGTTCGTTCTTCATGCCCATTCCCGGTTTCATGGAAGACGGCCGCAATTTCAAAAAGCGCGGCCTTCCGGCCGGAAGCATCGAGATTCCTTCCGGCAATCGTGGTCAGGGTGTCAATCAACGAAGGACGAAGGATAGGGGTCCCACCCGCTCGTTCGTCATCGACTCGCAAGCTGCGATGTCCTTCATCTAAGAATCGATTTGCTGCGGCTTCTGAAACCAGCGTGTGGGACACGGTCTCGTATGCACCGAATCCAACCAGCATGTCACGGACCATGCGACGCGCAATTTCGGTGGACTGCGCGGGACGAATTCTGATGTTCGCCGCATCTTCAATCGGAAGTGATTCCAAGCCATGGATGCGGGCCAGTTCTTCGATCAAGTCGATTTCTCGGGTGAGGTCCGCCCGACCAATAGGAGCGGTGCAGGACACCGTGTCGCCGTCCTGACGCGGCTGCAGACCCAGAGCATCCAAGATTTCGATCACCCGTTCTGAGGGGATGTCAATACCGAGAATGGTTTTGATCCGAGGGAAACGCAAGGACATGGTCGGGGCCGCAGCGATAGTGCCCACCATGGTTGGAGGTGCGGCCTCACCGCCCGCGACCGAAAGAATCAACTGCAAAAGCCGTTCGGAGGCGATGGGAACCTGTCGGTCTGGGACTTGACGTTCAAATCGATACGAAGAGTCGCTGGAAATGCCATGTCTTCGGCTGGATCTTCGAACGGCGCTCGGCGTAAAGGTTGCCGTTTCAAGCAAAAGGTTGGTGGTGTTCTCATCCACGCTGGAAGCAGCCCCACCTTTGACTCCAGCGAGCGCGATGGGTTTGGCGGCATCTGCGATGACCAAATCCTCGGCTGATAGTTCGATCTCCTTGGCATCAGCGCCAAGTGGGAGCATGGTTTCCCCAGTTTGGGCGTACCTGATTTTGATCCGTCCGCCCTCAAGTTTGTCCAGATCAAAAGCGTGAACGGGATGGCCAAGTTCATGAAGCACGTAGTTGGTGGCGTCAACGATGTTGTTGCGTGGCACGTCACCGCGAGCTTCCAGGTGGGCGGCAAGCCAATCGGGCGACGGCCCCACCTTGACCCCGCGGATAATTCGCGCGTGGTACACCAAGCAATCTTCGGGAGCTTCGTTTTCCACCACCACGCCCGCTTCCGATGAACTGACGGGATCGGCCGGTGCCAGTTGGGTTGGATCCTTGAGTTGCCGATCGGTCAAGGCAACCACTTCTCGAGCGAGGCCCAAGTGCGCGTTGCAATCACCACGGTTGGAGGTGGTTTCCACATCCAGCCGGATGTCTTCCCCCATGCGGGTGGTCACGGGTTCAGTGTGTTCCACGGGGAAGCCCGCTCGCGTCAGGAGGTCTGCAGCCTCCTCACACTCCACGGGGCGGTCCAAAAGGGCATTGATCCATCGGAGAGAGGCGTCCATAGATTGTCGAGGGTATCCGGGAGGGGCCCTTGGAGCCAAACCCTTACAATTGTCCCGTGCTCGCAAGATGGTGCATTGTGATGGTTGGGATGCTCCTGGCGAGCTGCCGCTCTCCGGTGGTTTCCCCGGGGCTGGCTTGCGTGATCACTGTTCCCGAGGACCAAGAGACCCTCCGGTACGGGTTTGATGGTTTCGGCCGGGTTGGTGAAACCACAGATTCGGGGCCGATCCCTTGCGTTCGACGGCTTTCGGAACAGGACCAGTCGGACTTGGCGGCCAAAATTACAGACCTCGGTCTGGATGCGCCTCCCAAAAGTGTTGTTCTGACCACGCCATGCCCTTTGGGCATGGTTCAGGTCGATCTGGCTGCAGACGGGCGTCGTTGGTCCCATCGTTTGTCTCTTGAGCAGGCCGCTGAGCTCGTGCAGTTCTGTGAACGATGCACCGGGGAAGACGGGGCGGCTGACTTGCCGAACGCGCGGTATTCCTGGGAAGCGGACCCTTGGGCGGTTTGGCGAAATGAGGGGTCCTCAGATTGAATTGAACCCCTTCGCGACGGTGGCGTATCACCTCCATGACGGGCTTCGCACTTCATTTGCATGCCTTTGGCAGCAGCGACGATTCGACCAATAGAATGGCACAGACCGTGCCAGTCGATCTCCAAGCTGAATCTGATGAGCGTTTGGTGAAGCTCCACGTTGATGGTCAACCTGGGGCGATCGATGAGTTGATCCGTCGACACCGAGATGAGCTCTTTGGCTATCTGGTGCGGTTTACTGGCTCCCGAGCTTTGGCCGAGGATGTTTTCCAAGAGACCTTTCTTCAGATCCACTTGTCGGCTGCCACCTTCGATGTTGACCGGCGTTTGAAGCCTTGGCTGTACACCATCGCCACCAACAAAGCTCGCGATGCCCGGCGTTGGTTGCGTCGTCGCCCAAGTGTTTCTTTGGATACGCCGGTTGGCGGGTCGGACGACCCGGTGTCCATGGTTGATTTGATGCCTTCCAGTGGTGAGGATCCTCAAAGCCCATTGCAAGGCGCAGAGCAATCGAAGCGCGTGCGGGCCGTGGTTGATCGACTGGGTGACGCCCAACGAGAAATTTTATTGTTGACCTATTTCCAGCGAATGCCATATGCCCAAGTGGCAAATATTTTGAACATCCCCGTCGGGACCGTCAAAAGCCGCTTGCACAGTGCGGTTCGAGCCTTTGGCGAGCTTTGGGGCGAGGAGTCTGAGCGATGAGTGAAACACCGCCGACACCCTTTGATGACCAGCATGATTCGTCAGGCCACCCTGAGGATCACCCCAAACTCCCTGGCTTGGATGAGCTCGTTGATTCGGGATGGGAGCCTCATTCCGAAGAGGCTCAGCACCTGCTGGACACCCTGCAACCACTTGAAGCGCTTCGCGAAACGCCTCCAGCGGAGGACGTTCTGGTTCATGCAACCTTGGCTCGCATCAAAGCGACTCCCACACCTTCGGCCCCCAGCTCTGCGGCAACCCCATCATCCATCGCGACCGGCGGTGGTTTTGGCAGCGGGTTCCAGTTCCGGTTGCCTGATCTTTTTGGGGTGGCCGCCAGTCTGTTGTTGGCCACATCGATCTTGCTGGCTCTCGGGAGGGGGGCCAAACTGCACAGCCGCGACGAACTGTGTGGTGCCAACATTCGAGCCCTTGGTACCGCAGTTGAATCGTTTGCCAGTGACCACCGTCGAGAAGTGCCTTCGTCGAATTGGAACGTTGTCCCCTCGCTGGCCACCGTTCGTCAGTTTGTTGACGACGGCTATTGCCCCCACCAGAGGGTCAATTGCCCATGTTGCCGTGGAGAAAAGAAGGGGATTTCTTTCTACTCGGTCCAGGTGGGACCGGGTCGGATTCGAGTGGATCGACTCGATCCTCGGCGGCCCATCGTGGGCGATCCAAACCCCCTCCAGGTGGCCAACATGCTGGGGGTCCCGGCGCCCGGTCCCATGAGCGGGGCCCTTTCGCACTCCGGTCGTTGCTCTCACCTGCTGTTGGGAGACCTGTCCGTTCGCTCGTCCCGCCGACCGGTTTGGATCAACAAGGGTCGGGTGGACGCCGTCTGGGTGCCTCGAGGGCACACCAGTTTGCCGAAATTCGCCCTGATTGATCCTCAGGACGTCTTTTTGGCCCGATGAACGACTGAAGCACCTCGGTTCGGCCGTTGCGTCCAGCCAAGGGTGTTGGTAGGATCGTCCCTTCCCCAATATCTGGGGAAGAACTTCAGGAATTTGCCAATGCACGGTCGTAAACCCAACAAAGGCCTTCTCAAGCGCATCCGATTCACCGGCACTGGCCGAGTGAAATTCCACCGTGCGTTCACCCGCAAGCAGCGAAGCCACAAGTCTGGCAAGTTGCTTCGCAGCTACCGAGTCCCGGCTTATTTCAAGAGTTGTGAAATGCGTCGTGTCGGCCGGATGCTGTTCCGTTCCGTGCGTGCTGGCGCCGCAAACGTCTGATTGAACTTCTCGGCTTTTGCCGATTGTGTGCAGCTTTGGGGATTGATCACCCATCCTGAAGCTTCTTGATCTCTTGGGTGATCGTCGATCGGGTGAAGTGTTCACACGTTGAACCCCCGTCCTTCAGAAGGAATGTTCGACATGCCACGTGCTACCAAAGGTGCTGCTCGCACCAAAGCCCGCAAACGAATTCTTCGTGCCGCTCGCGGTTACTGGGGAACCAGAAGCCGTCACAAGCAACAAGCCAAGATCACTCTGACCCGTGCCGGTGCGTACGCCTGGCGCGACCGTCGTCAGCGTCGTCGCAACATGCGACGTTTGTGGATCACCCGTATTACGGCGGCTTGCCGGATGCGGGGCACGCGTTACAGCCGCTTCATGAATGGCTTGATGCACTCCGGTATCTTGCTCAATCGCAAGATGCTCAGTGAGATTGCCATCCACGACCCCGCGACCTTCGACCTGTTGGTCGAAAAGTCAGAGGCCGCGACCAAAGCTCCAGCAGCAAACGCCTAAGTCTTTCTGCTGCTTCTGTTCAACTTTAAGATCCCAGAACTTTTGTTCTGGGATTTTTTTGGTCATTCCCGGTTTCGGGTCTCCAAGATCGGAGGCCAAGCCCATGACACATGTCATCACAAAAGATGGTTGGCTTCAAAGGCTCGATTCACGCTTTAGTGTCGGTGGGCAAAGAATTGGTTTTGTCGCCCTTGTCACCCTTGGCGTCCTTGAGGAGTCGATCCATGCCGTCTTTTACCGCCCGTTGGGTTGGTGAAAGTTTGGCGGCCTGCTCTTCGGCGTGATAGCTCGACCGAACCAGAGGTCCGGATTCGACCACTGAAAATCCCAAGTTCAACCCCGATTCGCGGTATTGGTCAAAGGACTCGGGGGTGACCCAGCGGTCGATGGGCAGGTGGTTGCGGGTGGGCTGCAAGTATTGGCCGACGGTCAAAATGTGGATGTCGGCGGCATCCCGAAGATCTTGCATCACCTCGAAGACCTCTTCGTCGCGTTCCCCAATGCCGACCATGATTCCGGTTTTGGTCACCAGCCCTGATTCTCGAATGTGTTGCAGCACATCAATGGATCGTTCGTAGCGAGCCTGCGGACGAACGGCGGGATGCATCCTCCGGACGGTCTCCATGTTGTGGCTCAAGATTTCCGGTTTGGCGGCGATGATCGTGTCCAGTTCGTGGTGACGACCTTGATGATCGCCGATCAGGCATTCGACACTTGTATCCGGGCACGCTTCGTGCACGCGTTCAATTGTTTCGGCCCAGATCGCAGCGCCACCATCGGGCAAGTCGTCTCGGTCGACGCAGGTAATAACAACATGCCCCAGCCCCATGAGGGCGATGGATTCGGCGACACGCCGAGGCTCGTCTTGATCGACTTCGGCCGGTCGGCCGGTCTTCACATTGCAAAAGCCGCAAGCGCGAGTGCAGGTGTCCCCCAAAATCATGATGGTGGCCGTCCCGCGGTTCCAGCATTCCCCCATGTTCGGACAGGCCGCCTCTTTGCAGACCGTATGCAACCCATGGGTATCCACGATTTCACGAAGACGCTCATACCCAGGCCCGCCAGGCACACGCGCCCGCAGCCAGTCGGGTTTGCGGCCCAAATGGAGTTGATGATTTTCGCTGTTGTTCAGCACCATGCCGCTGAGAGCGACTTGCACCCCTCGTCGGTCCTTGGCGGTATCTCCCCCAAGCGGTCTGGGGTGGCGGGCCAAAGTTCGATCTTGGGCAGAAGTGCTCACAACGGAGACATCTTAGCCGCACAAAACTTGGTGAACCAGATCCCACCGGCCCGATAATCTAACCATGCGTTTCTTTTTTGCTGGGAAGTCGGGTGCTTGTACGGGTTTGGCCCTTTCGCTTGGAGCCGGCTGTCAGACCGACTCCTTTGTCGACCCGACCGTGACGGGGCGTTGGGAGCATCAGCCAACAACGTTGCCCATTCTGCGAAGAATCAACGCCATTGAGATCGGTGAACAAGTGGTCGGAGAGACGCCCACTCGAGAGGATCTCCTTGAGAACGATTTCAGCTCCTATCGAGTTGTCCCAGGAGATGTGATCACGGTCACGGCTTTTGACGTGTACCAGCCGGGGCAGCCGGTCACCGTTGATCGCGTGGTTGATCAATCTGGCTTTGTCCAACTCCCAGAAATCGGTCTTGTCAAGGTGGAAGGCCTCCTCCCAGAAGAGTTGAATCCATCCATTCGCTCGGCATATGGCCGACTGCTTGGCGCTCCTCAAGTTGATGCTGCGTTGGTCCAGCGAACAGGATTTCGCTTCACGGTGAATGGCTTTATCGCACAGCCCAACGTGTACTCGTTGTTGCGTTCAGACCTTCGTTTGTTGGAGGCTCTCAGCCAAGCGGGTGGCATTTTGGACAACGCCCAATATGCGATCATTCGACGTCGTGTCCAACTGGAAGGGTCGCTTGAGCCAACTGCTGTTCCGGAAAGCCAGAAGCCTTTGGATTTAGACGGTCTTCTGGACCGTCTTGAAGGAAGTTCGAACGCCTCAATTGGTGCAAGTGAAGATACGTTCGTCGATATCGACCTGCTGTCTAAGGACACGCTCCCTGAAGTCCAAACCCCCGAAGATCTCCCAGCATCACCCTGGCAGTGGGATATAGATTCCGGGACTTGGCGCAATATGGGAGGCCAAAGCCAGTGGCCCATCGAGGATACGAGCGGCTCCCCAGTCTTCATCGACCGTGTTCTTCGAATTCCTCTGCAGCAACTGCGNCGAGGTGACAGCAATCTCGATGTTGTGATCCGCCCGGGGGACTCCATTCTGGTGGAACGGGTTGGCGATGGCAACATTTACATCGACGGTGAAATTGCTCGGCCTGGTCCATATGCCATTCCGGTCAACGAGCCCTACTTCACCTTGTCTCGAGCTATCACATCGGCGGGTGGTCTTGGCCCCTTGGCCGAGCCTGATAAGGTTGATTTACGCCGTATCGTTGGGCAAGATCGTGAAGCCATCATTCGCCTCGACTTGGCCGGTATTCGAAACGGTACAGAGCCTGATGTGGTTCTTCGCCCCAGCGACCAAATCATTGTGGGTACAGGATTTTGGAATCGTCCNATGTTCATTCTCCGAGAGGGTTTCCGAACGAATTATGGCTTCAGCCTTCGTTTGGATCGGAACTTCGGAAATGAAGTCTTTGGCGTGCCTCCCTTTGCCGGTTTTGGGGGCTAAATCGCCTCTTTAGGGTTCTGATTGGACTGGATCTGCCTGAAACAATGACCGATGGATCATCGTATCTATTGTAAGTGCAAGGCCGCCCCTCATTATGAACCCCCAAAAAGCCCATACAGATTCAGCCTCTCCAAATTTTGGAGATCTGGCGGTCGTTGGCCTGCTGGCGGTTTCTTTCGTGGCTTATTTCTGGGATTTCCTCTTTCGTCAGTGTGAATGGGCCTTTCAACAGACTGACGATTGGGGGCACACCCTGGTCGCTCCACTGATTGCAGGCTGGTTCCTTCGACGTGCTTGGCCTCAGATCGAGTCCTCGGGTGTTCGAGTCTTCTGGTGGGGACTTTTGCCTTTGGGCTTTGGGCTGATGTGGTACGCGACTTGTGTTTTTGGCCCGCCCGTTTTGCATCATCACAATCTCCGTGGGTTTGGGGTGGTGTGCAGCTTGGGTGGGTTGGNACTGCTGTTGTTGGGACCAGGCTCCATTCGGCACCTGATCTTCCCCATGCTTTTTTTGTTCGTTTTTGGCCAAACCATCTCCGAGCGTTTGATGTCTTACGTCACGCATCCCATGCAATCGATCACTGCTCTTGGAGCCCATTTGCTGTTGGTGCTGGGGACTCTGGATGCCGAACTTGAAGGCAACGTGATTCGTATCTACGTGATGGGTGAAGACATGTCTACAAGCGTCATCCCCTTGAATGTGGCTGAAGCTTGCAGCGGGATGCGTATGTTGATGGCGTTTCTGGCTATTGGAACCACGATGGCCTTCGTGTCGTTCCAGCGGTGGTGGCAGAGGATCACTTTGATTGCCTCTGCCTTCCCTGTCGCATTGACGGTTAATGTTGTTCGTGTGCTGGTGCTCGGCTTGTTAAGTTTGATCGATCCAGATCTCGGGACAGGCGAAGTCCACACGATGGTGGGTGTTTTCCTCTTAATCCCCGCTTGGCTCCTCTTCCTTGGTGTAGCAGAGATATTGAAGCGATTGGTGGTTGACCCTCCCAATGATGTTTCGCACCTGGGAGCTGCGTCATGAATCTTGGCTTCAAACTCCGTCCGGCGCATCGACATGCGATGCTGATTGTGGTGGGACTGGTCGGNNTGTCCCGTATTGGCATGAGCTTCGCCATGGACTCGTTGAACATTTACTTGAAGAAGGAGCCGGTGCCGATCCGACGGGCTTTGGCAGACGTTCCTCGGATCCTCGGTCAATGGGAGGCGGTCGGTGACGATCAACGGTTGTCTGAAGAATTCATCGAAGAACTTGGCACCGACCAGTTTCTCACACGCTCCTATGAAGATGCAAGCGGTCGGTTTCTCCAGCTTCATCTGGCGTATTACACCGGGATGATTGATGCGGTACCGCACGTGCCCGATCGGTGCTTGGTGGCAACCGGAGGTTTTGATCTTGATCAGCGGCCGGAAAATTTGCCACTCGCCATCGATCAGTCGAACTGGAAGAAGATCGATGACTCTTGGTTTGAGGTGGGTATCGAAGATCCATTGACGGGAAGGATTGCAGGCGTTTCTCTGCCGACCGGGGATTTGTCTCTTCGAACCAGCAGCTTCATACGTTCGGATCAGCCCGGAACCGTGCTCTGGGGGGGGTATTTCTTTGTGGCAAACGGGAAATTTGCTGCCACTCCCGAGTCCGTCAAACGGCTGGCTTTTGACCCATCTCAAAAGATGGCGTATTACTGCAAGGTGCAACTGGTGACACAGATGAAACGTCGCCAAGATCGATCTGAATTTGTTGATGCAAGTCGAGAGTTTCTCGAACTTCTTTTGCCCTATCTGATGCGGAGTTTGCCGGATTGGCGATCACTTACCGCAGATTTGGAGTCCTCCTGATGCGACAGAACTCTGTTCGAAATCCAGCCGGTGCCCTCAACGTCAAATTGCTGTTGATTCTCTCCATCATCGGTATGTCATTGGTTGGCGGGCTCGCNGGTGCATATTTTTTCTTGGTTCTCCGTAGCGCTTCAACAATTTATGCCAAAGGTGTGGAACTTGAGCAGGCCGGAGACCTGAGGAGTGCTCGCCGAAGTTATGGCAGAGTCTTAGGCAAAGAGCCACGAGAACTTGAGTACCTCACTGCTCTACAGCGAGTCATCCTCATGACCTCGCCAAATTCAACCGTTGAGGCAAATGAGTATTACAACGCATGGCTGGGATCACTGAAGTGGGGCGCTGAAAATCATCCAGATTTGCCTGAGCGTTCTGAAATTCTGGTTCGAACCGTTTATGCAGACGCAATGAATATTCGTTCTGCCTCTCTGATGGAGATGGTTGAAGACACGGCAGATGCGGCTGGTGTNCGAAGTTTGGAAAATGAGGTTTTTTCAGAACGTTGGGTTGCGGCAAGCAGGCTGAACAGGATTCGCTGGGGCGACCTTCGCGATCGTGAGCGTGAAGAAGCTTTCAAACTTCTGCAAAACCGTCTNGATGACAACCCCCAAGCTATTGATTTTGGAATCGCACTCCGTGGCTACAGCCTTCGACTTGAAGAGGCGGTTTTGGACAATGACCGTAGTTTCATCATGGAGTACGGCCAGACCCTTCGAGAGCTGTTTGATCGAAGTCTCGAGATCGAAGTGCCNCCGGCAGGATCGCAGGAGTCTTTCTTGGGGCAGGCTCGAGCGTTGGTGGGCGAACAGTTTGTGCGTCCACTTCCTGAAAATTCGGTTGGTCATACCCGGGCACTTTTGATGATTAGCCGTCTTGAAGCTGCACATGCACTGAACAATCAGCGTGTTCTAGAAGTTCTCCCGGAACTGAGGGTTGAGGATGGTCCGCTTCGAGATTCAGTCCTAAGCGAAATTCCTCGCATGGTTGAGTTTTTTGACATCACCGATTGTCTGGAGGTGTTGGCAAAACTCGGTGAGCCCGATCTGGTCTCTCGATCAGCGCTTGCTTTGGAGTCGTTGCAGAATTCTTCTTACTCGGATTTCTTCGTTGAGCATCGTCGTATTCAATTGTTGAGTCAGAGTGCTGATGAAGANGAGCGTNAAAACGCACTCGAGATGGCGACTCGATACGNAAAGAGATCTCGGCCCACGGTTGGCNTGTATGCGGGAGGGTTCGACGATCTCAAACTGTCGATGTATGGCATTCGTACTGGGTTGATCATGGATCAATTCGTTCGTGAACAGATCGAACGAGATACGGTTCTTGCAACTATTGACGAACTGTACGAAGAGGCTCTGCCTCTGGTCCCAGAGCCTGAGGGCAACCTCGTCCTTCTCGAAATCCAAGCAAAGCGAGCCTACGCTGAAGGAAGCAATCGGAGTCTTCGTGCCGCCGCCACGCTGCTCGATGACATTCTTCGGAGAAAGAGTCTGTCTGGTGAGCCCGCCGATGTGCGTCTTTTGTTGTATTCCGTGCAGGTCAACCGGGAGCTGAATCAGTTGGGATTGGCGCTTCGTCAGTTGGATCAGGCTCTCGAATCCGTGCCCAATGAGCCGACTTTGCTGCAGAACAAACTTCAGATTCTGGTTCTCAAGCGTGATTGGGAACAGGTCCTCGATCTCGGTCAGGCCATGATGGATGCTGAGATTAATTTTGAAGCATCATCGAATGCGGTCCAGATGGCCCAGGACGCTCTTGAAGGGAAAGTCAGAACTTCCCCGTTGGCTCTCGAAGTTCAGTCGATCTTGCGACGGTACGACGATGGTCAACGGGAAGAATCCCTTCGTGAAATGAAGGCTCTATACGAGCGTGAACCGCAAGAATTTGTCGTCGCCGTATCGTATGTGCGCATTTTGATTGTTGAANAGCAGCAGTCTCTCGCTCTCGAGATTCTTGATGCTTTTGACCCCTCAAACCCCCGTATGAAAGCCGCGATCCGTGAGCTTCGTATAACGGCCAGCACCTCTGATCCAATCGAAGCCATTGTTCTTTTTCATTCCGATGCTCAGGAAGAGAATCCTGCAGCTGGGGCAGTCTCAATACTTCGTGACCTGATCTCTTTGAGAGAAAATGCGAATCGATCCAATGATTCCGAGTTGGTCGAACTCATTGAGAATGAGATTGCTACACGTGAAACTGACGGGGCACAGAACTATTCGGAAGATCCTGAATGGATTGAGTTCAGCTTCTCACGAGCTCTCTTGCGAAAAGATTGGTCTGCTGCATTGGAGTCTGCTCAGCAGGCCAAGCGTTTCAATATTGATCAAGCGTCAGGGGTGACCTATCAAGGCCGATTGGCAATGGCCCAAGGAGAATGGTCTGCTGCCCGTGACGCCTTCATGGCCGCGGTGCAGGTTCTTCCTACCGATGGACGACTGATGGCCCAGCTCGCTCAATCTGAAGTTCAGCTCGGTGACTACGCCAATGCGGAGCGTCATTACGTCGAGGCCTGGGAAATCCAGCCAAACAGTGTGCTCATTGCCCAAAGTTACGCGGCGCTGCTGTTCCAACTGGGCAAAAATCAACTTGCCGCTGAAGTCCTTCAGTCCGCTTCACGTTTAGCGCCAAACAATATTCCCTTACGTGAGGCATGGCTGAAACTGGCGATGGAAAGTGCTGATCTGCCCGGAGTACTTCAGGCCCGTTTGTCACGTTATGCCTCACGTCCTACGGACATCCAGAACCTCATCGAATTGGCAGTCTTTCTTGGGGTGGCCGAACCTACCGTCGCAACCATTCGACTTCTTGATCCGAAATTTCCTTACGATCAAAATCAATTCAGCCAACTCCCTGCAGAACGCCAAACTTCGTTGATCGAATCCAATCGCCAAGCTTGGTGGGAGCGATCTGATCTGTTGATCAACGAGGCCTTAGAAGCAAGTGATCCCGAATTTAATTCACTCGTGATTTCAGCTTACAAGTCAGAAATTTTCAAGGAGCAGGGGCGATCTGAACTCGCGATTGCCGCCTTGCGCGAGGCTTTGGAATCTGCTGAAGATGGTGAAAGATCTTTGAAAGCCAACCTCATGTTGTCCAGCCTGTTCTCAGAACTTGGTCGAACCGACGAGGCGCTTGAGGTCTTGGAGCCATTGGATGACCTTTCCGCATCATTTGCTGCCGCATCCATCTACATGTCGAAGAATCAATTTGCGAAGGCCGCGGACCAGTATGAATTGTTGGTTGCCGAGTTGCCGGAGGACGCTGCTGATCAGACCGTCCGCGTTTTTCGTCCCGATACTTCTCGACCAGGACTGGCCGAGATCGCTCTTCCCCGCCANGCATTCNTCGAGCAATACAGCGAGTGTCTCGCTCGTTCTGATCGACCTGCCGAAGCNCAAGAGATTTTTGACCTCTTGCCTTCGCCTCAGGATGACCGTGACAAGGCTGCTCGAGCGTTGATTCAATCAATGATTTATTCGGCATACGCGGCAAAAAAGTACAAAGAGAATCAAGACGGGACAGCTGATGAAGCCTCGGCACTGCAGGAGTTGGTGTTGGCCAAACAGTTGCTACCACGCGATATTGGTCCCCGTCTTCTTGAGGCTTCGCTTTACACCGANCGATTTCGCCGCACCGGTGACAAAGAGGCCTACGAGGCNGCTACGAAATCTTTGACGGAAGCCGANGGCCTTTCGCCTCAGTCTGCGGCCGTGGCCGCAGCTCGCTTTGCCCTTCTTGACGCTGGGGGTGATGTTTCGGAAGGTATCCGGNCCCTGCAAGCACAACTTGATCGTGATCCCACGAACAACAAGTTGCGTCTAAGAATCGTTCGTGAATATTTAACCCTCGGTGACCGAGTATCCGCAGCTTCAATTGCTGGCGAGGGGGGGACATCTCTTCCCGCCGGAAAACTCAGTGCCCAATGGTTTGCGCGAGCAGGGGAACTCTTGCTTGGGATTCCCGGCCAAGAAATTCAGGCGCGTGATTACTTTCGCAAAGCCTTTGACCAAGACACCAACAGCGCAACCTTCGCGAGACGAATGGCCTCAGAAATGTCGGTCCCCAAACCAGATTGGAGACTGGTGGTCATGCTGACGGCAAAAGAAGAAGTTTGGGTGGAATCTAACCCTGACCTGTTGTCTGTGCGCGCGACCGCGTTGCTCAACATTGGCCGGGAACAAGAATCCAGGACCGTTTTGCGAGAGTGTTTTTCAGCNTTCCAAAGACAGGTTGCCAATGGCACACCCAAGCTGATTATTTCTCGCTACCCGCTCCAGCTCAGTGCGTACTTTGGCGATGACCGAGTCGACGACGTTCAGCGCTTCGCTNAAGAAGCGAATGGCGGTGCACTCTCTTGGCCACTTCTGAATGGAATAGCCAGGGTGAAGCTCAACAGCGGAGACCTTATTGGTGCAGTTGAGGACGCCAAAGAGAGTGCCGAAATGGCAACCCAGGAAGAAGATCCTGAAGCGGCTGAAGCTTGGCTTGTCGCGGGAAATATCGCAATCTCGGCGAATCAGCCAACTGAAGCGATCTCGGCATGGGAGGAGAGTTTGTCCCTGAATCCCAATCAGCCACTCACCACAAACAATATTGCTTACGTTCTTTCGGACAAGCTTGGTGAGCATGAGCGAGCCCTTCCTATGGCCAAAGCGGCTGCTGATGCCAGTCCTCTCAATCCTCAGATTTTGGACACCCTCGGCACCGTTTATTTGGCCCTTGGTGACGCCGAATCAGCGGTTCAAGTCCTTGCCGAATCCGTACGCCGTGGCGCTGGGGCAATCACGCAGGCTCGGCAGGCCCTCGCTTTGGCGCGATCTGGCAGCAAGGATGAGGCCCGAATGACGCTTTCGGCAGCCAAGGCACGTGATGACGCCCAAGGCGATGATTTTCAGGCCATGGTCGAGGAAGTTGAATCAAATCTGATGCCGTAATGCGAGCCCGTTGCCCCTTTGGGCCGATATAGAGCCAGTATGCAAGTTCAAGAATCAAAGTCTGAGGAAGTCCTCGCCGCCTCACCTGCGGGTGAAGGGGGAGTTTCAGTTGATCCGATTCGAATACTCAGAAAGCATCTTCTTCTTCTGATCTTTTCTTGCTTCATTGGGGTGGGTGTTGGCGGGATATCGTTCGTCGCTTTGTCAATATTTCTGCCAAAGTATCGATCCGAAGCTCTGTTTGAAATTCGGTCCGGCCTTCAGGACGCTACCGAAATTGGGGCCGCCAAAGAATTGGATGATGACGACATTCAGCGCCGAGCCAATACCGAAATCTCGCGCTTGATGGATCGTGATGTTTTAAAGGCGGCCGTTCGTACTCGGGCGGTTCAGAGATCAAACTGGTTTACCAGTCGGTATGTGGATGAGGACGGTCCTCGTATTGAGGAAGCCGTTGATGAACTGGAAGAGGATTTGGGCCGGTCCGCGGTCTCGAAGACAGCACTGTTCCGAATCAGCTTTGCCA
The DNA here is from genome assembly GCA_002168105.2 of Phycisphaera sp. TMED24. Classification (GTDB taxonomy): domain Bacteria; phylum Planctomycetota; class Phycisphaerae; order Phycisphaerales; family SM1A02; genus UBA8653. Next base: position 67,677 of record NHCD02000025.1, read on the forward strand.
CGGCCAGTCGCGAAGACTCCCAAGCCATCGTGGCCGCAATTTCCGAGGCCTATCTGGAAAGCACCCTGAGTCTGGAAGAGAACCGGGCAAAATCAATTGACCGGCTATTCAATACAGAGTTTGCCGATACGCGTCGCCAGATTAGTGACATTACGGACGAGNTGGAAGATTTCATCACCGCCAACGGGGTCTCCTCCTTGGAGGATCCTCGGTACAGTCCAGATCTCATCGCTGCCCAGCAATTGACAGAGCGCATCTATACGAATCGGCAAACGTTTCAAAGCTTGCAAACTCAAGTTGGCCAGTCACAGCAAAAACTGGATGGGACCCTCTCTTACGACGAGGATGATCTTCGTACGGCGGAAACTGACCCTTCGGTCCTCCTTCACTTGCAGAACGTTGAGGCCTCCAAGCGAGACTTAAGTTTCTTGCGGCTGCAGTATTTGGATTCCTCCAGTCCAATTATTCAGCGGGCCGCCCAACGTCTTCAATCCGCGGAAGCGGCATTGGAATCTCGTCGGGAAGAGGTTGTGCTGCGGAACTTGAGGGCAGATATTCGACTGTCGATGAGAGTGATGGAGCAAACCCAGGCCGTCATGCAATCATTACAGGATGAGTACTCTGAGAAAGTCCAGTCCTTGCAATCTCAAGCGGCGGATCTCAGTCGGATCGATAACATCAAGAATCGGCGTGATTATCTGGAACGCAAACGTGATGGTGAAGATCAGCTCGTTCGTGACTTGAAACTGTTCCGCTCACGCGATGACGCCCGACTGGTCTCGCTATCTCGGACCGCAACTCTTCCGCGTGAAATGGCATTCCCCAAGCCCGAATTGGTGATTCCGGCGGGTTTCTTGTTGNTCACGGGACTGGTGGTTGGTGTCGTATTCTTGCGAGAGTTCACCGATCAAAGAATCAAAGGTGTTCAAGATCTTTCCTTGGTCCCTGGACTTCGGACGCTTGGTGTTGTCCCTCATCTTGAAGAAGACCCAGAAGGCTGCCCGAATTTTGAATCGGCGGTTCTGGAATTTGGTCAGAGTGTCGTGGCTGAATCACTTCGACAGACTTGGACGCAACTGTCTCGAAGCTGTGCTCCCACCGAACGTCGAGTGGTGGTCTTCTTCCCTTGCTCTCCCGACACTGGATGCACTGGCACCGTTCTCAATGTTGCGGCTACTGCCGCCGCCGCCGGTCGCAGCGTTTTGGTAATTGATGGTGATTTCCGTCGACCAGGTCTTGCTGAGCAGCTTGGTTTGGCTGATGGGGGAAATGGACTTGGCGACGTATTGGCTGGAACCGGTAATTTGTCGAGTGTTGCCATTCGGACCGAGGCCGGATTCGACCTTGTGGGAGCGGGTACGGAGAGCTCTCGGGTTGTTGATCGTCTTGGCTCTCCCAAAATGGATGAAATACTGGGCCAGGCACGAGAACAATGGGATTTGATCTTGTTCGATGCCCCGCCCGCCTTGGCTGCGGGTGATGCTTTAACCATCGCCTCGAAAGCCGATGGTGCGGTGGTGGTGGTCCACGCTGGACAGGATGAGCGCGGCCTCTTGGTCCGGCTCGCCAACGCGGTCCGGCACGCTGGCGCTGAAGTGTTCGGGGTTGTTTTGAATCAGGCACGCACCGAATCTGGTGGNTACTTCAAGAAGAACTTCCGCATCATGCGGGATTATTCAGAGGTGGCTTGAACAACGTGTCTCGAGTCCTTGTCACTGGAGGTGCCGGATTCATCGGGTCCCACCTCGTAGAGCACCTGCTTGACCAAGGGCACTCGATCCTTGTTGTTGACGATCTCTCCACAGGTCTGGAGCATCAAGTTCCCGTCCACCCTGAAGTTGAATTGGTTCGTTCTACGGTCGATCAGTGGTTGGCTGATGAACCGAGTGAATCCTTTTTTGAGGCCTACCACCTTGCAGCGGCAGTGGGCGTGCGAAAGGTTGTTGAAGATCCATTCGGAACCATCATCAACAATGTGGTGGAAACTGCGGGTTTGCTTCAATTCTTGGCGAAGTCATCGACCCCAACACTCTTGGCCAGTACGAGCGAGGTGTATGGCGTAGGGCATGGACGGCCCTTCCGCGAAACCGACGATTCAGTGTACGGACCAACCACAGTTGCACGTTGGTCATACGCTCACAGTAAGGCTGTTGATGAACACTTGGCTTTTGCGCTCGAGGNATCACTCCCTTCGGTCGTCATTCGATTTTTTAACACGGTTGGTCCCCGTCAACGCGGTGATTGGGGCATGGTTTTGCCCAGATTCGTGCAAGCCGCAATGGCCAATACCCCAATCGAAGTCCACGGTGATGGGATGCAAAACCGATGTTTCGCTGATGTTCGAGATGTCGTCGGCGCTCTCCCGCGAATACTGCACACGCCTGAAGCCCGGGGTTTGCCGGTCAATGTTGGCCACGATGAGCCGATCTCCATCTTGGAACTTGCAGAATTGGTTCGTAAAGTTCTGCATTCGGAGTCACCCATCCGGATTGTTCCGTACAACGAAGTATGGGGCCGTGGTTTTCAAGATCTCCAGGAGCGGATTCCAGATCTTGCTCGAGCCCGCAACTTGGTTTCATTGCCTCCATCTCGCCCCCTCGCCGAGACCATCTGGGACCTCGCTGAATCCATACGTACTGAGGACTCATTGTGAAGCAGCTTGAACCTACGATTGAAGACCTGAGCATTGCCGGTACCGCAGATCCTGTCAGCATTATTGAATTGTTGAATGCGTTTGCGCCTTCATTTTTTGTTGCCTTCATCGTCACACTCTTGATCACACCGTTGGTTCGCAAGTTCGCCATTGTGTTGGGTGTCGTTGATCAACCTGGCGGACGAAAAATCCACACTCAGCCCATCGCTTACCTCGGGGGGTTGGCGGTTTTTGTTGGCATCATGGCGGGCGTTTTTTCTGCCGCCTTCGTTGAGGCCCCTCTGGACCAATACCGNCCAGTCCCCATTTCGGTGATCTTTGGTTTGATCGTGATTTTTATCACTGGGGTTGGCGATGACATGTTTGGATGGGATCCCAGGCTCAAAATCGCCGGTCAAATGATGGCGGCCGCTGCTCTTGCGTTTGAGAGCGTCGGGGTCCAAGTTGCGGCCGGTGCTTTGAATCCTCTGTTGGGTGCAGGCGATACACAGTTGTTCTTCTTCCCTGGCGTGGACTGGGTGCTGAGTTCCCACGTGTACAACATCGTCGGTACGGCTTTGGTTGCGGTCATGGTGCTCGGTGGTTGCAATGCGGCAAATTTGATCGATGGACTCGATGGTTTGCTCTCTGGCGTCACGGGTATCGCTTTGGTTGGCCTCACCCTGATCGGGATGATGCTGCTTCCCGAAGCAGGTGGTGATTCTGTCGAAGCCCCACAGTCTTTGGCCGTGGCCCGAATCGTGCTGGCCGTGGTTGGTCTAGGCGCCATCCTTGGGTTCTTGCCCCACAACTTCAATCCCGCGAACATCTTCTTAGGGGACGCTGGAAGTTTGATGTTGGGTTATCTGGTGGTGTCCATCATTCTGATGTTGGGCGACCGCGGACAAACCCATGTGGTCCTGGCGGGTTTGATGGTATTTACGCTGCCGATCTTGGACACATTCATGGCAATCGTTCGCCGTAGGTTGTCCGGTAAACGCATGAGTGACCCTGATTCTGACCATATCCACCATCAACTGAAGCGGTCACTGGGCGGTGTTAAACCAGCCGTATTTACCCTGTATGCCATTGCCACTTTGTTTGCCGCTTTGGGGGTTCTATTGGCTTGGCTTGATGTCGCGACGGAGCTTCGAGGTCGTGTGGTCTACGCCGGAGCGTTGGTGATTTTCTGTTCAATCGTGACCTACGCGATCAAAGTCGCGCGTAGTCGTGTTTTGTCCCAACAGGCCAACTGATGTCAAACATTCTGTTTGTGTGCTTGGGAAATATCTGCCGTTCCCCAGCGGCGGAGGCCTATTTTCGCCATCACGTCCAAACACGTGGCCTCGATCATGCCTTTTCCATTGATTCGGCAGGAACGGGAGGCTGGCATGCTGGTGAGCCAGCCGATGCCCGGATGAGATCTGCCGCTCGAAAACGTGGCGTTCACATTGAATCAAAATCCAGGCAGATTGCGTCGTCTGATGCCGATGCTGACCTGATTGTGGTTATGGACGAGGCCAATCACAAAGATGTGACGGATCTTCCTTGGATCGATGCCAGTCGCGTTCGGTGTTTGTTGGAATTTCATCCCGAAGCCTCCAGAACTGAAGTTCCTGATCCCTACTACGACGGTGCGGAAGCCTTTGATCTGGTTTTGGACTTGGTTGACACCGCGACTTGCGCGCTGCTTGATTATTTGGAAGAACGTGGGCTGGACTGAATCAACTCCGCCAATTTCTCGCAAGCGGCCTCATCGGCGGCGTTGTAAACAGAAGCGCGGAGTCCGCCTACCGATCGGTGTCCTTTGAGGCCAGAAAAGCCCAGCGCATCGGCCCGGCTGAGGAATTGTGATTCGGCCTCAGGGTTTGGTCCGTGCCAAGTGATGTTCATCACACTACGGCTCTGGCTCGAAGCATGAGGCTGCCAAAACCCTTGGGTTGATTCGATCGCTTCGTACAACAATTGGGCACGTTGCTGTGCTCGGAGCGCCATGCTTTGGACTCCGCCGTGTTCTTGAATCCATTCAAGCATCCGACGCAGCACCACAATGCCAAAAGTGGGAGGGGTGTTGAGACGTGAGCCTGCCGAAGCGTGTTCTTGATAATTGAATGGCGTAGGGGCTTGGCTGCGGGCGAGCAGATCGTTTTTGATGATCACCAGGACCGTTCCAGCGACTCCAAGATTCTTTTGGCAACCCGCATACAGCATGTCCAGGGTTTCCCAGTCCAGGACCCGGCTGCCAATTTCACTGCTCATGTCACAGATATGCGGGACGTCGTTTGGCGAACGGGGCAGATTGGTCCACTGCGTTCCCATCACNGTGTTGTTTGCGCAAGTGTGGAGGAACGACGCCTCCTCAGGAATTTCCAGATTCGTGGGGTTCGGCAGGCTGCGGAATTGATCTTCGGCCCCATCAAAAACAATGGTGGTGGGTCCAAATTGTTCTGCGGCTCGTATGGCCTTGGTGGTCCACACTCCGGTGTTGGTGTGTGAAGAAGCCCCTGTTCCGGCAAAATTCATTGGGATCAACCCAAATTGCTGGGTCGCGCCTCCCTGCAGAAAGAGCACCGAATATTCCGAAGGCACATTGAACACGCTTCTGGTCAGCGACTCGGTTTGGCTGAGAACTTGATCAAAGACTTCACCTCGGTGTGAGTGCTCGAGGCAGCCTATGCCTGAGCCGTCCAAGTCCAACACGTCCTCCGCCACCATGGACCGGACAGNGTCAGGGAGGCGGGAGGGGCCAGCGGAGTAGTTTCCTGCGGATCGTTCCATCTGTAATGCCATCATCGGCATGATCGGGGGTGGATTCTTCCCCACAAAGCGAAACTTCCGATTCAGTTGGCCTCTGGGCTTGCCGATGGCTCTTTTGGAGGTTTCCCATGGCTGACTTGAACTACCGACCCGCCGCTGAAATCGAATTCACCCAGACCGAACCAGCGGCACCGCAAGGCGACTCGCTTCGATTCGAGCAGCGACGAGAATCCCGTCTTCACGCTCTTGGGAGCGCGACGGCCTTTTTGCTTGATCCGGAGCATTTTGGAGTCACCCACGCCCTGACGTTGGCGGACCGGTCCGATCACGGCCTGGGGGCGTTTTCCGCCCAGCCTCTTCCGCTTGGGGCCACCGTGACCTTGGGGTTCTCGGGGTTTGACATGTTCGCCCGCCGGGGCCGAGTGGTCCGCTGTGAGCAGATTGGTGATCAGCAATACCGCCTGGGATTTGAACTCGACGCCGCCCTTTCCGCGGCATAACGAACGAATGGAGTTTGGGTTGGTCGGCTTGAACCGTCTGGACGATCCGAACTCTGAATCGGCCCGAAGTGGAACATCCGCTCGGCCGATCAGCAAGGTGCATGGGAAGGAGCGCACGCCCGCGGATTCCCGAGGCTGACCACAGTGGTCGCCGAATTCGCGGGCGGCGCGTCTCCACAGGAAACGCGCCATTGTCTATTTCTCGCCGAGCTATGACAGAATCCGCCGTGGCCCTCGTATTGGCTGTTGGCGGATCTTTGTTTACTGTTGGGATCGTTGCCCTTCCCGATCATGCCGGCGCACCACCACTTCACGCCGAGTTGCACCAAAGGCTTGGCCCCATTGAACGAGTCTGGCAAGAATCCGATGGCGATTTGTTGTTGAAGCCCCTGGGTGTCCCGGCCATCTGGTCTCTTGAGTGTGACACCGACTTTGGCACCCTTGATTTGGTGAAGTGTGATCGAAGTGCAGAACGCATTCGAATCCAAACAGGAGTTCGGACGTTTTCCGCCAACTTGATCCGGGGTGGGCTTGCTGAATTTCAGACCAACGATTCGCTTTGGCGGATCCACTCGGAGAATCAACCATGAGGGCTTTGATGCGACGTTATCTCCAAAATTGGCGGCATGCGCCGCATGCCGGTACGGCTTTGGTCTTGGGATTGTTGTTGTGGGCCCGTCTTATGGTTGCGACGGACACGCCAAAGATTGCGATTGCGGATCCCCACGACGGGGTGCCGATCGCTCCAGCCACTCGTTGATGGCCACGAGCATTTCGTCGGTATGTTCGGCGAGTCGGAATGCCTCTTTAAGTGGCTTCACGTGACCGAGGCTCCGCGCGTATCGCGAGATTCGGCTGCGAAGCACATGAAGCGAACGACGCTCTTCACAATGTTCCCGGCACAGCTCCACATGGCGACGTACGACCATCAACATGCCATGGTGGTCCAGTTCTCCAGGATCTTTTCCATGTTCCAAGAGTTGGTGTATCCGTGATAAAAGCCATGGTTGCCGGGTGGCCGCGCGAGCCAGCATGACACCATCACATCCAGTTGTACGCATCATGTGTTCAGCATCTTGGGGAGACTCGATGTCGCCATTGCCGAGCACCGGAATATTCCGAACAGCTTCCACCACCCGGCCAATGCCTTCCAACCGAACATGACCTCGAAATTTCATTTCGGTGGTCCGGCCATGGATGGCGATCGCAGCAATGCCTACGGATTCCAGCATTTGGGCCAATCTGGGGCCAGTGAGTTGATCGTCGTCCCATCCCAGACGCAATTTTGCCGTCACCGGAACCCGGCCCCGAACCGCGGCGAGGATCCGCTCGACCAGACGCACCGTTCGTTCAGGATCGCAAAGCAACAGGGAGCCCCCATTCTTTTTGCACACTTTGTCGATGGGGCAGCCCATGTTGATATCCAGGACATCGATGCCACGGTTGACCGCCCAATCGGCGGCTTCCGGCAAAGGATCGGTGTCATTTCCATAGAGCTGCATGCCCACCGGGCTGTCCACGTCGTTCGTTTCGGCCAATCGAAGGGCGGTGGGATGACCTGCAAGAATCGAGCGGCAGTTCAGCAGGTCGGTGGTGGCCAATCCGCAACCCCCGCACTCGCGGACCAAACGCCGGAAAGGAAGATCCGTGAAACCCGCCATCGGAGCCAGAAAGACCCGGGTGGGCGGCTGAAAGGAGCCAATCTGCAGTGGGGGGCGTCCAGCGGCGATTCCGGCCATGGGTTCATCGTACGGAGCCCCGCGGGAGGACTCCAGTCTGCCGGATTGGCACGTTTTGTGGTCATACTTCGGTTCCCGGCGGTCTTCTGCCCCCAAAAGGGCCTTCAGAGTCTGGCACGGGGGTTGCATTCATGATCTGCGGACCTCAAGGAGACCCCACGAATGTCAAAGATCATTGGTATTGACCTCGGTACAACCAACTCTGTGGTATCCGTCATGGAAGGTGACCAGCCCAAGGTCATCATCAACGCGAGCGGCAACCGCACGACCCCTTCGGTGGTTGGTTTCACAGAAAAAGGGGAACTGTTGATTGGTCAGGCGGCACGGCACCAGCAAGTCACCAACCCCAAGCACACCGTCTTCTCCATCAAGCGCTTCATGGGCCGTCGAGCGGAAGAGGTCACTGGCGAAGAGAAGCAGGTGCCGTATGAAGTGAAAGGTGCCGCCACCGAGTTTGTCAGTGTGCATGTTCGGGACAAGGATTACACCCCCCAAGAAGTGAGCGCGATGGTCTTGAGTGAACTCAAGAAGACCGCTGAGGATTACTTGGGTGAAAAAGTAGACCGTGCTGTAATCACGGTGCCGGCCTATTTCAATGACTCTCAGCGGCAGGCCACCAAGGATGCCGGTGAAATTGCCGGATTGAAAGTCGAACGCATCATCAACGAGCCTACNGCTGCTGCGTTGGCCTATGGACTCGACAAAAAGACCAATGCCCGAATTGCGGTTTTTGACTTGGGCGGCGGAACCTTCGACGTCTCCATTCTCGACGTCGGCGATGGTGTTTTCGAAGTGCTGGCTTCCAACGGTGATGGTCACCTGGGTGGTGATGATTTTGATCAAGTCTTGATCGATCACATCGCAGATGAGTTCAAGAAAGAGTCNTCCATTGACCTCCGCCAAGACCCAATGGCCCTGCAACGTTTGAAAGAGGCCGCGGAAAAGGCCAAGCATGAGCTTTCCACCATGTCGGAAACCTCGGTGAACTTGCCGTTCATCACCGCCACTCCCGATCGAGGTCCGTTGCACTTGCAGCAGTCCATCAGCCGGGCCAAGTTCGAGCAGCTGGCCGCCAGCTTGTTTGAAAGGCTTGCCGGACCTTGCCGTCAAGCATTGGCAGATGCCAAACTCGACGGTTCGAGTGTGGACGAAGTGGTCATGGTGGGGGGCTCTACTCGGATTCCCCAGGTCCAAGAGGTGGCCAAGGAAGTGTTTGGCAAAGCTGAACTCGACAAGTCCATTAACCCTGATGAAGTGGTGGCTATTGGGGCCGCCATCCAGGGCGGTGTCTTGGGCGGCGATGTCAAAGACGTGCTGCTTCTTGATGTCACTCCACTTTCATTGGGGGTCGAGACCAAGGGTGGCATCACCACCAAGCTGATTGAGCGAAACACCACCATTCCGACCTCTCGCAAAGAAACGTTCACCACCGCCGCCGACAACCAACCTTCGGTGACCATTCATATTTTGCAGGGTGAGCGAGAATTTGCGACCGACAACCGTTCGCTGGGTCGGTTTGATTTGGGTGGAATCCCGCCGGCCCCCATGGGTACGCCTCAGATCGAGGTCGAATTCAACATCGACGCCAACGGCATCTTGCAAGTGACGGCGACTGAAAAGACCACTGGAAAGAGTGCCGACATTCGAATCGATAACTCAGGTGGATTGTCTGAGGAAGAGATCGAACGCATGAAGACCGAGGCGGAAGCCAATTCTTCAGCCGATAAAGAACGTCGCGAGTTGGTTGACGTCAAAAATCGGGCCGAACAGATGGTCTTCCAGACCAAGCAAGCCCTTGAGGAGCACGGCGAAAAGGTCGGTGAAGAGGTGAAAGCCAANATTGAGGCTGCGGTCGCCGAGGTTGANGGGTGCCTGTCGGGCGAAGACAAGTCGGCCATCGAAGAGGCCATGAAGAAGCTCGAATCGGAATCCATGGAACTCGGAAAAGCCGCTTACGAAGCGGCAAAGACGGCTGAGGCGAAGCCTGACAGCGATGCCACTGATGCCACTGAGGCATCTGACGGTGACGACGATGTCATCGACGCCGAGTACGAGGTCAAAGACGGCAAGTAAAGCCCTGTCTTCTGCCAACCAAACGAGAACGCCTCCCATTTGGGGGGCGTTTTTTGTGGTGTCTTGCTCTTCTGACCACAAAAGCAGACAATGCTACGTTCCATGAGCAAGCCCAAAACGGCAATCGAACCCATCCGCAGTGAGAACTACCCCGAGTGGTACCAGCAGGTCGTCAAGGCTGCTGATTTGGCCGAGTCCTCGCCGGTCCGGGGGTGCATGGTGATCAAGCCGTGGGGATATGCCATTTGGGAAAATATCCAGCGTGATTTGGATCGACGGTTCAAAGAAACCGGTCACCGCAACGCGTACTTCCCGCTATTCATTCCCAAGAGCTTTCTCGAAAAGGAAGCCGAGCACGTGGACGGCTTTGCCAAAGAATGTGCGGTCGTAACCCATCACCGTTTGGAAGATGACGGCGAGGGTGGCTTGAAGCCGGCGGGGGAGCTGGATGAGCCTCTGATCGTTCGTCCGACCAGTGAAACCATCATTGGCGCCATGTTCAGCAAGTGGGTCGAGAGCTATCGCGATCTGCCCTTGCTGATCAATCAATGGGCGAATGTGGTGCGCTGGGAGCTGCGGACGCGGCTTTTCTTGCGGACGGCCGAGTTCCTTTGGCAAGAAGGTCACACGGTGCATGCAACCGAAGAAGAAGCCCGCGAAGAAACCATGAAGATGCTCGAGGTGTACGCCCGATTCGCGGAAGACGTGATGGCGATGCCGGTGATGACAGGACACAAAAGTGCTGGAGAACGGTTCCCGGGCGCGGTCGACACCGTGTGCATTGAAGCCATGATGCAAGATCGGAAGGCACTGCAAGCTGGAACCAGCCATTTCTTGGGGCAGACATTCTCCAAGGCCCAAGACATTGTGTTCATTGACGAACAAGGTGAGCGCCGGCACGCCTGGACGACCAGTTGGGGCGTTTCGACTCGCTTGGTGGGTGGCCTGATCATGACCCATGCGGACGATGATGGTTTGGTGCTTCCCCCGGCGTTGGCTCCCGCGCATGTGGTGCTGCTCCCCATCACCATGAAAGCCAAAGATCCGAAAGCCGTGTTGGCTCACTGCCAAAAGATTGCTGAAGAACTCCGTCAGCGCACGTTCATGGGGCGGGCCATCGAAGTTGAAATTGACGACCGTGACATCCGGGGCGGCGACAAAGTCTGGGGATGGATCAAAAAGGGGATTCCCGTCCGCGTTGAAGTGGGGGAGCGTGACATGGAGGCGGGTACGGTTTTTGTTGGCCGTCGAGATCAAGGCCACAAAGACAAAGCGTCATTGCCGCGCGATGAATTTATTGCCGGACTTCCGGAAATTCTTTCTGATATCCAATCAGGTTTGCTGGCCAAAGCCAAAGCGTTCCGTGAAGAGCACACCAAAGTGATTGACGACGAAGAAAGCTTCCGGTCCTTCTTCACACCACCTCCGCACAAAGAAGGAACACCGCCGCCAATCCACGGCGGATTTGCTTTAACCCACTGGAATGGTTCGGAGGAAGTGGAACAACGCATCAACGATGAGTTGGGGGTCACGATCCGTTGTATTCCTCTGGAGGATTTGGGGGATGGACCAGGGACTTGTCCATTCAGTGGTGAGCNCAGCCCGCAGCGTGTGGTGTGGTCGAAGAGCTACTGAAGCCGGCGCACTGAATCCGTTGGCTTAGCGCACGGATGCCAAGGCCTTTTCGGCCCTTTCTTTGATCTTGTGCCAACGCCGCTCGGCAATATCGTTGGGGTCGAATACCGACTGCACAAAGCCCACGGCATGCGCTCCGGCTTTTAGAAATGAAGCCGCATTGTTCTCGTGGACCCCGTGGGTGGGCACCAAATTCAAGAATGGCATGGGGCCACGGATGGCTTTGACCCAGGCGGCCCCAATGCCAGGCATGGGGAAGATCTTTTGCAGCGGTGCTCCGGCTTGGTGGGCCGCGTACGCTTCGTTTGGCGTGGCAATGCCGGGCATCCAAGCCACATCGCGTTGGGCGGCGACTTCACCAACTTCAGTTCCTAAGACAGGAGACACCAAGCAAGAGGCTCCAGCATCGATTGCGGCGTGGGCGTCTTCTGGAGTCAACACCGTCCCCACACTGACCAGCAAGTCATCGCGCTGCGAAAATGTTCGAACCAAGTCCAGAGCCCCGGGGATGGTCAGCGTGAACTCAACCACCCGGAAGCCCGCATCAATGGCGGCCTCCATGGCGGGGGCCGCGAGATGTTCGTGGGGGGTTCGCAAGATGGCGCTGGCTCGCGCGGCCGCAAAAGCATCAACAAATGCTTCTCGATTCACGCGATGGTCTCAGGGCCAGTATGCGGGGGTTGGGGGGTCGCGCCGTAGGTCGCTTGGATTTGCGCGACGTTGGGACGAAGCGTCAGCCGAGCCCCGGGAGCAAGTCGCCCCGCCACCAATGGATCAATGGGTTGGCTCGGGGCAATTCGTGCCACCGCAGTGTCAACAGCTGGAGATTCTTCCAAACGCAGCGGCGCGGTTCGGGCCGCAGACGAAGCGGGCGGAAGGATCGGTGGCAGTCCGTTGATTGAATTCACAGGACGCATGGTACGAGCACGATGGCAGGCGGGGGTAGTCCGTGATTCTCGGACGTTTGCAGCCTTCAAGCGTCCGGAAGTTGCGATGGCGTGATCAATGCTTTTAGTTGTGATTCCAGTTTAGGAAACAGCACCTGAAAGTCTTGGGGCGTGGGTTGAAGAAGGTGCGCACAAGCGGCTTCTGCTTTCAGAAGCACCATCCGCTCTTCGCCAAAAGCTTTTTGTCGCTTGCTGGCAATCGCTTCAAGGAGACCAGGAGAAGGGGGTTGCCGTGTTTGAAGTTGCCGCAACAACCGTACTTCTGGGGGTGCCTCTTCGATCTCACGGCGGGGGCCAAGCGTGGACTTCATCCAAGGTGCCGGCTGGTAGTACCCCACAGTTTGAGCCCTTGGAGTTGGAGATTGGGTGGGACGCAACAGCATGATGCCTAGGCCAATGGCCAAGATCCAACCTGCAGCGGTGGCCAGTTGCCAAGACCAAACATATCGGGCCAGGGGCGCGGTGGTTTGCTCCAGCACGGATTGGGAAAGTTGTTCGGTCCACTCCGGATCGGGTTCATCGCGCAGGTGCGCTTCAGCCGCAAGCAGATGATCAATGGCCGCCTGGCAGATTGGGCATTCGGCCAGATGCCTTTCGACGAGGCGGGATTCTTCCTCGGTAAGTCGCCCGTCGAGAAAGGCATCGCGGTGAGACGCAAAGGTCGCGCAGTCCATCATGGGTTGGTTCTCCGGGAAAAGGGAATGGGGCTTCTTGGTGCGTCGTTTTCGGTTTGAGCCAATTCATGGAGGAGCGCTTTTCGCGCCCGGGCCAGTCGACTCATCACGGTGCCAACGGGGATATCCAACGCGGCGGCGATGGCCTCGTACGGAAGTTGATCTCGGGCCCTCAGCAACAGCACTGCCCGCTTTTCAGGGTCCAAGCGATCCATAGCCTCTTCGATTCGTCTTGCTTGTTCTTGTGCATCAGCAATCGGAGGTGATTCTGGGGCCGAGGGGTTGAGGGATTCACTTGGCGCTGCTTGGCGTTTTCGAATCCGATCGATTGATGCCCGCACCACCGTGGTGCGCAGCCATGAGGCCGTTGCCGCCTCGGCTTCCGGCGGTTGACGCCACAGTTTCACGAAGCTTTCCTGGACAATGTCTTCCGCCAAGTGGGTGTCACGCACGACCCCCCGGGCCAACGCCAAAAGTCGTGGGCCATGGTCCAGCATGATTTGGCGAAGTTTGGCTTCTGAGAGTGGTCTTCGAGCAGCATGAGCATCATGCTCTGAAGACGGAGTCTTGGGGCCTGGTATTCCCTCAGGCAAGACGTTCTTGTCCAATTGGAAGGTGACACTGCACCCAATGGGATCCGGCGGCCACCTCGATGGCCACATCGCNTTGGGCTGGGAAGAAGACCGTGTCGCCCTTCGTCCAATGCATGGTTTCGCATTGCATTTCGCCCTCGAGGATCATCCAGATTTCCGGCCGATCCGAGGGGGGAGATTGCATGAGGCGTTGATCTGGAGTCCGGAGCGTCCGAAGCACAAAAGCAGGGGTGTTGGCCACGATGTTGATCTCAAGACCATCCGCATGCGCTGGGGTGGTGCAGGGCGGTGCAGCGCGGCCCGGAGACATACATGCCAATGCTTGATCAAGGTGCATCTCGCGACCTTCACGGCCCCAATCCCAGATGCGGTAGGTCGTATCGCTGGGGGTTTGGAACTCGGCCACCAAGATCCCAGCTCCCAGAGCATGGCAGGTGCCACTGGGCAGCACATGGCACTCGCCAGGAATGGCGGGCACCGTGTGCATGAGTGGCTCTAAGTCTTGGCCACGCTGGGCCGCAGCATGCAATTCAGCGGGTGTGACGCCTTCGGCCAAACCGGTGTAGAGCATGCTGTCGCGCTTCGCATCGAGGATCAGCCAAGCTTCGTCTTTTTTGTACGNGCCGGGATGGGCCGCGGCATATTCGGCAGTGGGATGCACCTGAACCGACAGGTTGCGTTGCGCATCGAGAAGCTTCACCAACAAAGGAAAGCCGCCATGAGGACTCCGGGGCAAGTCGCCCATCAGCACGGGCGTGTGTTGCACCATCGCGTCGTGGAAGTTCTGACCGGCGAGGGGGCCGTCTCGGATGATGCTGCGACCATCAGGAATGTCTTCGGGCAGGTCGGCGAGCTCCCAAGACTCTCCCCAGCGGTTGGTGTTTCCACCCGGAAGTGATTTGTTCCACTCCAAAAGTTGTTCCCCACCCCAGACCCGGGACTTGAGTAAGGGATGGCAACGGAAGGGGAGCAAAGTCATGGGGCTGTTTTACATCGTGAACCCGGTGATTTGCGCGTCAAAGACGATATTGCCCTCGACCAGACCTTGGCAGTGGCACACAAATCGTCTTTTGTGTGCTGGCTTGAGTCGATAGCCAAGCAAGAGGAGTTGATCTCCCGGTTGGACCGAGCCCCGGAAGGAAGCTTCATCAATCCGCACCAAGCCCATGAAGCGATCTGGCCCGTGGCACAGCGTGTCCAGAATGGAAGCCAGTTGGGCACCGGCTTCGAGCTGGAGCACGCCTGGCATCACGGGGCGGCCAGGGATGTGGCCGTCGCACCAGAACTCGTCGTCCCGAACCTCTTTCACGCCGGCAATCATCAGCGGCGTCTCCGCAAAAACAATGCGGTCCACTTGGCGGATGGGCCCACGGTGCGGAATCATGGCATCAATGGCCGTGGCGTCATGAAGACAGGTGTTGGGGTCGATGCGATCGAGCGGTAGGACAGGTTCAAGTGCCATATTGGGCGTACCGTACCGAAAGCAAGAAGGCCGCCCATAGGGCGGCCTTCCAAACGTTTATTCGCCTTCCGAGGAAGGTGGATCAAAGATCAGTTGTCGTCGGAACGAATTTCAAGCATTTGCGCCCGAATCTCTTGGGCGGCAGCTTTGATTTCCTGCATGACTTTGCGAACACGGGTGCCAGCGGCTTTGTTGCCACCCTTGGCCTTGTTGATATCTTCATCAACCGATTCCACAAGACGTCGAAGGTTGTCGTAGGACTCCATAGTGGTTCTCCTTTTGGGGGCCGTCAGGGCCCACTTTGTTCAATCATTGTGCCGCATGGCATGGAGCTTTGCCGGGAAGAAACAGTCTTTTTGGCCCAATATAGGCATTTTTTTGATTAAATGGCGAGATCCGACACGNCACTGCCAATTTGTGACGCATATCGGTCTCGAATTGGGGTCAAGCACTGGTCAATAAAGCGGTCAACCTGCTCTGGGGCCCTTCCGATGTGCTGGTCTGGATCCAGAGCTTCTTCCATGCTGACCCCGGAAAATGCTGGTTCAGTCTGAAGTCGCTCCAGGAGATNATTTGTGCCCGCGCCTTCCCGAAGTTCGGCTTGGACCGCTCGGCTGTGTGCTCGAATGATCTCATGGGTGGTCTGTCGATCTGCACCGTGGCGAACCGCTGCCATCAGCAATGCTTCCGTGGCCAAGAAGGGCATCTCTCGCATCAGGTTGGTGCGGCATACCGCCGGGTTGGCGATCAGCCCTTGGGCCACATTTCGGAGAATGCCCAACGTCGCGTCGGTCGCCAAAAACGCTTCGGCCAGGGTCAATCGTCGATTGGCCGAATCGTCCAGGGTGCGTTCGAGCCATTGGGTGGCGGCCGTCTGGTACGTGTTTGGCACCAAGTTCATCACAAACCGTGCCAAACCACAGGCCCTCTCGCATCGCATGGGGTTGCGTTTGTATGGCATGGCTGACGAACCAATCTGCTTCTTGGCGACTGGTTCTTCGATCTCAGCTCGACCGGCGAGCAGACGAACATCGGTGGCCCACTTGTGGCTGGCGGCAGCGACGATGCCCAACGCGCCGAGAACTTTGGCATCCACCAATCTTGGGTACGTTTGCCCGGTCACCGGATGCAGTTGTTCAGCGGAGAATCCAATGCGTTCGGCCACGAGCCGTTCCAGTTGGTCCACTTTGTCATGATCACCGTCAAATAAGGACAGGAAAGATGCTTGGGTGCCGGTGGTGCCTTTGACACCACGGAGGCGGATGCCATCCCGTTGGCGTTCCACTTCTTCGAGGGCCAAGCACAAGTCCCAACACCACACGCTCGCCCGCTTGCCCACGGTGGTGGGTTGGGCCGTTTGAAAGTGGGTTGATCCCAAGGTGGGCACCGCGCGGTGGGTTTCGGCAAATGTGCCTAGTGCATCGATCACTGAGGCCAAGGCCCCGGCAACTTGATCCAAGCCATCTCTCAGCATGATGGCTTCTGCATTGCAGTTGAGGAATTGGCTGGTGGCCCCGAGGTGCAGGATGGGTCTTGCGTTTGGAGCCACATCGCCCCAGGCGTGGACGTGGGCCATGACATCGTGCCGCAATTCAGCTTCGTAGGCGGCAGCCTTGTCAAAATCGATGTCATCAAGGGTGCTCTTCAACTCTTCAATTTGCTCAGAGGTGATCGGCAAGCCCAATTCGTGCTCGGATTCGGCCAAAGCGAGCCACAATCGACGCCACAGTCCGATGCGGTTTCGGTCAGAAAAGAGGGTTCGCATTTCCACTGAGGCGTAGCGGCTTGCCAGTGGACTCTGCCATTCGTCTTGGGGGGGTACCATCGTTGTGCTGATGGTACGCCAGCGCCCATCCGGACCGCGACTCAACCGACTTCAGTCGAAGCTGTGGGAGTGCGCCCTTGCTCTCGATCCACGGCATGCTGATGCTCGCTTGGACGGGGGACTTCGCGCGGCTCTCTCGGCCTCTGAAGCGGAAGAATCAGCCGCCGCGTTTGCGGCTTTGGTTGATTCACTCCCGGGGGCCTCACCAGATGCCGCCTTGCCGGTGCACCGTTTGGCTCCACGAGAGCGCGCTGCTTTGGTCCTTTGCGATCTGGGCGATTTGGAAGACACCGTCATTGCGGGGGCGTTGAACACCACCTTGCACGACGTCCGTGCGTTGCGTTGGCGAGCTCGTTTGGGCCTGCTTGGTGAGGACGACCCGGGGGTAGGTCGTGGACAACTCGGTCAACTTTTGGGATGGGTGGAATCTCGTCTCGAAGAAGCCGACCGAGTCCGTCTTTCGCGTGATCTCGACGCTGATGCTGACCTCCGCGATCTGGTGGACGGCATGCGGGCTGATCGAGCCGCGCTTCAGCACCGGGGTGAAATCCCCGAACCCCCACGGTTTGACCCCAGTGGCATGGCAGCACGTCCTGTGCTGCTGGGCCCCCCAGGTTTGCCCGAACCCCGCCGTCAGATGGCGAAGCCGGTCCGGCAGGTTGTGATTGGTGGGTGCTTGCTGTTGTTGCTGCTGTCGATGGTTTGGTTTGTTGCCCCGCGACCTGGATCCTCTTGGTGGAATCGGTCGGCCACCGCTTCGGCCCAAACGATGGAAACTTGGCCGCCCCCGGGATTGCAGGCGTATCCCCGACCCCAACGCCCAGTTGCGGTGCAACCCCGTCCTGAGCAGTCTCCTCGAGAGGGCGAAGCGGTGGCCGCGTTCTTCTGCCGAGTTCCCGCGGAATTGATGGCGGAGAGCATGCTTGAACCCATCGCGCCCCAAGATGCGTTGGCGTCGTTTGGGATTACCCATTTGTTGCGTGTCGATGCCGAAGATGCACCGGAAGCCATGGCTTCACTGGTTGATCGGGCGGGGGGTGCCTTCCAAGTCTTGCGACTGCCGCCAATGGCCGCGGACGGACGAGTGGTGGGTGAGGCCGCCGTGCTTGATTTCGTCGCAGCGCAGCGGTTGGTTCAGCAATGGGCCGAACAAGCGCGTCGTTCGGCGGTGGCCAAGGTGCCACTGCAGCTGCGTTAACGCTGAGATTGATTCAGAATATTTCGCACGGCGAAGAGCACATCCCCGACTGGGATGCGTTCCATGGCGAATGCTGCGGGTTGGTCATTGGCGACCAGTTCCTTCGGGGCGAATGGTTGGGCTTGCAAAGTGTGTTCGTTTGTGGTGGTTGGCGTCCATCGAACATCGGTTGGCCCAAAGAGGGTCACGCACGGGGTCCCAAACAGTGTGGCCAGATGACGGGGTCCGGTGTCGTTGCCAACCACCACGGCCGCGTGCTGTATGGCCGACAGGGCAGGGTTGAGACCGGCTTCACAGATCACCTGAGACTGGGGAATGTGTTTGGACATCTCGAGGAGGCGGTTCTGCTCATCGGGCGCCCCCAGGAGTGTGATGCCATGACCAGTGGCTTGGAGCTTTTGTCCCAACGAGATGAAACGTGACTCTGGCCACCTCTTGTTGCTTCGGCTCGCTCCAGGGACCAACACAATGCCCGAGCGGGTCAGTTTGGGGGGTTCAGAGATCAACGTTTGGGGACGCCCGGGACGCTCACCAACGGCGACTTCCACCAGATCGGCGTAGAGCTCAGAGGTGGGGCGGGGGCGGCTGGTGCCTCGCGGAATGGCGTGGGTCAACAACCACCCACGCCCTTCGCTGCGGGTGCCAATTCGAATGTGACCGAGTCCTCGGGCAATCCAAGCACTGCGAAAACTCCCGGTGAACATGATGACCGCTTCGGGATTGATGCTTCGCAAGAGTTGGCGGCGTTGCGAATTGTTGTGGACACATTCGTGGTGCATCAACCGGGGGGTACTGAGGAGATTGACGACCTCTCCGAAAGGAGGACGCCCCACCACGTGAAACGTTGTTTCGGGTCTGGCCAACACAAGGGTCTGCAGACTCGGGAGAGCCATTGCCACATCCCCCAGCCAGTTGGGAGCGAGGATCGCCACATGCGATAGGAATTGGGGAAGAACGCCGACCATTTCTTCCCGACAGACTACGNCGCGAAGGGATCGCCTTGCGACATGTCAAAGAAGATTGCACGTTCTGCCTTCGAGACTTTGGACCCTCACCGCACCCGCGGTAGACTGTTGCCCCGAATTTGAAAGGCGGTTTCCCGTGTCTGGAGCTCTTGCGATTGTTGTTGGTGGTGGTCCTGCCCCTGGTATCAATGGTGTCATTGCCGCGGCAGTGATTCGGGCCCGCTTGGCGGGGACAGAGGTGTACGGCATCCGCGACGGCTTCTCCCGGGTGATGAAGGGTGATATCGACGCCTTGGAGCCCATGGACATTGCCGACGTCAGTCGCCTGCACTTTCGCGGTGGTTCCGTTCTGGGGACCAGCCGAGCCAACCCCACCAAGGACCCCGAGGATTTGCAACGCGTCGTTGACACGCTGAAAGCCAAGGGCGTCGACAAACTGATCACCATTGGTGGAGACGACACTTCCTTCAGCGCGGTGAACGTGCAACAAACGGCCGGTGGAAGCATCCGTGTGGCGCACGTTCCCAAAACCATCGACAACGATCTCGATCTTCCCCCCGAGATCTGCACGTTTGGCTATCAAACGGCCCGCCACCACGGCGTCGAGATCATTCAAAGTTTGATGACCGATGCCCGTACCACAGGTCGTTGGTACATCGCCATCGCCATGGGACGAAGTGCCGGCCATCTGGCTTTGGGCATCGGCAAAGCCGCCGGGGCGACCTTGACGCTGATCCCAGAAGAGTTTGACCAACGTCCTTTCCGACTGAACCAGTTGGTGGACACCATCGTGGGATCCGTGCTGAAACGAATCGCCGAAGGACGAAATGACGGCGTAGCCGTGGTTGCTGAGGGTGTGGTGTTGGACCTCGATGAGCGTGACTTGCAGGGGTTGGGCAAAGTGGAACGTGATGATCATGGCCACATGCGCATCGCTGAAATCAATGTGGGCGAAGGGTTGCGGAGCGCCGTTCGCGAACGTCTGGCCGAACTCGGACATGACATCACCTTTGTGTCCAAGGACATCGGCTACGAATTGCGTTGCATCGATCCCATCCCNTTCGATGCGGAGTACACGCGCGACCTCGGCTATGCCGCCGCCAAGTACCTGCTTGACGGTGGAGGTGGGGCATTGGTGACCATGCAGGGCGGCCGGTTCGTCCCCCTTGCCCTGCTGGACATGTTGGATGCCAAATCCGGCCGCATGAGGGTGCGCCGCGTGGATGTGGATTCCACGACCTACGCCATCGCCCGTCGGTACATGATTCGTCTGCGCAAGGATGACTTTGCGTCCGACGAGACCATCAAGCAATACGCCGACTTGGCGGGGATGGATGTGGCGGCATTCCGAAACCGATTTGAACCATTGGTTGGTTCCGAGCGGCCGCCATTGACGCTGCCGGTCTGAATTCTCAGTTCGAGTTCAACTCACCCCGAAGCACGTTCCAATGGATTGGGCCGCTCGGATGAGCGGATGATCGGTTGGAACCAGTCTCTGCTTGCCCGTGACCTCCATCAGGTCGATGNGCTCAATCGTTCCATTCCGGAGCACCACGACTTGGTTCTCTGCGCCTTGGAGGAGGAATTCGACGGCCGCATGACCGAACTGGGTCGCGAGAACCCGGTCCGCCGCGACCGGTGCGCCGCCCCGTTGCACATGGCCAAGCACGGTGGTTCGGGTTTCAATCCCTGTTTCTCTTTCAACCAGATCGGCGACCAACGCGCCGATCCCTCCCAGCCTGATGGGATCGGGTGATCCTTGCACTCGTCGGGCCACCACGGCATCTTGACCTGCGATTCTCGCCCCTTCCGCGCACGCCACGATGGAAAAGCCTCGACCACCAGCTCGCCTGGATTGCACGAAGTCGCAAACCACTTCGGGCTGGAACGGGAGTTCTGGGAGCAAGATCACATCCGCACCAGACGCCACTCCGGATTCGAGCGTCAGCCAGCCGGCGTTCCTTCCCATCAATTCACACACAATGACGCGGTGGTGGCTCTCGGCCGTGGTGTGCAGGCGGTCCAGAGATTCGGTGGCGGTGCTGGCGGCGGTGGTGAAACCAAAGGTGAGATCGGTCCCCACAAGGTCGTTGTCGATGGTCTTGGGGACACCAATGACGGGCAATCCAGCCTGGGCAATGGGGGCCGAGCAACTCATGGTGCCATCGCCTCCAATGACGACCAACGCATCGAGTCCATGCCTTTGGGCTGTGGCCAGGCAACGTTCGGTGGCATCAACAATGCGGGGGTTTCCATCGGCATCGATGCCGTCGGGATATCGCGCTGGAGCGGCCCGGTTGTTCGTCCCGAGAATCGTGCCTCCCTGGTCAAGAATGCCGGAAACCGAATCTCGGTCGAGGGGGACCACCCGATCTTCCACCAACCCTTGGTAGCCGTCCAAAATGCCAACGGTTTCAACCCCATGACCAAGGGTGGCGGTCTTGACCACTGCCCGGATCACGGCGTTCAGCCCCGGACAATCGCCTCCACCGGTGAGAACTCCAATTCTTCGTCGACCCATCTGAAACCTCCGAGTGAATTCGCCCGGGAGGCTACCATCCGCCACGATGTCTGAAGCAGCCCCAAAGCCAGATGAACTCTTCAAAGCCCGTCTNGACAAGCTGCGCCGCTGGCGTGACGAATTTGAGATCGATGGATACGGTCAGCGGACCGATGGATTGATCCCCCTTGCAGAAGCTCGGGCCATGTTTGATGAGNCCGCCGACGATGCTTGGCGGGCGGCCGAAGACGCGGAAGAGTCCATTGATGATCCGAGACCTCAAGTTTTGGTTGCCGGACGCTGTGTCCAACACCGCGAGATGGGCAAGTTGGCCTTCTTGGTCATTCGTGACGCCACCGGCGATCTTCAGGTCAGTTGCTCCAGGGGCGACTTGGAGACGAACTCGTTTCGTTTGGCACGGAAATTGGATTACGGGGATGTGATTGTGGCTGGTGGCCGCATGGGTCGAACGCGAAAGGGCGAGATTTGTGTGTGGGCCGATCGCTTCGAGTTGGCCAGCAAGAGCCTCCAGCCACCTCCAGAGAAATGGCACGGTCTGCAGGATCCAGAACTCCGCGCCCGTCGGCGCCACGTTGATCTGTTTACCAATCCGGAAGTTTTGCAGACGTTCACCGCCCGCAGCCANATCATCTCTTCCATCCGTCGCCGCATGGATGCACGGGGTTTCCTGGAAGTTGAAACACCCATGATGCATCCGGTCCCCGGGGGGGCGGCCGCGCGTCCATTCACCACCCATCACAACGCGTTGGGGATGCCACTCTTTTTGAGGATTGCCCCCGAGCTCTACCTCAAAAAGTTGATCGTGGGTGGCTTGCCCAAGGTCTACGAAATCAATCGCAATTTCCGCAACGAAGGGGTCGACCGCAGCCACAATCCTGAGTTCACGTCCATGGAGGTGTATGAGGCGTTTAGTGATCACCACGGCATGGCCGACCTCACCGAATCAATCTGCCGAGAAGTGGCTGAGGAATTGTCGGGGGGGATCGCCGTTCGCCCGTTCGGTGAAATCGAAATTGACTGGTCTTCACCCTTTGTGCGTTTGGATTGGCGTGAGGCCTTCACCAAGGTGCTTGGGTTTGATCCATCGGATGAGGCAAAGGTTCGTGAGGCGGCCCAAGGTCTGGTGGAGAACGCGGCGACCGCCGATGTGTGGGTTTTGGCCAACGCATTGTTTGAAGAACGGGTGGAACCGACGTTCGATCCCAGTCGTCCGACTTTTGTGTTCGATTACCCCAGCGTGATCAGTCCGTTGACCCGCTCGTATGCCGATCGACCTGAGTATTGCGGCCGCTGGGATCTCTTTGCTGGGGGTATGGAGCTCGGCACCGCCTACACCGAATTGAACGATCCCTTGGAACAGCGTCGCCGGTTTGAAGAGCAACTTGGGGGGATGGACGACGAAATGGCCAAGGAACGCACGCTTGATGAATCGTTCCTCGATGCCTTGGAGACCGGAATGCCGCCCACTGGTGGGCTGGGTATCGGTATCGACCGGGTGGTCATGCTTTTGGTGAACGCGACGTCGATTCGCGACGTCATCTACTTCCCACTGTTGCGGCCTGAATCTGCCTCTGAGGAGAATCCATGCGACGAATGATCACGATGCTCAACCTCTTGACTTTGATGCTGACCTCGGTTGCCGGTGCCGAGCAGGAAAGAGATCTTTGGTACGCCATCAGTATTGCCGGGGCACGAAGCGGCTGGCTTCATGAGACCCGAAGTGAAGTGCCTGAGGGTTGGCAGACCGAACAGGAAAGCAAGATCGAAATTCGGCGTGGGGCGCAAAGCGTCTCCATGCAAGTCACCAGTCGATTTGTTGAAGGAAAAAATGGCAAGCCCGTTCGTGCGGAATCCATCCAAAAATTGGCGGGGACCGCCATCACCACCACCTGGACTTTTCTGGGCAATGGTGTCATCAAGGAAGTTTCGACCCAACTGGGTCGAACCAACGAACGAGACATTCCTCCGAGCGATCAAGATTGGCTTTCGCCGGTGGCCGCNGAACGTTTTTTCTTGGNCCGCGTGGCCTCGGGCGCCAAGAACATCCGCTGGTCCACGGTGGTTCCAGACCAAGGTCCAGAACCTGTTGAATTGACGCGGACGCTGGTGGATGAAACCACATTCGACCGTGGCGGTCGGGCCATTCCCGCCACCCGTTGGAAATCCACCACCAGTGCCATGCCTGGTTCGGTGGGAGAGGATCTGGTGGCCAGCGATGGGGTGCTGTTGCGTCAAGTCACCTCGCTTCCATTTGGTGAAATGCGGGTGGAGTTGACCGATGAAGCCACCGCCCGGATGGCCAGTGAGAATGTCCCGGAGCTGCTGGTCAGTTTGTTCGTCCAACTTGAGAAGCCGATTCAAAAAGCCCGCATGTCCCGCACCCTCGAAATGTTGGTTCGCGCGAAAGACGGTGTGTTGGAAGATCTGCCATCGGCGGGGGCCCAGCGCAGCGAGCGTTTGGGTGAAGGTGAAATTCTGATCAAGGTGAACTTGGACGAACCGTTGCCCGCTACGGAAGCTGAGCGTGCCGATCCCCGGTACCGCAGTCCCAGTGCTCTTGCGGATGCGGCCGATGAGACCGTCTCTGAACTGACCGCTCAAGCTCTGCGAGGCCTTGAAAGTGCCGCCACTCGTCGCCAAGCTGAGCGTCTCCGTTCGGCCGTGGCGATGCATATCAGCAACAAAGGTCTGAGCACCGGCTTTGCCAGTGCCACGGAGACCGCAAAGTCAAAGGCTGGCGACTGTTCGGAACATGCCGTTCTCTTGGTAGCCATGCTTCGCTCCGCTGGTATTCCAGCCCGTGGAGCAACTGGCTTGGTCTATGTGGAGGGCTACCAAGGCGCGCCTCATGCGTTCGGTTGGCACATGTGGACACAGGCTTTGGTTGATGGCGTCTGGGTTGATCTCGATGCCACTTTGCCTCTCGCTTACGATGCCGCGCATTTGTTGACCGCGACGACACCGCTCGACGGTGCGACCATGGACCGCGACATCTCGGGTCTCCTTCAATTGATGGGGGACTTGGACATCATCATTCGTGAAGAAGGATCCTGACCCATGCAGCAAGGGCACGAAAAAATTGCAGACCTCAAGCCTGGTGCTTGGTTCAGTGGCATCTACGCTTTGCAAAATCCACAAATTGGCGCGACAAGAGCGGGGAAGCCCTATTTGAAGGCCATCCTGCGGGATGCCACCGGTGAGGCGTCACTTCGCTGCTGGGATGTGGGAGAAGATCCCCGGAAAGCGGAACAAGCACTGGCCCGGATCTCAGAAACTGGCTTTGTCCAGATTTCTGGGGCAACCGAAAACTTCAACGACGCTTTGCAGATCAAATGTCAGATCGACCAGATGGAGCCCGTGCACGTTGGTCCTGAAGAGTTGAAGAATCTGCTGCCTTCCACCACCCATTCGATCGACGGGATGTTCCAAGACGTCGTCGATCTGCTGGGCACCATCGAGCATCCGGGAGTGAAAGCACTGGCGGATGCCTATCTCTCAGACGCGGCTTTGATGTCAAACTTTCGTACGGCACCCGCCGCAACGGCTCTGCACCACGCTTGGATTGGCGGGTTGCTGGAGCACACTTCAACGTTGTTGAAGTTGGCCGATCGGATGCTTCCTCTGTATCCCCAATTGTCTCGAGATGTTGTTCTGTTTGGACTGTTCATCCACGATCTGGACAAGACCACCGAGTTGTCTTGGGAAAAAGGCTTTGAGTACACCGCCGAAGGCAACTTGATTGGGCACTTGGCGGCTGGCGCGACTCGTTTGGAATTGATGGCGGCCCGAGTCAGGCTTGGGCAGCCCGAGAACGCGGAGTTCCTTCCCAAGCACACCGTCTTGGCGTTGCAACACATCTTGTTGTCACACCACAACCTGCCTGAGCATGGGGCAGCCAAGCGACCTTCAACCCCGGAAGCCATCTTTGTGGCCATGCTGGACAACCTTGACGCTCAGACCACGTTGTCTTTGACGCTGGCCGATCGGGATCGTGAGGGATCGACCTTCACCGATCGGGTCTGGTCGCTGGAGACTCGTTTGTGGCGTGTCCATCCAACCAGCTAAAAGAATTACGCGATCGTGCGGCACGGTTGGCGGCCGAAGCGCATCGTCGTTGGCACGACCCAGAGTCTTCGCTGGGCTCTCCACCAGGCCCAACCAAGCGGGTATTCGTTGAGGCGATTGCGGCGGCACCTCGACTGAGTGAGCATCGCAAGATGTTGTTTCGCGCGATGCATGCAGAACTCAACACACTGCGTGGTGCGAACGTTGGTGCCGTCGAGCGATCTCTCCGCCGTGCTCGAGAAGCTCGTCAGGATTTGGTCGAGGCCCAAGCAGCCGACTTCCCTGATGGATTTTGGGATCAACCTACGGCTTGACGTAGCGTGACTTGCCCTCTTGCAGCAATTCGGTAGGCAGACCGGCGACCCGCCACGCTTGCAACAACGAGCCATAATCGGTAAGCACCATTTCAGATTCATCGGGAAAAATGCGTCGCTGAAGAACGCCGTTGGCATCAAACTCATCCACGGTGGATGGCTCGCCTTGTCGAGGCGTCCATGTCACACGTGTTCCCTTTTTCAACGATTCCACTTGATCTCTCCGCGCGGTCAATGCCACGTCTTCGGATGACAAAATGGGGGCGTACCAGCGGATTTGCTGTCCGCTGATTTTGGCTTGGTTTAACAACTTGCCGGTCAGCAGCCGCAAAGACATCGGGAGTGTGGCCGTGGGAAGACCGTTGAAGACCCGCTGGTGTTTGGCGGCGGTTTTTAAATCCCCGGCACTCAAGATGTATTCGGTGCTGGTGGAAGACCTTTCAAACAAACCGGAAGCCGCTCCGTCTGATTTCCAAACCGATTCTCCTTTGGTCCAATTCAACCCGAACGTTTCAAAGCCCAGGTCATCCTGGACCCACCCATCAAAATGTTCGGAGTACGGTTCCGTTGTCCCCAATCCTGTCAGCGTCTGTTGGTGGACATGCAGTCCTTGCCGTTTGGTCTCCGTGGCCAGACTGCTTGGTGGCGGGCCGTAGGAGGCCCAGGTCACGGTGACCCCGAAGTCCTGTGGCGAGCCGCCTTCACGTCGGCGAAGGTGTCGGTACCAACGGGGGGTGTGGGCAAAATCTGCCAATTTCCCTCGAGCTGCTTCCAGCACTCGGCCGCCTTCTTCTAGTTGCTCGGCACGATCTTGGGCCAACGATTCCGGGGTGGGCCCAATGCATCCACGCATGACCTCTTCACACTCGGCCCGCTTGGCATCCCCCAGAGCCGCGGCGACTTTAAATTCACCCAAAATGCAGGCGGCTTCACCAAAAGGGACAAAGAGCAATCCGACCATGGCATCTTGCAGAGATTCCAGTTGAGATGTGGGGCTCGCGCTGAGGGCCCACACCGCACGGGCGACTCCGAGGTTGCTGTCAATTGAACGATCTGAATCGATCAGAAAGGCGTGGCCTTTGTTTTTCTCGGACGTTGCGTAGCCATCAATGTACGACTGGGTGGCTGAAGCGAAGCTTTGGGCGTTGAGTTGGACCACCCTGATTGTGCCCAGCCAGCGAGGGGATTTGCTGGCCTCTGTCATCAAAACCACGCTGTCAGGGCCGTTTTGCTCCAAGATGGGGGTGGAGTTCGGCAGCACTGGAACCACGAGTTCCCAGGTGGGAATCAAGACCCTCCGGGCCAAAGGCTGTTGAGGCGGGATCTCGGGGGCGGTTGGGGCTCCATCCGAGGCGTGAAGTCCAAAGAGCGAACCAGCAAGAATCAGTTGGAGCCAGAGCATCAGGTCATCCTAACTCTCAGAACAGGGGGGACGCGTTGACAATGCGGTGGGTCGTGGTACACTTGTTCCTTCCCCCGTGGTTTTGCGGGGGACGAGTTTGGAGTGCAGGTGATGGTCGTGTGACCATCTCCCACCGACGGGCCAGCTTCGGCAGGCAGGGATATCGGGAATTCCCGATCCATCGTCGGCGGGGCGTCTTCGCCCCTGTGTCCTGCCAAGCTTGTTGGTTGAACATACTTTTCAAAGTGTGTTTGGACTTCGGAGCCCTTCCGCGTGAGCGCCCCAACTATCCGAATCCGTCTCGAAGCCTACGACCACCAGGCCCTCGATGTGTCCTCGCGTGAGATCGTTGATCACGCCAAGCGCACCGGTGCCAAAGTGGCTGGTCCAGTGCCGTTGCCCACCCGCCGTGAGATCTACACGGTGAACCGTTCCACATTTGTGAACAAGAAGTCGCGTGAGCAATTTGAGATCCGAACCCACAAGCGCATCATCGATATCAACGATGCCAATGCACGAACCATCGANGCGTTGAACCGCTTGGTTGTTCCTGCCGGTGTCTTCGTCAAGATCAAGGCTTAAGCCAAGATCATTCTGTCCCGGTCACATCAATTCAAAGACTCGCTCTTTCCGATCCCTGACCTTCCTCAAGCCTTCTGGAGCAACTGATGCCCCCCTTTATTCTCGGCAGAAAAGTTGGCATGACCCGCTACTACACCGAAGACGGAAAGAACATTCCCGTCACGGTGCTGCAAGTTGGTCCTTGCGTGGTGACCCAAGTCAAGACCTCTGAGTCCGATGGCTATGCGGCCGTTCAGTTTGGCTTTGAGGATGTGCGTCCCCGCCTTTCCACCATGCCCGTGATTGGCCATGATGCGAAAGCCCAGACCGCGCCCAAGCGTCTTCACAAAGAGTTGCGTCTCGATGACGACGCTGCTGCTTCCGACTTCGAGTTGGGCCAAACTGTGTTGGCAGATGTGTTCGCGGATGTGAAATTCGTCGACGTCACCAGCTCCAGCAAAGGCAAGGGCTTCCAGGGCGGAATGAAGGCGTGGGGCTTCAAAGGCAAGGAAGCGTCGCACGGCGTTGAGCGGAAGCACCGTTCACCGGGCTCGATTGGTGGCCACGGTTCAGAAGCTGGTAATTCAGGCGGCGTGAAAAAGGGCAAGCGAATGGCCCGTCGCCTCGGTGGATTCACCACCACAACTCGTAACTTGGACGTGATCTCGGTTGACGCCGAACGCGGCCTTCTTATCGTCAAGGGCACTGTCCCTGGCCCCAACCGCGGCATTGTGACCGTGCGTGAGGCCGTTCGTCTTAACCGGAGAAAGCAGACCGCCGTCAAAGCCGGATGATCCGGTTGGTGAGGTAGGCCGATCTTGGAACCGCCCCACCACGACAAGTCAGCACAGGACCTAAGTCAACTTCTGCCCAACCACGCCGCCTGCGGCAAACGGACCTGGGAGAACGAGGCACCGCGAGCAATATCTCTCGCCAAGGCAAGGAATCAATGATGGATCTCTCGATCTACAACCAATCCGGATCGCAAGTGGGCACCATGCCCGTGGACGAAGCTTCCCTCGGTGGGGAAGTGCGTCCAGCCCTGCTCAAGCAGGCCTTCGTGATGTTCCACGCGAACACCCGTCAAGGCTCGGCTCGCACCAAGAGCCGTGGCATGGTGGAAGGCTCCACCCGCAAGATTTACAAGCAAAAAGGCTCAGGCAACGCCCGCATGGGTGCGGCCCGTACCGTCATCCGCAAGGGTGGTGGTGTCGCTTTTGCCAAGACCCGAACCCGGGAAGATTTCCGGCAAACCATGCCCAGAAAAATGCGGCAGTTGGCCAACCGGAACGCCCTTCTCGCCAAGTTGGTGGACAACGAGGTCAAAGTGATGGATTCGCTTGATTTTGCTGCTCCCAAAACAGCTGAGTTCAAGGAAATGCTGAAGTCGGTTGGCGTCAACCGAACTTGCTTGGTGGCTTTGGCTCCAAGCGAAGAAAACGCACGTCGCTCCGCTCGCAACTGCGATTCGGTCGACACCGTTCGCATTGATCAAATGAATGCCTTCGAAATGCTGAACCACCGCTTTGTGGTCATCAGCAAGGCAACCCTCGAAGCATTCCTCGAAGGTCGTGCCTCAGAGCTTGCTCTTGGTGCCGCCAAGGAGTCCGTGTGATGCAACACGAACAAGTCCTTCGTCGTCCGTTGGTGACCGAAAAGGCCACCCAGACCATTGAAGCCCAAAATGCCTACTCATTTGAGGTTGACCCCAAAGCCGACAAGCCTGCTATCAAAGCAGCTGTCGAAGCCATTTACAACGTGCGTGTCCTTCGCGTGACCACGCAAAACCGTAAAGGCGAAATGCGTCGCAACCGCTACGGTCACTTCCGTCAGGGCGTGATGAAGCGGGCCATCGTTACCGTTCATCCCGAGGAGTCCATCGAGCTCTTCTGAGCCGGAGAAGTCCCATGGCCATTCGCGTCTACAAACCGGTTACCAACGGCCGCCGCAACGCGTCGGTGAACCTCCACGAAGAGGTCACCCACACCGGGCGTCCAGAGAAGAGTCTCGTCACGGCCCTGCCCAAGACTGGCGGTCGCAACCACCACGGTGTGATCACTTGTCGTGGACGTGGTGGCGGACACAAGCGTCTCTATCGCAAGATTGATTTCAATCGTCGCAAAGACGGCATCGACGCCGTGGTGAAGACGATTGAGTACGACCCCAACCGCACCTGTCACATCGCACTCATTGAGTATGCCGATGGCGTCCGTCGCTACATCTTGGCTCCGAAGGGCCTCAAGGTGGACACGGTCATCCGCAGCTCGATGGAAGCGATCGAGCCAGAAGTTGGTTGCACCATGCCCCTGAAGTTTGTTCCTTTGGGCATGACAGTTCATAACATCGAATTTGAACCACGCCGTGGAGGCAAGCTTTGCCGTTCCGCTGGTTCAGGCGCCCGGTTGACCAACCGAGAAGGCCGTTGGGCCACCTTGGTTCTGCCATCGGGTGAAATTCGTCAAGTCTCGGTGGAATGCCGTGCGACCATTGGTGAAGTCGGCAACTCCGATCACCAGCACGTGGTGCTCGGTAAAGCCGGCCGCTCCCGTTGGCTTGGGCGTCGTCCCAAAGTCCGTGGTGTGGCCATGGACCACGATGCTCACCCCCTGGGTGGTGGTGAAGGTCGTTCCAAGGGTGGCCGCGAGCCGGTCTCCCGTTCTGGCACCAAGTCCAAAGGTGGCCGTACACGGATCAAGGGCAAGTGGACCGATGCCCGAATCCTTCGTCGTCGAAAGAGCAAGCGTTACGGCCAGTTGAAGGTCTGAGGTACAAGCATCATGAGTCGTTCTCTGAAAAAAGGCCCGCATGTCGACTACAAGCTCTACCTCAAGGTGGAGAAGCAGGAGGCTGCTGGCGAAAACAAGCCCATCAAAACTTGGGCGCGAGCCTGCACGATCGTGCCGGAATTCATCGGTCGTACCTTCCAGGTGCACAACGGCCGTGCGTTCATCGATGTCTACGTCACCGAAGACATGGTGGGACACAAACTCGGCGAGTTCTCACACTCCCGCACATTCCGTGGTCACACCAACAAGAAGGAGGGCCTGAAGGCACGTTGATCGTGCTGCAAGGTTGATCCACTATGAGTTTCCGAGCGACCCACCGAAATGCCCGTATCGCACCGCGTAAAGCACGCTTGGTGGCTGACATGATTCGAGGCATGAATGCCGCTGAGGCCCTTGTGGCCCTCGAATTCAGCCCGCAGCGTGCTGCGTGGTATTACAAGAGTGTTCTCAAGAGCGCGATGGCGAACGCTGAAGAGCAGGATGCAGATTCATCCCGCCTCGAAGTGTTTGAAATCCGCGTTGACGAAGGCCCGACCATGAAGCGCATCCACCCCAAGGATCGCGGTCGTGCTCATCCCATCAAAAAGCGCACGAGTCATTTGCATCTCGTGCTTGCCGAACCGGTCACCGTTCCGGTCGAGGAGGCCTGATCCATGGGACAGAAGACCCATCCATTCGGATTCCGCGTTGGCATCACCGAGACCCACAAGTCTCGCTGGTACGCCCCCAAGGCGCTCTTTGCCGAGCTCTTGGTTGAGGACTACAAGATTCGGAAGTTCCTCGATCGCCGATTGAACCGGACCCCTCCTTTTGCCGCGGTCGCCGACATGGTGATTGAACGCACTCGTGAGGAACTGACCGTCATCTTGAAGACGGCCCGTCCAGGTTTGGTCATTGGGCCAAAGGGTGTCGAAATTGAGAAGCTTCAGCGGGACCTCCAGGCCATCACCGGTCGAAAAGTCGCCGTGAAGATCGTCGAAATTCGCAACCCCGACTGCAACGCTTGGTTGCTCGCCGAGTCCATCTCCGAGCAACTGAAGAAGCGTGCGAATTACCGCCGCTTGTTGAAGCAGCGTTGCGAGGGAGCCATGCAAAATGGTGCTAAGGGTGTCCGGATTCGTGTTTCCGGTCGACTCGGTGGTGCCGAAATGTCTCGGGTGTTTGCCACCCGTTTGGGATCCATTCCGTTGTCCACCTTGCAAGCCAATGTTGACTACGCCTCGATTCACTGCCGCACCACGTACGGCGTGCTTGGAATCAAGGTGTGGATCTACAAGGGCATGTTTGAAGACGGCGTGGATGAAATCGAATCAAGTGCTGCCGGTGGCCGGGCTCGTGCCCGGGGCCGTCGTTGAGCGAACGGAATAGGACAGGAGCAAAGCCATGCCACGTATGCCAAAGCGACTGAAGTTCCGCAAGCAAATGCGGGGTGTCATGCGCGGGAACGCCACCCGCGGCAACTATGTCGCCTTCGGAGAATTCGGTCTGCAGTCGTTGGACACCCATTGGGTCTCCGCCCGTCAGATCGAATCCGCCCGTATTGCCTGCCAGCACTTCTTGAAGCGTCAAGGGCAGATCTTCATCCGGGTCTTCCCCGACAAGCCAATTTCCAAGAAGCCTTTGGAAACCCGGATGGGTAAAGGTAAGGCGGAAACTGATTTCTGGGCCGCTCGTGTGCTGCCCGGCACCATTCTTTTTGAACTCAAAGGTGTCGAAGAGAGCCTCGCCAAGCCGGCGATGGCTCGAATGGCCGCCAAGATGCCGGTGCGCTGCCGCTTTGTCGGTCGCCGGTTGCAACCCTGAGAAAGGACGTATGAGATGTTGATGAGCGATATCCGACGTCTGGATGACGAACAATTGAAGTTGGAGGCCAGCAGCCTCCGGCGCAAACTTTTTGAAATGCGGAGCCAAAAGGCCACCGCGAAAATCGAGGACACCAGTGTGGTGCGGCAAACACGCCGTGATCTCGCTCGCGTCGAAACCGAGCGTACTGTCCGTCGGGCCCGTCCCCTGACCGAGGCCGAGTGAGGAGCTGATCATTGGGTAAGCAAAGCACTGTTCTGATTCCCGAAAAGTCCCCGCGTCGGGTCGGCATCGTCGAAAGCGATGCACGTGACAAGACCCGCAAAGTGGTGGTCCAGTGGGCTGTTCGTCACCCGAAGTACGGGAAGTACGTTCGCCAACGGACTGTCCTCCACGTGCACGATGCGGAAAACGAATCTCGTTTGGGTGACACCGTTGAGGTGGCGGAATGCCGCCCCATTTCCAAGACCAAGACCTGGGCGCTCGTCCGCGTGATGCGAAAGGCCTGATGCCATGATCCAAAATGAATCCCGGCTCGAAGTGGCCGACAACTCAGGTGCTCGCGTGGTTATGGTCATTGGTGTGTATGGCGGATCCACCGCCCGCGCTCGCTCGACCCGCAAGACCGCTGGTGTGGGTGACCGCATCAAGTGCACCGTCAAAAAGTGCCTCCCCAACTCTGACGTCAAGGCCGGGGACCTGGTGACCGCAGTTGTGGTTCGCTCCAAGTATCCCGTTCGTCGTGACGACGGCTCTTACGTTCGCTTCGATTCGAATGCGTGCGTCCTCGTGAAAGCAGATGGCAACCCCGTCGGCACCCGGATCTTCGGTGCCGTGGCTCGGGAGCTCCGCTTCAAGGATTACATGAAGATCGTGTCCCTCGCTTCGGAGGTGGTCTGATGCCACGCCATATCGTGAAGGGTGACACCGTGATCGTGACTTCTGGCAGCGCGAAAGGCTCTGTCGGCGAAGTTATTCGGGTCCTCCCCGATGAGGATCGCGTTGTGGTCTCCGGTGTCAATGTTCGGAACAAGCGTATTCCACGTTCGCAGCAGAACCCTCAGGGTGGCTCGATTCGTGCAGAGGCGCCNATCCATATCTCGAATGTCAGCCCCGTGGTCGACGGCAAGCCCAGCCGCGTCCGGTTTGAGTCTCGGGACGACGGCAGCAAAGTCCGCCTCGCCGCCCGCGATGGCTCGGTGCTGCACGAACTCAAGAAGGCCCGTGACTGAGGATTCTCCCCATGAGTGAAGCCACCACAACCGAAGCCGCATCCCTCGCCCGTCTGCAACAGATGTTCGAAGAGAATGTGGTCCCCAAACTCGCTTCTGAGAAGGGTCTCACCAACCCCCTGTCCCAGCCACGGATCGTCAAAGCCGTGGTCAACGTCGGGGTCGGTCGGTTGCTTGAGAACCAAAAGCTCAAGCAAGATCATGCTGAAGTCATCACCGACACCTTGACCGTGATTTCCGGCCAAAAGCCCATCATGATCAAAGCGAAAAAATCTGTCTCGAACTTTAAGGTTCGTGAAGGTGCACCTTCCGCGTTCATGGTCACCATGCGTCGTTATCGCATGTGGTCCTTCTTGGATCGACTCATGAACCTCGCCATGCCCCGTATCAAAGACTTCCGTGGGGTTTCCCCCAAGTCCTTTGACTCGTCTGGTTCCTACTCCTTCGGTTTGACCGAACAGGCAGTGTTCCCAGAAGTGGACATGACCAAATCGTCCTTTATTCACGGCATGCACATCAACATTGTGTTTGCCCGTTCTAACCCCGAGCTGAGCCACTACGTGCTCAGTGAACTCGGCTTCCCCTTCGTCAAGCCGGAATCCAGCAAGAAGTAAGAAACCGCTGATCCGGCCCCGCCGGAAAGGAATGCCCATGGCCAGCAAACGCGTCTTTGCCCGCATGAACAAACCGCCTAAGTTCTCCTCCCGTCGCCAGAGTCGGTGTCAAATCACCGGCCGCGCACGTGGGGTCTATCGCAAGTTTGGCGTCAGCCGCATTGTGCTTCGGGAACTCGCCCTCAAGGGCATGATCCCTGGCATGCGGAAGGCCAGTTGGTGATCTCTGGAGCTAATTGATATGTCCCTACAAGACACCACTTCTGATCTCCTCACCCGCGTTCGCAACGCGGTTCGCAACCGTGCTCCCAAGGTTCGCTGCTTGAACAACAAGCTGAACCGTGGAGTGTGCGATGTGTTGCGTGACGAGGGCTACATCGAGTCCTACGACGTTGTCGAAGACGGCCGTCAAGGCTTGATCGACGTCTCGCTCCGCTACGGCAGCCGTGGCGAGCCCGTCATCACTCGTATCGATCGCGTCTCCCGTCCGGGACGTCGCGTTTACCGCGGTGCTTCTGATCTGCCACGTCCGTTGGCTGGTCTGGGCATCTGCATCGTCTCCACCAGTCGTGGTGTGCTTTCTGACCGAATCTGCCGTGAGCAGAAAGTCGGCGGAGAGCTCGTCGCCATCGTCCAGTAATCCGAACGTCGAGGAACCCACGATGAGTCGTATTGGAACCAAACCAGTCCCCGTACCCGGCAACGTCAAAGTTGCGGTTGACGCGGGCTCCAACACCATCAAGGTGGAAGGGCCCAAGGGCAAACTCGAGTTCATGCACCACGCTGATGTGAGTGTGAACTACGCCGAGTCCGACAACCAAGTGGTCTGCTCTATCCCCGAAGATCGTCGTGACTCCGGTCGTGACAAGGCTCTTTGGGGCACCACCCGCGCTCGAATCGCTTGCATGGTTCAAGGTGTGGTTGATGGCTACGAAAAGAAACTGCAAGTCATTGGCGTGGGTTGGAATGCCCAAGCCCAAGGCAAGACTTTGCGTTTGAATGTTGGGTACTGCCACCCCGTTGATCTTCAAGCCCCCGCAGGCGTGGAGTTCAAAGTGGATGGTGAATTTGTCAGTATCACCGGCCCCGACAAGGAGCAGGTGGGGCAGTTCGCCGCGGTGGTTCGTTCCAAGCGTCCGCCTGAGCCATACAAAGGCAAAGGCATCCGTTACGTCGACGAGTACGTCATCCGCAAGGTTGGCAAGTCAATGGGCTGAGCCCAAGGAAGCTTCTCATGGATCGCATCAAGCTCCGAAAGCACAGTCGCGACCGTCGCCGTCGCGGTCTTCAGCGTCGCATCCGCGGCAGCGCCGCTCGGCCTCGCCTCGCGGTGTTCCGCAGTAGCAAACATATCTACGCCCAGGTGGTCGACGACCTCACCGGGCGTACCATCGCCGCCGCCTCTACTGTCGAGAAGGGTCTCGACCGTGCAGCTGGTGGAAACGTCTCTGCCGCTTCTGAAGTGGGGCGTCGGCTTGCCGACCGCGCTAAAGAAGCTGGCATCTCCGCTGTGGTCTTTGACCGTGGCGGCTTCCTGTACCACGGCCGTGTGAAGGCCGTTGCCGAAGGCGCCCGCGAGGGCGGCCTGCAGTTCTGATCGGAGCACCGGCCAATGTCTGAACGTCTTGACGAATCCGGTATCGAGTCCACCACGGTCTCCATTATGCGTACCAGCGCCACTGTCAAAGGTGGTCGTCGTTTCTCCTTCGCGGCCTTGGTCGTGGTGGGGGACCGGCAGGGCAGCATTGGTTTGGGTCACCAGAAGTCTGGTCAAGTCCCCCAAGCCATTGAAAAGAGCCAGCGGGAAGCCAAACGCAAGTTGCGGAAGTACCCCACCACGGGTTCGACCATTCCCCACGCTGTCGAAGGTCGCTTCGGTGCATGCAAAGTTCTTCTTCTGCCAGCATCTCCAGGTACTGGGGTTGTGGCGGGAGCCGCAGTTCGTGCCCCATTGGAAATGCTTGGCATTCGTGACTGCATGACCAAGTGCCACGGCTCGACCAACACTCTGAACATTGTCAAAGCAGTGTTCAATGGTCTCGAGCAACTGAAGAGCCGGGAAGATATCGAAGCCGCTCGTGGCCGAACCCTCGGTCACTCTGACACCGAAATTCAACAGAAGTTGGACAAGCCTGCTCCGGTCTCAACCGAAGGTGACGCCGACGCTGAACCCGCTGAAACCGCTGAAGCTCCGGCTGAGGCTGCTGCCAATGAGGCCACCGCGTCCTGAGGACGAGTGAAGGATCTTTGCCATGATGATTCATGAAATTACCGAGAAGGTCGGTGCTCACAAGAAGCGAAAGCGTGTGGGTCGAGGTCGTGCCAGCGGTTTGGGAAAAACCAGTGGTCGTGGCCATAAGGGTGCTGGTTCCCGTGCAGGTCACGGTGACAAGATCTACTTCGAAGGCGGCCAAATGCCCCTCGTGCGTCGATTGCCCAAGCGTGGCTTTACCAATGCTGCGTTCCGCACCGACTATCAAGTGGTCAACGTGCACGTGCTGTGCTCTCGGTTCGAAGATGGTGCCGAAGTCAACGCCGAAGTGTTGGCCGAGAAGGGCCTCATTCGTTCGACCAAGAAACCCGTCAAGATTCTGGGTCAAGGCGAGATCAACAAGAAGCTCTCAGTGACAGCTCAGATGTTCTCGGCTTCCGCCAAATCTAAGATTGAAGCCGCCGGTGGCACCTGTGTCTCCAATGCAAAAGTCAAGTGGACCCGCGCTGCAGCGGCCGCAAAGAAGGCTGAAGCCCAGTCCTCGGAAGGCTGAGAGAGATTCGCATGCTGCAAGCCGTCGTCAACGTGTTCCGAATCAGCGACCTTCGCACCCGGGTGATGTTCACCCTGGGAGCCTTGGTGCTGTACCGNATCGGTTTCTTCATCCCGCTTCCCGGCGTGGATCAGGAGATGTTGGTGGACGCGGCAACCAAAGCCTCAGAGGCTTCCGCAAGCGGTTTTGGTCGGATTCTTGAGTACGCCTCGGTCTTCTCCGGTGGCGACTTTGGTCAGTCCACCATCTTCGGTTTGGGCATCATGCCCTACATCACAGCCTCGATTGTCTTCCAGCTCTTGCAGTCGATGATTCCTTCCTTCAAGGAAATGAAGAAGGANCCATCGGGGGCCCAAAAACTCCAGGAATGGACCCGGTACGCCGGTGTGGGCATGTGCATGGTTCAAGGCTTCATGTGGCTGAACTACATCCGCGGCCAAGGCATGGTCGACCCGGTTTTGGAGTCCGATCCCACCGGTCGATTCTTCTTCATGGTGGCTGGCCTGACTGGTATCACTGCGGGCAGCGTGTTCTTGATGTGGCTTGGTGAGCAGATCGACAAGTACGGCATTGGAAACGGTGTCTCACTGATCTTGACCGCTGGCATCATTTCTCGAATGCCTGATGCCATCTTCTGGGTGACCAGTAAGTTCAGCTTGTCGGCCCAAGATGACTCGGTCATCGGCCCGGTTGGCGTGGCCTTCCTGCTGATGTCATTCGTGAGTGTGGTTGCTGGTGCAGTCCTGATCACGGTGGCCCAACGCCGATTGCCCATCCAACAGGCTCGTCATGCTCGAGCTGGCTCCGCGGCGGCGTCCAGTGGTCGGCACTATCTGCCTCTCCGGGTCAATCACGCCGGTGTGATGCCAATCATTTTTGCATCATCCTTGATGATCATTCCAACCGTCGCTTTGGGTTCACTTGCCCAGTACGCCGCCGCCTCTCCCGGCTGGCCCGAGTGGACACGGACCGCCCTCACGTTCTTGAATGCGAACCTGCAAATGGGTTCGTATCCCTACGTGCTGATCCAAATCGGATTGATCTACTTCTTCAGTTACTTCTGGACCACCGTGGTCTTCTCTCCCGAAGAGATGAGCGAACAACTTCGCGACCACGGCTCCTTCATCCCCGGTCTCCGTCCTGGCCCGCGTACTGCGGAATATCTCGAGACGGTCGTGGAACGCATCACTTACGTCGGGGCAGGCTTTTTGGCCATCATTGCCCTGATTCCCACCGTGGTTGCTTCCCAGATGGGGGTCCCCATGCTTGTCTCCCAGTTCCTTGGCGGAACTGGGCTTCTGATCGTTGTTAGTGTGGGCCTGGACCTCGTCCAGCGCATCGAGGCCGCACTGCTTATGAGAAACCAGACCGGATTCCTCGATTCCGGCGAGGGAGGGCGGGCAGCTCGCATCCGTTCCGGACGCGGCTGAGTGCCTTCGGGCTTGACCCAACGCCTTTTATCGGTGACGATGGGGCGTTCCAGACCGAAAGGATTGAATGGCCAAGGAAGAAAAGATCGAACTCGAAGCGGAAGTCGTGGAGGCGTTGCCTGATGCACGATTCAAAGTTCGTCTCGAGAACGGTCAGGAACTCCTGGCCTATGTNTCCGGAAAGATGCGAAAGTTNTTCATTCGTATTCTNCCTGGNGACAAGGTCTCNGTTGAGATCAGCCCGTACGACATGACCAAGGGTCGCATTACCTACCGCCGCTAAGCGGCATCGGAGCAAACCATGAAGGTTCGCAGCAGCATCAAGCGTTCAACCAAGGATTGCCAGATCGTCGTTCGGCGTGGCAAGCGATTCCTCATCAACAAGCGAAACCCCCGTCTCAAGGCCCGTCAGGGCTGATCGAAAGGCACCAAAGCATGCCCCGTATTGCTGGCGTCGATATTCCCGACCGCAAAAAGATTTTGTTCTCCCTCCAGTACGTCCACGGTATTGGTCCCAAGGTTGCCGCCGACATTCTGTCGCGCACCGGGATCGACCCCGACCGTCGAGCGAACGAACTCACCGACGACGAAGTGACCAACATCGCTTCTTTGATCGACGATGAGATGGTGGTNGAAGGTGCCCTGCGTCGCCAAGTGGCTCAGAGCATTCAGCGTTTGCGTGAGATCAACTGCTGGCGCGGTGATCGTCACAAGAAAGGGCTGCCCGTCCGCGGACAATCCTCCAAGACCAATGCACGTACCCGGAAGGGTAAGAAGAAGACGGTTGCCGGTAAGAAGGCCGTCGGTAAGTAAAACGGAGTTGAGATTCCATTTTGATTCTCTCCTCCATTTCGTGAGGTTCCCGGGCTCCCAAGTGAGTGCAATGGGAACCGCCAGCAGCGAAGGAATAGACCATGAGTAAAAAAAGTATTCGTCGCAACGTTCCCCGTGGCATTGGTCACGTGAAAGCAACGTTCAACAACACCATCATCACCATCACCGATCCCAACGGGGAAACCCTCTGCTGGGACTCTGCCGGAACCGTGGGCTTCAAAGGAGCTCGCAAGGCGACCCCTTTTGCCGCTTCTCGTGCGGTTGAAAAGTGTGTGGCCAAGGCTCGCCGCATGGGTATGCGTGAGATCGAAGTGCACGTCCGTGGTGCAGGCGCTGGCCGTGAATCTTCTATCACCGCTTTCGAGGCCAATGGCCTCAGCGTGATTGCGATTGAAGACCACACTCCAGTGCCCCACAACGGCTGTCGTCCGCCCAAGCAGCGACGCGTCTGACCCTGAACCATTCGTCTCTTTTCTGGCGAAAGAAGGTTGCCCCATCCCCGGCGTGATGGGGGGCCGCAACCCAGAGAAGAATCACCACCCTTTTTGGGACGCCGGAAGAAAGTGATGTAACCATGCACCTTAAGTGGCGTGGACTCGAACTCCCGGCCCGGGTCATCCCCGAGGCCTCCAGCCGAACGGAAACGTTCTGCCGTTTTTCTGTGGAGCCGTTTGAACGCGGCTTCGGAACCACCGTGGGGAACTCCCTCCGCCGGATCTTGCTGTCCAGCGTTGAAGGCGCCGCGGTAACGCGCATCCGCGTCAAGGGTGCCGAACACGAATTCACCACTCTGCCCGGAGTGATGGAAGATGTCTCCGACATCGTGTTGAACGTCAAGGGCCTTGTCTTGGCAATGGACGGCGATGAGCCTCGCACGATCCGGGTCAGTGTCAGCGGCCCTGGTGATGTGACTGGCGAGCTTGTCCAGTCCGACGCCAACGTGGAAGTGGTCAACAAAGACCATCTGTTGGCCACTTTGACCGACGAAATTGAATTCACCATGGAAATGGTGGTTGAGCGTGGTCGTGGCTACCGACCCGCCTCCGAAACTTGGGCCAACACCGCCGAAGAAGACATGCAAATCGGCGACATCCCGGTGGATGCTGCCTTCAGCCCGGTCGAGCGTGTTCGATATCGCGTCGAAAATACTCGTCTTGGCCAACGCACCAACTACGAGCGTTTGGTTCTTGATGTGTGGACCAAGCCCAGCTTGGCCCCTGAGATCGCTCTGGTGGAATCGGCCAAAGTCCTTCGCAAGCACCTGAATCCATTCGTGCAATACGAAGAGTTGGGCAGCGAGCAAGTCACCACCGAGGCCGTCGCGGCGGCATCCGTGGATGATGAGTTGACCCGTAAGCTGGATTTGACCATTGGTGAAATGGACTTCTCTGTTCGAGCCAGCAACTGCCTCGAATCTGGTGGCGTCAAAACTGCACGAGATCTCGTGTCTTTGACCGAAGAGGAACTTTTGGGAATGCGTGCCTTCGGCCGCACCTCCCTGCGTGAAGTGAAGCGTCGTCTTGAGGAAATGAGCCTGGAATTGGGCATGTACCCATCCACTGGTCTTGTCCTTCCTACCGACGACGATGATTTCCCGGCCGATGAAGAGGGCGCCGTGTCCTTCTCTTCGGACGACTTGGAGGACGACGCCTGATCGTTCTTTCCTGATTTATCGCGTTGTGGCTGGGACACCAGCCACAACGTCTTTTTGACTGGAGCTTTCTTATGCGACATCGCATCTACGGTTACACCCTCGGACGCAAAAGCGAACACCGCCGCGCCCTTCTGCGAAACCTTGCCGCTGGCCTCTTTGAGCACGGTGAAATCCGCACCACCATGCCCAAAGCCAAGGCGGTGCAACCTTTCGTGGAACGGATCATCACCACAGCGCGGCAGGGCAATTTGCATGCCCGCCGTCAACTCGAGGCCAAGTTTGGTCGCGACCGTTGGATCCACGTGTGGGTTGCGGATGAGAATGTTCCTGAGTCTCGCAAACTTTCAAACCCTTGGTTCAATTTGCCACGGGCCGAGGACATCCAATTCGATGATCTTGGCGAAGTGGTCAAGGCCCCTCGATTGGTCGAGCACATCATGAGCGTGGTTGCTCCCATGTTCGAAGGCCGAGAAGGTGGCTACACCCGAATCGTCCGAACTGGTGAGCGACGGTTGGGAGATGCTGCAGACGTGGTGATCTTGCAACTTGTTGGTCGTGAAGACGGCCCCCAAATTGGTGGCAGCGAAAGCCCACGCCGATCGAAGGCCTCCAAGCGGGCCGAGTTTGCCGCCAAACTCGCCGCCGGTTGGGGTGGCGCGGCGGTCGCCGAAGAAGAAGCATCTGAGGCTCCTGCCGAAGACGCTCCCGCTGAAGAAGTGGAAGCTTCCGAAGAATCGTCGGCTGCTGATGATGCTGCGGACAACGCAGCTTCTGAAGACTGATCACCCGGTCTGATATCCAAGTCAATCATGTTCGCCCCGCAGCTTGCGGGGCGAACTTCGTTTCGCTCCGGAATCGATCCATCGAACCTCTGTCCCGTTCAGATACACTGAGGCCATGATTGAAGCGCTTGCAGATCTCGAATCTTCAGCCCTGGACTCGTTGTCGTTGATCCATGATGCCTCGGCCCTCGAAGCTTGGCGGGTGGAGCATCTGGGGTCCAAGGGTGCCCTCAAGAGTGTTATGGGGATGATGAAAGACGTCCCCAAAGAACAGAAGCCATTGGCAGGTCAGCGGGCCAACGAAGTCAAGCAGCGCCTTGAAGCAGCTTTCCAAGAGCGGAAAGCCAACCTTGAACAAGCAAGCTCACCGGCCGCTCTTTTGGATCCCACCGAACCTGGTCTCCCGCCCGCTCGTGGACGGCGCCATCCCATTTCCACCACGGTCGATGCCATTCTGGATGTCTTCGGCCGGATGGGCTTTGAAGTGGCCCATGGTCCTGAGGTCGAAGACGAGTGGCACAATTTCAACGCCCTGAATATCCCCGCCGATCACCCCGCCCGCGATCCGGTTGACAACTTTTACATGGGAGGCAGCCAGGACGACGTCACTCGGTTGCTCCGCACCCAGACTTCAACGGTGCAAATTCGAACCATGGAGGCCCACAAGCCACCGCTGCGCATCGTTGCGGCGGGGCGGGTGTACCGACCGGATACCCACGACGCCACGCATTACTCGATGTTCCATCAAGTGGAGGGACTCTGTATTGATGAGGGCGTTTCCATGGTGGACCTCAAGACTTCTCTGATGCAGTTTGCGCGTGCGATGTTCGGGCCCGAAGCCGAAGCTCGCATGCGTCCCTCCTTCTTTCCGTTCACGGAACCTTCGGCCGAGGTGGACATGAAAATCACGGTCAAAGGCAAGACGCAGTGGATGGAAATCGGAGGGTGTGGCATGGTGGATCCAGCCGTGCTCGAAGCCGTGGGCATTGATCCCGAGCGCTACACCGGATTTGCGTTTGGCCTTGGCGTCGAACGCATTGCGATGCGTCGGTACGGCATTGCCGACATCCGCTGGATGTATGAAAACGACGCCCGCTTCTTGGACCAGTTCTAAGGGAACCCGTCATGACCCTCGAGTCCAACCTCAATCCGAACGATCTCCAGCCTCCACCGCGTATCACGGGATCGTTGATTTTGATCCATGCCATCAGTGGTCTGTGCTGTGGCGTTTTTGGTCTCGTCCAAATGCTCCAGCCTGATGCTTATGCGGGCCTATTTGTTTCGGGTTATGAAGGACCTGACGTCCCACAAGTCATCAAAGTGGTTGGGGTCGCTGCGATGGCGCCTCTGCCTTTGGTGGTGATTCTGGAGGCCATGGCTGGCATTGGACTGATCACGGCCAGCCGGAAGGCGGTTGCCCGATTGCGTTGGTGGGCCATTCTTCGGGCGCTTCTGGCGGCGTTGGGACTGATTTTGGGCGTCTTGACCAAAGATGCAAATGTCGAATTTCAACTTGAGATGTACGAAGCCATGACCGTCGCCGGTGTACCGGATGAGTTTCTGCCCAAATCGGTTGAGGAAGTGGAACAAGGATTCAAGATCGGCTTGTTGGTGGGCTTGCTCTTGGGCCTCGCGGCCCCCATTGGTGTGGGGTTGTGGTTGATGGGTGGACGGGGGACTCGTTTGCAAGAGCGTCTGGATATGTGGCGGGTGGCCACGGGAGGACGACCGTGACCGATTTTCTTGCCGAACTCAAATGGCGTGGTTTGTTGCACCAAACCACCGGTGACGAAGCCGTTTCAGATCATTTGGCCACTCCGGGTCGCGCGGGCTACTGCGGGTTTGATCCCACCAGCCACTCATTGACCATTGGGAATCTCATTCCGATCATGTTGCTCCGCCATTTTCAAAAAGCGGGTCACCGGCCGGTGGTTCTTCTGGGCGGGGGAACCGGTCTGATCGGCGATCCCTCGGGGAAAGATGCCGAGCGTCAACTCCGCACCCGGGATGACGTGGCCAAGAACGTGGCCTCGCAACGCAAGATCTTTGAGCGGCTGCTGGACTTTGAGGGACCCAACGCCGCCACCATGGTCAACAATTTGGACTGGCTGGAACCGATGTCGTACCTCGACATGCTCCGGGATGTCGGCAAGTACTTCAGCGTCAACCAAATGATCCAAAAAGATTCGGTGCGAGACCGTCTGCAGAATCGTGAGCAGGGGATTTCCTACACCGAGTTCTCGTACATGATTTTGCAGGGATACGACTTCCTGCATTTG
The DNA here is from genome assembly GCA_002168105.2 of Phycisphaera sp. TMED24. Lineage (GTDB taxonomy): Bacteria > Planctomycetota > Phycisphaerae > Phycisphaerales > SM1A02 > UBA8653. Next base: position 111,719 of record NHCD02000025.1, read on the forward strand.
TTCCGAGAGGACAATTGCACGCTACAAATCGCGGGCAGCGATCAGTACGGCAACATTGTTGCGGGTTTGGATTTGATCCGGCGTGAGCAGAGCGAACGTGCCGACGATCAACGACAAGAAGCATTCGGGGTCACTGCGCCGCTGGTCACCAAGGCTGACGGTAAAAAGATCGGCAAGACTGAGTCTGGCGCGATTTGGCTGACGGCGGACATGACCAGCCCCTACCGGTTCCATCAGTTCTGGTTGAATGCGGATGATGCCGACGTCGGGAACTTCTTGCGTTGGTACACCGACTTCCAACAAGGCGAAATCGAAGAGATTGAAGCCAAGCATGCCGAGGCGCCCCATGAGCGTTTGGCCCAGCGCCGGTTGGCCGACGCGGTCACCGATCTGGTGCATGGTGTGGACGAGCGACAAGCCGCCGAAGCCGCAGCCTCGGCGTTGTTTGGTCGCGGGGAGTTGTCGGACCTGACGGCTTCCCAGATCGAAGCTCTGGCCCAAGAGGTCCCGGGCAGTGCTTTGGACGCAGACCAGTCCCGAGAGTTTGCCGCCGAAGGACTTGATTTGGTCGATCTTTTGCCCACCACGTCACTTGCTCAGAGCCGCCGTGAAGCACGAGAGTTCGTGGGCAACGGGGCAATTTCTTGCAACGGCATCAAACTGGGCAAGGATGATCGGCTGAGGGCCGAGCATCGTTTGCACGGGCGTTGGCTGCTCCTGCGAAGAGGCCGGAAAAATTGGCATGCTTTGGATGCCGGCGGTTCTGTCTAGCGTCGCATCAATGCTGCGATCGGCCGCAGCATCACTCTGATCCAAGCACTCGGATTTGCACCAATTCTGACGGGGCATCTTGAAGCTTCCACCGCACTGGCTCCACCGATCCATCTGCTCTTCGGATCACAAATTGATCAATGCGATGCTGAATGTTGGTGCCAGGCACACGTTCGTCACGGCGAAGATGGATGATCCCGAGCACGACCACGTTGTCGAGGGCTTCCAATTCCTTCCGAACTTCTTGGTTGAGTTCCACCATGACACCGGAGATGGCGGGGGGCGTCAACTCATAGCCCGGGCTCGCTTCAGGAGAACCGGCCACATGCAACTGAACTGGCTTCGGCACGGTGTACCACTGTGATGAGGTGGGGTTACCTTGAACCTCAACTTCCTCCAAGGTGAACCGAGGCAAAGGTGGCAGCTCTCCCGCGTTGCGTAGACCTCGAAGCCGGGCCGTAGATGTTCCACTACGGGCCAACTCTTGTCGGACGCGCGCCCCAATCTCCGCTTCCACGACCAAGGCGGATACTCCACCTAAGGATTCCAGCAGGGAAGAGGGCAGCCACACGTCGACTTGTTCTGGCTCGGTTGTGACATCAGCAAGCGCACGACCGTCTGTCCCTACAGGTTGGATCCGGACGTCATTGACCTGAACCACCTCGACAAAACGCACGCGGGCCGTTTGGGGTTCCACACTGAGCACGGTCACTCCGCGCTGGCTGAATTCAGGGTTGTTTTCAAGGGCCGACTCCAAATCAACGTCCTGAGGTTCGCTTGAGGTTGGTTCCATCAAGGGGAGATCGACCGTGGGTCCACCGTTGAGCCAACGGGACCCGGCGGGGGGAGGAGAAGGAGGAGCAGGACTT
>NHCD02000026.1 GCA_002168105.2 Phycisphaera sp. TMED24
CTCAATCGGAACGCCTTTCCAGCCCGCTTTGATGGATGACTCAATTTCGCTCCGAATCGTCTCGTCGCTGTAGAACTGCGAATGCAACCCGAGCAGTGAGCGTATGGCCGTCTGGCTTCGATCCATCAATTGCAATCGCATCGTCTCTTGCAGCTCCAAAAGCCTCTCTTTGACATTGCTGGAAGTTGTACCTTTTGCCTGCGCGACCGCCGAATCCACAACGCCGACTTGGTAATCCTCCAGTTGCTCACCTTCAATAAGAGCCTTTGCCTTTTGAAATTCGCCCACTGCTGTCCAAGCCTTTGAAATGGCAATCAAAATGTCGGTGCGATGCCACTCCTGCTCAACCCGCTCTGGTGCTGCAAGATTGTTTGCGATCTCGAGAGAGGGGCGAACCAAGTCGAGACTTGACTTCCCTTCCCTGAGCAGCACTGCTTCGGCGTAACGGGCGTGGGCCATGCCACGACGCCAATCGGGGATGCGGTCGCCGAGTCGCTTCGCTTCACTTATGGCTCCAAGTTCCAGCAAAGCATCCACCACGTCGAGCATGGCCACTGAGCGGTTTCTGATGTGAGGATCAAGGGGCAATTTCTCCGCCGAGGCTCCCGCGAACTCCAGCAAATCCACCCGCCAAGCGTCGGCAGAATGGGGAGAAACGAAAGCGAGAAAAGCGGCTAAAACAGACTGAATAACCATTGCAAAACGATATCTCGGGGCCATTTTGGCGGATGTGGAGGTGATGAGGGAAATGTTAAGGTTGTGTTAGAGTCGCTCCCAATGACATCAAAAACGTAAAAAAGGGGCCGCCTTTCGGCGGCCCCTTTACAAAATNCAAATGGAACGACTTTGCAAGCAGGCCGTTCNCTCGGAGAGCAACCAGATCAGTTGCNAGTGCANCCCCAGNNAGCGAGGACGGAGGTGAGGTCGTTGAAGCCAACCTCGCCGTCACCGTTGACNTCGCCGGNGCANGCGCNACCGAGGAAGAAGCCGAACTCATCNGCCGCGGTCCATCCNANGCACCAGTTCTCGGTTTGNGAGAAGCCACCGCGGTAGTTCACTGGAGAGTAGAAGCCATNNGATGGAGGNGCNTNGGTGGCTTGGTTGATACCNAGTCCGAGGGGACGAGGATCGATACCCACNACAGGGTTCACGTTCTTNCCACCAGCAACCACGANTGGTCCACGAACCANAGCGTTGATGGGCAGGNCGTCGGTTTCAACGTTGGTGTCACGCATGGANTGCGGGAGCANGCTNNNGTAAGGATCGCCGGAGATNTCACCAAANCCGGAGATNACNCAGTCGGTGATCTCGCANAGCTTGCCACCNGGNGTTTGGGCTTGGTACANGCCGTCCATNAANGCNGCGTCNGCGGAAGCGTTNACNCTGTCAACGTANGGNGAGCCGTCGNCTTCGTACGCGTCGGTGGTGAAGCGGTCAGCCAAGCTCAGGGTGCCGTTGTGNCCGTAGCCAGAAGAACCGTCGCCGTCANCANNGTCGGCACGGACNAGCTTGTCNCCCTTACCNATGAAGATGCAGTTGCGGTATTGGACGCTGGCGTTGTCACGCCAGGTGGTGGTGCCNTCACCGGACTCGGTGTTGGCCACGGTGGTGAAGTTGTAGAAGGTGCAACGGGTNCGAGGCTGAGCATCAGAGTTTTCAGCACCGTCGAGNTCGAAGATGTTGTCACCCAAGCCAGAGCCTTGGNNGGCATCACGGGAGTANCCCTGAACGATCANGCCAAACTGAGCNCGGCCACGCCATCCNNNGTCGCAGTCGAAGGANTCATCACCNATGTTCCAGATGGCCACGTACTTCAGGGAGACGGTGCCGCCCCAGATTTCGATGCCATCATCNACGTTGTTCATGATNTCAACGTGGTCGATCTGGGTGTTGCGACCCAAAGCGCCCAAGGAAAGNCCNTTGAGTTCGTTGGCCAAACCAAGCACTCGACCGCCGTAGCGGAGNGACAGGTAAGANATGTTGCCNGCGTCGTAGTCATCNTCNCCACCGCCATAGTTGTTGAGCGNNGGGTTTCCAGCTTCTTCGACCAAGCCTTCCATGTTGGCTTCGTTGNNGGCACNTGGAGCGAGGGTGTTGCCNGGGAAGCCACCNGAGTTGGTNACNCCATCGAAACCGATGTANGCATCGCCGCAGACGGTCAAGTTGCCCCATTCGTTGCAAGACGCACGCCAGTTGCCGTTGTCTTCGCTGGAAGTCATCACAACGGGAGCGTTTGAGTCACCGTTGATGAAAATTTGACCNCCATTCACAACGCAAAGAGCGCCGGAGCCGTTGGCGGTTGCGGTGGAAACGACCCGAGTTCCAGCTTCGATGGTCAGGGTTGCACCTGGTCGAACGTAGATCTGGGTGGTCAGGTTGTATTCGTTGTCAGCCGTCCAGGTGACAGAGGATACGATGTCGGAAGTGACATCAACGGTTGCGGCCATTGCGGCACCAGATGCTGCAAGGGCAATGAACATTGCATTTTTCACGGGTCTAACTCCATAAGTGTGGGGTGAATAAGGAACCACTACATTGAGCAAGGGAAGCCGGGGTACGTTCCCCAATCTTTCCTACAGTTGAGAAAATAGGGCGAGACAGTAAAGATTCCGTTCAGACTCTTAGTCATCTCCATTAAGAACTACTGGTTGTTGAAAAATCGTCCGGTTCGATTCTTCGGTGCGAAAAATATCGTCTAAGACATCGCCTGCCTGAGTCCAAGATCTACGATTAAGTTCAAAATGCGGCGAATTAACCAGTCACTTGCAAATCCTTAACATTTCCCATGAAAATTGCACTCGTCTCCAGCGTGTTCCCTAAGGGCTCTAGTGAGCTGCGGGAAAGGCTTCACTCCGTGAAATCCAACGGTGCTGCCCTGGCCTTGCTCCCCGAATGTCCCGCCCAGCCTTGGGTGGCCGCCACCTCCAAGGCCTCCCCGCACGACGCCGAACCTGCGGGCGGNCCGAGNGAGTCCCGGCAAGCCGCAGCAGCTCAAGCCGCCGAAATCGCTTTGTTGGGTGGATCCATCGAGCAGAGGGAGGAAGGCGCTNGCCTCAACACCGCGGTCTTCTGGGACCACCACGGCCGGGAGCAACTTCGGTACAGCAAAATGCACATCCCCGATGAACCGGGGTTCCGAGAAGCCGCCCACTACGACCCCAGCACCAACGCCGTGCGGTGTGTGGAGTACCACGGCTGGCGCATCGGCGTGCAAATCTGCTCGGACAACCAGCGCCCCACCGGGTGCCAAATGCTTGCCGCCCAAGGGTGCGATCTGATCCTCAACCCCAGAGCCACCGAGCGAANCTTCTTGGAAACCTGGATCACCATCTGGCGGGCCAACGCCATCACCACGGGATGTTGGATCGCCAGTGTGAACCGACCGGAACCCGAAAGTGGCGTGCCGTTGGGCGGCCCCTCGGTCATCATCGATCCATTCGGCGAAGTGCAGCTCTTCGAAGATCCCATGGCGGTGGTCACGCTGGATCAATCCCGAGTGATTGAAGCGCGACAGGCGTACCCGGGCTATCTCGCCATCCCATCGGCAACCTATGCCCAGCTGTGGCAAAGCATCCCTTCACGTCAAACGTGGCCGCACGGAGAACCCAGTTGACCGATAACGACGCCTCCAGGGTGTGATTTGTCGCAATGGGCCACCCAGCACAAATGAATTTACTTCAACTGGCAAGAAAGCGTCACTGCCCCTTGCACTACGCCCGATGTTGCCAATGATGTAGGTACGTAATTGAACGTNCCTATTTGCATTCCTTGTGACATTTGGAGATACCACATGAATCGCATTGCGCTTGGCCTTTCCCTGGCCGCTTCGAGCATCGCTTTCGGCCAAGTTTTGGCCTACGAACCATTCCAATACCCTGCTGGAAACCTCAGTGGCAAAGATGGTGGAATTGGGTTTGCTGAATCTTGGCAACAGTCTGTAACCACAAACTTTGTGACCAGCTCAAGCCTTGAGATCGCAGGCATCAACACAACAGGCAATCGTCTCACTGAAGGTGGCGGCTACGTTGAAAGTTTCCGAAACCTTTCAGAGACCGTGGCCCCTGCCGACGCCGACAACCCGGTGGCCACTGAAATTTGGTTCTCTATCCACGCAGCACTGAACGAAAACAACGACCACGACCCATTCTTTGAGTGCTTTACCGGCGTCACGCTTATTCGTGAAAACGGTGATGAAGCACTGCGGCTTGGACAAGCCTGGGCTGATGGTGTTTGGGGCTACAGCCAGCCATTTGTCACTGACGTCCGTTCCACCGTCAATATGGACTCAACGGCACGCCTCCTTGTGGCCAAAATGAGTGACCCAGGAACCGGAGCTCAAGATTGTGTCGTTGACTTCTGGGTCGATCCACCGTTGTCCGGTGGCGAACCCGCTGCTGACCCAACCCTCAGCGCCATTATCTACGGCGGAGGGTTCAACCGAATCAAGGTCGCTGCCGGTCAAAATGGTGGCGCCAATTGGCTGACCGACTATGACGAAATCAAAATTGGCCTGAGCTTTGAAGAAGTCACGACCGGAACACCTTCAATCGCCTACGAAGGCTTTGATTACCTTGAAAACGACATCGACAGCACCATGNATGGCGGCGTCGGGTTCGCGGGCCCCTGGTCCGATGCCCCCCCCGTCAACCGAACGGTNGATGAGGGAATCTCATCATCATGTGTTTCAGGCCTCGGCGGCTCCGGCCAGACCGGCGGCAATGGCGCTGGTGCGTTCCGCTACCTCGAGAGTTCCTACGGTACTTCTGGCGAACCAGAGACGGTNTACTACTCATTGGTCGCCCGAACCAACCCAGCGAACCCTGTTGCCGAAGGTGATTTGGGCTGGTACGCCGGTGCGTCATTGTTCAATGGAGACGATGAAGTCTTGTTCCTGGGCAAACCATGGGCATCCAGTGCATGGGGATTCGACGCCCAAGATGGTGCGTGTGATGGCGATGTCAACGGATGCGGATTCAGCGCCGTACAACTCAGCGACACCCCAAGCCTCATCGTGGTCAAAATNGACTTTGACGGTGTCGGCGGTGCNACCACCTCACTTTGGGTTGATCCTGCCNACTGTGCNGAGGGTACACCTGAANTTGTCTACGAAGACGCCAACAACCCAGGCTTCAACCGCATTCGGTTCCAAGCAGGCAACGGTCCCGCTTATATGGACTTCGATGAAGTTCGCCTGGGCCGATCTTGGAGTGATGTGGTTCCCAACGACGGCGGCAACGACTGTCCGGAAGACATCAACGGAGACGGCATCGTCGGCTTCGGAGACGTCCTCTCGGCGTTGTCCGCCTGGGGATCTGATGACGCTGCCGCAGATGTCGACGGTGACGGCATCGTGGCCTTCGGCGACGTGCTCTCCGTACTTTCCTCATTCGGCCCCTGCTAAGGCAAGACCGAATCTATAGATCGACAGATCTCATCACACGGCCCCGCTTCAGCGGGGCCGTGTTTGTTTCAGGCTGACCATACGCCCTGCTCAATCAACTGCTGGGTCACCGTGCCAGACCAATCACGATTGGCCGCCGGTGAAGCTGGTGAGGGATGAAGAATACTGGTCACCCGCACGGCATCCGGAAGGGCCCTTCTCGCCGCAGCCTCCGCGACCTTCCCCACCCCAATAACGTGGGGAACGTCGAGGATCTCCACCAATTCACGCAAACACGAGTCACAGGGGGCCGTCAAAGCACCCCGCTCGTCTGCGGGAAGTTTGTCTGGTGTGCGGTTGCGTCCACTTTCTTCCATGAAGGCCAGTGGGCACCAATTCCAGACAAAGTGAGACGCCGCAAAAGCATCGGCGGTGCCAAACCTATCCTGCATGAGCCCCCAAAACCGGCGGCCCGACACCTCACTCTTGGCACAAGAAAATCCTTCGATCGCTCGATTGGGGTGGGCATCCTTGGGGGACACCACTTTCCCCTCAAGGCCAAGAAAAGACACGACCGCCCGAACCTCACCGAATGGAACTCCGGTCTGCGACATCCCCCATGGACCTGGGTTCATGCCCAGAAACAAACTGCTCGCCCCGAGTCGAGCAAATTGTTTGAGGTACNCCTCATGGGGTTCCCGGGCGTGGTCAAGCGGTCGAGAGACGTGGGTGACTGGGGAGGCAAACCGAAGGTTTCTGGTGGCCGAACCAACTTTCCTGGAGCAGGCCAAAACCTTTTTCGTGATGGTGGAAGAACTCGGCATTTCTGGCGACGCAAAGAATAAACCAGAAAGAAATTGAAGAGGGCCCCGTCTTTCAGGGATGAAGAACTGAGGGCATCTCGTATGGTGATTTGTAGGAAATCGGTCCCAAAGNGCTATTGAAGGAAATCCCCATGAGAATCAATCTTTGTTCCAGAGTTCTTCTTACGGCATGGACGGCCCTTTTTGCGGCCCCCGCCCTCGCCCAATCCAACGGACTGGGCTGTGCCACCGATCTTTCTGAAGACGGCAGCGTGGGGTTTGATGACGTCACCGTNGTACTGAGCCAATGGAACACCCCAAATGGTGATGCGAATCAAGATGGCACCACCAACTTCCCTGACCTCATTTTGGTCTTGAGTGATTTCAACCGAGTGTGCCACCCATTTTCTTCCGATGTCGACGTGCAATTCGATTACGACAACCGGATGGTGACCATTTCCACCAGCGGCTTGGCAGATCATGTGATGGGGCCATTCTCAGGACCCGATGCAACCTGCCAAAACCCCAATACCCCGACCAATCAAAACCGAACCATCATGCTGCCCATGGATCCCGTGTTCACCCCAAATCCGTCGGTCGATTTGCTCAACACGCTTGGGCCCGTAGGCCTCGCCATCAACGGAGTCGCGTTGTACAACCCGTACGACGGTGGTGGCGTCGACGCCCCTTCAACCATTTGCATGGACACCTTCAAGGGCCATCCGAGTCCAGATGGCTCCTACCACTATCACCAATGGAGCCCCCACTTTGATGGCACCCTCAGCAATGGTCATTCCGAACTGATCGGATACGGCTACGACGGGTTCCCCGTGTTTGGCCCTTGGGAGTCCGCTGGCGTTTTGGCCAAAGACTTGACCGGGGAAAACCAATTGGACGCCTGCAACGGACACNACGACCCCGTCTTNGGGTGGCACTACCACGCTGTGGCGTACGGGCCCGTGAAAGATATCGATGCTGGCGAAGATCCTGATGGATTCCCCTGGATCTTTGGCTGCTTCCATGGCGAACCAGTTGCCGGCAACTTTGGCGGCGGCGGTGGCGGTGGCGGTGGCGGCGGCGGTGGCGGCGGCGGCGGCGGCTGTAATGGGTGCGCTCAGAACACCATTCCACCACCCATCTGCAATTGTGTGCACACCATGCCCGGGTACGAATCTTGCTGCATGGTGTGGACGCCAGCATGCCAAGCCGCAGCCGAGCAATTCTGTGGCTTCTAAAATCTTGGGGCTGGTTTGGCTCTGCCTAACCACGGGTTGCCAAAGTCTTCAACCCGCNAACCAAATACAGGCCCGCACCGGTTGGGATTCAAAGATCCGCTGTGCTGTTTTTCTGAGTCCTGACTGCCCCATCGCCAATGCCATGGCTCCCACACTGGGCCGGCTGGGTGAATACGCCCAGGAGCACGGAATAGAAACACTTTTGATTTATCCTCGAAAAGGCCTGACCAAAAGGGAAGTCATCAACCATGCCCAGAACTATGGACTGGTTGGTCGCGTCGTACTGGATCCAGATCNNCGATGGGTTCAGTCGCTTGACGCGACAGTGACACCGGAAGCTTTTGTCTTTGCTGGTGCGATGGAGACTCCAACTGTCCTGTACCAAGGACGCATCAATGATCTGTATCGAGGCGTCGGCAACCGGCAAGAACAAGCAAAGACCCACGACTTCAGAGCGGCTATCGAGCGAAGCATTGCTGGCAACCGGGAATCAGTCTCAGGCCCCCCTGCGGTCGGCTGTACCATCGAGCGGTGATTGATCCCCCTCCTCCCACATTTGATGATGTTCGGGACCTACTGAGCCAGAACTGTGTCGTTTGCCACCAACAAGAGGGTCCCGCACCCTTTGCATTGACCAGATCCACGGATTACCAGCGCCGTTCAGCATTCATTCAGGCCCTGGTTCAAGAGGACCGAATGCCTCCCCACTTGGTGCCCGCAGAACGATGGAGCGATCAAGAGAAAGATCTGGTGTTGCGGTGGCTTGCTGCAGCCTCCGGTGAAGAAGAATCTCGGGCCGTTCCTCCACCAAAAGCACAGTCATTTCGAAAGGATCGATCATTCCGAATCCCGGAGGGATTTGTGATTCCCAAGGAGGGTGGGGAGAGATGGCACCGAGGGGATCGGGATGTTCGGACCTTCCGACTCGCCCCAAGAGCCGATCAAATGCTTCGGGTCCAAGCTTGGCGCTTTCACTCATCAGCCCCCAGAGAAGTCGAAAGTATTGGCCTCGTCCACGATGACGGGACCATCGCACNGTACGGCGATCTGCAGGAGCCAAACACGCCGGGGTACGAAATGACGGGCGACATGGGATGGCGTCCGGCTGGCATGTTGGGCATCCTGGGCGTCGCGAATAGAACCTTTCGAATTCCTGACGGATTTCATTTTGAANTCCCCCAAGATCACGAGATCGACTTTGAACTTCGATTCCGCCCGAGTGGAATGGACAAGCCCTTGACGGCAACCCTCGATGCTGAACTTGTCCCAGAGCAGCACACAAGCCGGGCATTGCAACTGATCCCACTCAGTATTCGTTCATGGCGAGTGAAGGCCGGCGAATCNGGGGCNCTCGAACAGCGATGGGTCAGTCCAATTGATGTCGACGTCCCTCTGATTTCCGTACGAGCGGGACGAAGGGTCACAGGTGTCACCCTCACCGTGGATGGAGAGAGGGTCTTCGAAATTTCCGATTGGGATCCGCATTGGCAGCAAACTTGGAAGATTCCCAATCTCCGAATTGCTCAAGGCACGCAAGTTGTGGCCACGTTCAAGATTGACAACTCTGAAGACAACCCCAGAAACCCAGAAACACCTCCGCGGGCTATCCAGTTCGGAAGAAGAACCGGAGCACTTGGAATTTGGCTTCATGCTGCAGCAGTCGACCCCACTGATCAAAGCACACTTCAGCAAATGCATCAGAGCATCTTTGAGGCACAACAAGCTGACCAAGTTGAGACGCTGAACAAAGTCGATCAGAGCCTGAAAACTTCCTTATAGAAGTTCGCAGGACGAGAACTCCTCAAAGTTAGACAACAATTGGCTGCTGAACGCAGCGGTGTTATCCAGCGCAAACACCCCAGTCCGCAAGCCCTTGAAGGATGTCCGCAAAGTCGACGATGCCGTCAATGTTGACATCTTCAGGGATCCAATCGCCCTCTGAACCATACAAAGCCAAGATGCTCAGGATGTCGTTGAAGTCGACGGTACCGCTGAGATCAACGTCGCCCGGGCAATCAAGACGGCCATCGCAATCCGGGAACAACTCGACCTCNTCGATGCTGGTCAAGCCACTGCTGTCGGTGGCCGTCGCAACGATTCGATACCAGAACGGCTCAAAGCCACAGCCCAAGGGACTGATGACAGCGTTGGCGTCGCTGGTTTCCACGACCAACTCAGGATGGNTGTGATCGTTGTGATGCAAGATCACCTGCATGGTCAGNACCAGATCTTCATCGGGAGTCTGGGTGTCGGTGGCGACCGAACGGAAAGGAACCTCCGTCTGGGTGTCAAGGCGATAAGGCTGCAAGTTCACAGGTTCGAGAATTTGCAAGCTTGGTGGTGAGTCGTTCACCACAACCTGGAACGTCTTNTCATTGCTTAAGCCACCAGGATCACTGACCCGGAACGTGACGTCGAACGTCTCTGGCTCTCCGGGGGTGGAACCAACGAAGATGTGGGTCCCGTCGGGATAGCCGTCGGTTGTTCCATCGCCGAAGTCCCACTCCCAGTACAGGACACCACCGTTGGGATCATAAGAACTGGACCCCTCAAAGTTGACCACCAATGGGCTGGTTCCCCACTGGACATCGAGATTGGCCACCGCAACTGGGGGCTGATTGCCGGAGGGTGAATACTTCCANGCAGTCAGGTAATCCGGCCAGCGGATGTGCCACATTTCGTCGGAGTAGGGGTTGTCGAACAAGCCGACAAGGTTGCCCATACCGGTTCGGAATTCTTCCACCGAAACCAAGTTGCCATCGTCATCTTCTCGAAGCACTCGAATCCAACCAGAACTGTAATCCGCAATGAAGCAACTTCCACGGTATGACTCTGGATACAGATCGCCCATGGAGAAGCTGACCCCACCCGCGCAGTTGCCTGCGAATGGATCACCAGAAACGGGTGAACCGTTGGCTCCCACCACCGTCTCGGTAGCGTTNCCAGCAGAGTCGTACAACGGGACTTCCGCGCGTGGCGTACCAAAGTACGTATGCAACCATGAGATCATTGGACGCTTGTGCACAAAAGTTGGCACCGTGGTGATGGGGTTGTCTCCTCCGGGTCCTGGTTGAGAAGTGGATTCACCGACGACCAAAGAGTCAAAGTTGGCACCACTTTGGCCGATAGCCGTGATCCGAACTGTGTTGTCACCAGCAACAAAAGGAACTTCAGCGGACACCAATTGCCAATCGGACCAACCGTCAGTGGATGGGAAATTCAAACTTGGATNAACCACCACACCATTGATCTTCAGTTCAAGGGGGCGGGGTGCATTTCCGAGGGCATAACGGAATGCAATGGTCTCAGGACCGTCACTCCCCGATGGCACCGTCCACTCGATCCAATCATCGAAATCATTTTGAAAATCAAGGAGTCCAGTTCCTGTTGCACCCCCAGATGTCCCTTCGTAGTAATTCGGGCCATCCCACATCGCGTCCTCAGCTTGCAGGACCTGCTGCACCTCAAGAACGCTTGCGTCGTCAAACCAAACGGCACCCACCTCAAAGGAAGGCTGTTCAAACGACAGTACGACTCGGCCCGTGACCGCAACATCCGGAGCAAGGCCAAAAACGGACCGCCCGATGATCACATCACTTTCAGTGCCTCCAGTAATTACATCGTTTTGAATGTCTGACACCAGACTTCCATCGGCACGGAAGAACTGAAGTGAAATCCGGGTTGTATTGGAAGTCCCGCTGATCGAGTCCCACGAAGGTGTGACGGCTTTCACACTGGCGACGTAACTTTTGCCCGCCACCACCGGAAAATCTTGCCAAATTCGGGTGAGAGTTTCTCCGGAAGTAAATGGTCCGTACAGCTTGGCTGCGTTGTAAGCAAAGACAGAGGTTGGATCCAAGAACGCACTGAATTCCGTCTGCCATGGAAAGAAATCTGCGGAATTGAAATTCCCGTTTTCCAAAAGCTCATCACCAGAGACACTGCCGCTATCACAGGGATTTGCCCAGTACGGTTCGTTGTCGGTGTCTTGAACCAACAAATCCTGGTACCGGAAAAAATCGAGTCCACAATCCGACCCAAGTGGATTGGGGGCCGAAGGATTCTCGGTCAACACCGGGGCATACCCAGGCTCCAGATGATTGCCCTCATAAATGGGCCAACCGAAGTTCTGCGCTGGACCATCACAGACATTGAGTTCTTCCCAGGTCACGTAGCCCACGTCACCGATGTAAAGGGCTCCGGGGTTCCCGTCTTCGGGATCGTGACTTCCTGAGTCCGGCTTCAAGGCCATCCGATAAGGATTGCGAAGCCCAAGCGCCCAAACGCGACTGCGAGGCGCCCGAGGTTCTGAGGCGTCAAAAAATGGGTTGGAAGGCAAACCGTCCCCGTTGAGGGGGTTCAACCGCAAAATCTTACCGCAGTGTGAGTCGACGGTTTGGGCCCGGAAGGCTCCAACATTTTCATGGGGCTTCAAAATGCCTTCATTCAGTGCAACATTGACATAGGTTCCCGGTTGTTGACCACCATTGTCGGTGCCGTTGTAACTCGCACAGTCACCCACAGATANAAGCAGGGTGCCATCGGTACCGAAAACCAACGAACCCACCGCGTGCGATTCATGGACAATCGGTATTCCAGTCTGAGCGGTTTCGCCCAGCAGCACCAACCGGCTCTCTGGATCAATGCTGTTGAACCCATCAGCAGATCGAACGGTGTACCGGGTCACTCGGCCGATGGTCGCGCCGTAATACTCATCAACCCCCGCCTCGTACTTTCCGGTACCGGCATACAAAAGATGATGCCGATCGACGGCGTACAACAAATAGATCCAACCGTTCTGACGGAAGCCAGGGTGCAAGGCCACACCAAGCAGACCATGGTCCCGCCATCCTCCCACCTCGTCGGAGATGTCCAAGATGGGTTCCGTGCCACGGGTGCCATCGGTTTCGACCGCCCAAACCTTGCCCGAACGTTCCCACGGATACGCGCGACCGGTTGAATCAAAGGNCACCCCCACCAACTGGTCCCAGCCAGTGCCCACACCTTGCTCATAGAACCCGGGGGGAAGAAGGCCAGAAGGCCCTTCTGNACCATCATGGGCGTGGACAGCACTGTTCAAAAGGCTCAAAACGAACGTCACAGTGGTGGTCACCAGTTTCGAATGCAGCTCACGCATGTTCTATCTCCTAGCGGGTATTGACAAGATACGTCCTATTCAACGCAGGGCTTTGAAAATCCGCCGAGAACGACCCCGGACTTGGACGTTTTTATGGGCCAGAAGCCGCGGGAACCCCTGACCTAGATGAAAGGAAGTTGACCATCAGTGATGGCTGGAGCGAACCGTGGGAGAACTGCCCCAGAACGGAACTCAAAAGGGGCCATCACACAGTGCTCTCACTCCCGCTGGTAGAGTGGCCCTCATGCGACGCAAAGCCTTTACGTTGGTTGAATTGCTGGTGGTGGTGGCCGTTATTGCCATCCTGATTTCCCTGCTCTTGCCGGCAATCAACCGAGTTCGAGTGCAAGCCCAGTCAACCGAATGCTTGACCAACCAACGCAACCTGATTGCCGCGTACACCCAGTATTCGATCGANAAGAACGGCCGGGTCCCCGGGACCGATACGGGTGCATATGCCTACGACTGGATGCAGACCGTTGGCGGGCAGCACAACCCTCCCGAGGGATGCTGCAATGGATTCCAAAACGGCGTGGTGAATTGGGACCAAGGCGGAGATGACGCCAACCCCAACACTGAGTACCCCATCGCGTTCACCAAAGGTTCTCTGTGGGATTACATCGGCGACTTTGATGTCTACAGCTCACCACAAGATCCCCGGTTGATCAACGACCCCGAGACCTATCGGCTTCGCAGTTATTCATTCTCAGCGTTTGCTGGAAAAGAGGCGTATTGCCGAGACTGCTCCACTGGCCTCGTTTCGGCCGCCGACAGTTACTCTCAATTTCGCGATACATCCAACCAACTTTCCACCCTGTGCGAGGCAGACACGCGAGGAGCAAATCTGAATGGGTTTCTTCTACCGGCCGCTTGGGTTGATCCGGACTTCGCCCCTTGCTCTGAGTCATTCAACTGGGTTGATGAGCCCGTCGTCTGGAACCCTGGGCGTTGGAACGTCTCGTTTATCGATGGATCTGTCATCTCATACCAGCTCAAGATGTCCGAAGAAACCGCAGAGACCCATTTCGGTGTGGAACTGCCAAATGGCCCCTACAACAACATTCCCAGCGGCACGGCTTGCGAAGACGCGGCATGGCTCGGAAGCAAGTTGCAGCCCAAGATGCTTCCTTCGCAATAACGAACCGTCGACGCCCCTGGGACGCGATTGCTCATTTGGCCCTTTGATGCTGAGAATCAGAAGGACTGCTTGAAGCCAAACTCAATGGTGTCGGCGGTCAATGCCGGACCACTGCCCTGCAGATCGGCAGAACCGTAGTCGGCCGCACGCCACCCCACGTACAACGTGCTCTTGCGGTTGATTTCGTATTCAACACCTGCTCGCCAGTGCCAACAGAAGTCCCACGTATCGTCGGTGGCCAAAGGAACGGTGGCATCAATTGAATCACCGGCTGGTGAACCCTCGGTCTCAAAGAATGTTTCAGAGACCGTGAGATTCAACGTGTTCCTCGAGAATCCCGCGCCAACTCCGCCATAGACGCCAAAACCTGATTCCCCGAACTGGTAATCAAAATGAAGGTTCGCCGTCAGTGCCAACGCTTTGAATTCACCACTTGCGCCATCCAAACGGAAAAAGCCCGGGACCGTACCGTCGTTTGGATCAAAAGGAAACAATCCCCCGCCGTTGTCGGTCGTGGTGGGCTTGAATGAATCCAGGTCCAACTGCAGCGATTGAACTTCCCACTCAAAAGCGATGTTCTCAGTGAGCTTCTCCCCAAGAGCAAACTGGAAATTCCAGCCATCAAACTCCAAAGAAGGTTCGAAGGTCTGCAAAATTTGACGAATCAAAACCGACTCGTTGGCACCAGTCAGCGTGAAGTCAGCCGGCGAAGATGTCGAATAGCCTGCGCCGAAGCGGGCGTAGAGATCTTCGATGGAATCAGCGGCGGGGAGCACCAGCGGAAGGCAAAGAATCGGACTTGAAAACATGAGCACAGGATACCCCAGCCGGGAGACGGCCGTCATGGGAACTCTCAGTAATGGGGCTGGTAACCAAAATTTGACATGACGTATTCCCTTGCCTTTCAAACGTCTGCGACCAAAACCAGGGCATCAAAGCAGCATCTCAAACCCATCTCAACGAGAGAACGAACCTGCACCACCGTCTGATATGGGGGTTGAGCCCAGACCTAACGATCAAATCGTCCGACTCGGAGTCGATCGACAAATACAGAAGGCAAAACTCCAGGCACGCCCTCCATGCAATCGGCCAAAAACGCCCCCAAGAGTGGTCCTGTCGAGGCACCACGAGAACCGTGGGCCAAACTGAACCAATGATGCCCATGGTGATCTGGGCCCAGCACGGGCAGTCGATCCCGTGAAGCCAGCCTGAAGCTTGTCCGCCCTCCAATGCGGCGCATCGACACTCCAGGCAACGCGGCTTGGGCCAGATCGAGAGACGCCTGCGCCGTATTGTCCCGCACCGCTGGATCAGAATCTCCGTGGTCATAACTCGCCCCGAGGACAAGAGTGTCTTCACCCGGCAGCAAATAATGACCAAAGCAAATGGCATGGTTCAAACCGGGGATTGGAGCCAACAGTTCAAGTTGTCCACGAATCTGATGCAGCCCACACAAGTCCAACGCATCGACGGCGCTCGAACCGGTGCACCACACCAGTGGTATCTCTTCACACACAGTTGTCATGGGGGAATCGAGACGAACGTCGATGTTGCCATGGTCGAGGAGGGCGGCAACGTACTCAGGCCCTGAGACGGATCGAGCGGAAGGAAACCATGCGCCCGGCCCGACCTGACAACCAGCCAACTTGGAAGCCTCTTCCTCACCAACCGCGCGAATCAGACTGGTTGGCAATCCCTCGTGGCTCAACGCAGCCTCGACCTTTCCTCCATGATGACCAACCGCGAGGTGCAGCGCACCGGAGATCGACGCCACACCCAACTGGTCCATCTGACGGGCGGCAAAAAGAGCGGCATGCAAATGCAGGTGACTTGCCGCGTCCAAACCTCTCGCCAACCGGGGCTGCACAAGGCTTCGTGGATTTCCTGAAGCACCGGAAGCGGGCCCGTTGGAGTCAAACACTGTGACCGACCAGCCACGCTCGGCAAAGGCCCGAGCGGCACCCGCACCCGCAAAACCGGCTCCAGCGATATGAATGGTGCCCGGTGAAGACCGCTTCGGGNTGGTGCCAGAACGACGAGCTTGCACGCGGTGACGTTTCGTGGCGTGTCCAGGGACCCGCTCAACCGACCACCCCAATGCTGTGAGCGAACGACGCACATCACCCGCCGAGCACCACGTCCCCAAACGGGCTCCCGCGGCGCTCCGTTCGGTGACCAATTGCAGAACCTCCGGGGTCCACAACTCTGGATTCTTGGCCGGCGAAAAGCCATCCAAGAACCAAGCATCCGACTCGAAGTTCAAAGTCTGAAGAAGATCGGAGGCATCACCCAGTCCGAGGGTCAGGTGCACACGCCCGCCCAGAAAAGACAAGCGGTGCCAACCCCCAACATGGATAGGCCACTGGTCGATCAACGCCGAGACCAAGTCAGGCGCGGCCCCATCGTCGATCAACATCTCTTTCGCAGATTCAGGATCAATGGGAAACTTCTCACAAGAAACCAAACACAAACGAGCGTGTGGGGAGGCCACTTCACGAAAACGCTGGATGGTCTCCAGCATGGACAATCCTGCACCAAAGCCAAGTTCCGCCACCACGCAGACCGGGTTCTGAAACAACTCGTCCACCGCACACGCCTCATGGAACACCGTTGCAATCTCTTGGCGAGCATCACCACCACCGCGATACCCATCATCGTGCTGGTCGCTCCGCCACCGACCATCCAAACGCTGAGGACAGGCCGTGTGCAGCGGCGTCAAATGATCAGGGATTCCCGGTTCTTGCATCATGGCGCGAGAGCATCTTGCGGGAAGAGCAAGTCGGCGCGACGCACCCAGCCCCGTCGCCAATCCGCTCCCGGAAGATCAATCTCGCACCACTGNCCAGCGGTACGAATCACATTGATTTCATCACCAGACTTCAGAAACGCGTTCGTTGGGGCGTAACCATCACCCGGGCCTTCAAACGGGATCAGTTCGTTTGCCGCGATCCCCCCTGGAATGGTCAGAGTCCGACTGAAGAGAGGAGTGACAAGGACAAGTGTCGCCACGAAAGTAAGACCGGCAAGATCTGGACGACGCAGTCCCCAGAGAAGGCCAGCGATTGACAACATTCCCCCCGCCCACAGAGCTGCCGCAGGCACCAATATGGAAATTGCAACGCCAAGTCGAGCCAGAGGTGTGAACCACGGCATAGGTTCCCGAATGGAATCTGGGCCATCCTGTTCCCGGACCAACTGAAGCGCTCGCCACGCCTCTGGGGTGGCCCCTCGAGCAACGGCGTACTGGAGCATTTGCTTCGCTTTGGGCCGGTTGCCGGCCTGAGCCCANGCCAGTCCGGCATTGAACACCACATTGGGATCGGCATTGGTGGCGGCATCGTTCATAAAAGACTCGGCCGCCTCAATAAAGACCACTTGGGCTTGACTTGACTCCAGAGACATAGCGCTTTCAAACAAACCCTCCCCAGAATCAAACAAGCACAGCAAAGAAAGGTAAATCATCATGCGCGCTCCCCCGGAATACGCCGAAGCAAACCGACAACCCGCTCGCTGGCATCCGCAGAACCGCCACCAAAATCTGCACGGTCAAGTGCGACAAACGCTTCCTGAAGGTCATCAGCGAGTTGGGGATCACTCTTCCGCAAGACAGAGATCGGGTCAGAAGCGTGGTTCGACCACGCTGATAAGTAGGTTCGCGCGGCCTGCCCCACTTCCAAGTGACCTTGGGACCGATCGAGTGCGCGGCGAAGATTATCGAGTTTTCGTTTTCGGCTCACCCCGCCACGCGAGAAGAGCAGTGGGGCCCNTCGAATTNCTCCCGCAGNCAGGATCCCCAAACCCAACCCAATGGCCACCGGGAGCACCGTCACNGATGGAACAGTGTTGACCTCAGCGAGACCTGGCCAAGTTTCAGGACCAACTTCGAGCATAGGTTCAGGACGCTCCACCAAAGGGGCAGGAAGATCCTCGATATCCAACTGGCTGACGGCGGCCACCTGCACCGGTATGGCCTCTGCCACCGTCACTCCCCACATGCTGTTTTCGGCATCAAAGTATGGCAAACGCAAACTGGGCAACTCGGAGGCACGTTCTGTCGGACGGATGCTCCGCCGTATGGTTCGAACTTGGCCCTCAACCTTGCCGGGGGCAGGGTCTGGCGACAACTGCCAGCCTGCTTCTTGAAGTTGAATTTCGATTGGGGGGTCAGGCAAACCAGCGAGATCTGCATTGCCATCGAGATCTTCGACCCTCAAAGTCAAGGTCACTGGTTCACCAACACCGAGTGCCACACGGTCCAGTGATGTGGACAACTCGAAACGACCGACCACGCCACCCCAATCTTGCGGTTTCCCTTCTTGAGGTGGGGGCCGAACCTCAATTTGCAGTGGGGTTGTGTCTACTCGAACCGGGCTCCTTCGAGCGATCCGAATTCTGGACCCGAACACTGTGTTCGTCCGGACCAAAGACACGGGATACGTTCCTACGATTCGAACCGGTTCCACCACAGACGTACCCACCGAACGAAACCGTTCGGACACTGTCCAGCGGAACCCATCCCACCCTTTCTGTTCACCGCGACCCAGTACAAATTTGGGNCGGTCTCGACTTTGAACAATGCCAGAGAAAGGCCCCAACGCACTGCGGTCCCAATCGATGCCATCAACCAGATCTTGACTTCCAATACGCGTGCCCAACTCTTCATCCTGAAATGGACGGAACAAAACTGTCAGTTCCAAGTCGACGATTTGATCCACCCAGGGCGTCAAGTTGGAGCAGCGAAGTTCAACGAAGACGTCTTGGCTTGGCTCCAGTTCACGGACGACAACCGGTCGGCTGTTGACTTTGATATCACGTTCTTTGCTCTTGATGATGAGTTCTGGCAACTGGTACAGCCCAGGGGAATCAGCAACCACCGACCAAGAAAATGATCGCGTCCAGGCGGCCGAGGCGCTTCCGTTGACAAAAATGAGGTTGGAACCAGAGCGAACATCAGGACCCTCGAGCACCACCAGACCATCAACTTCCGGGGTGGGAACATCAAGATCAGGGGAAGACTGACCTTCACCTTGAAGTCGAAGTTGAACCTCAAACGGAATGCCTGCATCCGCAACAGAAGGAGAAACCACCCACTCCACATCGGCCATGGCAGTCAGGAGTACAACCAGTGGGAGCATCATCACCAATCGCGCTCCACCACNCGAGACCTCGATTGCCGAGCACTCAATTCTTCTTGCCGTTCATCGGCACGATCTCGAATTTCTTGCAGCATCCGGCGGGCCTCCGCCTCTGAAAGAGATTCCGCCGAGCCACTGGAGGGATCAGAGCTGGACTCGGATGTTGAAGGGGAATTTTGGGCTGAGGCATCTTGTTCTTGACCGCCTGAGTCACCATCCGTTGGTTCCTGCTGGTCTGAAGATGGAGAGCCCTCGGAAGGATTGTCATCGGTGGGTTCTGTGGAGTCAGGCGATCCATCTTGATTCTCACCTTCCCCTCCCGACGATTCAGGCGGTGGAGGAGGAACACTCGAAGCAAATTGCGCCGCGCGTTCGCCGTTGCGCCGCGCAGGCTCAAGTTTGGGGTCGTACTCCAAAGCTTGCGCGTAGTTGGCCATGGCCGCCGCGATCATCTCCTTTGCCAAAGCCGGGTTCTGGGCAACTTGAGACATNGCCGCTTGATGCTGNGCCACCGCAACCGCATGGTGGGCACGAGCCAAATCTCCCGGCCCGTCCAGCAACTCGACCGCGTCGTTGAAGGCAGACATGGCCTCCGAGAGTTGGCCCCCATCCAAAGCCAACCGGCCCTCGGTGAATGCGAGCCGGCCGTTCGCAGGATCTTCTGCGCGAAGCCCCCGAATCTTTGCGAGTTCATCCTCCCCTGGGGACTCGGAGACTTGGGCCAACAAGGCCAACAGCACCACCGCACGCATCAGGCGATCCTCGCCCTTCCGATGGAACCCAGTCCAAGCAACAACACACCAGGAACCGCGAACCACCGCCACTCCGGACGATCCTTGGTGATCTCCTGAACCGATTCTGAACCACCCACCAGAGGGGCCAAACGCTGACGCCACAAGGCACGCGCATCCACCACAGAAGTTCCCAATGGAACGTGAATACCAGCGCTCGCTTGAGCCAGAGCCTTCATCTGCTTGTCATTGCGAACAGACCACACTTCAGACTCATCGTAAACCACCCAGCCCCCTGNATCGTCAGGAATACGCGCCCCCTCTTCAGCATCGCCCAGTGAGATGGTGACCACTGGGACGCCGAGTCCACGGGCGGCCTCGATCGGCCAAGACCCCATGTCGTCACCATCACTCACCAAGATCACCAAACTGTCGTTGATGTCCTCGGACAAAAATGAGGCCGCCTCACGCAGTGCGTCTCCCGGGAGCGATCCTCCGATGGGCATGCGATCGGGATCGACTTGGCGCAAAGCACGACGGAAAGCGCGAGGATCTGCAGTGGGAGGACATTTGGGAACCGGAGTCCCTGCGAAAGCAATCAAACCAAATCGATCGCCGACGGCTGATTCCGCCAATTCCCCCAAAAGGGTTTTGGCCACTTGCAGTCGGTCCGGAGCCGCGTCTTGACAACGCATCGAACGTGAAGCATCCAGGAGAACCACCACATTTCGCCCCCGAAAAGGAAGCTCAATGGTTTCACTGGACCAACGTGGATCCAGAATCGCCACCCCCAACAACAGTGAACCACCGAACGTCAGAATCGGTCGACTCGAGAGAGTGGNGGAAAAAACCCCAGGCAACAAAGCCTGTTGATTTCGACGAAGACGCCACCCGAGGACAAGAACCAAGACCCCAACACCAAGCAAACCGCCAAACAAGGGCCACCACGATGCGTTGTGCCAGATCAATCCACTCATGACGCAACCTCCGGCCACAGCGATGCACCGAGAAGTCGAGCAAAAAGACCAAGCATCAAGCCAAAGCCCAGCATCAGTGGGCCATCGTCTCGCACCTCTTCCCAGCGAGTCTCTTGGTATTCGGTACGTTCCAAGGCATCGATCTCGGCGTAAATCTCCACCAGAGAATTTTGGTCGGTGGCACGAAAGGCTTGGCCTCCAGTTTGCTCCGCGATGGCTTTCAACGTCTCCATATCCAGAGACACCGGCATGTTTCGAATACGTTCGCGGCCAGTAAACGGATCGGTCATGGGAATGGGGGCCGTAGCTGAAGTTGTCCCAGCACCAATGGTGTACACCTTGACGCCCAAAGCTCGAGCCAACTCTGCGGCTTCCAGAGGCGACAGAACGCCTGCGTTGCTTTCACCATCGGTCAACAGAATGATGATCTGATCACCGATGGTCTGGTTGACGTCCTGAGTACGTAGAGCATCCAATCGCTCGACCGCCANGCCCAAAGCATCACCGATCGCGGTGGCCCGCTCAGATTCCAAGGCAGAGACTTCCAAACCTGCCACTGCCTCCGCCACATATTCATGGTCAAATGTTGGAGGCGTGACTTCGTCTGCATGCGTGCCAAACTGGACAATAGAGAGCAAATCACCCCGGCGACCGGCCATGGTGGTGTCTCCTCGAACAAACCGGTCCACCACATCTTTGACCACATCCAGCCGACTACGCCGGACCACCGAGTCAGCCAAATCAAGGGCGAGCATGGATCCTGAACGATCAACACACAACGTAATGGCCAGACCTTGCCCGGTCACCTCACGGTGTTCGCGAACCCCTCGTGGCCCCGCAAGCCCGAACAACAGAAGCAGCAACGCGAGCCATCCCAACAAACGCGGAACCCAGCGGGTCCTTTGTCGCCAGGAACGCGGCAAGCTTTTTGGGACACCAGACCATTTCGTGTGCTGCCCTCGTCGGGACGACCACCACGCCGAGAACACGGCGATCAGGAGTCCAATCGGAAGCCACCAAACATGCAACCCATCGAAGAGCTCTTGTCTCATGCTGAACCCTCGGGAACGGGTGCCGGCTCAGTGAGGTCGATGATTTTGCTCGCTTGCTCGAGAACACCACGGGCATACGCCGGCATAGCCGTTCGGGCAAATTTGGCTCGATCGGAGGCACGGAGGAGTTGCTTGAGTGGTTCCCGGGTCGCCACCGGTAGGGAAGGCAGGGCGTCCGCAAGATATTCCGGGGTCGTGGAACGAGAAGCCGGGGATTGCAACGCTTCCTCAAGATACGTTCGTATGACATCGGAAAGTTCGGAGAGGAAGCCAATCGCTTCAAGTTCGGTTTGCGGGAGGTCAGAGGACAGTTCTTCCACCGCCCTCCGGGCGCGGTCTGCGGGTGAAGTATGCGGACCCACCCGCAATCGGTGACGCCAGTTCCGCCAACAGATCGACGCAACCAAGAGAGCCAAAAGAACCGCTGCTGCAATCCACGTCTTGGAGACAAAGTCGACCAATTGTTCCTGAAGTGTGGGAGGCAATCCAACCACTCCTTCAATGGCGTCCGGACGGTCATCCTCTGGCAACGATGAAACAACCTTCAAACGCAACTGTTCCGAGCGATCTTCGAAGGCGAGAACCAGCACACCCGCAGTAAACGTACGAAGTCGTAANTCGCCATTGTCCAAATTGGATTGTTCGACACCCTCCGGCAACAGCACCGACCAACTTTTGGCTTCTTCAGGAAGCTGGACAATAAAAAAATCGCCCACCTGTGGCGTTCCCGGCTGAACCACCGCTTCCAAACCTTCCCCGTCCAAAGGCANAACCGCAGCTTTCGGCACTTCGTTCGAGCAAGCCACAACCACCAAAGAAAGCACCAGCTGACCAAAACGAATTTTCACGCTTTGCTCCCTCGAGCTCGGCGTTGGTAGTGACGTTCAATCGCATCAATGGCATCTTGATCTGTACGGAGTGGCAACACATCGCCACCAATCAATCGGGCCAAGGCAAGCAATTCTTGTTGTCGTTGAAGGGCGGCGGATTCCCAAGCCTCCCGTACCCCCGATGAAGACATGTCGATCAACTGAGAGATTCCGCTCTCAGGGTCTCCGACCCGGACCAACCCAACCGGAGGGGGCGTCAGTTCAGCGGGATCCATGATGGGAAGCAGCAGTACCTCACAACGTCGCCCCAATCGACGCAGCGCTTCGGACCAACCATCGCATTGGAAATCAGAACAAATCGCCACAATTCCGCCACCCGCCATCGTGCGAGTGGCTTCCTCGATCGGCGG
The DNA here is from genome assembly GCA_002168105.2 of Phycisphaera sp. TMED24. Classification (GTDB taxonomy): domain Bacteria; phylum Planctomycetota; class Phycisphaerae; order Phycisphaerales; family SM1A02; genus UBA8653. Next base: position 22,829 of record NHCD02000026.1, read on the forward strand.
GATCAAGTCGGTGCCAGATCCCTCGCCCCGGCACGACAAGGCGGCACGCGCCAAGCGAAGCAAATGACTCGGGCCACTTCGCAGAGGTATCCGGGCACGAACCTTGTCGTCAAAGGTCATCAATCCAGCTCGGTCCCCACCACGAGTGGCGGCGGCGGCCAAAGCCACCGCGGCATGGGCGCCGGTACGAATTTTGGCATACGCATCCCCCGCGAAAGACTGACTTGCGCTGTCGTCGAGCAGAATCAAGAGACGGAGTTCTCGCTCCTCTTGGAAGACTTTGACGTGGGGATCACCAGCCCGGGCCGTGACATTCCAATCAATAAACCTGACTTCATCGCCAGGGGTGTAAGGCCGAACCTCTTCAAAGGCCATACCTCGCCCACGGTGCACACTCCGCCACGCACCAGCCAAGCCAGTACGGGCAACCCGGCGGGCTCGAAGGTCGAGCCGACGAACCCGACGAATCAATTCGGCAGTCTCTTGATTCACGGGACCGGAAGATGCCCAAGCAACCGTTCAATGATGGCTTCCACGTCAAGACCTTCAGCTTCAGCCTCGAAGCTGGCCCGAATCCGGTGACGCAAGACCGCGGGCGCGATTGACTTGAAGTCTTGGGGGACGCAGTATCCACGCCCATCCAAGAACGCCATGGCCTGTGCTGCCGCCACCAAACCAAGTGTGGCACGGGGTGAAGCCCCGATTTCAACCAAGTCATCCATGGCCAAGCCGAACTGGCTGGGACGCCGGGTGGCCTGCACAATGCTGACCGCGTAATCGCGCAACCGAGGATCACAATAAATCTGACGCGTGACCGAACGGGCTTCGACCACAGCATTGGGCTCCAGCATCGTCGGCGTAGCAGAGACGGGATGATTGGCTTGTCCCATCGCGCGATCTAATATTTCACGTTCTTCTTCGACCGAGGGAGGTAACAAAAGAATCTTCAGCAAGAATCGGTCGGTTTGAGCTTCCGGAAGTGGGTATGTGCCTTCTTGTTCGATTGGATTCTGAGTCGCCATCACCAAGAAAGGTTGAGGCAAAGGGTGGGTTTCCGTCCCAATGGTGACTTGACGCTCCTGCATGGCCTCCAAAAGAGCGCTTTGCACTTTCGCCGGGGCCCGGTTGATTTCGTCCGCCAACACCAAATGAGCAAACACAGGCCCCTTCCGAACCGCAAAAGTTTTCTCGGCGGGCTCGTACACCAAAGTCCCGACCACGTCGGCGGGCAACAAATCGGGTGTGAATTGGATCCGTTGGAAAGAGGCATCAAATCCTCGAGCAAGCGTAGACACCGCAGTGGTCTTCGCCAGGCCGGGTAACCCTTCAAGGAGCACATGGCCGTCGGCGAGCAACGCCACCAAAAGACCGTCCAGCATCTCTTGCTGGCCCACAATGACCGAAGCCAGATGATCCCGAAGCCGAGTGAACGCTGGCGAGACACGCTGGATCTCAGCGGACAGTTGTTCGATCTCGGCCGAAGTCATGGTGCTGGGCATGGCATCCTCCAAATCATCATTCTCCCATGAAACCACCACTTGAGGCAAACTACGTTCATAGACGCCTCAGGTTCGCCGGACGATTTCAAGGTTTGGCGGGCGTGGCGGCATCCGGCGCTTTGTGGGAGCGGTTTGAAGCAGAGAAAAAGTGACCCCATGCCGTCTTAGAACGCTGGAGGAATGCATTCAGTTCCGAATCGGTCCGTCTTGCTCTCNAAATTTTGTGAAGCCCGAAGACGGATCCTCTCCTCAAATGGCCCNCAGCCTCGGGATGGTTTGCGGATCGTTTCAGAACGGAGCAGGCTTCATCAGAATTGGCTGCCGGGTACAAGGCCAACCAGCTGGTTGAATCCAGGGAAGCCCGAGTCACCGATCTGACATGCGGAATGAGGAAGAGTTCCTGCCTTGGCGCGAGAAGAACCTCAAGGCGGCCATGAGGAATCGCGATGGAGGTGAAGTGGTCATTCACGCCCGGGGTCAAGCGGTTGAGCCCGATCAAGCCGCGGCGTCACTGCGGGGCGACGGCCCCAACCAGATTCACCTCGGGTGTGTTCGGGTGGCGCCCCCCCTTTGGGCATCATTGTCAAGCGACCAACTTGATCTTCGCGGCGGGCTGAAGAGCTCGAAAAGCTTTCTCAAGACCCGAGAAGCGATCAACTTCCCGAATGGCGTCCTCAAGGGAGAACCAAGCCCGGCGTCGCCAAAGGGCTTCCGGCCACTCGTTGACCAAACCCAGGGCTTCCACCGCATGCAACTGGACCACCTGGTGCCGGTTTCGTTTGACGTACCGCATCTGCCCGACTTCTTGAATTCGAGACTTGGCTTCTACTCCAGCCTCTTCCCACGCTTCACGCAAGGCCGCATCTTGTGAACTTTCTCCACGCTCGATGCCNCCTTTGGGAATACCCCATCCTTTACCACTGGAGCGTTCTACCAACAGGATCTGAAGCCCCATCGGACTGGCTTGCCAAACAATGGCCCCCGCTTGATTTCGTGGCCCCTTACCAACCGGGACATCAGGGAGCAGCGCAGAGCAGTGGCAAGATTCAATGTGAAACATGATCGATCTCCAACTGAGAAAGATGGGATCGGTTGGATTGGCCCTAACCATCAAGAAGGATCGGCAGAATTCNCAGAAACCCGAAGCCAAGGGAGAATCAAAGCAGGCCCAGCCAACAAAACCGCCGCCGCCACTCCAGGCGATGTTCCGAACAACACCGCCACCGGAATGCCCAGCAACCCCGCAGCAGGCCCCCCCGCGTAGCCCAAACCAATCAAGGATTCAAAAGCACCCCCGGCATCGACTTCAGCATCACCGACCACCATGCCATAGGCCAAAGCCGCGTGGTAGCTCGCTCCCGCGCCAAGGCCAAACAGGATGAAACCGAAGACCATCCAAGGCAAGGGCGGCCCCGGTAGGAATCCCGCGCCCAAAGCCAAACCAAATCCCAAAGTCCCCGCCAAACCTGCACCAATCAAAAACGTTCGGTGGCCCTGCCAAAAAGTGGTTCGCCAAAGAAACGCCACAAACAGGACCCGTACCACCATCCAGGTTCCGGTCAGTGGTGTCTCCAAAGTTGCAGCGATACCGGAGGCCTCGAAGGCATACGGCAAGAGCGGAGGGAACGCACTCATGAAGAGATAGGTCACGATCAGCCAGCGGCGGGATCGAACCAGCAGTGCCTGCCACTCCGGATGGCTGGAAGAACCACTGGCTCCAGAAGAATCAACAAAGGCACGGGGCGTCATGCGTGGGAGCAGCAATGCCAGAGGAAGAACGATCAAAAGGGTGCCGGCCGAGACCAGAAAAACACCGCGAGCTCCGGTGTCCAAAAATGGAGGCAAGATAAACATCGGAATTGTGACCGAGGTCATCCAAATCAAATTGAAGACCCCTTGGACTTTGGCCACCTGAACCGGGGGACGACCACCCGCCAGATAGGCATGGACCACGGGCCACAGCAACGCCGAGACCCCCGAGACCCAAATCCCAGCGATCCAGAGGGCAAGTTTGGTGGGCCAAACGCCAGGAATAGCAAGCCCAACGGCCATCCCAAGAAGACAACAAAGAACACCGCCCCGATCTGACCAGCCCACGATTTTTCCAACGGACGCGGTCTTCCAAGCTGACGCGGCATACACCAAACCCATGGCCAGGTACAGCGTGAGGTTTTCGATCCGAGAAAATCCGTACGCATGCTTGGCAATGAACCCCAAAGCGTTCCAGAACAGCCCGGTGGAGGAAGAGCCAGCAATTGTGATGGCAAAGATGACCCACACAGGGGTCAGCGATACATTGGTGGGTGGTTTGGTCGTCACTTTGATGTGAAATGGTACCCCTCATCTTCGAATCAAATGGATTCTGAAATGGGCTGAAAGGAGTGTCTTGTGGCAAAAGCAGTTGTGGACCCCGCCGAACTCCGGCAATTCGCCAATGACCTTCGTCGCTTCAACCAAGATCTAGACAACCACATGCGGATTCTGCAAACACGAATGCAGACCCTCGCGCAAAGTTGGAGAGATCAAGAGCAAACCAAGTTCACTGCCGAATTTGAGGAGGCCCTGCGCTCACTTGGTCGGTTTCGAGAAGCATCCGAAGTTCACGCCCCGTTCCTGTTGAGGAAGGCCGAACGCATCGAAGAGTACTTGAAGCAGCGCTGATGGCGGGACAAGGACCATCTGCGAATGTTCGGGATGTCACGACACTCGAAAAAGCTCAGTGGGCGTTGGTCGCGTACCGCGAAGAAATCCAACAAGGATTGATCGAAGCTCAAGCCGAAGTCGCCAGATTCACCAATTGGCTAGAGCAACAGAGNCCTCAGGAATTGGCGTCCCAAATGCAGCGGACCAAGAGAGAGTTAGAAAACGCCAAGGCCGACTTGACCCGAGCAGAGATGATGCAGAACAACATGGGGACCAGTGCTGACACCGAACGAAAACGGGTACAGCGGGCCCAAAAGAAAATCGAAGACCTGGTTCGTCAGCGAGAAGCACTCAAAAGATGGAGCCATCGACTGCAGCAAGAGCGATCATTGTTCACTGCCGCAACCAGTCAACTTGCCTACCGGGTGGATTCCATTTTTCCATCGCTGGAAGCCGATCTCAAAAACCGCCGTGATGCTTTGGCCGCGTATTTGGCGACGCTGGCTCCAAAGTCACCTTCGAACGAGGACCGCAGCACATGAGTCTTCCGGCCGCCCGAACCAGAGCCGAAGCTGCCACCAAGGANCTGAAGAGAACTTGGCAAGACCTGCGGGCCCACTGGGATGATGAAGTTTCACGATCCATGACCAAGACCGGGATCGAGCCTATCGATCAAGAGCTGTCGCGCACCCTCGAAGCGTTCGAGCGGATGGACGCCCTCATTCGAAAAGCCATGTCAGAATGCCAAGAGGAGTCCAGCTGGTGAATCTGCGAGAAGCCACGGTTGAAATCCTTCGCTGTCTCCGCAAGGCTGACGAAGAAGCTGCTTCAGTCGGTCCTGAGTCACAAGCTCAATTCGATCGAAAAATTGCCGCACAGGAAGTCGCCCACTCAGACCAACGACAAACGCAACTCGAAAATCAGAAGGAAGCCAAAGAGCAAGAGATTCAAGCCATTGANAGTGCGTACCGTCAGCGGCGTGCTGGATTGGAACAAGCCTTTCGAAAGAAGCATGAATCGCTGAAGGAAGAAGCAACCCAATCTCTTCAGGCCGCTCAAAAGCAAAAGGCAGCGCTTCTGGAAGCGAAAAAAGAACAGATCTGGCTGGCCGAAACNGTGTTCGAATCTTCTGAAGACAAGCCCCATGAAAAATTTGCATTAACCGCTTCCACCATTCGCAACCAGTGCCGTGCCTTAAAGAAGCAGGAAGAAGAACTCGGGGGCAAGATCCGCCGAATCTGGGCCAGCGGATCACCACCAAAAGAAACCAATTGCCCAGAATCGCTCGAGACTTTCGTGCAACAGTTCCAAGACGTGGTTCGTGCGGCTGAATCCAGCAAAGCACTCCGGCTGCTAAGTGGGGGCGCCCCCGCCATCTCGTTGATGATTTTTACAGCCATCGGAGCTGGAACAGGCCTCATTGCAGGTTCTTTGGAGGCATCAGCCGCCGCAGGCTTTGGTTTGGGCATCGTCATGATTGCCGCGGCTTGGAGTTCCAAAAANAAANAAGCNCAGCAACTCCAACACCTTGCCGCCACCAGCCGACAGCATCTGGAAACGATGGAAGAGCGGGGACTGGACGCCGCAGCCCAGCTACGTGATGAGGAAGTCCAGATCCTGCTCACCACTCGTGACCAAGAAATCAAAGATGCTTCCGAAAAATACGATCCCCGAGTGACCAAACTCGAGGGTCAACTGAGCGAATCCCAAGCCGGATACAAAAAACAACGGGACTCGGACCAAAAGGACTACGCCGATGCCCTGCAGGAGTGCCAGGCCCACCGAGAGCAAGAACTGGAATCTCTGAACGACCGTCTGGGCCTCGAGCACTTGAAGCAGCGGGCGGATTTGCACCAAAACCAAGAACAAGAGGCGCATGAGGTGCAAAAACGCCGGCAAAAAGTTCTCGAAACAGTGCAGAATTCTTGCCAGAGCCACGCGGCAACGATTGCCAAGCTTGAACATCAGCTCCGTGAGGCAACAACCCAAAATCCAGACCCCCTGACCAGCGCCCTGGACTCCATGACCCACCGCGCGTCCCCTGGAGCATCGCCGGCCACGCTCACCTTGGATCTCACAACCCTTCCTGGAGTTCGGTCCGGATCAGATTTGACCAACCAATTTGGCGATTCCCTGACCATTCCGTTGGCGCTGGAATTCCCCGATGCAGCAAGCGTCCTTATTCGTACCGAAGACTCGGGGAGAGAGTGGGCCCAACGGTTCATCCGCCGCTCAATGATGAGGATTCTTACGAGCCTCCCTCCCGGCAAAGCAAGGTTCACAATTGTTGACCCAGTGGGCTTAGGACAATCACTTTCGTCGTTCATGCACCTGGCGGACGCAGATGAACGTCTCGTCAGCAGTCGAATCTGGACCGACCAACGGCACATCGAACAGGCGCTGGTCGACTTGACTGAACACCTTGAAAACGTGATTCAGAAATACTTGCGGAACGACTACGAGACCATCGCGCAGTACAACGAAGAGGCCGGAGAGATCGCCGAGCCCTATCGATTCTTGATCCTCCAGGATTTCCCGACCAACCTCTCCGAAATTGCCGCGAAGCGACTTGCCTCGCTGCTGACGTCCGGCCCCCGCTGCGGAATCTTCACGCTGATCCACCAAGATCGGCGTCACGCACTCCCACGCGGCTTTGATGAAGCAGTGCTGGAGCGTGGAACATGGATTTTGGAGCAACGGGACGATCAATTCCGCCCCGCAGAACCTGAACTCTCCGACTTTAAAGTCGAGCTGCAAGCCGAAATCTGTGACGACCAAGCNACCCGGGTCATTCAAGCCGTAGGCGCGGCGGCGATTGACGCCTCTCGCGTTGAAGTGCCATTCACCGCCGTTCAACCAGAGGCCAACCAACTCTGGAGCCGCAGTTGCTCGGAGGAACTGGTGATTCCTCTGGGTCGCTCTGGAGCTAAGAATCTTCAGGAACTTCGCTTGGGTCGTGGCACCAACCAACACGCGTTGATTGCGGGCCGCACTGGCTCAGGCAAGTCCACGTTATTGCACGTACTCGTCACCAATGCTGCTTTGTGGTATCCCCCAGAGGAACTCTCGCTGTACTTGGTGGACTTCAAAAAGGGCGTGGAATTCAAAACCTACGCCAGTCGTGACCTCCCCCACGCGAAAGCAGTTGCGGTGGAGTCTGACCGAGAGTTTGGTCTTTCGGTCCTGGAACGAATCGATGAAGAGCTGGTAGAGCGGGGCGAGATCTTTCGTCGCCTTGGCGTACAAAATCTACCGGGGTACCGGTCACTTTCTGACCAACCCGCCATGCCTCGCATTCTTTTGGTAATCGATGAATTCCAAGAGTTGTTTGTCGAGGATGACAAATTGGCCCAAGATGCTTCATTGCTCCTTGATCGGATTGTTCGACAGGGCCGTGCCTTTGGCGTCCATGCCATCATGGGATCCCAGACATTGGGAGGCGCTTACGCCTTGGCCCGAAGCACCATGGGCCAGATGCAAATCAGAGTGGCCCTGCAATGCTCCGAATCCGATTCGTATCTGATCCTTGGAGAAGAAAACGGTGCCGCCCGCCTCCTTGGTCGACCAGGCGAAGCCATCTACAACGATGCTGGAGGTGATGTTGCCGCCAACTCCCCCTTCCAGATTGTCTGGCTCGGTGATGAAGAACGGGACACCACCCTGGCCAAGATCCGTCAACACGCAGGGCCTCATTTCAGCCGGGCCGAACCCCTGGTGGTCTTCGAGGGTTCCGCCCCGGTCCGCATCGAAGATGCAGGGAGCCTCCTCAATGCGACCCCAGATTTGGGCCCCCAAATTTGGCTGGGGGAACCCGTTGCGATCCGCGGCCCCGTGGGGTTGCCCCTGAAGCGTCAAGGAGGCGCGAACCTCTTGCTGGTTGGGCAACAACCCGAACCCGCGACGGGCCTGATCGCCGCCACGATCGAATCACTTGCCCACACCCTCCCCCAATCAACCTCGGATCGCGTGGTGTTGGTGGATGGAACCCCGGTGGAAGATGCACTGGCCGGACGGCTGGCATCGCTCGCGGATGAACACCCAGGGATGGCGGTCAAGTCATGGCGTGAAGCAGATGATGCGGTGGCCGCGTTCCACAGCGAGTTGAAAGACCGACTGGCCAACGGTCAGGAAGATGCCCCCACCAGAGTGCTGATTCTGCACGGATTGCAACGGTTCCGTGGTCTTCGTACTGTCGAAGATTTTTCATTCAGCGCNAGCGAAGGTCCCCCAGCACCGGACAAGCAGTTTGAAGAACTGCTTCGAGATGGACCGACCGTGGGACTGCATGTGGTCACTTGGTGCGATTCNGTCACCAACCTCAATCGAACCATCGCCCGCGGGACGCTGCGTGACTTTGAACTCAAAGTCTTGCTGCAAATGAGCGCTGCCGATTCCAGCTTGCTGGTCGATAGCCCAGCGGCGGCCCAGTTGGGCGGCGATCGAGCATTGCTCTCCATTGAGGAGACAAATCAACTCGAAAAATTCCGGCCGTACCGCCTGCGTGGTTCTTGATCAGTCTGAATCGAAAAGGGACTGGAGGATGGCGTCTCGTACGAACGCCATAGGCTGTTCTGAACCGGCCCCCTCGCGACCAAGCAATACCGGACGACGCATGGGGTCGACGCGGACACGACCGTGGGATCCGCCAACCAATTCGGGACGCAGCGGGATCACATCGAACAGTGTCCGGAGTCCGAACTTTTTAGCGATCAATTTTTGAACCACCTTGGCCTTGGTCATCAGGCCCGGCTCCATGAACAGTTCGCAAGGGTCATACCCTGGCTTGCGGTGGATATCGACGGTGCGGGCGTAATCCGGAGCCCGATCATCCTGCTCCCACCAGTCGTAGGTGAACCACGCCCCGGGCTCTGCCACCAAGACCAAATCTCCGGCCCGGGGATGATCCAAATCGCCTCGGGCTTCCCCACGAAGGACTTCGGCAACACCGTCGACCTCCGCCAACTGGATCGCCAAAGCGTCAAGATCTCCTCCGCCGGGGAAATACACCTGTGCCACCTGGTGATCCGCCACCGCAAAGGCTTTGGACTCTCCAGGGTCCAAATACTCGCGGCCTTCTTCAACGCGGAAAGCAACTTGACCCAGCTGGCGAAGAACCCGATTGATTCGAATGGGCCGTTGAACCGGCTCAATCCCGTATTCAGAAACCACCAAGATTCGGCGCCCCATGTTGCGCAAATCTGAGATCAGTCTTCCGAGGACTTGGTCTAGATCTCGGGCCGACTGCACCGCACGAGGGTCCTCAGGACCAAACCGCTGGAAGTCATAGTCCAGATGGGGCAAGTACGCCAAAGTCAATGTGGGGTCGTGCTGTTCAACCGTGTATTTGGTGGCTTCTGCGATCCACTCGGACGATTTCAAATTGGCGGTTGGCCCCCAGAAATTGAACAATGGAAAAACGCCCAACTCGCGTTGCAACTCATCGCGAAGTTCCATCGGTTTGGTGTGAATGTCGGGAAGTTTTCGACCGTCCGCGCGGTATTGCGGCCGAGGCGTGGCCGCAAACTCGACCGAAGCATGCATGTTGAACCACCAAAACAACTTGGCTGTGGTAACGGAAGGATCTCGACGGCGGGCGGTTTCCCAAACCTTCTCACCTTGCACCAAGTGATTGGATTGTTTCCAAAACCGCACCTCCGCTTGGTCCCGTTCAAACCACCCATTCCCAACCACCCCATGCTCCGCCGGAGACCGACCGGTCAACATGGTGGCTTGCGCGCTGCATGTGACAGCAGGAAGAACCGGAATCAAATCGGTAACGTCCCCCACACTGGCCAGATTCGGCATGTGCTTGAGGGTGGCCCGGTCCAGGCCCACCACATTCAGAACCGCAGTCGGATTGGTCATGACTCCAGTGTCTCAGGTTGCGGGGAGAAATCGCTGCAAGACGCGAGAAAGTACAAAACAAATCGCCGCCAACGCCATCGATGGCACATGCAGGACCCACGAAGCAACGACCAAATCAACCGNTGAGAAACCCGCAATCCACGCGCCAACCGCTTGCCCCGGTTGCTCGCTTTGCCGCTTCCTCTCGCATGCGAATTCCCAGACCAGCCATCCCAACATGGCCAACATTCCCGGATCTGTGGCCCAATCCTCGAGCGTGCTCCCGGGGGGGTCGAGNAGAATGAAGACTACGAGGGGAAGAAGCCTCGTGAAAGGGACCACTCCACCCGGCCCAGGCCGCTGGCGGTGCTCCTGACTCGCGGCCACCGTGATGGCCGCCCCCGCGGCCCCATGGGCCACCGTGAGCGTCAGGACAATTGGAGTCGAAATGCCACTGGCCCCGTCTCCCAACATCGCCGCCGCCACCAGCACGGCCAGGCCACGACACCCCCCCAGCAGCAATGCGGCCAACCAAACCGAGGATTTGTGACACCAGGAATACAGCGCAATCGCAGCAACCAAAATGAGTGCTTCTGTTTGAGCCAGACGCCCAGCCAATGTCAAACACAGAATGCCACAGAACATCGCCGCGGCGATCACATGCGAACGCGGGATCAAGCCTCGAGGAAGCGGCCGGTCCGGATGGTGCTTCTCATCAAACGACTGGTCGAAGACATCGTTGAGAAGCATGCCCCCGATGTACGCCGCGACGATCGCCACCCCAACACTCGCGACCTGGAAAGGTTCGCCGCCGTACAGGGCCCAAGCTCCCGCAATGGCCGAAAGGGCGGTGGGGGCATTGCCGAGCCTCATCAAACGAAGCCATGCTGTGATGGTGCTCACGACAAAGACTCCAACTCTAGGGCGATCCCTTCCACCAAATCTGGACGCACCGAATCAGGCAGAGCTGACCACGCATAGGTTTCAACTTCAACGATCCGATCTGCGTCGTCGGGTAATGCTGACAATGCGAAAAAAATCTCCTCACGAGTGGTTCGCAGTGGCCCCAGATGATCCAAATGCACGGGTACGTGGAAATGCACTCGCGCCAACCCTTCGTGTTCCTTGAAGACGCCAGCGAGATCTTCATATCTCGCCAAACCAGACTTCGACTCGACGGAGGTTTGGTGCAGCCATCGTGGCTCATCCAACTTCTTCAAGAACTCTCGCTGCTCAGGAAAAGACAAATCAACGACCGGGATACTGGAACATTGCACTTTTCCAATGCGAATCTCGGCGTTTTGGTAGGCAGAGATGGCTTGGTCTTGTGGTTCACGAACAACCGCAGCATGACAGGTGTCGTGGCATACGCCCAGATATCTGCGGATGNCTGGAGCATCTCCCAAACGGTCGAACAGCCCAATCACATCCGAGGAACACTCCAGGAGGCAATCGGGTTCGGGCTCCAAATCCACCACAACACGGATGCCGCTCTGATCTTCAAGGTCCGACAGGAAATCTACCAGAGCGCGAAGATGCTCCACGGCGCTGGGCAACATCTCCGAACCAAGTTCTTGATGGCCGATGGGAACCGTTGAGATCTCACGGACCGGTCCGTGACCAATCTTGATCAACACTTCGGCCAACCGCTCGGTGTACCGCAATCGTTCAATTTGTCCCCAATGAGGCCGGTAGACCGAACGCTTCACGACCGGAGCATGGAATGAGGTCTGGGGGAATCCGTTGCAACCCCGAACGACCACTCCAAGCCGATTGAGATCGTCACGCAGGGATTCAACCGCCGGGTCAACAACAACTGCCTCGTTGAGCCAAAGGCCAATTTCTAGGGTGTCCAGTCCCAAACGCTGCTGAACCGAACGCACCGGGCCGTTCAACATCGAGCGGATATCCGGAAGAGACTCCGCCGCGTGCACATTGGTGCAATAACCGATCACGCGAGAAGGGTACGAACCATTGATCGATGGCGTTCGATGGCACTCGAGATCAAGGCGAAATCAGCATCGTGGATATCAAAAGGAACACCAGGTTCGGCGACCAACGTCAAGGTCAAGGCACCACCCAAATGGGCCCGGAACTGCTCAATACCCATAAAAATCGCTGCGGGATCATCGAGCTGAGGATGATCCAGGGTGAAGCCAAATTTGTGCAGGACGCCGAGGACGCGGCGCTGGAAATCTGGGGTGGAACGCCCCAGTTCTACGGCCAAAGCGGCATCGATTCCCAACCCAATCGCAACNGCCTCGCCATGCTTGAGCGCCCCGTCGGTCAACCGTTCGAGGCGGTGGGCCGACCAGTGCCCGTAGTCCAAAGGACGCGCGATCTCATCTTCAAAAGGATCACCACCCTCGACGATATGCCGCCAATGGAGTTCCGCACTTCGNATGATGGCACGTTGAGATTCAACTTCAGAACGCCGTGCAATGGTCTCGGCATGTTGTTCAAGAAGTTCGAATTCACGCGCATCTTTCAAGAGGGCGACTTTGACCGCTTCACTGAATCCACTTCTCCAGTCACGATCGGAAAGTGATGCAAGCAAGGAAAAGTCATTGATCACGGCCGTAGGTATCGCGAACACCCCCCGCCAATTCTTTTCGTTGTGGTGGTTGACCCCATTTTTGACGCCGATCCCAGCATCATCTTGGGCCAGGGTGGTGGTCGGGAACCGAAGCACCTTGACCCCGCGGTGAGCGATCGAGGCGGCAAAGCCAACCGCGTCGAGCACCGCGCCTCCGCCAAAGATGGCCACAAAAGACTGGCGACAAATGTTCTCGGCATGAATGGCGGCCAACACGGAATCGACGACTTTCGGATCGTTCTTGGCCACTTCGCCACCTGGGACCACCAAACTTAAGGCCCGATCAAATCGACTTGGGTGCGCGTCCAAGAACGCTTCCACCCTCGGTCGACACGTGGGATGCGCGGCATCAAATCCACTGTCAAACACGGGCAGGATCCGATGACAACCTTCCGGAAGCAGATCGAACCACCGGTCCGATTGCGGACCAAAGGCATCATCACAGAAGACCACGACATGACGGCGTGGGATCTGGATATCGCTCTGGAAAAGACCAGAACTCACGACGTAGCGCCCGCCTTCCTTGCCTCTTCATGACGGGCTTCCCGGCGCCGTTCTGCTTCCTTCAACAACTTCTTTCGAAGCCGGAGCGATTCGGGAGTGACTTCGACCAATTCATCGCGTTCGCAGTACTCNAGCATTTCTTCAAGAGTCATCTTNCGAGAAGCCTTGAGGACCACCGTGGCGTCTTTGTTTTCCCGCACGTTGGAGAACGCCTTCGCCTTCACAATGTTCACAGTCAGATCATTGTCGCGGGCGTTTTCTCCGACGATCTGGCCCTCGTACACCTCATCTCCAGGTTCATGGAACAAAATGCCCCGCTGGCAGAGTTGCTCGGCCGCATGAAAAGTCACCTTTCCTGGTTCACTGGCGACCAAGACACCGTTGACCCGTCCCCGTGTGTCTTCGCGGGCGTTGTCCCATCGCAAGAACGAGTGTTGGAGGATCGCCTCGCCCTGGGTTGCGGTCAGCATCCGTGAACGAAGTCCGATCAACTGCCGAGCAGGAATCTCAGCGGTAATCCGAACGCGATCCGAGATCGGGTCTACCGACTGCACGATCGCCGCTCGNTTGCCCAACAGTTCCATGACCGAACCCATNCCTTCGTTCGAGACATCCAACATCAGCTGTTCCCAAGGCTCTTGGAANCCTGATTCGGTTTCTCGACGCACCACTTGAGGCCGTCCGACCGACATTTCGTATCCCTCGCGGCGCATGTTCTCGATCAACACGCCAAGGTGCAGCAAACCCCGGCCTGAGACATTGAATTCATCCGGAGTCGCTCCGTCTTGCACCCGCAACGCCACATTCAAACGCATTTCACGGTGCAGTCGCTCTCGGATCTGACGACTGGTCAGATACTTCCCTTCGCGACCACAAAAGGGTGAGTCGTTGATTCGGAAGGTCATGTGCAAGGTTGGCTCGTCCACGGTGACCCGGTCCAGAGCTTCTTCCTGCCCAGGGGCGCAGATGGTGTCTCCAATCTCGATGGCATCAATGCCTTCGATGGCCACCAGATCACCAGCTTCCACCATTTTTGCTTCAGATTTGCCCAACCCAGCAAACCGGAGTGCTTTCAGAACTCGACCTTTCTTGATGCCATCTGCGGCACAGATCGAAACATCAGAACCGGGCTTCACCACTCCACGTTCGATTCGACCGACTGCAATCCGACCGGTGTATTCCGACCAATCCAAGTTGGTCACCAGCAATTGCAGTGGCCCTTCCGGATCACAAGATGGGGCTGGCACCCGATCGAGGACTTGATTCAACAAGGGGACCACACCACGCTGGTTGTCTTCGGGGGAATCACCCGCCCACCCATCACGACCCGACGCATAGAGGACCGGGAAATCGAGCGTCTCGTCGTCGGCCCCCAGAGCCACCAACAAGTCAAAGACTTCGTTAAGGACCCGATCGGGGTCAGCATCCGGTCGATCGCATTTGTTGATGACCACCACCAGACGCAACCCCAGCCCCAGAGCCTTCTCTAGGACGAACCGGGTTTGGGGCATCGGCCCCTCATGGGCATCCACGAGGAGGAAGGCACCATCCGCCATACGAAGCACCCGCTCGACTTCACCGCCGAAGTCCGCGTGACCTGGGGTATCCAAAATATTGATGCGTACGGGTTGGCCGGCGTGATGACCGTCTTCGGGGACGTAGTCCACAGCGCAATTTTTGGCCAAAATGGTTATTCCGCGTTCACGCTCCAACGGGTTGGAATCCATGACGCAGGTGGCATCCTTGGCGGAGCTGACCCCGGTTTGGGCCAAAATCGCATCTACTAGNGTGGTCTTGCCATGATCGACGTGTGCGATGATGGCCACATTACGGAGGGGACGTTCCATGAATCCTCCCATCCTACCCCGCACCCGGGGTAGACTCCTCATTCGCATTCCGCATCCGTAGCTCAATTGGATAGAGCAGCTGGCTTCGAACCAGCAGGTTGGGGGTTCGAGTCCCTCCGGATGCGCTTCCATGTCCATGGACCCCTGCCCTGAAGTTCGCCGCCCCAACGGCACGCTCCGCGCTTTCGTGGAGGCCAGACAGCTGGTCCCGGACACGATTTTGCCCATCTTGAGCCGAGCCGAAGCCCTCGCCAATGGGGCCCCACCAGTCCCGGTCGCTCCCGCCTCATCGGCAACCCTGCTGTTCCAACAACCTTCCACCCGGACGTATTTGTCGTTTGCTCACGCCGCTGGCGCCTTGGGGTACCACACCGCAGATTTGCGTGACATGAGCACGACTTCGTTTGAAAAAGGAGAGTCACTTGAAGATGGTTTGCGAACCATCGCGGAACTTTCCGAATTGGTCATCCTGCGACAACCGGACCACGACGCCTTGCTGGAGTTTGTGCGCTCCTCCGCCGCACTGCCCCGACCACCAATTGTGGTCAACGCCGGAAGCGGCCCTTCTGAACATCCAACCCAATCCTTGATTGATGTTGCCGCGTTGCACCGTCGAGGCATTCTTGATCCTTCCGGCGGACCCAAAAACATTGTTTTTGTGGGCGATCTGCAACGTTCACGGACGGTCAATTCTCTACTGGATGTTCTTCTGGGCTGGCGACATTTGACCTTTGTCTTTGTGCCCATCGCCGGTCTGGGACCGTCGTCATGCCGACTCCAAGCCCTCCAAGCCATGGGGCGGACTTTCGAAATACGCAACGACTTGGACGAGGCTCTGGCCAACGCCGATGCGGTGTATCTCCAGCGTCTGCAAGATGAATACGGCGGAGGGGATGCCCAGAAGCACGAGCAAGAGCTGGAGTCGCTTCGCTTGACTCCAGANCGCATGGCCCGACTTCCTGAGCATGCCGTGGTGCTGCACCCACTGCCCCGTCGACGAGAAATCGATCCCACCACCGACCACGATCCACGGGCAGGCTGGTGGGAAACCGTGCGTCACGGCCGCTTTGTCCGAACTGCCCTGCTAGAAGCCTTGCAACCAGAATCACCGTCATAAACGGACGCAATTTCTGCTGGGGACGGCGGAGACCTTCGCATTCCATGAAGCCGCCTCCGAGGCTTGTCGATGCTTTGACGTGCCCCCCGATCTTCGACTGACCACCGATCCGCGACCCCGGCTACACACGCCGGAATCCGTCCGCCGGGCCAACGCGGCCCGACTGATCGCAGCCCAGTTGCAGGCCTACGCCGCGGATCCTGAACCCAAGGCACGCCCCAAGGCACGACCCACGACACCAACGGCGCTCTCGCATCGCGCNCTTTTGGGCGCCCTGGTGGCTTGGTCATTGGGTCTGCTGACAGGCATCATGCTCACACAGGTGTGGTAAGGCTTACTTCACCGGATTCAAACGAATCAGCACCTCATCGCGTTCCCCGCGGTAGGCCAAACCCAAGTCATGCAATGCCTCAAGAGCCGAATCTTGCTCGGCCTGCTTCTTGCTGGCCGCCCAGCAGGAAGGGAACCGATTACCACCGAGTTCGACGCAAACCTCAAAGCACTTGGCGTGGTCAGGCCCTTTTTCATCGAGCACGTGGTAGGTCGGCACGCCCAGTTCACGCTGTACGGCCACTTGTTGCAAGACACTCTTGAAGTTGGATTGGTGTCCACTTCGATCTGCTCGGCGAATCCGATCTTCCATGTCGCGCAAAATGAAAGCTTTGGCCGGTTCCAGTCCGCCATCGAGGTACAACGCCCCCACGACCGACTCGTAGACACTGGCCAGCACCGACTGGGGCAACTCACGTCGACCGATCATGCCCTTGCCCAAAATCACAAGTTCCCCAAGTCCTACGCGAGCCGCCACGACCGCGCAGGACGCTCGGCTCACCACCGCGCTTTTGATTTTGGTCATCTCCCCCTCTTCCATGGACCCAAACGCACGGTACAGGTAGTCCACCACCACCATGCCCAAGATGGAATCGCCAAGAAACTCCATGCGTTCGCAAGAGTCAAGACGCTGGTCGGTGCTGGATGGATGGCGNAACGACTGGTAAAGGAATTCGGGGTTTTGAAAAATGTAGCCCAGTGCTTCCTGGGCCCGATCGAGCCGTTCCGTGTCGTCCATCAGGACTCCCTGCTTGCCTGGGAAGCAGCGAACGGATCGGAAGGCCCTCCTGACGAGGGGAAGACCAACGGATCGGGGCGGCGCTCCCGTGTGTAGGTTCGAATTATGCCACCCCAGAGCCATCAGGCCACCAAAATCGAGGCCGAACTTCAGATTTCGCGGGACATCCAGAACAAACCAATCCGAAGCCGAATGACCGGCAAACTTGCCCAGAGCCTCAATATCTGCTAATCTTGTCCTTTCCCCACTCAGGGGATGGAGTGCACCGATGACGATCCACTACCCAAAACGCGTGAGCAACATCAAGCGGGTCCGCCAATGNGGCTTCCGAGCCAGGATGAAGACCAAGTCCGGTCGCAAGATCTTGAATGCCCGCCGTCGCATCGGACGTCGTTTGGTCAACGACTGATTTCGCAGTCGTCACTCATCCACCCTTTTGTATTTCGCATGGAATCCCCCGCGGCCCCTACGTCGCAGGCCTTCCCTCCGAACATTCNTCTTTGAAGATCCTCCTCAGCGAGGCCAGGCTGTCCTTCGCTCCTTGGACATCGACTTCAACAATGTGGTGTGCCAAATCGCGGAAGATCGCATCACGCTCCGCGTAGGTTCGGACCACCTCCTCACGGAGCCCGCCAGCACCAAAAAGGGCAGGACGATCGTGGTCTTGACGTTCGCGTCGAGCAACCAACGCGTCCACCCCAGCATGCAAATACACCACGCACGCGCCACTGCTGTGCATTAGGTTTCGAATCTCTGGGATGCAGGGCGCCCCCCCTCCACAGGCCAGCACCGCGGAAGGTGATGCAAGCCAAAAGGCAAACGCTTGTTGCTCGGCTTGCCTCCAAGCCGGTTCCCCAGACTCCACAAACACCTCTGCAACCGATGCGGCGCCCGATTCTGTTAAGGCGAGGTCGTCAAGATCCTGAAACCTGATCTGCAAACCATCAGCGAGCTCTCGACCCAGCGTGGTTTTCCCAGCGGCACGAAGACCGATCAGGATCATGGGGGTTGGATTCACCACACCGGGGTAGCGGTACCAAGCCAACGACAAATCCGAGCATGCTCGCTGGGCGCCAGGGACTCGAATCGAAGGCCAATTCGACCGGTTTCATCATCCCGCCAGGCGACCCGCGCTGGCGAACGGGCCACAGTGGCACCGGGGAGTTCGATTTCGACTTCCAGTCGCTCATGATCGCGAACGGTGTCATCAATCTCGATCTGGATGCCACCCTCACACAAATCGTGCGCATGGCCATCAAGTCGACGCCCGTCTTCGGTCGTGGCGGTGATGCCAGTGAAGCCGGCCTGCAGTCGGTAGCGGGTGAAGCGTCGTTGTTCCATGATCGTGCTGGCCATCCAAAAGACCTCCATATGTTCTATCGGTTCATTTGGACCCGAATCTGAATTGCGGCGAAGAAGCCGGCTCTGCCAGTAGCATTCGTCCCATGCCACCCCCTTCCAGTTCTCCAGATGCCGATCCAACCGGGTTCCGAGTCGCCGTCTTGGGCTACGGCAACCAAGGAAGAGCCCATGCGCTGAATTTGCGGGATGCGGGCGCCACCGTCACGGTGGGGGCCCGAAGTGGTCCTGGAGCTCGCCTTGCAGAAGCTGATGGCTTTCTTCCGGTCAGCTTCGACGCAGCGGTCGCCACGGCGGAGTTGGTGATCATGGCCTTGCCCGATGAAGTCCATGGCCCAGTCTGGTCCGAGCTTGAACCCCATGTGCCCCACGGGTGCTCGGTGGGTTTCATCCATGGCTTTTCCATCCACCACAAACGTTTGGCACCTCG
This sequence comes from Phycisphaera sp. TMED24, assembly GCA_002168105.2. Lineage (GTDB taxonomy): Bacteria > Planctomycetota > Phycisphaerae > Phycisphaerales > SM1A02 > UBA8653. The sequence goes on from NHCD02000026.1 coordinate 41,737, forward strand.
TGCCGATTTGGGCGTCATCTTGGTGGCCCCGAAAGGACCTGGACCAACCCTCCGCAGCCGCTTTGTCAAAGGCCAGGGCATTCCCGCTTTGGTGGGCGTCCATCAAACCGGTGACGCCGACGCCGAACAGCACCTGCACCGCTGGGGAACCGGGATTGGCTGCGCTCGGGCCGCGTTGATCCCTTCCTCGTTTGCTGAAGAATGCGAGACCGACCTCTTTGGTGAACAAGCCATCCTGTGTGGCGGCATCTTGGCGCTGATGCGGGCCTCTTTCGAAACCTTGCAAGACGCCGGCTACTCCGATGAAGTGGCTTACATCGAGTGCATTCACGAACTGAAACAGGTGGTGGACCTGCTGTACGCCCAAGGCCCTGCCGCCATGCACAAAGCCATCAGCAATACCGCGGAGTTTGGAGCCTTCGTGGCGGCAGAGCAGTTGGATTCCAAAGAACTCCGAGGCCAACTCCAATCCCTGCTGCACGACATTCAAAGTGGTGCCTTTGCCCAACGCTTTGCTGAAGATGCTGAGGCTGGGCACCCTTGGTTCAATGCCAAAAGATCAGCTCACGATGATCATGCCATTGAAGCCGCCAGCGCAAAGGTTCGCCAAACCATGCCCTGGCTGGAGAACGACACATGACTTTGCTGGACGCCGCTATCTTGGGATTGGTCGAAGGCATTACGGAGTACTTGCCGGTTTCCAGCACCGGCCACCTCATCTTGACCTCAGCGTTGCTGGGTTTGGATGGAGCCGGAATCGACGCCTTCAACATTGTGATCCAAGGGGGCGCCATCTTGGCAGTACTCGGCTTGTACCGGGTGCGGGTGCTGGGGATGGCCCAAGGTTTGATCGGCCAGAACCCCGAAGGGCGGCGACTTCTGGTGCGTCTGCTGATCGCTTTCGCCCCGGCCGCCATCTTGGGGCCCCTTCTAGACGACACCATCGAAGCAACACTCTTTCAACCCGTACCGGTGTTGGCTGCATTGGGGATCGGTGGTGTCATCATGCTGAAGTTGGGCAAAGGACGCGCTGACCCTTCTGACACTGACCCTGCTGATCTTCCGCTTCGCGCTGCGCTCCTGATCGGCTTGGCCCAGTGCATTGCCATGTGGCCTGGCACCAGCCGTTCCATGGTGACTTTGGCCGCCGGGGTCGCGTTGGGATTGCGTCCAGCTCGGGCGGCCGAGTTTTCGTTCTTGCTCGGACTCCCCACGTTGGGCGGGGCCTGCGTCTACAAGTTGCTGAAAGATGGAGACACCGTGCTTGCCTTAGGCACCCCATCTTTGCTGGTGGGCATGGTGNTGGCCACCGTGAGTGCGGCCTTTGCCGTGCGCTGGCTTGTTGGCTTCCTCACAAATCGAGGGTTGGCTCCATTCGGNTGGTATCGGCTTGGGTTGACCGTGGTCGTGGCCACCGCTTGGGCCAGCGGATGGATTGAATTGGGCGCGTCGCCTGCCGATGCCACGACAGCGCCTTGAACCCCTCAGNCCCCTGCNGCCTGTTCGGCCGACTCCACAACATTGCGGAGCAGCATGGCCACCGTCACCGGTCCTACTCCACCTGGAACGGGTGAAATGGCTCCGGCTACCTCAGCAACTTCCGTGGTCTCGACGTCCCCCACCACGTGGGATTTGCCATCGGGACCTTGGATGCGGTTGATGCCGACATCAATCACGGTCGCCCCCGGCTTGATCCATTCTGGGGTCACCAAACCGGGGACTCCGGCTGCTGAAATCACCACGTCACACGTCCGTGCCAAATCAGGCAAGTCTTTGGTGAACCGGTTNACGCTGAAAACCGTGGCTTCGGATCGCATCAACAACAACGCAATCGGTTTTCCCACGATGTTGGATTGGCCAACCACGAGGCACCGCACGCCACACAAATCGACGCCGCGGCGTTCCAGCATGTGACGAACCGCCAGAGCGGTACAAGGCACCAGCGAACGCCGGCCGAAGACCGCGTTGCCGATGTTGGCAGGATTGACGCCTTCGACATCTTTGTGAGGATCAATGGCCGCTTGGATCCGTTCCGGTTCCACCCCCTCAGGCAGGGGCAAAAACATCATCATGGCATGGACCTGCGGATTGGCGTTCAGTCCTTGGATGCAGGCAAGCACGGTGGCTTCATCCGCATCTTGGGGGATGGTGTGCAAGTGAAACTGGATGCCCAGTTGCTCGGCCCCCGCCCGTTGCCGCTGGGCGTAGATTTCGGCCCCCGCATCACCCTCGGTCAGGATGGCGTCCAAGCGAACTTGGCGACCTTGCNCGGCCAAAGAGGCCACACGATCCCCCAGAACCCGGCGTTCTTCGGCCGCCANAGCCCGTCCATCGATCATGTTGGCCATTCCACCAGTCATGGGCGCANGGAAGATTACTCGCGGACGCGGTACTGTGTCCCGATGTCCACAAATCGCGACCTACTCCTCGTTTCAGTTGGCAACACCTCCATCACCGCCGCCCCNGCTCCCGGAGGCGTTCTTGAAGGGATGGAACGCATCAAACACAGCCCGGAAGCGGTCGATCGACTGATCGAAATCGCAGGGAAACTTGATGCCGAAGCTACGGTCGTCTTGGCCGGGGTGCACGCCGAAGAGACCAAACGTCTGGCGGCAGAGTTGTCCAAGCTGGCCGGCCCTCAACTGCGCATCGAAGACGACCTNGCCGCGCCCATTGGTCGACAACTTGCCGAAGGTGCCACCCCCGGAGTGGACCGTCTTCTGGCGGCGGCCGGAGCTTGGACTCTGACCAAGCAGGCCGTCATCATCGTGGATGCCGGGACCGCCATCACGGTCGATTTTGTGGATGGCGAAGGAACCTTCCACGGCGGCGCGATCGCCCCAGGACTGGGCCTGATGTTGCATGCGTTGTCAGAAGGGACCGATGCCCTTCCCAGCATCGCTTTTCAATCTCCGAGTGACGACGAACCNTTTGGCGCNGACACCGAATCCGCCATGCGTCTGGGAGTGCATTTGGCCGCACGAGGATTGATCAGCCAAGCGATCGAACGCTACGCCTTGGCGTATGGCGCGTGGCCCAAAGTCCTCGCCACCGGAGGAGACGCCGCGGCCCTGCTCGACGGGGCCGAAATTGTGGACCGGGTGGTTCCAGATTTGGTGCTCCGCGGAATGCTGGAAGCCGTTCAACAAGCTGAGGCCGCAGAAGACGAATGAATACGGTAANCGTCCGGACCCCACGCACGGCCGGTGCCATCGGGCTGGTGGAAGTGGTCGGCGACCTCGATGCTCTGCTGACGCCCATCCTGGGACGCCAACCGGCACCTGTCGGACAGTTGCGGCGTGAATCCTTCGGGGACTTCGACGATGGATTGGTGTACCGGTTCGCGGAAGATGGTGCGTTCTGCTTTCCCCATGCCGGCCCCATGGTGGTGAGGATGTTGGTCGAAGCATTGATCGCTCAAGGTGCCGACACCACCCAACGGGCGGCTGCCTTCCCGGAAGCAGGCGGCCCCACGGAGTCGTTGCTGCTGGCCACGCTGGCCCTCGCGACGAGTCCGGCCGCGGTGGACCTGCTGCTGACCCGTGGCGTCCGCCATGACGACGCTCCTCTTCCGAGCCCAAAAGACCTCGAACGCTCACGTCGACTTGATGTCCTGCTGTCTCCCCCCACGGTGGCCATCTTTGGACCGCCCAATGCGGGAAAGAGCACCCTCTTCAATGCACTGGCGGACCAACAACTCGCCCTCGTTGATGATGTGGCCGGAACAACCCGAGATCATTTGGAACAACAATGGCTGGCCGATGGCTTGGTGGTTCGGCTGGTGGACACCGCCGGAGTTCGGGAGAGTTCTGGACTCGAAGNCGACGCCATTCGCCACCAGTCCGAGCTTTTTCGGAACGCAGACTTGGTTCTTTTGGTGGCCAATCCAGACCAAGCATTTCTGCCCGCACCCCCAGACAATCTGACTCTCAAGGTTGGGCTGCAAAGCGACCGAGGCATCCATCCCGAGAGCGAACTCTCACTGAGTGTGCCCCAAGAAGAGACCTTTCAAGAACTGGCCGTTGCCATTCGAAAGCGATTGCTTTGCGACGAAGATCTGCAGCACCAAGGGCCGTGGTGGTACCCCGCGGTTCGAGCCACCCAAGGTCTCTGATNAGCCGAGACCCGCCACCGCGCTGGTGCCACAGTCGACACGAATGATCTGGCCGGTCACGCCACGCCCCATATCCGAAAGCAGGTACCGGGCGGTCTCGCCCACGTCTTGACCGGTCACGTTGCGACGCAAGGGTCCGTGCTCTTCGATGTTTGCGAGTATCGAGCTGAAGCCGCCCACAGCCATCGCGCTCAAGGTTTTGAGCGGCCCCCCAGAAATGCTATTCACACGAATGTCATTGGGGCCCAGCTCGGCGGCCAGGTACCGAGTCGCACTTTCCAGCGCGGCCTTGGCAACTCCCATGACGTTGTATCCCGGCACGGCCCGCTCGGCACCGTAGTACGAAAGCGACAAAATCGACCCCCCATTGGTCATGAGTGGTTTGGCCCGGTGCGCCATGGCAATTTTGGTGAACGCGCTGATGTCACAGGCTTGCGTAAAGACATCTCGCGGCGTCTCGGTGAACCGACCTTCCTTGAGGTAATCCTTGTCCGCAAACGCAATGGAGTGAACCAGCACGTCAAGACGGCCGAAATCAGCGCCCACCTTGGCGAAGACGGCATCCAGATCGTCATCCGATGCCGCGTCGAGTGGCATCAACCAAGGATCTTCAATACCCAGGGCGTCCACCGCCTTACGCACACGCCGTTCCATTTTNTCTCCGGGCAAATGCGTGAACAGAAGATTGGCTCCTGCTTCTTTCAAGCTTTTGGCAATGTGAAAAGCGTATGAGTGCTCATTGGCGATGCCCACCACCAGAGCGTTGGTGCCGGTCATGTCCGCGGGATTTCGTTGATCAGTCATGGTGATCAATTGTACTTGGAGCGGGCATCTCGAAGCGAACAACCCCATCGCCAAGATTGGCTCCGATCAAATCCGCCACATCGGGATTTTTTACCGAGGCCACACGGAGCACTGGAAGGTCAAACGAAGCCGTCCAGTTGCTCTCCAGTCCTCGCCCCATGCCGCAAAACACCAACAAGCCCGCATCTTGGGTCGCGTTGGCCAAGGCCACCGAGATNTTGGACAAATCAAGCAATGGCATCGATGAGCCCGTGTTCACAATGCCTTGTTCCAACTCACCAAAAATGACGTCCACCTGAGCGGCCCGGGCGATGAGCTCCCGGAGATCATGCACCTGGACATCATTCAGCGCGGGTCCATCGTTGGCCGCAAGACGAACCTCACGCCCCAATCGAAGCAACTCCCGCGCGAAAGAAAAAGCCCCGAAAATAGTGTCTGGCCCGGCGTTGTCGAGCAGNATCACNACCGGGGAATCGTCGAGNACCACCGCNTCTACGAAAGCTTCTACGTCATCCCAGCGCCATGGGCGTTCTGGGACCCGCTCGTGCCCCTGCAGAACATCACCACCCGCAGCCCGCCAAGCTTCAACCAACTCGACGGTGCCCATGTCAAACCAATTGCCAGCGAGCATCTCTCGGAAGACCAAAGCCCATCGCTGGTCGGCCGGTGCGGCGTCGAGACGATGGAGCACCTCAGGGAGCGCATCGAAGGCTGCGTCATTGGCCGCACTCTTCAAGTCGGCGTATGCATCGGGCAACTCTGCTGCGTGCAGACCGGCTTGACGGGCAAGATCAAGGTCGATGGTGTCGAACCTGCCCTCGCCATCCAAGATCGCTTCCAGCACGGACTCCATGGCCGCCACCCCAGCCCCCATTCGATCTGGGTCAGTCAGGCCGCCACACTCGAAATGGGTGCGAAGCGATTCTCGAAAGACGTTCAGCCAGTACACCTGCGAAGCGGGGTGAGCACGAAGATCTCGATCGCAACGGACGTATGGATTCGAGGTCAGCCGAGGCAGCCGAACGTTGTCTTCAGATTGGTTGGTCATTGCTCTTATTAAAAATGCAACCAGCCATGAGGCTGGTTGCATGCTTGAGATCAGTGGCGTTGACGAAGAATGTCAACCCAGTGCAGATCAGTCGGTCACGACCGAGATTTCAACCCGGCGGCTGGTGGACTTCGACGACTTGGGATCGTTCGGGCCGTAGGAGCACACTTCAATGCTGGACTCCGGCACGCCGCGGCTCACCAAGTACTTCATGACGGCGTAGGCACGCTCGAAGCCAAGGTGGTGGTTGCTCTTGTGGCCACTCTTCTTGATGGGATCGATGTCGGTGTGACCAACAATCCGGATGGTCTGACCGGAGAACTCGCCTTTCAACTGGTCGGCCACACCGTTCAGAGAAGATTTGGCAGAATTCTTCAACATGGAACGTCCGCTGGAGAAGAGGAAGTCACCTTCCACGTTCGCGGTCACCACACCGCCAGCTTCGTATTCGGTGGTCACACCAGCCAGGCCTCCGAAAGGATCGAGGCCATCTTCGCTGGGCGTGAAGCTGGACGAAGCCAACTGCTCTTCGAGATCAGCACTCATGGACTCGCAGTTCATCAGCTGACCTTCCAAAGATGAGATGGCATCGTCTTTCATGGTGAGTTCACCACGAAGGGCCAAATTTTCTTCTTCGTAACGAGCCATCATTTCTTCATTGGTCTTGCATCCAGCAAGGAGGGCAGAAGCGGCACAGAACAGCAGAACAGGGCGGATNTTGAACATAATTATTCCTTCTTGGATTGCGAGAATATCGCGCCCCGCAGGCTTTTGCCGTGGTGTGGACAACTTCACTGCGGCCAAGGCAAGACTTCACCAAACCACGCTTCCCATGCGGCTTGGATCGGCCGGTATCCCAAGACCACCGCCATGGTGGCAATGGCCAAATGCGGACCGAACGGCATGGGCGGCAACTCCCCCGACCAGCGTCCGCGGCATTTTTGGACCACCGCCAAGCCGCTCAACCAACACAGGGCAACAAATGGGGCCAAAGCGAAGGCAAGAAGGGGGGCAAACCAGCCCAGCAACGCGCCAGCCCCACCCATGAGATGCACATCCCCGAGCCCCATGGCTTCTTGTCCAAGCCAGAGTGTTCCGGCAATTCGAACCAACCACACCACCGCCGCTCCCGAAGCCCAACCGATCACCCCCGATGANACCGCCGCCAGCCAAACCGGGGGATCCCCCGAATGCTGGAATGATTGCGTCAGGAGGCCGCCGATCGCGAAGCCTGCAACGATGATCGAGCAGAACACCAGTTCCTTGCCCATCTCCCGCCGGGCATGAGGGTATTCCGCCAAGACAGCCCCGTCCTCAACGTACTCGTCGTAATCAGCAAAGGAGGCCGGGAGCACACCACGCCACAACAACCCATTTGCCANAAGCGCGCCCAAAGCCCCTCCCATGGCGGCCCCCACCCCGACCCATCCGGGCAGAGGAACGGGAAGCAGTCGTCCACCAATTGGCCGTGCCTCCACCAGCCCTTGGGCCAACAAGAACAAGGGCATGCTCAGCGCAAGAGCCGTGGTAATCCACATGGGAATGTGGTACGTGCGGAAGTCAATGACTCCCGCGGCAAAGAAGCCCGACATCAGCGCGAGCACACCCAGAAAAAAGAACGCCCCCTCGCGACCACCGGTGGCCTCGAGCCATGGATCCATGGTCCCTCCGCAATCCAAGGGATCGAAGGCGAGTTGGTACACGCCGACAAAGGCGAAGGCGACCCCCCACTCCATCAGCACATAACGAAGAGGAATGGAGAGCCGACATTGACGGCATCGTCCTCGCAAGAGCAGCCAACCCAGCAAAGGCAGATTCTCACGGCCAAAGCGAAGTCGCAAACCACAATTGGGACATTGGCTGCCCGGACGCACGATGCTAACCCCGCGGCTGCCACGATCGACCACCACATTGAGAAAAGAACCCATAGACCCACCAAGCAGAAGCAGCANCACCATCGGGCCGCCATGCTCCAACAAAAACAGTTGGGTCTCGGGACTCACGCGGAGTCTTCGTCCGAAGCATCGGTTGCCGATTGGTCAAAGGAACGAAGCTGCGTCTCTGCACCGTCCAGCAGGGCGCGGCACCGTTTGAGCAGGGCTTCACCTCGGGCGTGTTCGGCCATGGCTTCCTCGAGGGGCAACTCCCCTGATTCAGCCCGCTGCACAATGGCTTCCAGCGCTTCCAAAGCTTCTTCGTAGGTCAGTTCTTCAGGATCAGGCAATGCTTTAGCCATAACGTCAATCTACCTCCGGCCGAACGGTGAGGTCACCTTCGGCCAACTCCAAACGCAATCGTTCGTCTGGTTTGATCTGAGATGGGTCGCGAACCAACCCATCCGCCCCGTGAACCAGGGCAAAACCGCGCTCGAGGGTGCGGCGGTGCGAAAGCACTCGAAGTTGGGCTTCCAAGCTGGTCCATTGTTTGCGGCGGCGGTCCTGGGCCACTTGGNCCGCGCGGCGCAGGCGAAGTGGCAACGGTGCAAGTTTGGTTTGGGCCTTGTCCAAGGGCCGAGCATGACGCAGACGCGTCATCACGGTTTCCAAACGACTTTGCCGCGACGTCACCTCGCTCATGGCGTGTTGACGAAGCCTGGTTCGGAGTTGCNCCAGCTTTTCTTGTTGCGCCGCCAAGGCACGCTGAGGATGATGGGCCTGCACCGCACGCTCCAGACGCTGCAACACCAAGCGGCGGCGTTCAATGCTTCGGTGGGCGACCGACTGCAGGCGTGCGGCCCGTTCCGCCAACATCTCCAGTTCCTCCTCACGATCCGGAAGCAACTTCATGATGGCTTGGGTGGGCGTACTGGCCCGCACATCGGCCACGAGATCAATCAAACTCTCATCTCGTTCGTGCCCAATCGCGCTAACCACGGGGAGCTGGCACTTCGCGACCGCCCGGACCACAGCTTCATCATTGAAGCACCAAAGATCTTCCATCGATCCACCACCGCGGGTGACCAAGATGGCTTCGATGCCCAGCCGCTCTGATTCCGCATCCACCGCCGCAATGGCTTCGGCAATGCGCGGCGCGGCGTCATCGCCTTGCACNGGAATGTGATGCAGCAGCAACTCGGTGGCAGGACACCGCAGAGCAGCGGTTCGTTGAACGTCGGTCAAGGCCGCCGAGCCTTCGGCCGTCAGGACGGCGATGCGGCGGGNAAAGAACGGCAATTCTTGCTTTTGATCCGGATCAAANAGCCCCTCCTTTTGCAGGCGCTCTCGAAGTTGAGCCAATCGCAGCAGCAAACTTTCGCCGCCTTCAGCGCGTTTCATCCGATCCACAATCAAACTCGCGCGTCCGGTCGGGGCGTAGAAGTCCCACGTGCCAGAGACAATCACCACATCACCAGGCTCGGGTACGAATCCGATGCGGCCCGCGGTGGAACGCCACGCTTTGGCATCGACCATTGCCTTCTTTCCCGGGCGGGGATCGGAGAGGGCGAAGTACCAGTGCCCACTGGTGTGGGGTCCCCGCCAATTGGTCATCTCTCCCCGGACCGTGATGGGTCCACGGCCTTTCAGGTGAGCCTTGACATCCGAACAGGCGTCTTCCACTTCAAGGGGTCTGGGCGTCGCATCGTCCACGAGGAGGATGCTACCCTCGGAAGCATCACCNGTTCACTTCCTGCACCTGCCCCCAACGCCGCCTTGTCCACCCTGCCCGGGATTGGCTCGGTCCGTGCAGAACGTCTGGCCGCCCTTGGTCTGCGGACGGTTGAGGACCTGATGCGGCACCGCCCTTTGCGTTGGGAACGGCAAGTGGATTTGGCCACCATCGAGGAAGCCAAAGCCACCGCCGCGGCCGACCCCAAAGCGGTCTTGATCCTCCACGGCGAGATTGAACGGGCCCGTGCGGTTCGCGCCGGACGCCCNCGCTTTGAAGCGGTTCTTTCCGATGAATCGGGAACCGCGCAATTGCGGTGGTTTGGTGGCGTCTGGTTGCAAAATAAAATCGTGCCCGGCCTGAGGGTTCGGATCGAAGGCAAGGCCACGATGCAAGGTCGCACCATGATCTTGACCAACCCAGGTTGGTCGGTGCATGACGAAGCCACAACCACCGATCCCTCTGCGCCCTTGCGTCCGGTCTACCCTGCCACCGAAGGCATCCCACCCCGTTTCTTGCACGACCGCATTCGCAGTCTCATCAACGAGGTGGTCCCGGCCATGGTGGACCCCCTCCCCGAGACCACCCGGCAGCGTTGGANCCTGCTCACCCTTCAAGCCGCCATCCGCCAGTTGCACCAGCCAAGCGACGAAGCTGAAATCGAATCNGCCCGCCGTCGTCTGGCGTTTGATGAGTTGTTGGGCTTGCAGTTGGTGGTGGCACGCCGGCGTTACGGCATCCGCACCGCCAAACCCGCCACCGAATTGGCGACCAACGACACGCTCAATACCGAACTTCAGGACCTCCTTCCCTTTGCCTTGACGGGAGCCCAAACGCGAGCCATTGGGGATATCCGCCAAGATCTCGAGCGACCGGTTCCCATGCACCGGCTCTTGCAAGGTGATGTTGGGGCCGGCAAGACCGCGGTCGCCTTGGCCGCCCTGTTGCAATGCTTGCGTCACGGTCTACCCGCGGCGTTCATGGCCCCCACCGAACTTTTGGCTGAGCAACACCACCGGACCTTGACCGGTCTTCTGGGCGATCGCTTCACCGTGCATTTGTGCACAGGTTCCCGCTCGGCGGCGGAACGTCGGACGGCGGCTGATGCGGCGGCGGCCGGACACGCCGACTTGTTCGTGGGGACCCAAGCGCTGCTGTCCGAACATCTGGGCCTGCAAGATGCAGGACTGGTCGTGGTGGACGAGCAGCATCGATTTGGCGTGCGTCAACGTGCGCTCTTGCGCCGAGCCGAAGTGCGAACACCCCACCTCTTGGTGATGACGGCCACGCCCATCCCCCGATCGCTGGCCCTCACCCACTACGGCGACCTTGACGTTTCTATTTTGGATGAGCTGCCCCCCGGTCGAACCCCCATCCGCACCGTAGCCATGCACGCCAGCAAAATGGACGCCGCCTTGGCCCGGGTGGGTGAGCGGGTCCGAGAGGGCGAACAGGCGTACATCGTGGTGCCGGCGATTGAACCTGGCGAACGCGGCGATCCCAACTTGGAAGAACTGGTGCCTCGTCTCCAACAAGGACCTCTGGCGGATGTCCCCTTCGGTGTGGTGCACGGCCGCCTCGACCGGGCAACCCGAGACGACACCATGGCCGCCTTCCGGGACGGCACCCTGCGTGTGCTGGTGGCGACCACCGTGATCGAGGTGGGCGTGGATGTGCCCAACGCCAGCTTGATGGTGATCTTGGGGGCCGACCGCTTCGGACTGGCCCAACTTCACCAACTTCGAGGCCGGGTCGGCCGCGGGGCCGCCGCCTCCACGTGCGTCGTGGTCGCCGATCCTGCCACCGAAGACGGCCAAGCCCGGCTCGATGCCGTGGTGGGCACCACCGACGGATTTGTGATCGCCGAGGAAGACCTNCGTCTGCGGGGGCCCGGCGAAGTGGTCGGGGAACGACAATCGGGATTGGCCCGGCTCCAATTTGCCCGACTGCCGGGAGATGAAGAACTCTTGGAACAGTCCCGCGAGGAGGCCGCCACCCGGATCAGCGACGATCCCGAGCTCGACGCACCCGAGCACGCTGGGCTGGCCCAACTCGCCAACCGAGTGGATACCCCCGCCGAGACCCTCGAAGGCGGATAACCCAACTTTTGGGGGATGGAGCCGAGGGGGGATCTCGTACGATGATTGGTTCGGGACTTTCCCGAAACCTTTTTAAGGAATCCAGTATGCGCACCAACCTTCGTTCCGGACTTTTGTTGGCCTGTACGGCCCTTTTTGCGGCCCCCACCCTCGCCCAAGAGGAACCCCGAGGCGATCGCCCCGGATTCCGTGGAGAACGTGGAGAACGTGGTCAACGCGGTCAGCGCGGCCAACGAGAACGCGGGGCCGAAGGCCGCCGTGGCGGTCAAGGTGAGGGCGAGGCCCGACCCTTCGGAGGCGTGCAACGCGGCGAAGTGCGTGGGAACGGCCGCGACCGCGGCGCCGGTGGCATGTTTGGCGGACTCCCCCGCTGGAGCACCGAGCCCGATTTCCTGCGGCGTGATCTTCGGCTGGTCGACGACATGTTGCTGGTGGCCGACGAACAGCTTCCCATGGTCGAAGCGTTCCTCGCCGATTACGAAGAAGGCTTCCAGAAAGCTCGAGAAGAAATCCAAGCCAAGTTGCGTGAGCTCCGGGACGCCAACCGCCCACCGGAGCCCAGCGCCGAAGAACAAGAAGAGATGCGGAGCATGGGCACCGAACTTCGAGAGAAAATGCGAGCCATGCGGATGATGATGTCGGGCAACCGAGAGTTGGTGGACGCCGAAGCCGCGGAACTCGAAGAACTCCGTTCTGAAATTGAAGCCATGCGAGCCAAGTTCCAAGAGATGCGGATGGAGCGGATGCCCGAGCAAGATCAAATTGCCGAAATCGCTCGCCAGGCCAGTGCGTTGCGCAAAGAGTGGCTCCGCAAACGGGCCAGCCTCGAAGCCGAATTCACCGAGTCACTGCAAGTGATCTTGAGTGAAGAACAGCTCACCCTGTGGGATCCGTTCCGTCGCCAGGTTCGGCGTGACCGGGCCTTGCCCCGTGGCGTGCTGTCCGGTGAGTCGCTGGACGTCAACACCGTCGTGCGGGAGTTTGAAGCTTCTGAAGCCGCCGCCGAAGCGCTCCTGGCATGGGAAATCGAACTCGACAAAAATCTCATCGATCGCGACAACACCATGATGGAAATCGATCTGGACGCGCTGGTGGCCACCCTCGACAACGACGACAAGGCCGCCCGCGATGCCGCCCGAACCGAATCAAAGGTCCGCCGTGACGTCCGTGATGCGAACCTCGAAGCCATCGACAGCATCGGTTCATTGCTCGGTGAACAAGGCGACGAGTTCCGTTTGGCCGCCTGGAAGAAAGCCTTCCCTCGTGTGTACCGACAAACCAGCTTCGAACGGGCACTGGATGCCGTGCGAAAAATCGAAGGCATCGACCCCTTGGTGCTCGAAACCGTCGACCGATTGGAAACCGACTTCCTGGCCCAACTTGCTGAGCTCCACGAGGAAGCACGCGACGCCACCCTCAAGCAGGAACTTGAGCAATTCGAAGAACGCTTCAACCAGATGCGAGACCGCATGAATGGCGAGCGTCAACGCAGCGATCGTGATCCCACCGAACTCGACGAAATCCGTGAGCGTCTTCGTGAGCTTGAAGCGGATTCACGCGAGACCTTGGAAGGCATGCTGACCCCCGAGGAAATTGCCCAGCTTCCCCGGGCCGGTGACCGCCGCGGCGGACCGCGCAACGACGAGCAACGCGGCGACATGCGGCAACGCATCATCGAGCGCTTTGACAGCAATGGCGACGGTGAACTGGACGCCTCCGAACGGGAAAATGCAATGCGTGAGATGCGAAATCGCCGCGGCAACCCCGAGCGTGGGATCCCTGGCGAATAAGCCCCTTAGCCCCTTCAAAGGCTCGTTCAAAATCTTCCATCCCCCGCGAGAGATCGCGGGGGATTTTTGTTGGCGAGGTGCCTTTGGACTCCACAAGAGCCTTCGGACTACAGTCGTGGCATGCCCCGTCGTGACGAAGGCCCCAGCTTGGACGACCTCCGCCGCTTCGGTTCCGAAGCGGACACCACGGGCTATTGCCCCGAGTGCGGGGCGGAGGTCTACGACGACGCGGATGCCTGCCCCAAGTGCTTTGCTTGGATCACCGGCCGCACCTTGCACAAGCCGCCCGAAGACTTGGCCTTGCAGAAAAAGATGCGTCAGGTCATTGTCTTCATCACTTTGTTGACGATGTTCCCGATTGTTTTGCGGCTGCTGGGAGGGCTTTGATGGAAACCAACTCTCAACCCAAAATTTTGTGGTGATTATGCAGGACTTGCACCAGCACCAAAATTCCTAATTGATTCGCTAGAACTATTCCTCTTCGAGCGGGGAGATAGGGTCAGCCTCCAAGCAACAAGTGGAAGACGCGATCCAGAGCCTCGTAGATTAGTCAAAGCAATTCCCCCCGAATTTGTTAAGAATCATCAATAGATCGGGAAATCCTACTTCTCCGTCGCGGTTGATGTCAGACGGACATGGGTCAGTTTCTTGTTCAGGACATGGACCAAAGTCTGTTAACAGGAACAAGAGATCTGTAAAGGCAATTGTCCCATCACCAGCTACCCAATAGCCCGGAAAGGCAATTGCACCAAAGGCAAAAGCGGACACTGTCAAGACCCAAAACCATACATTGACCTTGTTCCAACAGACATGACACCAAGCATCGCAGACAACGTGATCCGGAAGTCTAACAAAG
>NHCD02000027.1 GCA_002168105.2 Phycisphaera sp. TMED24
CTCCCCGAAGGGAGCCGCTTGAACGTTCACAAGGTTGATCTGGCCTTAGCCGCAGGGTGCGTCAAAGGTGAAGAGCGTTTCTTCAGTGACCGATTCCGCAGGAGTCGACTCCCGATCGAGAAGGTTGTTCCCGATCGGAGCAGCGTTGACACTGCCTTGGTTGGAGCGGACGATGCCAATGACAGAGTCGAGGCCATTCATACCTGTGCTGGAACCGATGCCATCATTGACAAAGATACAGTCGAAACCCTGAATGCCACTGGCCTGCAGTTCGTCAGGGACAAAAGTATCAACGCGGTTGATGTGGCCGTCGTTGAAGCACAAGTTGCCAGACCACTTGCTGTCAGGACCGAGCAGTTCGTAGGTCAGGTCCTCTTCAGGAACCGCACCAGGTGCGCCAGGGCCCCAGCCCAAACAAGGGCCACGGGTGCCGATGATGCAGAAGTTTGAATCACCGGTGTCTTTCCATTTTTGTCGCTGCCGCTTACCCATGATTGGGGTCGAGGCGTACGAAATGTTGCACTCACTGTCCAAGTTGGCGGCCATCGAGGGGTCCCAGAAGATGGGGCCGGTGCCACTGGGGTTTGGATTGAGAACCGCGTAGTTGTAATCGTCCTTGACGATGACGTTTGCGTTTTGTTCAGTGGGTGAAACCAAGATCTCGGTGTCGTAGTAGTTTTCAGCGACCAGCACGGAGTGCATGTTGGCGGTGGTGTTCAGGTCGTTGCGTTCGGCGCCACGGCCCTGAATGAACACACCATTGATTTGCTGACGGTAGACCAAGCCAGGCGTGGGAAGACGGCCCTTCTGGTCCGAAGCCCATGCAAACCAAGCCTTGTGGATTTGGCTGAGTTGGGTTCGGTCTTTGGTTTCGCGAGCCTTGCGGCGGGCGGAGTTCAAAGCGGGAAGCAGAAGGCTGATGAGAACCGCGATGATCGCCATGACCACGAGGAGCTCGATGAGGGTAAATCCGCGTTTGCGTTGCATCGTTGATATCTCCTTTGGGTTGAGATCAGTCCGAAAGGGACTCAGTATAAATCTGGGCAAAGTTGTTGAAGTTGGTTCGCATCATGCCCAAGTAGCAGTCGCCACCTCGGAAGACCGAGTTGCCAACATCTTTGAACTCACCGGCATAGATGTTGTCCTTCTTCACGCCAAGGTCAGAGAAGCACTGGACTTGATCTTGTGGCTCGTACTGCGAGGCAAAGAAGTCCTGGACACGTTCGATGTGGTTGTCTCCGTAGACCACGTGACCTTCCCATTGTTCGGCCGCACCGTGGAAGCCGAGGGTCCAGGACTGTTCGTAGTCCTCGATGGTCATGCCGTTCATTTGGCAGTCGTTTGCCGCGGTATTTGGGTCGTGGGTTGGGGCCCGGTTGGCGAGCAAGGCGTCGGTAGAGGTTGCACTGGTGCGCCACTTGGTCTTCTTGCGAAGGCCGATGAGGTGCATGTGGTAGTACGAGGTGTTGCAGAGGAACTCGCCATTGGTGGTGTTGTTGCGATAGGCCGCCGTGGACAAGTTGGCTTGGAAGATGGTCTCGTCGGTATCGGCCGGCAAGGACACAGCATCGGCACCAGATTCAGCAACATCGCCGTCCCAATAGGTGTCGGCCATGGGCTTGTAGGCGTCATAGTTGTAGTTCAAGTATTCGCCGATGTAAGGGTTGGTTTCCACGGCGGACACCAAGATGTCGGTGTTGAACGCACGCTTGGCGACCAGGGCGGAGTACAGCGCGCTGGTGATGTTGCGACGAGTTTGCTCGGGACCAGCACCAGGGTTTTGACGGTTGGTGAAGCGGTCGGCACGCCGGTTGATGAGGCCGGGGGTGGGCAAGGTTTCGTCGTCCGCGAAGGACAACATGGAACCGTGAATTTGCTTCACTTGGTTGCCGTCTTGGGTGGACTGGGCGTTCCGTCGCGCTGAGGCGAGGGCTGGGAGGAGCAAAGAGATGAGAAGCCCGATGATCGCGATCACAACGAGCAGCTCGACGAGGGTGAATCCACGCGTACGTTTCATGGCGTAGGTCTCCGAAGAGGGGAACAAGGCGGATGGCCGGTCAACCAGGGACCGAACCGACGAAAAGGAATGAAATCCGAAGATTCCGTATCAAAATGTCGGTCGGGCCTCGGGTCGCCAATCGGCGGTTCCCCGCAAATGGGGGAGATGAGGACATGGTGCTCAAAAGAGCGGTATCAGGAAATGGGAATCACCCGCTCCCGACCAAGAAAGATAAGTGATGATGCTAACCGATTGTGAAGGAGTTACAAAGGTACGGGGCGTTCTGGCCCCCCTTCCAACCACAAAAAGGATCATGACATGTCTGCCATCGCTGCCCGAATTCAAGAACTTGGCTTGCAACTTCCCGCCCCCGCCGCCCCCGCCGGTTCCTACGTACCAGTTGCCCAAACTGGAAACTTGCTTATTGTGAGCGGTCAACTGCCGTTTTGCGACGGATCCCTGCTCGCTGAGGGTCCCGTCCCCAGCACGTGTTCTCTTGAAAATGCAGTGGAAGGGGCCAAACAGTGCGGTTTGAACGCCTTGTCGGCCCTTCAGCACCACTTGGGTGACCTCGATCGGGTCAGCCGGGTGGTCCGGGTGGGGGTGTTTGTCGCCTCCGATCCAGAGTTCACCGCCCAGCCCACCGTGGCCAATGGGGTCAGCGACCTCTTCTTTTCCGTCTTTGGCGAGGCCGGACGGCATGCCCGGGCCGCCGTGGGGTGTCCCAGTTTGCCTCTGGGCACAGCAGTTGAGGTCGAAGTGATGGTTGAAATCAGTGGTGATTAACTGAGATGGGGCGGCTTTGGGCTCAGCCCCTCTTCTTCCAGTCGGCCAAGAATTTCTCCAGACCTTGATCGGTCAGAGGGTGCTTCATCATCCCTTCAATCACTTTGAAAGGCACGGTTGCAACATCAGCACCGATGAGGGCGCACTGCACCAAGTGCATGGGATGTCGAATCGATGCAGCAAGGACTTGGGTCTCGTAGCCGTAGTTGTCGTACACCGTTCGAATTTGCTGAATCAGTTCCATGCCGTCTTGGCCGATGTCATCAAGTCTTCCAATAAACGGGCTGATCAAGAATGCTCCGGCTTTGGCCGCCATGAGCGCTTGCAGAGGTTGGAAGCACAGCGTCAGATTGGTTCGTACGCCACGGCTCGACAAACTGTTGCACGCTCGGATGCCATCGGTGGTGCACGGAAGTTTGATCACAATCTGCTCACCGATTTCCAAGAGAGGTTCCGCTTCTTCGAGCATGGCATCGTGTTCGGTGGCGGTCACTTCCGCGGAGACTGGTCCTTCGCACAACTCGCAAATGGCGGCCATGCGTTCGTGAAAGTCCGCACCTGCCTTCGCGATGATGGACGGGTTGGTGGTGACACCATCCAAAGCGCCCAAGTCTCGGGCGGCACGGATTTCATCGAGGTCGGCACTATCGAGGTAAAGGTCCATCCGGACTCCAATGCAGTGGGGGGGTTATTTCAACAAGTACAAGATGAACAGCAGCAGGTTCACGAACAGGCTGGCCACCAAAGCGGCGAGCATCCAAGTCGGGGGGGTGGATTCAACGTTTGGCTTGCCTACTTTGGTGGGGATGGCGGTGGCCGCGGCGGCGGCGGCGGCGGTCTCAGCAAGAACTGAAGCATCAATGACAGATCTCGCGAATTTTGGCGGCAAGTCCTGCATCACCAGTTCCAGATCAATAAGCAAATCATCGGCCGAGTGGTACCGATCCTCGACCCGTCGGGCGAGCATGTGCTCAATGATTTGCGCGCACCCCGAACTCAGTTCGGAATTCAAGTGGTCTGGCGGCACCAGATCTTCTTTGAGGTGGGCCTTCATGACCTCTTTGGGATTGGCTCCCTTGAAGGGCACCTTGCCGGTGACCATGTGATAGAAGGTCGCGCCTAGGCCGTAGATGTCGGCTGGTGCTGCGATATCCATCCTGCCGCGAATTTGCTCGGGAGAGATGTAGAACGGCGTGCCGAACGCTTTGTTCTTCTCGAGTTCCGCTGTTTCGGTGTCATCCACGTGACGGGCCAATCCAAGGTCGGCCAGCTTTGCGACCCCCGCTTTGGTGATCATGATGTTCCGGGGCTTGATGTCGCGGTGCAGGAAACCCTTTCCGTGGGCGTGTTGCAACGCCAGGGCGATTTCTTGGATGATTTCCAAGGCTCGTCGTTCGGGGAGTTTGCCTTTCTTTTTCAAGAGCTCATGGACATCGGTGCCGTCGACGTACTCCATGACGAAGTAGTGGCGTCTCCCCACCGCGCCGACGTCCACCGCGGCAACGATGTTGGGATGGTTCAATTTGGCGGCGGCTTGGCCTTCTTGTTTGAATCGCTTGATGTAGTCCGTATTGGCGCTGAACCGGCTGGGCAGAATTTTGATTGCCACGAGACGGTCCAAACTGACTTGGCGGGCAAGGTAGACAGCCGCCATGGCGCCCGACCCCAACTTCCGAAGCACCTCGTAGCCAGGAATGGCTTGGTTGTTTTCCACGGCCCGGGCGAAAGTCCCAGACGAGTCGGAATCAGTTGGAGGTTTGGGAGTTTGGTCGGTCACGAATATGGAATCATCATCCTGCGGGCGGCTTCCGTCAAGGTGAACGGCGGTTTCGTTGCCGTAGAATCAAATTCGTGACCGATACGCCGGAACGCATCTTGCTGATTCGGCCCAGTGCCTTGGGCGACGTCTGCCGCACGGTCCCCCTCCTCCGTTCACTGAGAGCGGTGTATCCCCATGCCCACATCGATTGGTTGGTGCGAAGCGATTGGCAAGAGGCGATTTCGGCCCACCCGGATCTGGACGGCGTGGTGCCTTTTCACCGTGATCAATTGCGACATCCTTGGAAATCAAGCCACCGAGCGGCCGCCCGGATGTTGCGGCGTACCCTTCGCGAGGCCCATTACGACCTGGTGCTCGATGCCCAAGGTCTCCTTCGGAGTGGGCTGGCGGCCCATTGGACCGGAGCGCCCCGTCGGATTGGCTTTGCCGATGCTCGCGAAGGCGGGAGATGGGGGCTGACCGAACATGTTGACATTCCCAAAGGAACCCATGCGGTGGATCGCATGTTGGGTCTGTTGCAGCCTCTCGGCATTCCGGCCCGAGCCGATTTGCAACTGTTTCTTTCTCCTTCCGCCCACCACGAAGCCAAGTTGTGGCGGGAAGCCAGATCACTGAGCCCGGGCGGGTATCACGTGCTGGCTCCCACCACCCGGGGTGCGGCCAAACGCTGGCCGCTTGAGCGTTGGGTTGAGCTTGGGCAAGCCATTGGTGGCCCCTGCGTGGTGGTTGGTTCTCCAGCTGATCGCCCGACCCTTGTCGCCCTGGCGAACGCCTTGGGGTCCTCAGCCCACTTGGCAGCGGGGGCCGTTTCCTTGGGTGTGACCATGGGCTTGGTGGCCGGGGCCACGCGTTTGGTCGGCTTGGATTCGGCACCGCTGCACATGGCATCGGGCTTTGGGGTGGCGGCCTTGGGTTTGTTCGGTCCCACCGATCCTGCGTTGACCGGACCGTGGCGGGGGGCGGGTGCATCCATTCGTCCGGCCGGGGTTCCGTACCATGTGCGTTACCGTCATACCGATGATCGATGGATGCGTCAGTTGTCGGTGGACATGGTGTTCGACCGACTGGAAGAGATCCCCATGACGCCGCGCCGGCTGTGGCTTGGTTCAGGTTCCCCGCAACGCCGGGCCATGCTGCAAGAAGCGGGGTATGCGGCCACGGCCCGTCCTCCCCATTTGGATGACGGTCAACTCACACCTGGTGATGTGGGTCCAGAAGAGTGGACATTGGCTCTGGCGTGTTGGAAAGCCCGCGCGGTGGCGGAGTCGCTGCGGGCCGAAGGTGCTCGGGGGGTGGTCTTGGCCGGGGACACCGTGTGCACCCACCAAGGTGAAGTGTTGGGCAAGCCGCGTGACCGAGATCATGCCCGCGTCATGCTGCGGGCCTTCCGCGGGGCCACCCATCCGGTGGTGACTGGGGTGTGCTTGATCGATCTTGATCGTGACGAGGAGCAGTCGTTTGTGGACGTTGCTCGCGTCCAGTGGGGATCGGTCCCCGATGAGGCCATTGAAAGCTATTTGCAGAACGATGGCTGGAAAGGGCGAGCTGGGGGATACAACCTTGCGGATCGCATCAACGACGGATGGGACATTGCCTGCGAAGGCGACCCTACCACCGTGATGGGCTTGCCTTTGCAGCGGCTGGGGCCGATGCTGGCCGGTATGGCACTGGCACCATCCAAGGAAAACAACCCATGACCCACGGTCCTGCCGGCCCATGGTCCGCCTTGCTCCATCCGTTTTCATGGGTGTACGGGCCGCTGTCGGCCCGACAGATCAGCCGCAAACAGCAGCGGGCGGTTCGGGTGAATGTTCCGGTGATCTCGGTGGGCAACCTCGCGGTTGGAGGCACGGGAAAGTCACCTTTTGTCCGGTTGCTGGTCGGCTGGTTGCAAGAAGCAGGACACCAACCGGCAATTGCCATGCGCGGGTACGGCGCGGCAAACCCCAATGAGGCGGATGAAGTTCGGGAGCACCGGTTGGCTTGCCCCGACGTACCGGTCTTGGCCGGTCCTGATCGGGCCTTCGAGATTCAGAAAGCGCAGCGTAAAGGGGTGGCCTTTGATTGCGTGGTGCTGGACGATGGTTTTCAACACACCCAATTGGCTCGAGATTTGGACGTGGTCCTGGTCGATGGGACGCGACCGCCTGCTCAGACCACGACATTGCCCGCCGGCTGGTTGCGTGAACCAGCAGCGGGATTGCAGCGTGCGAATGCGTGGGTGATCTCTGGACCCATGGGGCCAGAGGACCAAATGGCCACGGCCCAACTCGCGGGCCAGTCAGCTTTGGCCGAGGTCAGGGCCGTGTGGCAAGGCGTACACACTCCCCAAGGCGACGAGGTCTCGGTGCAAGGCAAGCGGTGTGTGGTGATGGCCGGGATCGCCCGTCCGGAACGGGTCCGGGAGGCTTTGGTCGAAGCGGGCGGGATTGTGGCCGCGATGCCACCTTTGGCCGACCACGACCCCATCTCATCCGGCCGGCTGGATCAATTCCGCGTGTTGTCTTCCGAGGTCGATGCCCTGGTGTTGACGGCGAAAGATGCGGCTCGGCTCGGTGACCGCTTGCAGGGATGGCCCGTCCCCGTGTGGATTCCTCGTGTGGCGCTTGAGGTTTCCTCGGGCGAGGCCGCCCTGCGGAAACGGGTCTTGTCGGTGCTGCAGTAGGATCACCGTTCAATGTCCGAACGAGATCCCGATCCTGTTTTGGTGGTCGGCGACCTGATGCTTGATGAAGCGTGTTTTGGTCGTCGAGATCGGGTCTGTCCCGACGCGGCGGCGCCGGTGTTTCGTGTGCAGCGGCGCGAGTCGACCCTCGGGGGGGCAGCCCGGGTGGCCAGAGTGTTGGTCGACTTGGGCGTGCCCGTCCATATCGTGGGGGTGATCGGTGATGATCCGGCTGGGCAGGAGTTGTTGGGGCTGCTCCAAGAACACGGCATCGGCGTTGATGGGGTGGTGGTGGATGTCCATCGTCCCACCACCGTGAAGCGTTCTCATTTTGAAGGCTCCCACGCTCGCGGCAACACCAAGGTCTTTCGGGTGGACCTCGAGAGCCAAGATCGACTTCCTTTGGAACTTCGAGCCGAACTCGAACAGCACATCATCCAAGTTCGAGACTCCGCTTCCGCGGTGGTGGTGTCGGATTATGGAAAAGGGGTCGTCGAGGAATCCTTGATGGTGTCGTGCCAAGGCGCTGCGGAGGTCTTGGTTGACCCGAGTCGGTTTGCGTCCCCCAAAATGTATGCCGGCGCTGATTTGATCAGCCCCAACCGTGATGAGGCCATTCATCTCACAGGGCAATCGGCCAGTGATCCGGTTCGCTTGGCCAAGTCAGTATCAGAGTGCACCGGAATTGCACACACGGTTGTGACCCTTGATGTGGAAGGTGCGGTCTTGGCTGGTCCCGAGGGGGCCTCGTCTTTTCCAACCAAGCCGGTCAAAGTGACCGACGCAGCCGGAGCCGGAGATGCATTCATCGCGGGCATTGCGGCCGAGCGGAGGCAGGGGAAATCTTGGGAGGAATGTGTACAAGCGGCCAATCTCACGGCGGCGCAACATATTTCTCAGCCCACTTCGACGGTATTGGTGGAGTTGAAATCTGATCGAAGCGATCGGGTGGATTCTCGGGAACATCTGTCGGAAAGCCTTGCGCATTGGAAAGCGCTTGGGCGACGTGTGGTGTTGACCAACGGCTGCTTCGACCTGTTGCATGCTGGGCACGTCAGTTTGCTGACGGAAGCCGCACGACTCGGTGATGTTCTCGTGGTTGGTCTGAATACCGATGAATCGATACGACAATTGAAAGGGCCCGATCGACCGGTGCACCACTGGGCGGATCGGTCGTCATTGCTGGCCGCGTTGGCGTGTGTGGACGTGGTGGTGCCTTTGTCTGAGTCCACGGCCCATGAACTGATTCGTGAGGTTCGACCTGACGTCTATGTCAAAGGTGGGGATTACCAGCGCGAAGAGCTGGTTGAGATCGACCTGCTGGATGAACTCAAGATTCCGGTGCATTTGGCCGCCTTGGTTCCCGGAGTGAGTACCACCGGTCTTACCCAGCGTTTGCGAGAGCAGGCGTAATCAATTCGAATTGGCGAAGGCCTGCTCCACTTCTTCCACCGTGCGAGGAATCATCTTGGTGAGGTTTTCATGCCCGTCGGCGGTGACCAAGATGTCGTCCTCAATACGACAGCCCAAGCCTTCTGACTCGAGATAAATGCCCGGTTCCACCGTAATGATGGCGCCTTCTTGAAGCGGTCCTTCTCCGCCGTCATCGTGCACTTCCAATCCCAAGTGGTGGCCAATGCCGTGAATGAAGGTTTCGCCGTAGCCCGCGTCTTTGATGATGCTGCGGGCGGCTTCATCGATTTCAGCAAACGTCACGCCAGGTTTGACCACCGCGATCGCCGCGTCCAGTGCCGAAAGCACGATGTTGTAGATCTCTTTGGCCCGAGGGGTGAAGGTTCCCCCCACCGGTATGGTTCGTGTGACATCTGCGCCGTACCCATCCACCCGAGCGCCCGAGTCCAACACCACCAAATCGTTTTCGATCAAAGGTTGGTCGTTGTTGATGTAATGCAGCATCGTGCCGCGGACGCCACCTCCCACGATGGTTCCGTAGTGGGGACCTTCGGCCCCGTGGCAGCGGTAGCCGTGCTCCACCTCTCGCTGGATGTCGGATTCATTGGCGCCATCTCGGAACCATGGCAGAGCGTCGGCGTAGCCCGAAGCCGTGGCCGCGGCTGCGGCGCGGGTGCGATCGATTTCCCATTCGTCTTTGGCGTGCCGCAAGTTGGGCACCAATCCGAACGCTTCTTCGGTCGTCCGTCCCGGGATGCGGGCTGAGATTTTGCCAAACAACTCAAGGTCAGGAGACAGCGGGGCATCGGGAGAGGCCGGCGGGTGCAGCGCCACAAAGCCCCGATTGCGTTTGGCAGCCTCGGTGACCCATCGTCCAAAAGTTGAGGTTCGAAAAATCGACGGGAAGCCCAATTGTTCTCGGAGAGGTCCTCCAATGGTGGGTCGAACGCCGTCCCAGCGTTCCATTTCCGGATCACGTGGCTTCAGAAAGAGCATGCAACGCCGCATTTTTTGCGGGTGGCTGGGATCCAGGAGGAGGATGGCCCCGGGTTCGTCGCGAAGACCAGTGAGGTATTCAAAGTGAGGGTTTGGTCGCCAGGGCGCGCCATGCAGTCCGGCCCCGCCTTCACCGGCAAACACCACGGCCATGCGGTCTCCCAGCACTTTGAGGACGGCTTTACGCCGCTTTCGGGTCAACTCAGTTGGACAGTTCGTCATGGTGGGTCTCCGGCAGGTTGCGCACGGCTTCGAGGTACGCGGAGGGCTCAGGATTGTGTTGTGGGGTGTCGAATTCAAGACGGACCGTGCCCAGTCGGACGCGTACCGTCAGTCCATGTTGGTCGGCGGCGACCGGTCGAGCTTCCTCTGGAGCATGCCCCAACAAGCTTGCGACACGCTGTTCGATGAACTCCTGCTCGGTCTGCGACGCGCGTAGCAACGCGGGTTCTTGCTCGGGGAAGGCGTGGGGCTCTTGGAGGGCTTCGCCATCGAAGACCAATCCTTCCCGTTTGCCCAAATCGAGTTCAAGGGCCAGCCATTGCAGGTCTTCGGGCTCGCCGAAGTGGATGCGCCATCGGTCCGCTTCGCGGCCAAGGGGGTCGTGGTCGGCAAAAGGCTCACCGGTCACCATGAGTTGGAGGCTCTGATCGGTCGCGTCGGGCACGTGCAAGACCAGTTCCTCGGCCATTTGCATGGCCGCCATGGCGGGAATGATCAGCCGGCCGTCGGTGGCTCGGCAGTAGCGGACCGGTTGGAAGTGTTCATCGAAGCGAAGGAACGCGTCGCAGTGTCGACGAATCAGTCGAGCGGTCCGGGAGAGCTCCAGATTGAGTTCTTGGCTGTCTTCTGACATTGAACTCATCGTACGATCTTGTGACATGACACTGGTGGCGGTTCCTATTGAAGTTGAAGATCCCCGCGATGTTGCGACAGCGCTCGAGCAGGCCCAAAGGGCCAAGTCGGGCGGTGCGGACTTGGTGGAATTTCGCATCGATGTGTTGGTCGAACATGCCGAGGGCGTGACCGCGGCCCGTCGGTTGGTCCACGAAAGCCCGCTTCCGGTACTGCTGACGTGTCGATCGGACGCCGAAGGGGGATCGTGGCGGGGCGAAGAAACCGATCGGGTTTCGTTCCTCGAAGCGGTGGGCACGGCCGAGGTGGCGCCTCAGTTTTTGGATTTTGAAGAAGCGACCTGGTCGCGCAGCGCCAACATCCGGCAGAAAGTGCGGTTGGTGGTGAACCATCCTCAGCAGGTTCGCCCGGACCGCGCGCGGTTGGTGCTCAGCAAACATGACTTTGAGGGCCGTCCCCAGGATTTGACCAGCCGGACGGCATCGATGGCGGTGGATGCCGATGTGGTGAAAGTCGCGTGGACTGCACGAAGTCTGCGAGATTGTTTGGAGGCGTTTGAGCTGCCGGGCCTTTTGGGCGTGCCCACCGTGGCGTTGTGCATGGGGCCGTTTGGTTTGCCGAGCCGAGTCTTGGCCCCGAAATTTGGCGGCTTCCTGACCTTCGCGGCCTTGGATGTGGATTCGGCAACGGCACCAGGGCAACCCACCCTTTCCCAGTTGATGGATCTCTACCGCTTTCGATCCATCGATACGAACACCGAGGTGTACGGCGTGGCCGGATGGCCGGTGGAACATTCCAAGTCCCCAGCATTTCACAACCACGCGTTCGCCGAACAGCAACGCAACGCGGTGTATTTGCCTTTGCCCATTGCGCCAGATCCCACGGCGTTCGTGGCCACCTTGGAAGCTTGGCTGGCCCACCCCGGTCTTGATCTCCGCGGGTTGTCCGTGACCTTGCCTCACAAGGAAACGTTGGCTTCATTTGTCACCGAACGCGGAGGCGTCTGCGACGACGCCACGCTTCTGTCCGGGGCGGCCAACACATTGCGGGTGGATGCTTTGGGACAGTTGCACGCGTTCAACACGGATGTCACCGCGATCGAGGAAGCCCTCTCTGAGCGGGTGAACTTGCAGGGACAGTCGGCGTTGGTGCTGGGTGCTGGCGGGGTGGCCCGGGCCGCCACCGCAGCCCTGCTGCGGTTGGGCGCGGAAGTGCGGGTGATGAATCGGACCGCGGCTCGAGCGGAGGCCCTGGCCGCGTCTTTTGAGGGGCCGGTCGAGGTCGTAACTGAGCCTGGAAGCGTCGCTGCGGTGGTCCAGTGCACTTCGGTGGGCATGTCGACCGGGCCGGATCCGAAGGGTTGCCCCATTGATCCCGCCATGTTGCCGAGAAAGGCGGTGTTGCTGGAAACCGTCTACGAGCCCGCATTCACCCCACTCAGAGAGGCTTTTTCCCAAGCCGGAGGGCTGAGTGTTGGCGGTCTGGAAATGTTCCAGCGGCAAGCCGCGGCCCAATGCCGCCTTTGGACCGGCCAAGAACCCGGGGCTGGCGCTCTGGCCGTCTTGGATGATTCTTGATTCCATTTGGGATCGGCCCCTGACATGCCGATGATGTTGCCAATGGCAACTCTTCGGTACACCACGGCGGGCGAATCCCACGGGCCCCAATTGACCACCATCGTCGAAGGTCTTCCGGCGGGCGTTCCGGTTCGTTCGGAGATTGTGGATGAAGCCCTGAAGCGTCGCCAAGGTGGATATGGCCGGGGAGGTCGGCAACGCATCGAAACGGATATTGCGGAGTGGGTCGGTGGTGTCCGATTGGGGCACACCACAGGCGCCCCGGTCGCCATCCGGATCCCCAACCGAGATTCGCGTCTTGATGATTTGGAACGCACCCCTCCAGTGCATCGACCTCGTCCCGGTCATGCGGACCTCGCAGGTGCCATCAAGACCGCCAGCAACGACTGTCGCGAAACCTTGGAGCGGGCCAGTGCTCGTGAAACCGCTTCACGCACTGCCGCCGGTGCTTTGGCACGGTGCATGTTGCGTGAACTGGGTATCGAAGTGGTGGGCTTTGTGCGGTCGCTGCTCGATGTCCGCGCCGATGCCGAACCAAGTGCGGCCGGATTGAAAGACTTCGTTGCTGCCCGCGATGCCAGCAACGTGGCGTGCCCAGATGAACAAGCCTCGGCCGCAATGATCGATCGCATTCGCCAAGCCAAAGTGGACAAGGACACCGTGGGGGGTGTCGCGGAAGTGCACGTCTTTGGTTGTCCCATTGGTTTGGGTTCATTTGCCCAGTGGCACACGCGTTTGGATGCCCGCTTGGGCGCGGCGGTCTTGGGTATTCAAGCCTTCAAAGGCGTTGAAGTTGGTTTGGGATTTGGCGTGGCCGAGCGCCCAGGATCGCAGGTGCACGACCCCATTCTTCCCGGGGAAAAAGGGGCGTACCCGCAAAGGGCATCCAACAATGCCGGTGGTATCGAAGGTGGCATGACCAACGGGCAGCCGGTGGTGGTTCGAGGTGCCATGAAGCCCATTTCGACCTTGCTTCGTGGTTTGCCCAGTGTGGATCTTCGCACGGGTGAAGCGCTCAGCAGCGATTATGAGCGTTCTGACGTGTGCGCCTTGCCTGCGGCGTCGGTGGTGATGGAACAAGTGGTGGCTTTCGAGATTGCGTGTGTGCTTCGAGAGAAGTTTGGGGGCGATTCTTTGGAAGAAGTCCAGGCCCAACTCGCGTGCCACGACCGCTTGGCCCGGCAAAAGCTTGGTCTGACGGACTAAACTCTCCGCATGCGGAAGTTGATCACAGTTGGCATCGTGCTTGGGGTTTTGGCAGCAGCAGGCTGGTGGCTGGTGGAAGGATCGGTTCCCATTTCTGGTGAACGTTCCCACGACTTCGGTCCCGTCGATGTGCCCGGCGTGGTTCAACTGAAGCACACCTATGTTCTGACCAATCGAAGCCGTTCTCCGATTTCGATCGCGGCCATTCGGCCAGGGTGCGGTTGCACCACCGTTGATTTTCCCAAGGATGCCATTGCTCCCGGAGCATCTTTTGAAATCCCGATTGTGCTGAATTTGACGGCGGCCGGGGAAAAGAAGACCAAACTCACCATGCTCCTTGACGGCATTGAAGAGCCGGTTCGACTCTTTGTGCGGGCGGTCGGTTTGAAGCCTTGGAGTGCCGAGGCGGTGGCCCCGTTTTTTGTGCCAGATCCGGGCATGCCCTCATTTTTTGCCGTGCATGTTGCTCGTCAAGGGGGTGAAGGTGACGTACCGCCGGTTCCTGAGATTCGGGGTCCCGAAGTTCTGGGACTGGTGTTTGATCGTTGGGAAACGCTGTACTTGGCTGATGCTGATGAAAATGCGCCCAGCCGCTGGCACGCGGTATTTCGTGCGAACTGGGATGGCGAGTCCGACCCGAGTGGCGAAATCGAAGTCGATGTGGCCCCGGGCATCACGGTGGCGTTGCGCGTGCAGTTGCCGCGAGAGCAAACATCTTTGGAATTGCCAACCGATGATGGATTCTCGGTTCCTGACTTTCGGTTGCCCGCAGGCAACTCAGATGCAAGTCCGCTGCTGGATCCTTCGGAACCAGAACCAGAATCAGACTGAAGGTCGATCGGGCATGCCGAAGTTGTTCGGTGTGGCGAGCTCGGGTTTGTTCTGGAACGTCGCCACCAATCCGCGAAACAAAGAAAACAGACCTGGGCCGGGCCGGGAGAATCCACGGGTTCCTTCCACCACGATCCATCGGCCTTCTTGCATGGCACGCAGCTCGCCAACAGGTCCGGCACGAAGGCCCTCGGAGGCCTCTCGAGTTGCTTCGGCATCCAAGCCGCATGGCGAGATGATGATCCAATCGGGGTCGGAAGCCATCACCTCTTCGGTGGTGAAGGCGACGGAGCGTTCACCAGGTTCGGTGATGAGCAAGGGCCGTGCGCCAGCGGCTTGAATCATTTGGGGGGTCCAGTGTCCGGCAACAAAAAGTGGATCGGTCCACTCCAAGACGAGCGCGGTAGGTCCGGGCACATACGGTGCGACATGATCAATGGCGCCCCACCAGTCCTCGCGCAGCTGGGCCACACACTCAGCGCCATTTTTTTTGCGTCCAATGGCTTCGCCCAAAACCAAAGGGAGTTCCAAGATTTCTTCGATGCGATTGGCGTCCAGATTGCAGGTGGGCAGATCTGAAGGAAGGTCCAATGCGGTAGGACTGCAGACCGAGCAGCTGTTTTGTACGAGCACCAGGTCGGGGTCCAATGACAACAAAAGGTCTTTGTCCAGCGACCATCCGTTGTCGCTGGCCTGTGTTACACACGGCACGTGACTGATGCCAGAAGGGCTGTTGCAGGCATGCGATCGACCCACCACGAGTTCGATGCATCCCAACTGGCCCATCCATTCGGTGGCTGCTGGGAGCAGGCTGACAACACGGGGGGAAGGGGAGTTCACAAGATTCAACCTTACGCTGAAGCCACGGGTGAAACAGTGATCAGAACGCGCGAGGCGAATCGGGAAGCGTGATTCCGAAGAACCGCTCGGCGTTGNTGTCGAGCTGCTCTTCCATCGCTTGTGGCGTGCAGCTCCGAATTTTGGCCAAGGCTTCGCACACATGGACCACAAACTTTGGCTCGTTGGGCTTGATGTTGCGATGGGGGGCTGGTGTCATGAACGGAGCGTCGGTTTCGGCCATGATGCGGTCGTTTGGAACCAGCGATGCCGCTCGGGCCACTTCGGGGGCATTTTGGAACGTCACCACGCCGGTGAAGGAAATCCAAGCCCCAAAGTCCAGCACGTCTCGAGCCTCGTCGGGCGTTCCGGTGAAGCAGTGGAAGACGAACTGGTCGGGGGGAAGCCCGGAATCGGCCAGTCGTGGGATCAAATCAGCGGTGGCCTTGCGGCAGTGGATCACGATGGGCTTGGCCAAACCGCCCCTTCTCCAACGCGAAATGAGCTCAAGCTGTCCCTCAAGTGACGCAATCTGAATGTCTTGATCAGGTTTTGCGTAATGTTGATCCAGTCCAAGCTCGCCAAATGCGACGCATTTTGGCCGCTCGGCGATGGCTTTGAGGTCTTCCAAAGCCCCGAGATCATCCGCGTAAAGCGGGTGCACTCCGGCGGTGTGCCAGAGCCGGTCGTCCGATTCGGCCAACTGGGCCGACAGCCGTCCGTCTTCAACAGTTGTGGCCACGGTAATCGCCCCCCGAACTCCGGCTTCCGTGGCTCGATCCAATACCTTGGCGGCCCCACCGAGCGGTTCATAATCGGGAAAGCGCAGGTGGCAGTGGGTGTCGAACATGACACNGCCATTCTATGCCAAATGCGGTGATTTCTGGCCAATTGAGAATCGATCACATCCGCTTGTTTGTTTGAGGGTTTTGCTCCATTCGGATACGATTCTTCGACTTGGGGTTTTGGTCTGTTTCCTGTCGTACGGTGCGGGAGTGGGGCGGGCCAGAATCACCAGAATTGGCAGGGCACCGATGGGCCGGTACCACTACGTCTTTCCCAAATGGAGCAACCTTCTCCTTCCCGGAGCGCTCCTCTTTGGCGCAACCTTTCCCCTGTATGCCGTCTTCGTGGTTGCTTTTGGTTTCAGTCCAGCGACCACGGATGTTGGCTACATGCCAGAACAACCCATTCCGTACTCCCACGCACTTCATGCGGGTGAGCTTGGAATCGACTGTCGGTATTGCCACAACACGGTGGAAGACGCGGCCCATGCTGCGATTCCTCCCACCCAGACATGCATGAACTGCCACGCGCACATCAAGAAAGATTCCCCACTGCTCGAACCTCTGCGGCAAAGCTGGGAAAGCGGTGAGCCGGTCCGCTGGGTTCGCGTGCACGACCTGCCTGACTACTCCTACTTCAACCATGCCGCCCATGTGAACCGTGGTGTTTCCTGCGTGTCCTGCCACGGCCGGGTGGATCTCATGGAAGAAGTCTGGCAAGAGGAGAAGTTGTCGATGGGATGGTGCNTGGAGTGCCACCGCAACCCCGAGCCTCATTTGCGTGACCCTGCATTGGTCACCAACCTCGCTTGGAAATTCGACGGTGAGGCTGAAGCCGAAGCCGATTACCACGAACGAATCCGTGACCAGTTCGCGGTGAACCCTTCGCAAGATTGCAGCACGTGCCACCGATGATTGACACCAACGCCAACGAAGACAACACCGCACCAAGTGCACCCATTCAGGGGGCAAAGTCTGGAGGGTCCGCCTATTGGCGTTCTCTGGATCATGTTGCGGACACCACTGAATTCCGCGAGTACATGCACCGTGAGTTCCCCAAGGGGGCTTCGGAATTGATGTCCGATGACCGCCGGACGTTCCTGAAAGTCATGGGCGCATCCTTTGCTTTGGCTGGTATCGGCCTTGGCGGATGTCGCCGTTGGCCGGTTGAGGAAATCGCGCCGTATGCCAACCGTCCCGAAGGTCGCATCCCTGGTGAAGCGGAGCATTACGCCACCGCTTGGGAATTCGCCGGCCGAGGCGTGCCCATGCTGGCGGCATCCATGGACGGTCGTCCCGTCAAGTTGGAAGGCCACGAGTCCTTCTACGGCGGAGGCACCGACTCGTTCGCTCAAGCCACGTTGCTTGATCTTTACGACATTGATCGCAGCCGNACGCTTCTGCAAGATGGGGCCCCATCCGATTGGTCGGCCTTTGACGCGTTCTGCGCTTCCGACTTGGCTGGAGTTGTCGCGGACAAAATTGCCGTGGTCGCGCCTGCGATGTCAGGTCCCTCGGCCAAGGCCGCCAAGAAAGCTTTCTTGGCCAAATTCCCAGGTGCACGTTGGGTGACTTTTGAACCAGTGTGCCTCGACCATTTGGTCAAGGCCACCACGGCGGTGTTCGGCGCGCCCATGCGTCCGGACCACAGGTGGGACGAGGCCGATTGCGTGTTGGTGCTCGATGGTGACCCACTGGGCACCGATGCCGACGCAACCGGAAACGCCCGCGGCTGGGCCGCCAAACGAACGCCCGACAGTCACGGTCACATGAGCCGTGTTTATGCGTTTGAGTCGATCCTCAGTGTGACCGGTGCGAACGCCGATGAACGCCACACCGTCTCCGCGGCCAATTTCCCCGCGCTTGCAGAAGCATTCGAAGCCGGAATCAGTGGCCGTGCCGTTGAAGCGCCCAATGGGCTTTCCGAAGCCGTCGCCCACGCGGTCGAAGATCTCAAGGCGGCCGGCAAGCATGCTTTGGTCGTGGCCGGAGCTGATGCTGATCCGTCGGTGCAAGCTGCAGCGTGTCGCATGAATGCCGCGCTGGGTTCGATCGGAACCACCGCGTTCTGGCGTCCCTTGAACGACGCCCCACTGGCGTCGGCCATGCAAGCGTTCGTGACTGACGCCGAGAGTGGTTCCTTCGAAGCCATCATCGTGCTGGATGCGAACCCGGCGCATGACGTTGAAGGTTTCGCTGCGGCGTACGCCAAGGCCGCCCACCGAATTCATCTTGGGGCACACAACAACGAAACCGGCATGGCGTCGACTTGGCACTTGCCAGCGGCCCACTGGCTCGAGGCATGGAACGATGTCACCAATGGCGACGGTTCCATTTCTATCGCCCAGCCTTTGGTGATGCCTCTCTTTGGCGGTCGCAACGCGATCGAAGTGCTTTCGGCATTGACCGGAACCTTCACACCTGCCCGCGCCCAAGTGGAAGGAAACTTCTCGGGCAACACTGCCGCTTGGCGCACAGCCCTGCACGACGGTGTGGTGGAAGGTTCGGCCACCAGCGCGGTCTCTCCGTCGATGACCGGTGGCTCGGCCGCTTCGCTTCCCATCACTGGTGAAGGTTGGACCTTGCGATTTACCGCGTCACCCACCCTCTGGGATGGACGCTTCGCCAACAACGGATGGTTGCAAGAGTTGCCTGACCCCATCACCAAGCTGACTTGGGACAACGCGGTGTTGATGAGTCCGAAGTCGGCCCGCGAACTTGGGGTCGGTGATGGCGACATGGTGACCATTTCGGTGGGCGGGCAGTCGGTTGAGGCCGCAGTGCTTCGTGCCCCTGGCATGGCCGACCAAACGGTGCAACTGTCGCTTGGTGGCGGCCGCGCGTTCAATGGTCGCATCTGTGGTGGTGCAGGATTCCGCTTCGAGTCTCTTCGCGACATGTCCTCGCCTTGGATGCGTGACGGTGCCAAGATCGTCAAGGCTTCCGGGACGTATCCCTTGGCCACCACCCAAGACCACCACGCCATCGATGTGGACACGCGGGGCCATATGGGGATTGCGGAGCGTTTGCCGACCATCTTCCGCGAGGCCGATGTCAACGAGTTCAAGAAAGACCCTGGCTTTGCCAAGCACCGCACGCACGTGGTGCACCGCATCTCGCAGTGGGAAGAGAACACCCTTGAAAATGGTCGCTACCGCTGGGCGATGGCCATCGACCTCAACAAGTGCACGGGTTGTTCCGCCTGCGTTGTTGCTTGTCAATCGGAAAACAACATTCCGGTCGTTGGCAAAGACCAAGTGCTGCGCGGCCGCGAAATGCACTGGCTGCGTTTGGACCGGTACTACGCGTTCGACGAAACCGATGGCGAGATCGACGGCGACCAGCTCGACAAGGTGGCCATCCAGCCCGTCACTTGCATGCAGTGTGAAAATGCACCGTGCGAGCAGGTGTGTCCAGTGGCCGCCACCGTGCACGACGAAGAAGGCTTGAACGCCATGGTGTACAACCGCTGCATCGGTACGCGGTACTGCTCCAACAACTGTCCGTACAAGGTGCGACGGTTCAACTACTTTGACTACCACCACCGTGAACCACTTCGCGAAGGTGGCATCTTGAAGGTGCAGCCCGACTACTACGAACCGGGCAAGCAGGCCACGCCTGACGACTTGAAGCGATTGCAACTCAATCCCGAAGTGACGGTTCGTATGCGAGGCGTTATGGAGAAGTGCACCTATTGCACCCAGCGCATCGCGGCTGAGCGAATCAAAGCCAAGAACGCCTGGGCCAAAGCCGGCGGTCGCGATGGTGGCGGGCAACTCGAGTTGCCCAACGGTGACGCGGCCGTGCCCATCACGGACGGAACCATTGTTCCGGCCTGCGGTCAAGCCTGTTCCACGGATGCGATCGTCTTCGGTGACTTGCGTGACGAGAACAGCCGCGTGGCCCAACTCTTCCGCAACGAACGCACATATCAGATGCTTGAAGAATTGCACGTCAGTGCCCGGACCCAATACCTCGCCAAAGTCAGAAACCCGTACGGGGGTGGCTCCGAGGGCGAGGGGCACGGACATCACGGTCATCACGGTCATGGGCACGGCGACCACGGCCAAGATGGGCATCACGACCACGGAACGGAGGGTCACGGGGATCACTGATCCTTGGTTCTTACCATGAGCTCCATTGACACCAAAACCGTTTGGGAAATTCCCGGTGAACGAGCACCCCTCGTGGACAACCACGATTCACTCAGCACCGTGACATCCGAAGTTCTGCAGGCTGCAGAATCACCCAAGCCACCTCTGGGCTGGTACATCGCTCTCGGTGTTTCCAGCCTGTTGGCCTCGATGTTCGGTTTGATGATTGGCTACTTGTTCTTCACCGGAGTCGGAGTGTGGGGCAACGCCAACCCTGTGATGTGGGGCTTCCCCATCGTGAACTTCGTGTTCTGGGTGGGCATTGGCCACGCCGGCACTCTGATCTCGGCCATTTTGTTCCTCTTCCGTCAGAAGTGGCGCACCGCGATCAACCGGTTTGCTGAAGCCATGACCATCTTCGCGGTGGTTTGTGCGGGGACCTTCCCGGGCATCCACGTGGGTCGGGTTTGGCTTGCATACTGGCTCTTTCCCATTCCCAACCAAATGGAAATGTGGCCGCAGTTCCGCTCCCCTCTGCTGTGGGATGTGTTTGCGGTCTCCACCTACTTCACCGTCTCGCTGTTGTTCTGGTATTTGGGCATGGTTCCCGACTTGGCCACCATGCGAGACCGGGCCAACACCAAGCTGAAGGCTTTGGGCTACGGCCTCTTTAGTCTGGGCTGGCGGGGTTCTACCCGCCATTGGCACCGCTACGAGCGGGCTTATCTGTTGTTGGCAGCTCTTGCGACCCCGCTGGTGCTTTCGGTGCACTCGGTGGTGTCTTTTGACTTCGCAGTCAGCCAGTTGCCAGGTTGGCACACCACGATCTTCCCGCCATATTTTGTGGCCGGGGCGGTCTTTGGCGGCTTTGCCATGGTGGTCACCTTGGCGGTTCCAGCTCGTCAGATCTGGGGTCTCAAGAATTTCATCACCATGCGTCACCTTGAAAACATGAACAAGGTGATTCTGTTGACGGGTTCCATTGTGGGTTATGCCTATTCCATGGAGTTCTTCATTGCGTGGTATTCGCAAGCGCCTTACGAGAGCTTCGTCTTTATCAACCGCGCGACCGGGCAACATGCTTGGGCCTACTGGATCATGATTTTCTGCAACGTGGTNTCGCCCCAGTTGTTCTGGTTCCGCAAGTTCCGCACCAGCATCCCTGTGATGATGTTTGTGGTCATGTGCGTGAATGTGGGCATGTGGTTTGAACGCTTTGTGATTGTGCTTTCACTCGAACAAGACTTCTTGCCTTCCAGCTGGGCGTACTTCACGCCAAGTTGGGTTGACTGGGCCATGTTGGTTGGTTCCTTTGGCTTGTTCTTCACCTTGTTCCTGTTGTTTATTCGCTTCCTGCCGGTGATCGCAATCGCCGAAGTGAAGACGGTGATGCCAGAATCCGATCCCCACCATCCTCGTGGTGGAGCTCTAGAGCATCATGATGACCATGGTGACCATGACGACTCCGGAAAGGAGCAGACGGCATGACAACTCTTCCCGACTTCATTCGCCCTGTCAATGAAGGCGAAACTGTCACCGACGCCCCTGCAGTTGAAAAAGCAGGTTGGGGGCTGATGGCTGAATTTGAGACGCCGGCGCAAATCATGGCCGCCGCCAAGGCCGCACGTGGCCAAGGCTTCCGCTGGTGGGACACCCACACCCCATATCCCGTGCACGGCTTGGATAAAGCGATGGGCATCAAGCCCACAATTTTGCCGCTCATCGTTTTGGGTGGGGGGGCGACCGGATTGATCTCCGGCTTCATCCTGCAATGGTTTACCAACGCCACCAGCTTTGACTTCTGGGCATTGGTTCCTATCCGCGGTTACGACTTCTTGATTTCGGGCAAGCCCTTGCTTTCCACCCCAGCGTGGATTCCAGTCATGTTCGAGCTCACGATCTTGTTGTCAGCTTTGGGTTGTGTGACTGGCTTGCTGATTTTGTGCGGTTTGCCGCAGCTCTATCACCCCACACTTCGTTCAACACGATTTGCTCGGGCCACCGATGATCGCTTCTTCTTGGTCATCGAATCCAAGGATCCCAAATTCCATCCTGAGCGCACCAGGGCGTTTATGGAATCCCTTAACCCCATGTCTATTGAAACGCTGGAGGACTGACGCGTGCTGCCCAAATTATTGCTGCCGCCGATTCCAAAGCCCCCGCGCATTCTGGTGATTGTCACCGTGATCGCGACGGCACTTGCGCTGCTTCCCCCTGCAATTGCCGCGCGCATGCGTTCGGAGAAGTCTCGTGAGCCTCGGATTCACCTGATTCAGAACATGGACAACCAAGCTCGCTGGAAGACCCAGCAAGCCAACCCCCTGTTCGCCGACGGCCGCGCCATGCGACCCAATGTCGAAGGCACCGTGGCTCGTGGTGAACTGCGTACCGATGATCACCTTGAACGCGGTCGGGTCATCAGGGATGGTGCTGAAGTGTGGGCCGATACGGTTCCCACGGGTGTCGAAGTGACCGAGGACTTCGTTCGTCGCGGTCAGGAACGATTCAATATTTTCTGCGCTCCTTGCCACGGCTGGAGTGGTCTTGGCGATGGTCCTATCCATCGCCGCGCCCAGTCATTGGTCGAAGGCAGTCCCGCATTGTCGTACGGCACGGTGTGGGTCCAACCCAAGAATCTCCACGAGCAGATCTACATTGATCAGCCGATTGGCCAGGTCTATGCCACCATCACTTTGGGCGCAAGATCAATGGCCGGCTACAAGGCGCAAATTCCAGTTGAGGATCGTTGGGCCATTGCCGCTTATGTCAAGGCAATGCAGGCCAGCGAAACCGACGCCGAAACCATGATTGAAGCCGTCGCCGTGCCGGCGGAGGAGAACTGACGCCATGGGGCACGCACCACAGACCATCACCCTTGGTGAAGAACATCGCGCTGGTCCAGAGATTCGATCGATTGGCTCCATGGCCAGTGTCGTCGGAATTTCTGGCCTGTCGCTGGCGGCCATACTTTCCTTTGGTGGTTACCTCGGCGGTTCAGCGGAGCATTTTTTCCGCTCTTACCTTTTTGCGTTCATCACTATTTTTACGATCTGCCTCGGCAGTTTGTTCTTTGTGATGATCCAGCACGCCACCAAGGCGGGCTGGTCGGCCTCGATTCGACGCTTGGCTGAGCACGTTGCAAGCAATCTCCAGTGGATCTGGGTTCTGTTTGTCCCATTGATTTTGCTGGTTCTTTCCGGTGAAGGTGGGCAACTTTGGCACTGGATGGACCCGGCTCACGTTGATTCCATCATCGAAGGCAAGTCTGGATTTTTGAACGTGCCATTCTGGCTGGTGCGTTCTGTGATCTACTTTGCGGTCTTCTTCGCGGCGTCTAAATTTTTCGTCGGCACTTCCGTAGCGCAGGATGCCAGCGGCGATCCTCAACTGACTTTGAAGATGCAGAAATGGGTGCCAGGCTTCATTGCGTTGTTCGCCCTGAGTTTGACCTTCGCCGCCGTTGACTGGGCCATGACTCTCGAGGCCCACTGGTTCAGCACCATGTTTGGTGTGAACCTCCTCGCGATGTCGTTCTGCGGCTTCTTCAGTTTGTTCTGCCTGATGACTTTTGTCGTCCAGCGCCAAG
Organism: Phycisphaera sp. TMED24; assembly: GCA_002168105.2. GTDB lineage: Bacteria > Planctomycetota > Phycisphaerae > Phycisphaerales > SM1A02 > UBA8653. The sequence goes on from NHCD02000027.1 coordinate 23,411, forward strand.
GCAAGATGCTCAACGAAGTGACCCTTGAGCACTGGCAAGACATGGGCAAGTTGCTGTTTGGTTTGGGCATTGTGTTCCATGCCTACATCGGTTTCAGCCAATACATGTTGATTTGGTACGCCAACATTCCTGAGGAAACCACCTGGTACTTGGCCCGTGTCGCTGGACCATGGGCACCCTGGATGTGGTTCCTGGTGTTTGGCCATTTCTTTGTGCCATTTGTCCTCTTGNTGACCAAGCACACCAAGCGGTGCAAGCCCCTCATGACTGCGATTGCGGTCTGGATGCTTTTGGCCCACGCAGTGGATATTTATCTGCTGGTCATGCCAACTGTTCCTGCCCAAGAATTGGCGGAAGCATCAGACTGGGCCGATTTTGCGGCGGGGGNCCGTTCGGGTGNAATTGATGTTGGCTACCAACCCCAGTTGACCGATCTCCTGCTCCTTGTTGGATTCTTTGGCTTCTTGGTGAGCGGAATCTGTCGTTCTATGACCAAAGCCCCGTTGGTGGCTGCTCGCGATCCTCGGATCAGCGAAGCACTTGCCTTCGAGAACATGTGATCGCCTAAGATCGAAGGATTACTCGATGAACGATGACACCACACTTGATCATGAAGATCCTGAAGCTGGCAGCACCTGGATGTGGGGTGTTTCTGGAGCGGTCATTACTTTGGCATTTGCNCTCGGAGTGATATGGGTGGCATCCGCCCGATTCTCAGCCAAGCAGGAAGCCACTTTCGATGCCTTCGTTTCACCTGCCGGTGAACTGCGTGCGGAGCAGGAAGCTGCAATGCAAAAGGGAGCCAAGCCCATTGATCTGGCCATCACTGAGTGGGCCACCACTGCTCGGGAGGCCCAAGCCAAGTGAACCGTCAATTGACGAACTTGGTATCCGGTTGCCGCATCGCGGTGGTCCTTGGTGTCCTTTTTGGAGCCGTGGGGTCTTCGCACGCACAGATTCTTCGTCCCGGTGATGACGTGGGCAGTGTGCAAGGTCCAAATGTGCCCGAGATGGAGCTCTCCAAGATTGAAGAACGTCTTGGTGAAAAGCTCCCATTGGATTTGACCTTCATTGATGAGAACGGTGAATCCGTCACGCTCGGTGATGTGGTCAACGGAGAGTTGCCGGTTTTGATTGCCCCGGTCTACTACCGCTGTCCCCAGTTGTGCACATTGGTGCTCAACGGCATGGTCGATGGCCTTGATGAAGTCCAATTTCAACCCGGTAAAGACTATCGCCTTCTGTCCTTCACCTTTGCTGAAGGCGAGGACTACGAGTTGTCGGCGGCCAAAAGATCGGCTTACTTGACTCGATTCCCATCGGCTGATGTCGATGGAGGCTGGACCTTTTTCGCTGGTGCTGAAGGCGATGACACCAACGCCAAAGCACTGTGCAGTGCGATTGGCTTTGGATACACCTATCACGAGCCTAGTGGTGAATACATCCACCCAGCGTGTGTTGCTTTCATATCCCCAGATGGTTTCATTACTCGTTACATGAACGATGTGGCATTCCCGCCCAAAGATTTGCGGCTCGCCATTGTNGAAGCTGGAAATGGAAAAGTCGGAAGCCCCCTCGATAAATTCTTGTTGTTCACCTGCTTTGCATACAACGCTGACAACGCCGGCTATTCGGTGTCAGTCATGAAGTTGATGCGAAGTGGTGGCATTCTCACGATGGCTTGTGTGGCCATCGCTCTTGGCACGCAATTCCGTCCCCGCATCGGTGGGGGCCAATCAGTGGTTACCTCATGAACCTCACCACCCTTTTGCTTCTTGCCTCCGACCAACCTGGTCCCATTGACACTGGGGGCGGCTTCTGGTTTGTTCCTGCGGCCACCGAATACGCCGACACCCACGACTGGGTCTATTCGATCGTTTTGTGGCTTTCCGTGTTCTTCTTCATCCTGATCGTCGGGGTGATGGTGAAGTTCGCGTTTGATTACCGCAGACGTTCGAANTTCGAAGCTGCTGGAAGTGGCCCCACCCACAATGTTGTCCTCGAGACAGTATGGACCGTGGTGCCACTGTTGCTCTCGGCGGGTTTGTTCCTGATTGGAATTGACACCTACGCCGATTTCAAGACAGCGCCCGCCAATTGCTATGAAGTTGATGCCACAGCCCAGAAGTGGGTTTGGCAGTTTGACCATCGCAATGGCGCATCTGACTCTTTNGTTCTCAAAGTTCCGGTGGGCAGGCCCACCAAGGTCACATTGCGTTCCAACGACGTCTTGCACTCCTTCTTTATCCCCGCGTTTCGGGTCAAGCAAGATGTGGTGCCTGGTCGCTACGGCTCGGTCTGGTTTACCCCACGTGAGCCCGGGATCTACCAAGGGCATTGCACGGAATATTGCGGCACCGGCCACTCCAAGATGAACTTCTACGTTCAGGCGATTCCTGCCGACGAGTTTGACGANGTTATTGCCAAGGACGCCCGCTGGATCGACGATTATTCCGGTGACCGCCTGGTCTGGGCTGGCGCTCGACTCTTCTCTCGCTGTGCTTCTTGTCACAGCTTGAAGGCTGGCGAACGCATGACCGGCCCATCCATGTGGGATCTGCATGCCAATTGGGGCAAAAAGAAGCAGATTGAAGTGGATGGCAAGCTTACTGAGGTCACCGTTGACGAGAACTATTTGCTCGAGTCGATTGTGGCACCATGGGAAAAGATCGTGCCCACCTATCTCAACCAAATGCCCGCCAACTTTGGGGATCAACTTGGCCCCAAGGAGCTGGACGCCCTCGTCCGCTTTGTTCGGCAACTGGATGAAGTTGTTGATGCCAACGGCGAACTCCGTGACGAACCTGAAAACGCAACCAACTGATTCGGACCATTTTAAGAGGACACTCGATGGCCACCCTCACTCCTGCTGATACTCACGCCCACGACGACCACCACCACGGCAATTACATCACCTGCTCCAAGGGGATCATGTCTTGGTTGATTACGCTTGACCACAAGCGAATTGGGGTGATGTACGTCATTGCCACTCTCGCCAGCTTCTTGCTTGGCGGTCTTTTTGCCCTTGGTATCCGCACCGAATTGATCGCCCCTGGCGAGACCATCATGGACGCGGACACCTACAACCGCTTCTTCACGTTGCACGGTGCGATCATGACCTTCTTGGTCATTATCCCGGCGATCCCTGGAGCCCTGGGCAACTTCGTGCTGCCGATCATGCTGGGGGCCAAAGATGTGGCCTTCCCACGTCTGAACCTCATGTCGTTCTACTTGTGGGTGCTTGGTGCGGGCCTCACCGTCTATTCCATGCTGCAAGGCGGCATCGATACGGGCTGGACTTTCTATACGCCTTATTCCATTGAAGAAGGACGCCAAGGTGTCTTCTGGGTGGGCATGGGCGTCTTCATTCTCGGCTTCTCGTCGATCTTCACCGGTCTGAACTTCATCGTGACCGTGCAGCGACTGCGTCCCCCGGGCATGACTTGGTTCAAGTTGCCTCTGTTCCTGTGGGCGCTCTACGCCACCGCCATCATTCAGGTGTTGGCGACGCCCGTNCTNGGCATCACCATGCTGTTGCTCGCGGCCGAACGCATCATGGGCATCGGTATTTTTGATCCCGCTCTGGGCGGTGACCCCGTGCTGTTCCAGCACTTCTTCTGGTTCTACAGCCACCCGGCGGTGTACATCATGATTCTGCCGGCGATGGGCATCATTTCTGAGTTGATCTCGGTGCACTGCCGCCGCGAAATCTTCGGTTACAAGATGATCGCGTTCTCCTCCGTGGCGATTGCGTTCTTCTCGTTCCTGGTTTGGGGCCACCACATGTTTACCAGTGGTCAATCTCCGCTGATGAACGCGATCTTCTCTGCGATCACCTTCTCGGTGGCGATTCCTTCGGCGGTGAAAATCTTCAACTGGCTTCTCACGATGTACAAGGGCAGCATCTCGTTCACCACGCCAATGTTGTACGCCCTGTCCTTCCTGTTCATCTTTGCCATTGGCGGCCTCACTGGTTTGCCACTTGCCATTTTGTCGACCGATGTCCAGTTGCACGACACGTACTTCGTAGTGGCCCACTTCCACTACGTGATGATGGGGTCCACACTCATCGCCATGATTGGCGGTCTGCACCACTGGTGGCCCAAGATCACCGGCCGAATGTACAACGAGCGTTTGGGGCAAATTGCCGCACTTATCGTCTTCATCGGTTTCAACCTCACCTTCTTCACCCAGTTCATGCTGGGCACCAAGGGCATGCCACGCCGGTATCACGATTACCAAACCGGTCTGGGCTGGTCGGCCGAGACCACAGAGTTGTTCCACACGTATCACTTCATCTCGACGATGGGCTCGTACGTGATGGCGGTGGGCTTCTTCTTAACGGCGTTCTACTTGCTCCAATCGTTGGTCAATGGCCGCAAGGCTCCTGCCAACCCTTGGGGTGGTGCGTCTTTGGAATGGGAATGCAGCAGCCCACCGCCGCACCACAACTTCGATGAAACCCCTACGCCGGAATACTGCTACAACTTCGACCACTGGGTGTGGAGCGAAGAAGAGCAAGGGTACGTCCGCCGCGACGCGGCCACGAGCTGAAGTGAAAGGTCAACCATGAGTGCACACGACGAACATCACGGTCCCGGTCACATCATTTCTTTTAAGTACACCTTGGGCACCTTTTTGGCGCTGATGGTGTTGACGGTGGTGACCGTCGGCGTNGCGCAGTTTGATCTTGGTTCCATGGACATGCCCGTCGCTTTGCTGGTGGCGGGGGTCAAGGCTACGTTGGTGTGCCTCTTTTTCATGCACTTGCGTTGGGACCGTCCGATCAACACCTTGGTCTTGATCGGATCCATCTTTTTTGTGGTGCTGTTCCTCATCATCACGATGTTCGATACCGGCCAGAACGTTGAGTTGAAAGACGATGGCGATTCGCCCGACGTTGTGACCACGCTTGAATCACAATCGTTGCCGGTTGTCGATTGAACACCCTCCCGGAAGGGCGACCTGTTTTTGAATCCGATCGTGCGGCCGGAGCAGCGGTTCGTATGGGCATGTGGCTCTTTGTCGCGGGTCTGGCGATCATCTTTGTCTCGACAGCCATTGCCCACGTGGCGATTCGCTGGCAACTCGGCGAGCAAGGATCTTGGCCGCCAGACATGCCCGGTCCTCCCGGCATCTTGGGTATTTCGACCGTCCTTCTGTTGATCAGTTCGGTCACCATGTGGAAAGCAACCCAACGCACCGATCGGGGGGGAGACGGCCGATCTTGGGTTGGGGCAACGTTTGCTTTGGGGTTGGCGTACGCCGTCACCCAGACCGTGGCCTGGTTGGATTGGAGCCCGCAGGTGGCCGATGCCATTGAACCATTCCCGGAAGCCCGATTGGCCCTCACCGGTTTTTACGTGTTAACGGGACTCCACGCGCTGCATGCGTTGGGGGGCTTGCTNTCACTCGGCTGGGTGCTGACGGTGGTGCGCCCCGGCGATCGCCANGGGCTTTGGCCGCATGCGACCTATTGGCACTTCCTCGACATCGCTTGGGTGTTCGTCTGGCTGCTGCTGTTGCTCGCCCGGTGATCGCGGGTCGGTACACTTTGATTCATCTTTGAAAGGACCGTCCCATGGCCGCCGATCGCATTCGAGTTTTCCGTTTCAGTGAGACCGCCATCACCGAAGGTCAAGATGAAGTGAACAGCTTTCTGGAGACGGTGGGCAAAGTCCACTCGGTCACCGGGAACATCGCACCGCAGACCATGCGCGACTCCAGCAAGTCGTTGACCATGGGCGCGACCATCCCGAGCGATATTTTGATTATCGTTCGCTACGAAGACTGAACCGCTTTAGCGGTTCGATTCTCGTTCCAAGACGCCGCCGTTGCGGTCGAGCATGCCATCAATTCGTCGCATGACATCCGCGCCTTGTCCCGGTCGGCCGGTTCGCGACAGTGTTTCCGACAGCAGCATGCCAAGCTGGTACCAGTTGGATTGCCGGGCCCATTCCGAAGACATGAATTCTGGTTTCTTGACGCGGCTGAAAATGGATTCCACGTAAGCGGGACCACTTGCAGCCAGTCGACCTTGGTCGTCCAGCACGTCCAGCACTCGACGCGTCGCATCAAGGACCCAGGGGCCGTCGTTGGCGTACGTGCTGGTGATGCGTTCGTATCGTTTGCCAGCTTCATCTTGTCTTCCTGCCGCTTGGAAGGCATCGCCGGCGGCAAGAAGGGCACGGGCGGCGAGGTCGGGTCGGTTGCGCTCCAACAGACCAGCCACGCGTTCCAGAATAGTTCCGGCCCGCTCGGCATCGGTGAGCCCTTTGGCCATGGCTTCGAGGACTTCCAAAGCAAAGTCTGGTGCATCGCTCGACTCAGCCAGCAGGGCGTCGGTGAAGGTGTTCAGGGTGTCATCGGTAAACGCGCCTTCTTGGCTGGCTGCCGCCACGATGTCCCACGCTTCGGGATCACTGGGAGCGACCGCGAGCAGCGCTTTGATCCAGTTCAGCCGGTCGGTGGGGGTGGTGGGAGCGACGGCCTCAGCATCTTCGGCGGTCGGTGCTTCACTGGTCAGGTTCATGCGGTCTTCGACCCGCGCCAGCACAGATCGAATCGCGCGACCCAGTTGCCGCTGTTTCGAGTCGAGGGTGGAAAAGCGGGCCAGCATGCCCATCCGCCCCTCGCCAATCGTGTCGCTGGTTTGGGGGTCTTTCACCAGACCAGGCACCTTCTGGTACGACTCGTAGCGCCCGGTGTCGGTGTTGAAGCGGGCGCTGCGTCCGGAGAATTCAAACCATCCCACCCAAGCGTGACCAACCGTGGCATCGCGTCCCACCACGACGGCGGCGGGAATGCCCCGAACTTCCATCACGGTGGTGGTGAACCACGCTTGGTCAGCGCACACGCCCCCAAAATTCATCACGTTGCGCAAGGAAAAGCCTTGCCGCGTCAATTCTTTGGGCGCGCCTTCAATCACATGGTTCCAGTCGTACAGCACTTCGTGGTACAGATCGGTGAGACCGCGCCGAGCGCCGTAGTTCGTGAGCGCCCATTCGCCTTCACTGGCGGGGATGGTGAGATCCACCACGTGGACCAAGGCTTCGGGGGGCATTTGCAGGAAGCCATTCATGGTCGTACGGCGGGCGGGCAAACTGAGCAGGAAGGGCACCAGTTCCCGCAAGCTTCCGGACTCGGCGATGTTTTCGTTGATGCGATCTTGNTACGCCGTGTCGTGTACCACNGCCATCGCGGCGATCAACGCGGCCGGGTTGTTGCGACCTTTGAAGGCCCGGGGCGCTTCTTGGGCAATATCCAGAGCCAAACTGAATGCGCGGTTCAGGTCATCTTGGTCGGGCTTGACCAGTGNGGTGAGGGCATGGTGCAGGGATGGAATCGCCCGAAGTTCTTCCACGCAGCGTTTGGTCAAAGCTTCGGGCAGTTCTGGCAACATCCCGGCCAACCGTCGATCAGCCGCGGCGGCAATCAGAACGTCGATACTTTTGCTCTTGAGGGCTTTCTTGGCTTGCTTGGGATCGACCAGCGCGCTTGGATCCACCGCTGCCATCGCTTCATCCAACACCCCATCGAGTGTGCTGACCAGGGCGTCGTGGTCGCCGTCGGCGAGGAAGTCCGTGAAGGCTTGGTCAGCGGGGGTGGGGGGTGCGAGGACCGTCAGCAAAAGACTCAGCATGCTGGCATGGTACGACGCCTTAGAATCAATGCATGTCAATGGTTCGGTTTGGAAGAGGTCTTCTGTTGCTGCTGGTCATGGCCGGCTGCTCGAGTTCGCCGACCAGCTTGGTGGACACTGGGGCAGAGGCCGACCCCACCTTGTACATCTTCGTGACCCATGAATGCCCCATCGCCAACCGCTACGCCCCGGAGATTGGTCGCATTGCGGAAGAGCACCTGGATCTGGTGGGTCCCACCGTCGTGGTCTACGCCGATGCCAACGCGTCGGCGAAGGACTGTGCCACGCACTTCAAGCAGTACTACCTTGCCACCGATTCCATGGAAGACGAAGCACACGTTGCCTCGGTGACGATGGTGCACGATGCCGAGCACGCGTGGGTGAAGCGATTCGATGCCCGGGCGGTGCCGACCGCGGTGATTGCGCGTGGCAAGATCGTGCTGTACCACGGGCGTATCGATGACCGCAATCCCCGATTGGGGGCGCGGCGCGTGCAAGCTGGTCAACAAGATTTGCGGGAGGCGTTGGCCGCGCTGCGGGCTGGGACCTTGAAGCTCACCCGAACCAGAGTGGTGGGGTGTTCCATTGATCGGACCGCTGGATGATCGACCTGCCCCCACCCACAGCCGCCGAGGTGGCGACGCTGGTGTCCACGACCTGCCGGTCGTGCCACGTGGCGGGGGGCGTGGCGCCGTTTGCCTTCGATACGTTGGGTGACCTGCGTCGACGATCGGGGGTGGTGGAGGCGGTGTTGGCCGAACACCTCATGCCCCCGCGTCTGGCGCACGAGCGCGACACCATCAGCGGGGTGCGGGCGCTGAGTGAAGCAGAGCGTCAATCACTGCTTGGTTGGCTGACTGTGGCAGAGCCCACCAGTGACGAGACGCCAGTACAAGAAGCGGTGGACCCGTTGGCAGCGCTGGGTGAACCAGATCTGGTGTTGCGGGCCGAGGCCGCCTGGTCACTTCCCCGCGAAGGGGAAGACCGCACGCATTGCTTTCGATTTCCTTTGCCCAAGACCATGACCGGCATCCGGGCTTGGCATTTGGACCCCGGGCCCGGCCGCGCGGCGGTGCACCATGCCGGGTTCTTGGTGGACGAAGAAGGGGTGCTGCGGCTGTGGGATGACGGTGATCCCGCGCCGGGGTGGAGTGGGCACGCGGCGATTGGGTTCCGCGAAGCCGGTCACGCTGGCGTGTGGGGCGCGGCCCAGGGGTACGAACGGTTGGCCGATGGCTTTACCCGGCCTGTTCCTTCGGGGGCGGAATTGGTGGTGGCGCTGCACGCGGTGCCGACCGGCAAGCCCGAGCCATTGCAGCCCACGTTGAAGTTGTGGTCGTCCCCGCCTGAAGCCCAGCCGGTGACCGGCGTGTTGATCGGGTCGCTGTGTTTGGATTTGCCGCCCAACAAGGTGTCGGTGGTGGAAGACGAATGGATGGTACCGGTGGATGTGGCGATGTTGTCCGTCGCCCCACGAGCGTGGCGCATTTGCCGCAAGATTGAAGTGTCTATTCTGAATTGGAAAGACGAAGTTCGGAAGGTGTTGTCCATCAACGAATGGGATTCCCACTGGCGGCGTGCCTTCGCGTTTGAGGAACCCATCGCGGTGGAATCGGGCCAACGCATCCGAGTACGTTTCACCTACGACAACACCGAGTCGCATCCCCGGCAACCCGAAGTGCCACCGCGACGTTTTGTGGTGGGCCATGGCGAGACGTACGAGGAAGCGCTGTTGATGTTGACGCTTGCGCCCAAAGAGGCGGCGGACCTCACGCTGCTGCGTGAGGCGCACGATGATTTGGTGCTGCAGCGGGGGGACGAGTACCGGGATTGGTGGGCCAATACGGCCTCGCAGCGGGGGTTGGAGCGGCAAGAGCGACAAGAGCGATAGGAGCTGGTGCATGTCCCCAGTGGATTCCACTTTCGTGGGGCTGGGGTTGTCCGTGGCAGATGGTCCGGTAAAATGAGTCTCCGGAGGATCATCCATGCTGCTGCCCATTGCCTTGTCCGTTTTTGGTCAATTGGTCACCCCTGTGCTTTCCCCGTCAGCCCCCGCACCGTTGCCGGGTTGGTCATGGGAGGGGGGCTTTTACCAGCCGAGCGAACTGGGCGCAGCACAGACGTCTCCGACACCCACATGGTCCTGTGGAGCAAAGCTGTTAACTGGTCGAGACATCGTGGGGTCAAATCTCATCCAAAGTGACTGTGACAGCTTCAACACAAATCCCGCCGAGGAGTACGACCCGACCAACGGTAAGTATCTCGTTCCATGTGTTGTCCATGTGATCACTGATGGAAGCACAGGCTTTTTGAGTCTGGGTTGCGTTCAAAACAACATTGACACGATGAACCAGGACTTTTTGGCGCTCTCTGGAACTCCTGGACAGCTTGGGGTTGATGCTCAAATTGAGTTTTATCTGGCGGATGTCGACCCCTCTGGAAATCCTACGAATGGTGTTACCTACACCGACAACGCGGAGTGGTTCCAAGAGGCTGACCCTCTAGAACTAAGCTCTTTGGAATACAGGACGACACTCTCATGGGACCCAGATCGTTACGTCAATATTTTCGTTCTGCAGATTAATTTCCCGGCTTCGGGATATGTCTATCTGCCTGTCGACCCCTGCAATTGTGTAGCCGGCAATCCGCTCTACGACGGAGTCCATGTTGACCATCGATACTGGGGCAATTGCTCACAGAACAGTGCTTGGGCTGGTGGACGAGTTTTAACTCACGAAATGGGGCACTACCTCGGGTTGTTTCATACCTTTGAAGGTGGTTGTGACTCTGGCCTGTGCTCTGAGTCGGGAGACTTGATCTGCGACACCAACCCCGAAGCCGATCCGGCTTCCGGCTGTGGCAATTCTTCATCATGCGGCTCGCCTGATCCAGACCGGAACTATATGGACTATGGGGATCCTTACTGCTCTTTAGAGTTCACTCCCAATCAAATCCGCCGCATGCGCTGTGTTCTGGAGAGTTACCGGCCTCAGCTTGGCACGCTGGTGTTCCCTGGGGCCTGCTGCTTTGAAGACGGCTCATGCGAGTTGGCCACCGAATCCGGTTGTGCTGATGTCGGCGGGACGTACCAAGGGGAAGGCTCTGCTTGCGAACCCAACAACTGTCCGCAGCCTCCAACCTTGGGTGCGTGCTGCTTGCCAGATCTTTCGTGCTCCGAAGTGGAAGCCTCCGAATGCGCCACCCTCGGCGGTGACTACAAGGGCGATGATTCGGTGTGCGCGTCCTTCAACTGTGCGGCCGGGGCCTGCTGCTTTGCCAATGGTTCTTGTGTTGTGGAGACCGAGAGCGATTGCGGGGTCAACGGTGGCATCTACTCAGGCGATAACACGTTGTGTGTGCCGAACCCCTGCCCTCAACCTCCAGCGATTGGAGCTTGTTGTGCATCGGACGGCTCGTGCAGCGAGCAAACCGAGGCCGACTGCCAAGTTGCTGGCGGTGTGTACAGCGGTGACGGTGCATCGTGTTCCCCCAACCCATGCTCGCAGCCTCCGGTGACGGGTGCGTGTTGTGCATTGGACGGATCGTGCAGAGAGCAAACTGAGGCCGACTGCCAAAGTTCAGGTGGTTCGTACAGCGACGAAGGCACTTCGTGTGCGCCCAACCCATGCCCACAGCCTCCCGCCACAGGGGCGTGTTGTTCCGACGACGGGTCTTGTGCTGTGTTGACCCAGACCAGTTGTGCAGCTTCGGGCGGTATTTACCAGGGAGATGACACCGGATGTGAGGCTGTGGTTTGCTCGGATGACGTTGTCATTACGGTCGATGACGATTTTGGGGAAAATCCACAGGCGAATTTCAATTCCATCCAAGACGCCATCAATGCGGCCAGTGATGGAGCCATCATTTTGGTGTACCCGGGCACCTACACAGAAAATCTTGATTTTGTGTTGGATTTCGGATCCAAGTCCGTTGCGGTGCAATCGACATCTGGAGCCTCCCAAACATCAATCGACGCCGAGTGGTCACGGGGGCTGGCGAACTTCAATGGGACCAGTGAAGGCGTGGCCTCACTTGTTGGCTTTACCCTTCAGAATTGTGATATTGATGCAGTTCCCCCAGTTGTCTTTAATACGCCTAGTGCAATCAACATCTTGAATGGTGCCTCAGTGGAGATTGCTGACTGTGTTGTTCAAGATGTCATCAATGGTGTTGGTGGTGCCAGCGGTGTAAATTCACTCGTTCTTCATGTCGCGTCGGAAGAGGGGGTCGCTTGCGGCCAAATCTCGTTTGAGGACTGTAGTTTTTCTGGTGTCTCTTTAGAAGAAGGTCATTTTGCTGGAATCGGCAATTGTGACGTCAGCTTTGTGTCTTGCCTTTTCTCTGGTATTCAAGTACTGGAGACTTCAAACAGCGCTTCAATGTTTGATGTCTATCAAGCTTCGAT
>NHCD02000028.1 GCA_002168105.2 Phycisphaera sp. TMED24
CTTCATCGCCATCGCCATCCACATCCTCGACCGCCAAGCCGCCTCCGTTGACTTCCGCAATCACGGTGGGCAGCGTGGTGATGCTGGCGGGGGCGATGGTGGAACGGGTCCACACCACGGCGGCGGGCTCGGGGGCCGTCGCGACCGGCGCGGTGCTTTGGTCGCATGCGGCCAGAATCACCAACAACAGCGTGGCCCACCTCATTCGGGAAATCCTTGCGGGCGTCCCACTCGATCTCGTGCTGCGGCTTCTTGTTCTGCTGCCTGGATCGCGGCGTCTTGGTTCCCGCGGCGCCGTTCGATGGCGGCCAAGCGATGCCACGCTTCGTAGTGGTCGGGAAACAGTTCGGTGGCTTTGGACAACCGTTCGGCGGCCAGATCAAGATTGCCGAGCACTTCGGCCAACTCACCCAACCGAGCGAGGGTCTTGCCTTGCTCGCGCGCTCGACCGTCGAAAGCGGGCAGGGCCTCGAAGCACTGCAGCGCGATTTCGAAGCAGGACTCAGCATTGGCCAAGTTGTTTTGCTCAAGGGCAATCAGTCCCATGGCAAAGTGATCGTCTCCTTCGCCTTCCACCAGTTTGGTGTGGCGCGAGAAGCTGGTCCTCGCCAATTCCAGTTCGCCTTCGTAGAACAAGCACCAGCCCAAAAAATGGTGGGTGGTGGCGTACTCCGGGGCGTGCTCCAACGCTTGTTCAAAATAGGTCCGGGCTTCGCTGTACCGCTTTTCTTGGTGCAGGCTGAGGCCGTACAGAAAGGCGGCCTGCCCATCGGTGGGATTTTGGTCCAGAATTTTCTTCAGACGGATCCGGGCGGCTCCGGTGGGTCCGGATCGGAGCAGGTCCAGAATCTGCCCCAGATCACTGCGGAGGGCCGTGGTGGTGCCTTCGGAGGTGGTGTTGGACGATTCGTCGTGGTTTTCGGGGGTGGAATCGGTGCTCTGGTCGCAGCCAAGAACGAAGCCCATCACCGCAATGGCCAGGATTCCCCATTTCGGAGGGGGGCGATAACCTAAAAATTCGTCTTGGAACTGTCTCAATGGGATGGAACCAACTGGGATTTCCACCTTATAGACAAGTTGGAGGACATACTGCAGTGATGAGCGGATTCATACTGGCAATGATCATCGGTCAAGTGGAGCTTCAGCCCCGCATGGGTGATGCCATTTCTGGACTTGATGCCGCCTATACCGCTCGCTTTGAGGCCGGGGCCCAGCTCTACAACACATCCCTGATCGCCGAGGATGGCTTGGGGCCAATCTTCAACAAACAGTCCTGCGCCAACTGTCACAACAACCCGGTCGGTGGCCACGGCAGTCAAACCGTGATTCGCTTCGGGATGGAAGACAAGAAAGAGGGCTTCATCGAACTTGAGGAGTACGGCGGCTCCCTTCTGCAAGTTTCTGGCATTGACTTGGCCTGCGCTGAAGAGTTGCCACCCATGGCCAACATCGTGGCCGACCGACTCACCATTGGCATGTTGGGGTACGGCTTGGTCGAAGCCATCGCAGATGCTGACCTCTTGGCCCTGGAGTCCAGTGGGCCTGGCGTGAGCGGGCGGGCCAACATCGTTCCTCTGCTTGAAGATCCGACCACCACCCGAGTGGGTCGCTTTGGCTGGAAGAGTCAACTGGCCACCATTCTTTCCTTCAGCGGTGACGCGGCCCGAGAAGAAATGGGATTGACCAACCGGCTGATTCCCACCGAAAACGACCCCAACGGCATTTTGCCCCCGGCCATCTCGGAGTGCGACACTGTTCCTGACCCAGAGGATGGTCCCGATGCCGAAGGGTTCCACTTCATTGATCGCGTGTCTGATTTTCAGAGGTTCCTCGCGGCACCCCCTCAGACGCCACGCTCTGGCATGCGGGGAGAGCAACTGTTCAACCAAGTGGGCTGTGCCCAGTGCCACAACGCATCGTTCACCACAGCCAACGATCCGTCCTTGGAGCCTTTCCTTCGCAACAAAACAATTCGTCCCTACTCCAACTTCTTGCTGCACAACATGGGCTTGGCTTCGGACTTCATCGCCCAGGCGGGGGCCGGGCAGTACGAGATGCGGACGCCACCTCTTTGGGGCCTTCGCACCCGACGCCCCATGTGGCACGACGGGCGAATCTCCGAGGGGACCTTCACCGATTTGATCACCGATGCGATCGCCGAGCACGACGCCCTTCTGAGCNAAGGAGTGGCCTCGGCTCAGGCGTACGACGCGTTGTCTGCGCAAGACAAAACCGACGTGATTGCCTTCTTGGGCTCCTTGGGCCGGGCTGAGTTCGACATGAACGCTGACGAATCGGTTGATCTCTTTGATCTTCCCTCCGTGACGGGTTGCTTCAACGGCGACGGTACCGACCAGTACGACGCCGACTCGCCGTGTGCGATCGCCGACATCGACCAAGATGGCGATGTTGATGAAACCGATGCTTCTTGGTTTGCCCAGGCTCTGGGGGCACCTTTCGACACCGCCGATTGTGATGGCGATGGCGTCTTGGACATTGTGGCCATCGCGTCCGGAAGCGCCGCCGATGTGGATGGTGATGGGGTTCCTGATGCTTGCAGTATTTGCCCCGGCGATTTTGACGGTGACGGGGCGGTCACCTTCCCTGATTTGGTCCGCGTGCTCTCCGCTTGGGGCGCTTGCGCGGCGTGTCCGGAAGACCTTGATGGCAATGGTGTCGTCGGCTTCCCGGATTTGGTCTTGATTTTGTCTGTTTGGGGAGGATGCTGAGCATCACCCCACTTGAACTCCCAGAGGAGAATTTGCATGACGCGTATCTTGCTCACCATTCCAGCTTTGACCGCCAGCGCGATGGCACAAAACTGGGTCAATTTTTCTGACGAATCCGTCGCCCGCATGCGTGTTCCTGGGAACGACCCCTCGATCACCGTGAACGACACTCAGGAAAAAGATTACGCCTGGGGTGATGTTGACCTTGATGGTGATATTGATCTTGTGTGTGTACGCAAGCAACCGTTCACCAGCGCGGGGCGTGACACCAACATTCTGTTCATGAACGAGGGTGTTGCTGAGGGNCATGCCATCAACGGTGTCTTGATGGATCGCACTGCTGATTACGCCGTGGCTTCAGATGTTTCGGGTGACCAAGGCTTCTTGACCCCAACCAACGACCGGGATGTGGTCTTGGCCGACCTCAATGGTGATGGTTGGTTGGATATGGCCACCGCGCCGACGCTGACGGACAACAGCCAAAAGCATCTTTCCCACCCCCGGATCTACATCAACTTGGGCGAATCTGGTGGCGTTTGGCAAGGCTTCCGCTTTGAAGATGCTCGGGTCCCCGAAATGCACCCCACGGCCGGCCCCCGATTCTGCTCGGTTGCTGCCGGCGATATCGACGGCGACGGTGATTTGGACCTCTACTTCGGTGATTACGACTCCGGCGGATCCCAAATCTTCGACTACAACAACCGGTTGTTGATCAACAACGGGTCCGGATTCTTCACCGACGAAACCAACAGTCGCCTCACCGGAGAGATGAGCCTTTCGGCCTTCGGTGCCGCAAGTGCCATCGCCGATATGAATGGCGACGGTGTCATGGACGTGGTGAAGCAAACTTCGTTGAATGCCCCGCAGCATGTCGCGGTGACATACAACAACCCTTCCAATGAAGGCATTTTCAATCGCTACGACATCGTGAACCAAGCCGCCCCATACTTTGTCTCGGTGGACGACCTCAATGGTGACGGTCGTCTCGACATGGTGGTGGTTGATGACAACGTCGACACCTATTTGCTGAACCAAGGGAATGACGCCCAAGGCCAAGCGAGCTTTACCTCGTACAACTTCCAAAACTCCGCGGGATTTGGCGGAAACTCTTGGTCTGACGACCTCAACAACGACGGCTTCCCCGATGTGATCATCACCGATGTTGATGTGGACATCGCGGGATGCGATCGTCGAACTTTGATCTACCGGAACTTGGGCAACACACCAAACGTNTCGTTCCAGGAGCAGGGCTTCCCCATCCCTGAAGCCAATTTGTTCGGTGTCCACGACATGGCAGTCTTTGATCTCAATGGCGACGGCTGGCTCGACATCGTTTCAGGCCGCTGCGATGGCACCGAAATCTGGGTGAACCAGCCGCCAATCGGCGTCAGCTTCGGTTACCCCGGCGGCGTTCCACAGTTCTTGCCCGCGGGAACAGAAAGCACTCTTTCAGTTCAACTGACCGAGATCGGTGGTTCGATTGTTGATCCATCAAGTGTCAAGATGTTCGTCTCCGTGGACGGTGCCCCTGCGGTGGAGCAAACGCTTTCCAACACCAGTGCACTTTCCTTTGAAGGCACTTTGCCCGCGGTGGACTGTCCCACTCCGGTTTCGTTCTACGTGGAGGCCAGTTTGACGAGTGGTGCGGTGTACCGCGATCCGCCGGCAGCGCCTGCGGTCGAATTCGATCTGCTGGCGGCCGAAGGGGTTGAAACCTCCTACCTCAATTCCATGGAAGAAGGTGAAGATGGTTGGACTACCGCTTCGGAAGTTGGCACCACAGCTGGCTTCTGGGAGTTGGCCGACCCCAACGGAACCTTGTCGGGTGGCGCCATTGCCAACCCCGAAGATGATGCTTCGGCGGGTGCGGAAAACATCAACTGCTGGATGACCCAGAACGGTGACGCTGGTGGTACGGCCGGCTCAGCCGACCTCGACGGTGGTCCGGTGACGTTGTATTCCTCGGTTCTGGATCTCGAAGGGTCCGACGGCACCGTGTCTTTCGCTCGCTGGTTCTATTGCTCAGACGAAGGGACGGTTGAAGAAGACTTCCTCCGAACCTTGGTCTCNAGCGACAACGGTGCCACCTTCACCGAGGTGACCACGTTGGCCACCACTGGTACCAACTCGGGGTGGGAAACCGTCTCGTTCCGGGTGGGTGATTGGGTTGAACCATCGGCAGAGGTCATTGTGGCCTTCCAAGCTGCTGACGCCCCCAACAACTCCATTACGGAAGCGGGTATCGATGATTTCAGTGTTGAAGAAGTCATTTGCGGCGTTGATTGCCCAACCGATGTGAACAGCGATGGCATGACTGACTTCGGCGACGTCTTGGCGGTCCTCTCCGATTGGGGTGGGGTCGACGCGGACATCGATGGAGATGGCACCACAGGATTCAGTGATCTGGTGGTGTTGCTTTCCGCTTTCGGTCCCTGCTGATCTGATTGAATCTATGAACTTCGCACGTGCCGGGTCGACCTTTGGTCGGCCCGGTGCTCGTTTTATCCACTTTCGGCGGGCGAATGCTTCGGGATCTATCCTTGTGAGTCATGTCGCTCCGTTACCACGCAGCTTGCTGTCAAACCGCGTTTCCGTGCCCCACCAAACGTTCGGAGATCCCTGGTCGCATCGACCACATGGTCCAGATGATGCATCACGCAGTGGGGGGGTACGAGCCCTTCTTTGATGTCCGGCTTCTGGTTTTTCCTGAGTTTGCTCATGCCGCTCCGACGATGTCTCTGGTCGACCTCCGGGAACAGTTGGCGGTGGAACTTCCGGGGGAGTCGTTGACGCNGTACATCAAAGCTTGCCGGGAATTGGGATGCTTTGTCTGGACTGGAACGTTTTTAGAGCGTGATCCCAATTATCCAGACGCCGTGTTCAACACGACATGTCTGGTTGGTCCAAATGGGCTGTTGGCGAAGTATCGAAAGGTCAACCCCTGGGTGCCATGGGAAGTGCATGCTTCCCCCCATGACATTGCCGACTATCCGGACGATCCCTTTCCAGTGGTGGAAACCGAGATCGGTCGACTCGGGGCCGCCATCTGTTACGACTGGCTGTTCCCCGAGACCTTGCGTGAGCTGGCCTTCAAAGGTGCCGAAGTGCTGGTGCGGGTGAGCGCGTACATGGATCCTTGGGGCGCGACAGCTCCGATGGATTGGTGGACGCTTTTCAATCGAGCCCGTGCCGCGGAAAATACGGCCTGCGTGGTGGCCTGCAACCAAGGTGCTTCCTTGGCTGGTTACCCACCTTTCTCTTGGCCTGGTGGTTCGATGATTGTGGATCACGATGGTCGCATCATGAGTCAAGCCGACCCCGGCGAAGGGGAAAAGATCGTGGTGGGTCCGGTCGACGTGGCCGCGGTTCGAGATGCCCGTTCTCGTCGCCGAGGTCACGACATGCGATCTCATCTTCGTCGAAGTGTGCATGGTCTGCCTCCGGGGCCAGGGCTGTCGCCCGCCACGGAGCATCCGATCACCCCTGAATCTTTGGAGACTCGTCTTTCTCGAGCCAAGGGCCAATTGCCCGATCAACAGTAATCCTTATGCGTTCACTTTTTTTGCTGCTGTTTGTGCTCGTGGTTGTGGCCTTAACCGGCTGTGGCGAACGCGCCCCGCTGTACCAGTCCAATGATCCTGAAATCGCTCGGCGGAACGACGAAGGCGTCATGCTGATGGGACGGTATGACTACGACGGTGCCTTCAAGGCATTCGCATCGCTGTTGGAAGATCACCCTCAGTTGTTGGATGTGCGGACCAATTTGGCGATTGCCCAACTCAATCGTCAGCGTGATGGTGACGAAGCGGCCGCCATGTCGGTGTTTCGGTCGGTGTTGGCCGATGACCCATCCCACGAAAGGGCCCGGTANGGCTTGGGGTTGCTCTTGGTCCGAGCGGGTGAAGAGGAAGAATGCCGAGAAGTCTTTTCGAGCTTGGCCGAGGACGTTGCGCATGATCCATTCGTGCAGTACTTCTTGGCTCAGGCCATTGAGCCGGAGCAGCCAGAGCAAGCCGCGGTGGGTTACAGCTCGGTGTTGGAACTCGATCCNCTCTTGCGATCGGCGGTGTACCGAAGATCTCAAGTGCGACGTCGTTTGAATGACGTTGAAGGTGCGGAGGAAGATTTTGAACTGTTCATGGCCTTGCAGGATCACCCCCAAGCTCGCACCGTCGAATGGAAGTACACCCGCTTGGGGCCACTCGGTGAAGTGGTTTCCTTAAAGCCCGCCACCGAACCAAAGCCAAAGCCAGAAGGTGGCCTGTTCGCACTTTCGCAACCGTTGAGCATTGAAGGGGTTGAGGGNGTGAAGAACTGGTCAGCGCCTTCGGCCATCGTGCCTGCGGACTTCGACGGGGATGGTCAGCTTGACATGTTGTTGTGCAATGCACTTGAAAACGGCACCAGCCATGCGTTCTTGCAAGGCGACAAATCAGGAAACGGCTTCCAGTATCTGCCCGAGCATCCTCTTGCTCAGGTCGGAGGGCACGCGGCCATGGTGGCTGATCTCGACCACTCCGGAGGTCGTGAAGTGGCTTTTGTTTCCGAGTCCTCATCTNGCATTCAACTCTGGCAATCCAGTGAAAATGGATTTGTTCCAGTGGTTGACCAGGCCTTGGCCCAAGCGGATTTCGCTCAAACCATCCGGGCCACTGATGTCGATCACGACGGCGATCTCGATCTCTTGACAGAGTCCGGGCTCTTCACCGCCAACGGCGATGGTTCATGGCGACGCCAAACCGAGGGTCTGGAAGCGTTGTCCTCGGAAGCAATCTCGGTGTTGCCGATGGACTTGGATCAAGACCGAGACCGCGACTTGGTTGTGGTAGGGCAGCAGGGGTTGTGGGTCATCCGAAACGACCGCATCTGGCAATGGGAGTCGCTCCAGATCGACAACGAGCCGGCCCAAGCGGTGGTGGGGGGGGACCCGAACGCCGATGGTGTGGTTGATTTGTACGTCCTGCGGTCCGAGGCTTTGGATCATTTCGAGGTCATGCGCGACCTATCGCTGGTCCGGAAGAATCGAACTGACCTCGAAGGCATGCGTTCGATGATGCTGGCAGACTTTTCCGGCGATGGCCGTTTGGAACTGTTCTGTTCTGGGGAAAGTTCCGCTTTCGTCTTTTCTATTGATGAGGCCGGGAGAGTGGACGCATCACTGGAAGAATTCGGCTTTGACGCGATGTCGGTGCGTCCTGTGACTCTGGATCCCGAAGCAGGGCCGGGACTCTTGATGGTCAAGTCCAATGGCCCGTACTTTTGGGGCCCTGGTGAAGGTCGCTTTTCCTTTGCCTCGGTGGAGTTGACTGGCGAAATCGATGCCGGCGATTCGATGCGTTCGAACGCCGAGGGTCTCGGCACCCGACTTCGGGTTCGCCAGCAAGGTCGCTGGTCGGTCTTGGAGTATCCCCCGGCCAGTTCGTTCCCGGGGGCGGGGCTGGAGCCGCTTTCGATTGGCTTGGCTGGTGGAGACGCCATCGATTTTGTGGCGATCGACTGGTCCGACGGGGTGTATCAAACCGAGCCTCANCTTGCCGCCGGTATGCACAAAATTGCGGAGACGCAGCGGCAAATGAGTTCGTGTCCTGTGGTCTTTGTCCACAACGGCACGTCATACGAGTTTGTAAGCGATGTCCTTGGTGTTGGTGGCGTGGGCTATCTCCTGGCCCCGAATGTCACCGCCACACCTCGGCCCGACGAGGGNTTCTTGTTGCCCTGGAATCCGCCCACTGGACAGCCAGTGCGACTGAAGCTTGCGGAACCCATGGAGGAATCCTGCTGGCTTGATGCGGCGAGCGTGGAAGTATGGTCCATGCCCGAACCATGGGATTTGGTTCTGGACGAACGTCTTGGCATCAACGGCCCTCCGCCAACCGGGAAGCCCATGTTCTTCCGAACGACCCATCATCCGGTGGAAGCTCGGGTGAACGGACAGGTGTGTACTGAATCCATTTCGGCCTCGGACTTCGTGGCGGCCGACCCCGGGCCACTGGACTCGAGATTTTTGGGTCGTTTGGCTTCTGAGTGTGTCTTGGAGTGTGAGTTCGATCTTCCCCTCGACTTCCCNGCGGCGTTGGTGGTGGATGGTTGGGTGGAATACCCCTATTCCCAGACCATGTTCGCCGCTTGGCAGTCTGGTACTTCTTGGGAGAGCTTCACTTTGGAAGCTCGCACCACCGCTGGTGATTGGCANGTGGTACTGGAGGATTTTGGCTATCCGGCGGGTATGCCACGAACCATGGCAATGCCATTGCCCACGCTTCCACAAGGGAGCACTGCCATCCGGTTGCGAACCAATCTTGAAATCCATGTGGATCAGATTCGCGTGGTCGAAATTGAATCGTGTCCGGAAGCGTCCCGGCAGGAACTCAACCTCCGCTCGGCCCAGTTGTCAGCTCGTGGGTTTGCCCGTCGCACGGTGCACGAGGGTCGGCGGCCAGCATATGACGATTNGGATGTGACCCCCTTTGCCGACATGCGGACGTTGCCTGGTTGGTACACCGCTTGTGGTGATGTTCTTGAACTCGTCGGAACCGCCGACAACGCGGCCGCGGTGTTTGGCTCGGGAGAAGAAATTTCTTTTGAGTTTGAGGAAATGCCTGCTTGCCGCGTCGGAGAGAGTCAGCGTGTCGTGTTGCGGACGCGTGGTTGGTGCAAAGATATGGATCTCTTCACCAAGGACGGAGAACAACTTGTACCTGGTCCGCCGCGTGAAATGAACGAATCGGGTCATTCTCTCGAGTTTGGTCGCCGGACCCGTTGGCAAGGCGGTGAGTAGTGTCTGGAACCCAAAGTTGGAGTTGTCCAGCCAGAGACCCGATCTAGGATAGATCTATGGCCAAGCCTAAAAAATTCCGACCTGCCATCGGAAAGCGTCTAAAGACGGTACTCGCCATTGTCTTTGCACTGTTCGCATTGATCGTGGTGAATTCGGTGTACCTGGTTTCGGTCACCGTGCAAGGCGAGGAACGCCAAGGCTGGTTCTACCTCTGGATGTTCCTGCTGCACCTGATCTTGGGCCTCCTGATCGTGGTGCCCACAATTGTGTTTGGNTTGGTGCACCTCCGGAACACGTACAACCGCCCAAATCGGCAGGCGGTTCGTGCCGGTTGGGCGACGTTCTTGGCGGCCATCTTGACGTTCATTTCTGGCATCGCCTTGACCCGCGTTGATCTCGGATCCTTCCGATTGGATCTCACCAACGATGCTTGGCGTTCGGCTGCGTATTGGGCCCACGTGGCGGCGCCGCTGATGGCCTCTTGGATGTTCGTGCTGCACCGACTTGCGGGCCGACGCATCAAGTGGAAGATTGGGGCCAAGTGGGCGGGNGTAGCAGCTGGATTCGCGGCCTTGATGTTCATGGTGCAAGCTCAAGATCCCCGGTCTTGGGGCAGAGAAGGTCCCGAGAGTGCGGATTATTTTGAACCATCACTCGCCCGAACCACATCGGGTGACTTCATTGACGCCAAGGTGCTCGACAACGATGAGTACTGTTTGCAGTGTCACGAAGATGCATACCAATCGTGGTCGCACTCGGCTCACCGGTTCAGCAGTTTCAACAATGGACCGTACGCCAAGTCCCTGCAGGACACGCGGGCCTTCCTATCGGCTCGCGATGGCAACACCCAGGCCAGTCGTTTTTGTGCCGGCTGTCACGACCCCGTTCCGTTTCTGTCGGGGGCATTTGATGACCCACGATGGGATGATCCGGATTACCCGGTTTCTGAAGATCCGTTGGGGCANGCCGCCATCACCTGCACGGTGTGCCANGCGATCAGCCATGTGAACTCCAACTTGGGCAATGCGGCCTACACCATGGATGAGCCGCAGCATTACCCCTTTGCCTTCAGTGAAAACGCGGCCTTGCAATGGGTCAACCGCCAGTTGGTGAAAGCCAAGCCGGCCTTCCACAAAGCCACTTTCCTGAAGCCATTCCACCAATCAGCGGAATTCTGTGGCACGTGCCACAAAGTCCACCTGCCAGTGGAACTCAATGGGTACAAATGGCTTCGAGGCCAAAACCACTACGACGCCTTCCGCCTCTCGGGCGTGTCGGGCCACGGCATCACCAGCTTTTATTACCCCGCGAAAGCTCAAACCAATTGCAATGGTTGTCACATGCCTTTGGAGGAAGCCGGTCCGGGAGTGAACTTTGGTGCCGATGATTTTTCTGGGGATGGCCGTTCCTTGGTGCACAACCACCAATTCTTGGGCGCCAATACCGGCATCCTGCATCTCAACCGAGACAAGATGCCAAATGCTGATGCGGCCATTGAGGCTCACCGAGAATTCAACGAGGGTGTGATGCGGGTGGATCTCTTTGGACTCCGCGAAGAAGGCCGGATTGATGGANAGTTGATTGCCCCGCTTCGACCCGAAGTGCCCGAAGTTGAACCAGGCTCAACTTGGCTGCTGGAAACCGTGATTCGCACGGTGAAAATGGGACACGTCTTTACGCAAGGCACCAGCGACTCCAATGAGGTGTGGCTGGAGGTCACGGTTTTTGATGGTGAACAAGAGCTGTGGAAGAGCGGCGGCATGGACGAATTCGGGGCCGTGGATCCATGGGCGCACTTTGTCAATGCGTTCGTCATCGATCGAGATGGCAACCGCATCGACCGAAGAAACGCCGAAGACATCTACATCCCGTTGTACAACCACCAGATTCCTCCGGGGGCGGCCGACAGCATTCACCACCGCTTCACCGTGCCTGAGGACGCGGTGGGCCCCATCGTGGTGGAAGCTCGACTTCGGTACCGCAAGTTCGACACCACCTACATGCGGTTTGTCACAGAAGACCCCAACTACCGCAACGATCTCCCTATTTTGGAATTGGCGAACGACCGGCTGGTCCTTCCTTTGGCCGGATCCCAAGAGGTCAGTCAGCCAGATTTTGCCGCACCCGCATGGCAACGCTGGAACGACTATGGCATTGGTTTGCTGCGGGTGCAGGGNAGTGGTCTCTTGAAGCAAGCTCGCTCCGCCTTTGAGCAGGTTGAATCGTTGGACCGATACGACGGCCCTCTGAATCTGGCCCGGTTGTTCTTGCGAGAAGGGCTCATTGATATTGAAGCTCCGGACGCGTTGGCCCGGGCCGCAGATCGTGAAGCCCCAGCTTGGAGTCTGCTCTGGTTTGGCGCTCAAGTTGCTTCACGCAACGGTGATTTTGAACTGGCCGCCAACAACCTCCGAGACATCTTGCGGGGTGGATTTATCCAAGCCGAGGGGCGTGGGTTCGATTTCACTCGAGATGAGCGGGTGCACATTGCCCTTGGAGATGCGGTCTACCAACTGGCCTTGCAAGAGCGTGGAGAAGCCCGCGCTGTGCTTCTTGAAGAAGCCCGCGAGTCCTTCTTGGCCGCCCTGGCTCTGGACACTGAAAGTCTCGGGGCTCACTGGGGGTTGAAGCAGGTNGCCCGGGGACTGGGCGATGATGAGGCCGAGGCCCGTCATGCCGCCTTGCACGCGAAGTACAAGCCCGACGACAACGCCCGGGATCGAGCCGTTGCCCTGGCCCGCCGAAAATATCCGGCGGCCAATCGCGCCGCAGAGCCGGTGACCATCTATGAGTTGCCCGAGCCTTCAAGCCCAGACATGCTCCGCGCCGATGCTGAACGACCATGAGCTCCTCTCCAGATCCCCAAGACTCCGATGCCATTGAAGATGAAGTGATTTCAACCGATGGCACGGTCATCGCACAGGCGTTTCGTTGGAGCCTTCTGGGTTTGGTGCTTCTTGGGGCAGTGGTCTTTGTGGTGGCAACTTTGCTTTCTAATGAGGAAGGTGAAGTCGAGGAAATCATCGACCGAGATCCGATTGTGGGCCCCGGACGCTTGGTGACCGTTGCCGAACAGCAACCTCCACTTCCGTTTGTTGACATCACCGAAGAAATCGGCGTGTCATTTGTTCATGATTCCGGTGCAGCTGGGGAGAAGCTTTTGCCTGAGACCATGGTGGGTGGCGTGGCATGGTTTGATATGGATGATGATCAGGATCCCGACTTGCTCCTCACGGGCGGGCGGTCTTGGCCTTGGGACAATTCGAACCGCGAGGTCCGATCTCTCGGTCTCTACCGCAACGACGCGGGGCAGTTTGTTGATGTCACTTCGGGGTCTGGATTTCCTCAGGACGCGTACGTCATGGGTCCGGCCATCGGAGATGTCGATGGTGACGGTGATCTTGATGTCTTTCTGAGCTGTCTGGGACAAGATCGATTGCTGTTCAACGAAGGAGGAACTTTTTCAGAGGTTCCCAANGCTGGTGGGGCGGCTGGTCCGGAAGAAGCGTGGAGTTCCTCATCAGGCTTCTTTGATTACGACCGTGATGGAGATCTGGATCTCTTTGTCTGCCGTTACGTTCAGTGGAGCCGGACCATCGATATGGAACTTGCCTTTACGTTGAATGGCACTGACCGTGCGTACGGTCCGCCAACCAACTACCAAGGTGCCCATTGCCGCTTGTTTGAAAATGATGGCAGCGGTGCCTTCCGTGACGTTTCGGCGGAGCGTGGGATTGAAGTGGTGAACCCGGCCACCGGCCTTCCACTGGGCAAGGCTTTGGCGTTGACCATCTGTGATTTTGATCGTGACGGTTGGCTGGATGTCATGGTGGCCAACGACACCGTGCAGAACTTCATGTTCCACAATCAAGAGGGTGCTTTTGTTGAAATTGGCGCNTCCTCTGGCGTGGCCTTTGACCGCTTGGGCGCGTCCACCGGTGCGATGGGCATTGATGTGTCAGAGCCTCGTGGGGATGCTCGTCTGGCCATCGCGGTGGCCAACTTTGCCAACGAGGCCAGCAGCCTTTACGCGGCTGAAGACCCTGATCATCCCCTCCGATTTACGGACATGTCTGGGGCAGAAGGTTTGGGGACCCCCAGCCGGCAACGCCTTTCGTTTGGATTGTGCTTCTTCGATGTTGATATGGATGGCCGCGAGGATTTGCTGCAGATCAACGGTCATCTCGAAGAAGAGATCGCCGAAGTTCAAGCTTCACAGTCCTACCGTCAACCGGCCCAACTGTTTTGGAATTGCGGCCACGATGCCAAACGTTGTCTCGCGCTTGCCCCCAATGAAAGTGTTGGGGATTTGGCCAACCCGCTGGTGGGTCGTGGGGCTGGCTTCGCAGACTTTGATGGGGATGGTGATTTGGATTTGGCAGTTGCTCAGGCTGGAGCCCCCGCGGTGATGTACCGAAACGACTTTCCTTCAGCGGCGAGTTTGAGGGTGCTGCCAAAGGTTGGCGACCAGCCTGGGATGGCGATCGGAGCCGAGGTCACCCTGACGGTCGATGGTCTTACCCGTCGCAGTCGAATTTCCCCCACCCGAAGTTACTTGACCCAAGTGCCCGCGGAAGCGTGGTTCGGGCTGGGGCGGGCCTCCGCTTCCGGAACCGGAACGGTGTCTTGGATTGGTGGAAAGACCACATCGTTCACCTTTGATGGTGCAGGGACGGTGGTCGTCCGACCCGAATAGGACTTACGCGGCGTTTGGGCGACTGTCCACGAACCGCAGTCCCAGTTGCCACCCGGCGGTCTCGTCGGCGTGGCACCAAGTGACGACGGCGCGTCGGTTTTCAGCCTCAGACCACGGCAAGATGCGCAAGATGGTCCCAAGGGCACCAGGCGGGACCGCGTCCTCACTTCGTACGCAAAGCCCNTGCTGAGATCGGTTGATCAGTTCCATTGGGCCACGAGCCTCAGCATTGTGAGACCAGACAATGACCGCACGTTCTCCATCGTTGAAGCGGATTTCACTTCGTCGGTCATCCACGGCGTTGATGCTGGGTTCGCTGAATTCACTTTCATACTGGAAGTTGGACATGGATGGTAATTCGGCACAAAACGCGGTCAGCCGAAGCTGCCGTTGGGGCATCACCAAGACTTGGGAGGTTGGTTCCATTTGTACCGTCTGGGAGGGCTTGAAGTGAAGTCTCACCGGTAGATCGACGATTCATCACNTATGTCGAATTACAGCAGCAGTTCGGATTGGAGTCAGTCCTCGTCGGGGCCATCGGTGCGTCGGCCCCGCAACTTCGAGTACGTCCCTTCCACTGGAACCACTCCTATGGAGACCAGTGTGGCCCATTTGACGACAACTGATCCCACCGGAAGCGAAGTTGTGGGTGCGATCCCCAGTGAGCAGAAGACACATGGTCTGCTCAAGGTTGCGGCCGTCGTGGCGGCGGGTGCCACTTCCATGGGAGGGGTGCGAAAAGCAGTTGGGCAAAGTGTTCGTCAAGTGGGTCAAATTGGTGGAGCCGTCCGGCAGGGTCTGAATGGGGTCCCAGAAGTTGATCCTTGGCGATGTCTGATCGCCACCATGGCCATTTGGGCCGTGGCGGTGGTGATCGCACGCATGGCAACTGCGTGATTCCTTGGACTGGTCGGGTATGATTGCCCACCCGCGATTTCACCGCGGACCTTGGAGCAATCATGGAAACCACACTGATCATCCTGAAACCCGACGCCGTCCAACGCGGTCTCATGGGACGCATCATTTCTCGTTTTGAAGACAAAGGCCTGCAAATCGTCGGTGCCAAGTTCATGCAAATCAGCAACGAACTGGCCTCGACGCACTATTCCGATCATCAAGGAAAGCCCTTCTACGACGGTTTGGTCGGCTTCATGACGTCCAGCCCCGTGCTTGTTTTGGCCATCCGTGGCAAAGGCGCGATCGCAGTTTGTCGCAAGATGATGGGGGCCACCTTTGGATCCAACGCGGAAGCTGGAACCATCCGGGGCGATTTCGGAGTTTCCAATTCGTTCAACTTGATCCACGGTTCGGACTCCCCAGAGGCCGCCGAGAAGGAGCTGGGGCTGTTCTTTAACGATGGTGAGGTGCTCTGCTTCGACCGGCCTGGCGACGCTTGGGTCTATGACATGTCTGGCGGAACCGCCGAATAAGCCCCCAGAGGGCCGTTTTTGTCAGTGATTTCGAAAGCCCGGCCTTCTGGCCGGGCTTTTTTTTCGTTTTCACTGGATTGGACTTGCGTGGAGTGGACGTTTTGAACGATAATGTTCAAAGACAGAGAACCTTCACGACCCGTTCTACGTATCGATATCTGACATCTGGCAAGGAACTGAACGAGATGAACGATTTANCCGCAGCCCATACCGACCTTCTGAAGCGTCCCATTCCTGGCTTCTCAATCCCAGAACTGAAGTTGCTGCAGCAGCTTCTGGAGCTCGAGAAATACGATTACACGGCAGATGAGTCCTTTCTGCTTCCCAAGGCTCAAAAGTCCATTTTCGATGCCTCCGAGGATTTGCCAGAGATCGACGCTTCTTGGTATCGCCCGCTGCTCGACTCTTTGACCGCGCACGCTCGCGAAGAG
The DNA here is from genome assembly GCA_002168105.2 of Phycisphaera sp. TMED24. Lineage (GTDB taxonomy): Bacteria > Planctomycetota > Phycisphaerae > Phycisphaerales > SM1A02 > UBA8653. Next base: position 16,065 of record NHCD02000028.1, read on the forward strand.
CACACTGGCAAGCATCTCGTACTCACGGCTGCCCAAGAGCGAGTGATTTTCCTTCGCTTCAATTATTGTCGATTCCGCGTTGCTGAATTGCTTGGAACCTTGAACGGTCGTCGCCCAACCAAGGCCAAGGCACGAAAGATTCTTGATTGGCACGCTCGGGCCATGCAGCTTCGTCACGAGATCGCTGAGGTCAATGTGGCTTTGGTCATGGCTATGGCCAAACGAACTCGAGCCGAGGACATGGAGTTTGCCGACATGCTTGGTGAGGGCAACATGGCCCTGCTTCGAGCGGTAGACAAGTTCGATGTTTCGCGAGGATTCAAATTCTCCACCTATGCCTGCCGGGCGATTTTGAAAGCGTTCGGTCGCCAAGGCATGAAGCAGACCAAATACCGCCAGCACAACCCTGTTCACTTCGATCCGGAGATGGAACGGGTCAATCCAAACGACCTTCGAGATCAAACCGAACGATCCGATGGGTCGTCAGAAGTGAGAACAATCATGGTTCAGAACTTGGCACGTCTTTCTCCGCTTGAGCGTGAAGTGATCCACTACCGGTTTGGTTTGGATGCCCCTCGCGGCTCACGTCCATTGACTCTTGAGCAAGTTGGTTCGNGGATTGGTGTGACCAAAGAACGTGTCCGCCAAGTTCAAAAAGCAGCGATTTCGAAGCTCAAGTGGTACATCGAGAACCATAATGTGGATGGATACGCCGAAAATGCTTCAATAGCCTGAAGTCAGTCTCCGATACTCTTGAATAGTGTCTGCAGATATTTCGCTAGCACAGGCTCCACGCCCTCGTGGTAAAGCTTGGCGTCGTAGGCGTAACGTCCTGCTTGTCGTCCAGGCACTTATCATCGTTCATATTTTGCATTGGCTTGTCTTTGGCAGAACTATTTCTCCAATAGAGCCAAGTGAATCGGTGGCATTTTTTCGTGATGGTGTGGTGAACCTTGGCCTCATCCTTTTGGTTCTCATGTTGGCGTCCACAGCCCTTCTCGGCCGTTGGTTCTGCGGCTGGGGCTGTCATGTTCTGCTCCTTCAGGATGGCTGCTCGAAGTTGCTTCATCGGTTTGGGATCCAAACCAAGCCTTTCCGCTCGCGTTCCTTAAGCCACGTCCCTTTCCTCTTGGGTTTCTTGATGTTCTTTTGGCCCCCTGTTTATCGATGGGGAGTCTCGCCACTTTCGGTGAAGTTGAATCAGCACTACCAGTGGATCCCCGCTTTCGCCGGGAATGAAACATGGCCAGGAGTTACGTATGAATTCACCACCTCGGAGTTCTGGAGGTCTTTTCCAAGCTTCTGGGTTGCGGTCCCTTTTCTTCTGATTTGCAGTCTCTTTGCGGTTTGGTTTCTTGGGTCGAAAGGCTTTTGCTTTTATGCGTGCCCTTATGGCGGGGNGATGGCTCCTCTGGACCAGTTTGCTCCGGGTCGAATTGTCGTCGACGATTCGAAGTGTGAGCGTTGCGGAGTTTGCACNTCAGTATGCACGAGCCATGTATTTGTACACAAAGAGGTTCACGACTTCGGTTCAGTCGTTGATATGAACTGCATGAAATGCGGCGATTGCATCGAGGCTTGTCCAACGGAAGCGCTTAAATTNGGATTCACAGTGCCCCCATTTTTCAAAAAGAACGCAAAACCCGCCCGCGAATCCGCTTTCCGCATTTCACGCTCCGGTGAATATGCATTGCTTGTGGTGTGGGCCATCTTTTTCTTTGGCTTTCACGGTCTGTACAACATTTTCCCACTCCTCATGGCAGGTGGTATTGCTGCCATCGGAACTTGGCTGGTTCATTTGACGGCCAAAACTTTCCAGCCGAAGACCGTCAAGTTCTCCAAACTTCATTTAAGGAAAAACTCTGGNGTCACATCGCTGGGTTGGTCGGCGAGAATTTTATCCTTGGCACTGATTGCTTTTGCAGGCCACTCGCTATGGGTCCGATTCGAATCAAGGTCGATNCAAGACATGGCCTCCCAAGTAGACTTAGACAAGCGTCTTGTTTTTAGCAGTACTCCCCTCATTGCCACAGGAGAAATGGCTCTTGTTTGCAACGAGTGCATTGCGAGACACCAAAAAATCCAACCCATTGCTGAAGGCGGTCTGGCATTTGCTTCCTCGCCTCCCACTTGGCTTGCCAGAGCATGGTGCCACACCGCTCTCGGAGAATGGTCACAAGCCATTCCTTTTGTTGAGAAGCATTTGGACTACTTTGGGTTTCGCGACGACGTCGCCGGTGATCTTGGGCTGTTGCGGCAACTCGCAGCCCCCCAGGAGGCTGAAGTCTGGTATCTCGACCAACTTTCCGTCCACCCACAGTCCGTGCGACTTCTTGAGGACTTCACCCGCTGGCTGGAACGGCAAGGCAAAGCATCCACGATGATTGTTTTTTGTCGTGAGCACCGCGATCGAGTGGCCCCCGGCGGTCCCATCGATTTGTTTTTGATGCGGCGTTTGTCCCTGGCCACTGCCCAAACGGGGGAGTTGGATGAGTCCGTGGTGTGGTTCGAGCGAACGTTGAACATCGAACCCAACAATCCTGCGGCGTGGTTACGCCTGGCTGAGGTTCATCTGCAACGTGGGGCTTTGGATTCGGTCGTTGCTTCCGCGCGGAAGGCCCGCGCCTTGGTGAGTGATGATCCACGTTTGCTCACTCAAGTGATGCGCATGTTGGATGCGGGCGGGGCGATCGAAGAAGCCGCGGCACTCCGTCAACAACTGCGCGAAGGTTCNGCGGGCCAGCCGTAAGCGAAGCCTTGTTCCTACGAGCACTTTGATCGGACGGGTCTTAGTCGTCTTCGGCGCGGATCATGCGGGCGATGTCACTGGCGGTGGCGTCCATCAGTGTGCTCCGAGTGGTGGCATCGCCCAAGAATCTGCTGACACGACCCAGAGATTGGATGTGTTCCACAGTNCGACTGGGGTGAGAAACCACCAGAGCAACGATGCGTACCGGAAGGCCGTCGATGGCGTTCCATTGGATCGGTTCGTTGGTGATGCCCAGGGCCATGGCCACACCATGGACTTCGGGACATCGACCATGTGGAATCGCAATGTTGTGCCCAATGCCTGTCGAGCGTTGTCGCTCCCGTTGGGCCACGGCTTGTTGTGCACTGTTGCCATCGGTCAGCGTTCCAGCTTTCAGGCATGCTGAAATCAGTTCAGCAATCACCTCTTCTCGATCACCAGAAGTGATCGGGACCCGGATGGTTCGGTCGTGGAGGAGGTCAGAGAGCCGCATGTCAGGAACATGTTCCGAAATGGCAATCTTACTCCGACCCGCGCAAAAGGGTGACCGTTCCTCCGTCTCGATAGACCGTATTTGGCTCGCCGGGAAGCCCGGCGGGCAGGGCGCGTTCACGCCGGACCAGTTCCAGCTGCAGATCGGGCGTACGCTGGTCGAGGAACAGTTCATTTTCTTCGGGTTCCAAAGAGCAAGTGCTCCAGAGGAGATGTCCTCGAGGGGCGACGGCGGGACGCCAGTTGTGCAGGATTTCATCTTGCAATTGCTCAAGATCAGCGAGGGATCTGAGGCCAAAGCGGTGCCGAGCCGTGGGACGACGGGCCAGAACGCCAGAGTTTGAGCAAGGAACATCAAGAAGCACCAAGTCGTAGGTGCCTTCCGGAGGCCGATTGGTCACCGTAATGCCCTCATCTTTGGAAAATCGGACGCGCAGCCGATCCTGACGCTCTTGGTCCGGGTCCCAGGCTGTGATGTGGGCGTTGGGGAAGCGGCGTCGCATTTGGTCAGTCTTGGTGCCTCCTCCGGCACACGGATCCAGAATGGTGGCCGGCTCGAGATCCAGGGCAAAATCCACAGCCCGGGCGGAACCCACATCTTGGATCCGTCCTCCGGTGGCTTCAATGACTTCTGCAGGGTTGGCCTCGCGAGGCAGCACGTAGGCATTGGGCTCCACATGGGGGAGCAGCCCCAGTTGTTCGGCCTGCCCACTGTCGATGTCCTGAATCACCACCGGAGCCTGCATCACACCGTGCCAAGCGCCACGGGTTGCTTCCTCCAGTCCCTGTTCGCGGGCCCATCGGCGGATGAGGCCACGTGGCATGCCACTTCGGACGGCAAGAATGGCCAGTGGATCATCGCCGGGAAGGAGAATGGGCTCGGAGAGCTTCCAACCATGGCCAGCGCCGAGGGGAATGTGTGAAGGGTCAGCAAAGTCGGCCTGCTCTATTTTTTCGCCTCGCAGATCGATCACCCGGCGCAAGATGGCGTTGACCAATTTGGTGGCCCCGGGCCGGTAGGGCCGAATGGATTCCACATGCGCGTCCACCACGATCGGGTCGGGCGTGCCATCCAAGCACACCAACTCCGCAACTCCGCCCAGCACCGAAGCACACACGACGGGTTCCAAAGTGTCGGGATCACGTTGCCCGGCTTGCCGTATCAAATGCCGGATCGTGAGCCATCTGCGAACAGTCGTTCGCACAATTGCACCAGCCAGCCCACGCTCAGGATCTCTGGAGGATGCCCCTGGTCCCTCCGCCGCCAACTGTGTCAGGATTTGGTGCGCGCGGGTGCGTGCGTCAGCAGACTCCGGTGGCGGCATGGACGGCATCCTTCAGGGCGTTGGTTTGGTCCGTCACTTCCCAAGGGAAGCTGCCGTCCACACCTTCGCCAGGCGTTCGTCCGAAATGGCCGCCGCTGGTGGTGGGGGAGTAGATGGGATGACGCAGGTTCAGAGCATCAATAATACCCTTTGGTGTCAAGTCGAACACCGCTCGAATGGCATGTTCCAGAGCCGCGTCGTTGGTGTTGATTGCGGTACCGAAGGTGTCAACTTTGATCGATGTGGGGTCCTTAACGCCGATGGCGTAGGCCAGCTGGACTTCGCAGCGTTCGGCCAGTCCTGCTTCGACCAAGTTCTTTGCCACGTAGCGGGCCATGTACGCNGCCGAACGATCAACTTTGGTGGCGTCCTTTCCGCTAAACGCACCACCGCCATGACGCCCCATGCCACCGTAGGTGTCCACGATGATTTTTCGTCCGGTCAACCCGCAGTCCCCGTGGGGTCCGCCCAACTCAAACTGGCCAGTGGGGTTGATGTGGCATTCGATTTCGTCGCGCCAGACGCCGTATTGTTCGAGCACGGGTTGAATGATTTCGGTCCGCACCAGTCGACGCAATTCGGCTTGAGCTTCACCACTCCATTNCGGACCATGCTGGGTGCTGAGCACGACGTTTTCGACATGCAGCGGGCGACCGTCTTCGTACGTCACAGCCACTTGGCTCTTGGCATCTGGCCGAAGGTGGGGGATGGTTCCGGCTCGCCGCACTTCGGCTTGCCTCCGAACCAAGGCGTGGGAAAGATCAATGGGAAGTGGCATGAGCTGTTCGGTTTCGCCGCAGGCGTATCCAAACATCAGCCCCTGGTCACCAGCCCCGCCGGTATCGACGCCGCGAGCGATGTCAGCACTTTGCGTGTCCAGTCGGATCTGTACCTCGCAGTTGCGGCCATCAAGCCCCTTGTCGGCAGAGTCATAGCCAATCCGGACGGCGGTTTCTCGGGCGATGGCTTCGTAATCCGGGGCATCCACTCCTGCNGCCAAACCGATCTCTCCGGCAAGAACAAGAATATTGGTGCTGCAGAGGGTCTCACAAGCCACGCGGGCGTTGGGATCACGCTCGAGACATGCATCCAAGACCGCGTCGGAAATGGCATCGGACAACTTGTCGGGGTGTCCTTCGGAAACAGATTCAGAAGTAAAGGTCCAGCGGCTGGGGGGCATGCGAACTCCGTGGGCTCAAGAGGGGGGCAATCCGTTCATCCGGATGCAGTGAATTATCGAACTTTAGACCAACCCCCAAAGATCGGCAACCATGAACGATTCCGGACGAATAGTCCACGCGAGGTGCCAAAGAACCTCTAAGTTAGGATTGTGGAGAACTCGAACATGAACCAGCCCGTTTTGCCTGCNCTTGTCGCTTTCACCCTCTCGCTGACTGCGATTCCAGCATTTGCTGGCACCATCGACCCGGCCCTCAAGGTGGAGCTTGAAGCCCGCCCCTACGCACTGCACAACGTGCTCGTCTCGATGGTGGATCAGGTTGACCTCGCGGCCTTGGAGTCCCGGTTCAACGCCGAGCGTGCTCCGTTGGCCATCCGGCACCAAGAAACCATTGAATCCTTGCAAGGGCTGGCTTCCTTTTCTCAAGCATCCTTGTTGCAAGACCTGTCAGCCATGACCGCCGATACACCGCTTCGCATGCGACAAGTGGCAACGGTCGAGTCCTATTGGCTCCGGAACCTCGTTCGTGTTGAGGCCACCTCGGATGTCATTTTTGAGATCGCCGAACGTTCTGATGTTCTGGACGTGCACCTGAATGCGCCCATCGAACTTGTCCAACCTTTTGAAGGTGAGCCTGACAATGGCTCCATGGGCTTGGGTGGCGTGGAACCCGGAGTGGCCGAGATCCAAGCTCCTGCTGCTTGGGCCATGGGCTACGACGGCACTGGTGCGTTGGTCGCCATTGTGGACACCGGTGCCGATGGCAATCACGAATCATTGGCTTCCCGCTGGCGTGGTTTGGACCCCGCCTACGCCGGGAACCCCCAGTGGGCTTTTGATGACCCGTACAGCAACAACGAGAGCTTCCCTTTCGACGGTTCCTACCACGGCTCCCACTGCCTGGGTTCCATCGTTGGTGGTGCTCCTGGTGACTCCATTGGGGTTGCTCCCGGAGCACAGTGGATTGCTGGAGCCACCATCGATCGAGGCGGCGGAATTTCAGAGACGATTTCTGACGCCATCGAAACGTTTCAGTGGGTGGTGGATCCCGATGGCAATCCATCCACCATGTTCGATGTCCCCGACGTTTGCTCCAATTCCTGGGGAGTTACTGATGTTCACGGCGTTCCCGCCTGTGACAACGAGCTTTGGAGCTTTATCGATGCCATGGAGGCCGCCGGAGTTGTTGTGGTGTTTGCCGCGGGCAACGAAGGTCCAACCTCGAGCACCATCCGNCGTCCCGCGGATCGCAACACAACCGCGTTCACCACACTTGCGGTTGGCGCGGTCGATGGCAACTCAGGAAACAGCTTCCCCGTGGCGTCGTTCTCTTCGCGCGGACCGGTCTACTGCAACCCGTTCGGCGGAGGTGGTGCGAAGCCCGACATCAGTGCCCCTGGTGTGAATGTTCGTTCCGCGAGTGCAGGAGGCGGTTACACCACTTTGAGCGGTACTTCGATGGCTTGCCCCCACATCGCTGGTGTGGTGGCTTTGATGCGGGGCGCCAATCCCGAACTTCCTGTTCAGGAACTCAAGCAAATCATGTTCGACACCGTCACAGACCGGGGAGCGCCCGGCAAGGACAACGATTACGGCTGGGGTGTGGTGAATGCCCTCCTGTCCGTCGAAGGTGCTTTGGAAACCGTCAGTGTCCAAGTCGAACTGTTGACCACGATTCCTGAATTGACGGATCCTTTCGCAGGCTTCCCCTTGGAGTTGGCCATCACGGATGGTGATGACATTCATGATCCCTCGACGGTTCGAATGATTGCCAATGGGGTCTCCTATGCCATGACGGCCACTCAGCCTGGCCGGTATGCCGGAACCGTGCCCGGACTTGGCTGTGGATCCGAAGTTCAAGTGGCTTTTGAAGTTGGTGTCTTTGGCTCCAGCGATGTCGTTCGCTATCCCTCAGCAGGCGGCTTCGCGACCACCCAGTGGAGTGACATTCTGGATGTGGTGCTCGACTCGGGTGATACCACCGGTGGCTGGCAAGTCAGTGGCAGCGCCACAGACGGCCAGTGGGAACAAGGCACTCCCATCCCGTCTTCGGTGTGCAGTCGAGGCAATCCCGGCCAGGACGCCGACGGGACCGATGGCTGTTGGTTGACCGACAATGACTCCGCGAACGCTTGCAACAGTGATGTGGACGGCGGGAACACTATTCTGATTTCTCCAGCATTTGATCTCAGCCTCGAGGGCTCGATTCTGTCGTACGCCCGCTGGTTGGACAACACCAATGGTTCTAACCCTGGAACCGATGCCTTGTTCGTGGACTGGTCCGCTGATGGCTCCTCTTGGAACACCTTGGAAATCTTTGGTCCTGCGAACGCTGGTGGTGGTTGGCTCCGCCCCGAGTTTGTGGTCGGCCAGGACCTCCCGGCCTCGTCGAGCATGCAACTCCGATTCACAGTTGGTGATGACGATGATCTGCCCAGCGTGGTGGAAGCTGGCATCGATGACATTCGTGTCGTTCGGTATGTTTGTGACGACCCGACCATTCAAGGTGATGTCAACGGCGATGGTGTGGTGAACTTCGACGACCTTGTCAGCATGCTTGCCGAATGGGGGGCATGCTCCGGCTGTCCGTCAGACATTGATGGCAACGGTCAAGTTGACTTCAGCGATCTGCTCACATTGTTAGGCAACTGGAGCTGAAACTCACGCGGCATTCAATTTCCCTGCCCGGCCAATCGGTGCCGGGGGGGTCATGAGCGACTGGCAAACCAATCCATCTCCTGACGGGGGTTTGGCAGCGTTCCTTTGAGTTCTTCCGCCAAGGCGTCCAAGGCTTGGTGTCCGCCGCTGGGGAGAATGACCCGGAGTTCCAGACGCAGATCCCCCGGAGGATCACTGGGAACGCCAAGTCCTGGAATTCGAAGCACCCGGCCGGAAGAGGAATGCACTGGGACTTTGATTCGGACGGACCCTTCGAGCAGGGGCACTTCGATTTCGGTTCCCAGCACTGCCTCATCCAAACTCAGTGGTACCAGCCCACGAAGGTGCTTTCCCTCCCGCTTGAGCCATGGGTGCCCTCCAACCTTGAGTTTCACTTTGAGGTCGCCTGAGGGTCCGCCATTGGGTGATGGGTCTCCTCGACCCTTGAGACGGAGGGTTTGGCCATCTTCCACCCCCGGGGGGATTTTGAGTTCGACATCGGTTCCGCTCGAATCTCGAAGGTGCTCGCCCCCGCCCAGGACAGCCGTCCGAAATGTGATGCCGTGTTCGACCAAGCGATCTTCACCCTGTTGGGGACGAGCCGAATGGGGGCCGGCGCTGCCACCGCCACCGCCGAAAAATGCTGAGAACAAGTCCTCAAATCCACTGGGATCAAAGCCCGCCTCCCGGGCCGCTCGAGAGGCACCGGCGGAGGACCCTTGCACCCCGGCGTGCCCGAATCGATCGTATGCCTCGCGTTTTTCAGAATCTGACAGCACTTCGTAGGCTGCGGAGAGTTCGGCAAACTGTTCTGCCGCATCAGGAGCGGTGTTCACGTCAGGGTGAGCACTCCGGGCAAGCTTCCGATAGGAACGTTTAATTTCATCGGGGCTGGCTTGTCGGGAGACACCCAAGACCTCGTAATAGTCGCGAAGGGATTCTGGCACGAACAAGATCCTATCCGGGGCACGGCGCGTCTTATGATCTACAAGATATGAGTTCCCAAGAACAGTCTGGCGGCCCCGTGATGGGCTTTGGCGACCACCTTGAAGAGTTGCGTCGCCGATTGCTGTTCGCACTCGCCCCGATCGTCCCGGTCTTTGTGCTGCTGTTCTTGGGCTGGCAGATCGTCTTGAGTTTTTTGGTGGGCCCTGCCTTTGAAGTCTTGGCGTCATCGGGAACCAACGCCGGGCTTCAGTTGTTGGGACCCGCTGAAGCCGTGATGGCTGCGTTGAAGCTTTCCACCATCGGGGCCATTGTGCTCGGGGCTCCTTGGATTTTGTTGCAATTCTGGCTCTTCATCGCTCCTGGTCTTTATGCCCGGGAACGACGGTTTATCCATCTGGTGATCCCGCTTTCGGCCTTGCTGACCATCACCGGAACCGTCTTTTTGCATCGGATTATGTTGCCTCTGCTTTTTGAATTGATGCTGGGCTTCGGTTCGAGTTTGACGATAGATGTTCCCGATCACCACGCCGAGCTTCGGGCGTTGTTTGTGGCCAGTGAGACGGTCGAGGTCCGCACGGCACCACCCCTGACTTTGGTGGCAGGGCAAGCTTGGGTGGAAGCGCCTCAGATGGAAGCTTGGGTGGCCCAAGCCAATGCAGCGGGGCAGGTGCAAGCGTTCCGAGTGCCACCCCAGCCGATTGGGCAATTGCAAAATGGTTGGTCGATGCAAAAGACCGTGGATTTCACGCTCTTGTTGCTGGGTGGCGTTTCCATTGCATTCCAACTGCCCGTGTTGATCCTCGTCTCCGGTTGGCTTGGCCTCGTGGATCCCACCACGCTGCGTCGGGGGCGTCGTTTGGCCTTGGGTCTCTCCACCGTTCTGGCGGCGGTATTGACCCCTCCCGATGTGTTCTCGTTGCTCCTGCTCTTGGTGCCTCTGTATTTGCTGTACGAGCTTTCGATCATCTTGTTGGTCCTGTTGCCTTCGAGTCGGGTGGCCCAAGGAGCTCTGAGGATCGGACCACGGGGCTTCCGAACCCCTGAGCCATTCCGTCCGGATCCGGGTGATGGTGTTTCGCGTTCCGATGCTGAGGACGACGCCTCGTGATTCATGGGCACCGTGGGAGCCGGCGCCGTCGTCGCCGTGCGCGTGGTGTTGATCTCGATCGAATCATGATGAAGCGAGCCTTGGATCTGGCACGATCCGCTGCGGCTCAGGGTGAAGTACCCGTGGGGGCCGTGGTCCATCGAGATGGTGAGATCATCGCCGAGGCGGCCAACACACGAGAAAATGATGGCGATCCGGTGGGTCATGCGGAACTTCTGGCGCTTCAGTTGGCCGGCCGAGTCCTTGGTCGTTGGCGACTGACGGACTGCACCCTGGTGGTGACCTTGGAACCGTGTGCCATGTGTGCGGGGGCTTTGGTGAATGCTCGCATCGGCCGGCTTGTGTGGGGTGCTGATGATCCCAAGGCGGGTGGCTGTCGGTCTCTTTATCAGATCCCGGCTGACCCAAGATTGAACCATCGTCCTTCTATGGTTGGAGGGGTGCATGCGGTGATATCCGCATCGCTTCTCCGTTCATTTTTTCAAGCCCGACGCCGAAAGAAGAAGCGATGTTGATGTGCTTTGATTTGGGAGAGATCCTCGTTCGGGTGTCTCCGAACTGGTCCGTTGCTTTGGGCCGCGTGGTCGAAGAGGGCGATTGGTCTGATTTGGAAAGAGACCACCAAACGGGACACTTGGACCGGAATGGTTTTCTTGCGGCCATGGCTCGTCGACTCGATGCCTCAGCAGAAGAAGTGGCCGTCGCCCATGACGGATGGATTGAGGGCGAGATGGAGGGCGCTGAATCACTCTTGGTGGATCTGAAAGCCGCCGGACACGGCATCGCGTGTTTGTCCAACACCTGTTCTTGCCACTGGGATGTCATGCAACATTGGCCGATCTTCCGTCATATTGAGTACCCCCACGCCTCCCATCTGCTGGGTGCATTCAAACCCGATGTGACGATTTATGAAGCTTTCGCCAAGGCGGTGCAAAGTGCACCGGCAGACATCATGTTTTTTGACGATCGCAGGCCCAACGTTGAAGCCGCGGCCGCTTTGGGATGGCAGGTCATGCACGTACCGGTGGGAACACCTCCCATTCCTCGCATTCGTCACATGCTGGTCTCGTTGGGGTTGCTCTGACCATCGTCTGAGGAGCTTTGGGTGGGCGTGCCAAGAATTTCGGCGGCCACCACGGTGGCAAACATCCCCCGTGGGAGGGTGAACCGAAGCTCGATGTAGCCCCCGTGTTCATCGAATCCACCCTCAACTCCCGGATCAGAAAGATGAAAACGCGAGGGGCGGCGTTCGGCTCGAGGCACCCAAGTGCTTTCGAGCCAGCTGGGATCGATCTGATACTTGGCAAGCACCCGCGCTTCGATTTCGCCTTGCACGCCGGTGGCCAGTTCCGCGCCCTGACCCCAAAAGAGGGCACTGGGGAGGCCGCCATCGGCCACGGGCAAAGGTGTTTTTTTGAGTGGGTCGACCGTGAGATCTCCCGGTTCATCGACGTGCAGCAATCCGAGCCGGCATCGCTCTTCAAGTATCTGATTGAAGAGAAAGGATGAGAAGGCACTGGTCAGGAAATTCAAAGTCGTGCGGCCGCCGGCTCGAACCGCTTTTTCAGGATCTCGGTACTTGACCCACTTGCGGGCCGCCAGCATCTCAAAGCGTTGTGATGGAGGCCAGCCCGAGCGGAGGACGTCCTCATCTTGACTGACCCAAGCCTCGCGCAACGCCGTTTGGTTGGCGGGGTGGTTGCCGTCGCTGGGCCCGAGCAATTCATCGAGCACCGCTTGCCAAGAGCCGCTCAACAGTGCGGCCCCCAACCGGTGGTTGTTCTGGCGGTAGCCGAATCTTTGGGGGCCGTAAAACGCCGGAAGACCCTCATTTTCGATGCGTTCCAGCATCCGACCCACGGCTGGTGTCTTCAGGGGGTCTATCTCTCGGATTTTGATGACAAACCGGTTTCCTCGCAGATCACCTCGGCGCAGGGCTCGATCGGATCGAACGGTCCCGAGCAATCTCACCCGTTCATGGTTGAGGTGGGTGGCCGCTCCTTCGAGATGGGCGGGAATGCTGATCCATTGTCGGGTCACCGCAGCTTTGTCTTTCATCCCTGCGTATCCAACATCACGGCTGTCGCAGCCAAATGCTTTCGCCACCACGGCCATCAGTTCGCCGTGGCTTGTGGCCGTTTTTTCCAAGAACACATGCAGGTGGTTGCCTTCACCGGTGGGATCACGCCAGGGGATTTCTTCGACTTGGAAATCTTCCGGTCGAACTTTGATGCGTCCCCCAATGCCCTTTTCAAACAGACTGAAGGCAGGGCAGGGTTCTTCATCTTTAAGTTGGTTGATGAGATCCATTGAGCACCATTCAGCCTTCCTCAAGCAATGCAGTTCGAACTGCAGGGAGAATAGGCTGGTTCAACTGGTGGGTGCGGCGAGGAGTCGCCTTTCGATCTCAAGCCGTTCCAGCATCTCGGCATCCGCATAGATGGGCAAATCCAGTTTGCAACACAGGGCCAGAGCATCTGAGGGGCGGGCATCGATCACCAATTGCTCGCCTTGTCGTTCGAGGACAAGATCGGCAAAGAAAACACCGTTTTCTTCGTGACGAATCAGGATGTGGTGGGGGCGTGCGTCCAGAGCCGCAATGGTGTTATCGAGCAGGTCATGGGTTTGGGGGCGTGAGACCGGCTCGTTGGCCAAGCGACGACGAATGGCCGCCGCTTCGAACAAACCAATAGACATGTGGATGACACGGCTGCCTTCTCGTTCGATCAAAACGAGATCTTGCAGTTCCGCCTCAGTGCGGATCAGGAGTTTGGCAATTTCGACGCGAATTGCGTCCATTTTGAGACCCCCAGTCCCATCCAAAAATACCAAGGGATCCACCAGAACCCCTACCCAGAGTGAAGTGTTGCGAGTTCGTCGGTCGGATTCAAGAGTGATGTGGAGAAAATCCTGGAACCTCTCCCAGCTTCCCGGAAGCAACCCCAGCAAGGGCCTGGGTGCCCAGAGTATCCATGCCATTTTCGGACAGGGCTTGGTAGGCCTTGAAGGCCAATTGCATGGCGGGGAGAGGGAGTCCAAGATCCGCTCCGGCCTCCAAAACCAGTCCCAAATCTTTTTTCAAATGGGCCACAAAAAATCCCGGGGCGAAATCTCCCCGGGCCACCCGTGGGGCGAGATGGTCAACCGCCCAAGATCCTGCGGCCCCGGCAGAAACAGACTGCAAAACCCGGTCATGATCCAAGCCAGACTGCTCGCAAAAGGCCATGGCTTCAGCCAGCCCGAGCATGCCGCCAGCAACCAAGATTTGATTGATGAGTTTGGCCCGTTGCCCAGCCCCAGGCTCACCGTGGTGGACAATGGTCGTCCCAAGGTGCTCGAAAAGGGGCTGAGCCGATTGGAAGGCCGCTTCTGGGCCCCCGACCATGATCGAGAGGCGACCTTCGCGGGCGCCCACATCACCGCCAGAAACTGGGGCATCCAGAGCCATCGCCCCCTGGTTGGCGGCTTGTTCGGCTAGACGTTCGGCCATCCCCGGTGAGGAGGTGGTGAAATCGATCAAAATGTCCGGCTTGTTCGGGGCTTGCAGGGTTCCGTGCTTCCCCAGATGGACCTGTTGCACGTCCGAGGGCAAGGAGACGATGGAGCAGCAAACTGCGGTGCCGTTTGCGGCATCCGCCGGCGTGTCGGCCCAGGTTGCCCCGGCCTCAAGCAAGCTCTGGGCTTTGGATTTGGTGCGGGTGTGGATTTTGAGCGGGTACCCAGCTCGCAACAGTCGTTGGGCCATGGCATTGCCCATCACGCCAGTTCCAATCCAGCCAATTCGTGGAGATGTCATGGGGAAATCTTAGGTCTCTCGCTTGGGCTGTATGCTGATCGCGCGGACGGACCCGCACACCCTCGGGAAGGAGCCTTGCCACGGATGGCCAAGAAGAAAGCGAATTCACGTCGTTCGGATGCTGAACGCATGGCGAGCCAGCACCGCCAAGCCAACATCAGCGAGTATTTCGACCGGAACATTGCCCAACTTGGTTTCAACAGCAAGCAGAAGGCGCTGGTGACGGCGGTGAAAGAGGGCGTCGACAACGCACTCGACGCGTGTGAGGAGTTCGGGATTCTTCCCAACCTTTTGGTCCAAACCATCCCGATGGCCGACCAGGACGTTCTCAAGCTCATCATCCGGGACAATGGCCCCGGCATTCCACGAAAATCAATCGACGGGGTGTTTGCCCAACTTCTTTATGGGTCCAAATTCCACCGGGTCCAACAGACCCGAGGGCAGCAGGGGATCGGCATCTCGGCTGCCGGCATGTACGGCCTGAAGACCACCGGTCAACCGGTTCGGGTGGTCAGCAAGCCCCAGCCCAAGAAGCCAGCGTTCGAAGTGATCTTGAAGATCGATGTAGAACGCAACTGTGCTGAAATCTTGGAAGAGCGAGAGTTCACCGACACGAAAGATTGGTTCCCGGATGGCACCGGAGTGCACATCGAAATCCCCATGAAAGCGGTCCATAAGAAGGGTCGCCAGTCGGTCGATGCGTATTTGGAGCAAACTGCAATTGCGAATCCTCACGCCGAGATCGAATGGCGTGCTCCCTCAGGAGAGGTCTTCCTTTTTGAGCGATCGAGTGACGAACTGCCGCCGGCGACCAAAGAGATTGATCCGCACCCCCACGGGGTGGAGTTGGGCGACTTGGAACGAATGTTGAAGAAGACCCCCGAGAAGAAGTTGGGTGGGTTTTTCAACAAGGAGTTCAGCCGGTTCAGTCCTTCCAAAGTGAAGACGGTGACTGCGGCCGCAAAATTGACGCCGCAAAGCTGGGTGGCCAGTGTCGAACATCCTGCCATTGTGAAAATGCACGATGAAATGTTGGGCACCAAGTTCATGGCGCCATCGACCGATTGCTTGGCGCCCATTGATGCCAAGAATCTGCTTCGTGGTTTGTCCAAAGAAATCGGAGCTGAGTTTTTTGCCGCCGAAACCCGATCGCCAAGCGTCTGGGGTGGGTCGCCCTTCTTGGTGGAAGCCGCGATTGCGTACGGGGGCAAGTTGCCCGGAGACGAGCAAGCCGTGGTGTACCGATTTGCCAACCGGGTGCCTTTGATTTATCAGCAATCCGGGTGCGCGTGCTTTCGTGCGGTGCAGGAGGTGGCGTGGAAGGGCTACGGATTGAGCCAGCCTCGCGGTTCACTCCCGGTGGGGCCTTTGGTGATTCTGCTTCATGTGGCCTCGACCTCGGTTCCGTTCACCAACCCTGCCAAAGAAGCGGTGGCGGAGCACGAAGAGATCGCAAAGGAAATGAAGTTGGCCCTGCAAAAATGCGGGCAGCATCTGAAGCGGTATTTGTCGCGGCGCAATCGCATGCGACGCGAATCGGAGCGTCGTGACGTGTTTCATCGCTATATCGGTGAGATCGCCGCGAACTTGTCGGCCATCACCGGTGAAGTTCGTGAAGACTTGGTGTCTTCGCTGACCGCAACCGCGCAGCGGCACACCGAGGCGGCTGACATTGAACTGGATGATGAGGGGAACGTGATCGAGCCGGTTGCTCGCGGGAAGGTTGACCCAAACGTTCTGATTTTGGACAACGCTTCTGCACCGCAAGTGTCAGAGGATGACACGTTGTTTGGCACCGCAACGTCCCGAAGGAGTCGCTGAGCCGTGGCAAAGAAAAAGACTGTGCGAAAAACAACAAAGAAAAAGACCACCGCTCGATCGGGTGGCGGTGCGGTGCCGAGCCCGGCTGTGGTGGCCAAAAAAATGAAGAAGCTGCGCAAGAAGCCAGCCAAGAAGGCCACCCGTCGTGCGGGTGCTGGGGGTGATGCTGGCGTTGGCAAGGCGATTCTGAATGAATCGGGACGGCTAGCCAAACAGGCTTTGGCTGAAAAGGATCCGCAGTTCACGATTCCAGTTCGGGCCAATTCCAATACCGAGTGGGATGAAGCCTCACGCATCCTTCGCATGGGGGACCGCAAGCAGATTCGTGAACTCTTCAATCTGGGGCAGGCGAGAAAGTTCATGCAGACCACGCTTCAGCAACGGGGCGTCTTGGACCTGCTGGAGCAAGACAAAACTCTGAGTCTTCGTGGGATGTACTACAAGGGCTTGCACACCATTCCGGGGGCCAAAGAAAAGACGTTTGGTGATCAGGATGAATCTGACACGGTCTTGCAAGACCTCGAAGTGCTGTTGGGCGCGTTGCGGGAAGAGTTGCATGTTTTTGCCAAAAAGCGCGGCACCATGGTCGGCAATATCACGGTCCGTGATGCCGGTGACGAAATCGACTGTCGCCGGATGGGGACCGGGGGGTATGCCATTCCATCAATTTGCGAGCCCGACGTCATTGAGTTTGTGAATTGTGAAGCTGACTTTGTCCTTCATGTTGAGAAGGACACGGTCTGGAGTCGATTCAACGAAGATCGCTTCTGGGAAAAACACAACTGCATCTTGACCGAAGGTTCCGGACAGCCTCCGCGGGGCGTGCGTCGGCTTCTCCAACGGTTGAATGCCGAACTTGGCTTGCCGGTCATTTGCCTTTTGGATTGTGACCCTTGGGGGCACTACATCTACAGCGTTATTAAGCAAGGGTCCATGAGCCTGGCGTTTGAGAGTGAACGCCTGGCGGTTCCGGAAGCCAAGTTTTTGGGGATCCGTGCCGACGACTACGAACGCTGTGGATTGTCAGACGATGTCAAGATTGCCCTAGATGACAAAGACATCAAACGGGCCAAAGAGATCATGGCTTACCCTTGGTTCGCCGATCGCCGACCTTGGAAGAAAGAAATCGAGCGTATGCTCCAAAACGGCTTCAAAATGGAAGTGGAATCGCTCATCACCAAGGAAATCTCATACGTCACCGAGACCTACGTCCCCGAGCGACTGGCCTCGGGTGATTTTTTGGATTGACCGGTCTGCCCACAACGCGTTTCGATTCTTAGCAGTTTTCGTCACCGGATCTGGGTGGGGTATCTGGCAGCACGATTTCGAAGCACGTTCCTTTGCCAAGGGTGCTTTGGACACTGATTTCACCGTGGTGGGCTTCCACTATCCGCCTTGTCACCGGGAGTCCCAGGCCGGTCCCCCCCGCGCGGCTTGACCAGTACGGCCGGAAGATGTTTTCCAGTCGATGGGGCTCGATGCCCGGTCCGTTGTCCTTGACCTGCACTTTGACGTGACCATTTTCCGTGTTCAGAGTCAGTTGCAGGTTTGCGCCTTCTTTTCCATCCAAGACTTGTACTGCGTTCAACATCAGATTCAGGAGGGCTTGTTTCAGCAAAGAGGCGTCTGCGTTCACCGTCACGGGTTCGGGGGGAAGTTGCAACTCACATCGAACTTTGGCTTGGTCGCACTGGGGATGAAAGAAATCATCGAGTTCTTGAAGGAGTTTGGCCATGTCGATGGGGGTTGCGGAGAGGTTCATGCGGCCGGCGTACTGCAAGAAATCTTCCAAGATGTCACGGAGCCGATCGGTTTCCCGCCCCAAGGCATCCAGCCGCTTCAAAGCGCGATGCTTCAGGTCGGGCTCCATGCCAGCGTCCTCGATCATCTCTCGCAACAGCGCGGCATTCAGGCCAACCGTGGACAGTGGGTTTCGGATTTCGTGGGCCAGTCCGCCGGTCATGGCCCCCACTTCGGCCATCCGCTCGGAGCGACGGGCCCGCGCTTGTTCTTCTTGCAGGGCGGCCCGGTGAGCGGCATCTTTTTTGCGATGTTTGTGAGCCGCCAGCATTTGGGCCCCCAGCACCCCGACGATGGCCCCCAGCACCAGCCAGAACGCCTCAGATTGCAGCATGTTTTTGACGGGCATTGGTCCTCCATTATGCCTTGTGGAGCAGTGCCGAAGACGCTTGTTTCGGTACAATATTCGGGTGAGCGATCCTACTGATTCTGCCCCTCAATCTTCCGGTCAACCTGCCGATTATGACGCCGGCTCCATCCAGGTCTTGGAGGGCCTTGATGCCGTCCGAAAGCGGCCCGGCATGTACGTCGGTGGCACTGGCCTCAACGCCCTTCATCACCTCGTGTGGGAGTGTGTGGACAACGCTATCGACGAAGCCATGGCCGGTCATGCTACGCATGTCGAGGTACGAATTGAAGCCGATGGTTCTGCGTCGGTTGCGGACGATGGCCGTGGTATGCCAACCGACCCCATGGAGTCGGACAACCCCACGATCAACGGTCGACCCGCTGTGGAAGTCATCATGACCCAATTGCACGCAGGCGGGAAGTTCGATGACAACGCATACAAGGTCTCCGGTGGTCTTCACGGTGTTGGGGTGAAGTGTGTGAATGCGTTGTCCGAGTGGACAGCGGTGGAGGTCTTCCGTGAAGGTGTTCACCACCGCATTGATTTTTCTCGCGGCGAAATCGCTGAGCCACTGCGTGAAGTGGGCAAGGCGGGAGATCGTCGTGGCACCCGGATTTCCTTCAAGCCGGACCCGGACATTTTTACCGACCCGATTCTTCGATTCGAAACGCTTGAGCATCGCCTACGCGAGCTGTCCTACCTCAATCCTGGGGTTCGCATTCATCTTCGCGACGAGCGTGTGGATGCCAGCGGGGCGGTTCGGGAGGAAGTCTTCCACAGCGAAGACGGTCTGTCCGCCTATGTGGCTCACCTGAACCGCCAAAAGACTATTTGGTCGCCAGTGGTGTCGATGCGGGCTGAAGATGACGAAATCGGCTTGGCCGCGGAAGTCGCGCTCCAGTACACCGACGCCACCAGCGAACTGGTGCTTGCTTTTGGCAACAACATTGTGAACCCAGACGGCGGCACCCATTTGACCGGCTTCCGCAACCAACTCACGCGTTCCATCAATGCTTACGCCAAAAAGCAAGGTTTTTTGAAGGACCTCACGCCTTCAGGCGAAGACTTGCGGGAAGGCATCACGGCCATCGTCTCCATGCGATTGCCGGACCCCTCCTTCAACAACCAGACCAAAGAGAAATTGCTCAACCCTGAGGCGGAGACCTTCGTCTCAAAAATGGTGAGTGAGCAGCTTGGATTGTGGTTGGAGGAACATCCCACCGAAGCCAAGCGGATCTGCCAAAAAGCAGTGTTGGCGGCCCAGGCCCGCGAGGCGGCACGGAAGGCGCGGGAGCTGATCAAACGTAAGGGGGCGTTGGAATCCGGCGGTATGCCGCAGAAGCTTGCTGACTGCGCTGCCGATGACGTCGAAAACAGTGAATTGTTCTTGGTCGAAGGTGATTCGGCCGGTGGCTCCGCCAAGAGCGGTCGGGACCATGCCACCCAGGCCATTTTGCCTTTGCGGGGCAAGATTTTGAATGTCGAAAAGGCCCGCTTGGACAAGGTGCTTGGCTTTGAAGAAATCCGCACGCTGGTCCAGGCTTTGCAAACTGGTATCGGTGAAGACTTCGATATCAGCAAGTTGCGGTACGGCAAAGTCGTCATCATGACCGACGCCGATGTGGATGGTTCACACATTCGCACCTTGCTGTTGACTTTCTTCTATCGCCAAATGCCCGAGTTGATTCGGCAGCAGCGGTTGTACTTGGCCCAGCCGCCTTTGTATGCCTTGGTGCGGGGTAAGAAGTCGGTCTACGTGTTGGATGATGAAGAAATGCGCACCCAACTTTTGGGCAGCGCGCTGACGCGGTTCCGTTTGGTTCTGCGTGATGAAGCCGGTCAAGAAAACCAGCGTCTCGACGAGCGTGAGACTTCACGGCTCGCCGACACGATGCGGCGCATCCATGAATTGGTTGACATCGCCGAACGTCGAGGGGCCACCTTCTTGGATCTGCTTGGCGCGAGAGCCGAGGCGCCATCTGGAGCACAATTGCCAACCCACCGGGTGGCCCATTTGTCGTTGCCAGGAGGTGAGCAACTCTGCTGGAGCAGCGAAGAGGCGGACGCGGTTGTGGCCAAGTTGGGTGCTTCGGTCGAGGCGGTGGTTCGCGAGTTGCACGAAAATCGAGAGTTGGAATCCCAGTTTGCCATTTTGGAAGAACTCGGGGTGGACATTTTGGACTGGGGCCTTGTCCAAGAGGAGACCGTCTCGGGCGAACGGCTACCCACCCGGTACGCCTGGCTGGATGTTGAAGCCGAGTCCCCCGAACCCATTGAAGTGGCCGGATCAGGGATGCTGCTTTCTGAGCTTTTGAGGCTTGGACGCAAGGGCGTAGAGGTCAAGCGTTTCAAAGGTCTCGGGGAAATGAACCCCGAGGAATTGTGGGACACCACCATGGATCCTGACCGCCGAACCCTGCTCAAAGTGACCATGGAGGCCGCCAGCGAGGCAGATCGTCTCTTTACGGTGCTGATGGGCGAAGAGGTCGAGGGCCGCCGCACGTACATTGAGGACCACGCCTTGGATGTGAAGAATTTGGACGTCTAGAGCCCTTCAGAGGCTTGCAGTGGGCCTTGGGTCTTCCTAGAATGATCCATTCAGCATTTTGGATAAGAACGAAACATGACCATCTCTACCGAAAACAAAACCAAGATCGAAGAGGCTCGCCGCCATGACTCGGACTCCGGATCTCCCGAAGTTCAGATCGGCACCCTCACCGGTCGCATTCAGGGGCTCACCGAGCACTTGAAAGCCCACAAGCACGATTACGCCCCCCGCCGCGGCCTGCAAATGTTGGTCGGCCGGCGGAACCGACTTCTGCGGTACCTCGCTCGCACCAATGCGGACAAGTATCAAGAAGTACTCAAGCGTCACGGCTTGCGGAAGTAATTCATCTCGAACACCTGCGGGGAGGCGACGGCCTCCCCGCCTTTGTTGACCCTTTGGTCGATGACGATCGTCCACCCCATTGGTCTTGCCGGCAGCGGCAGGCAGTGGATGCGAAGCACCGAACGAACCCGGCGGTGCCTCACATCTTCTGCCTTCCTCCGCAAATCGGAAAGACCCCAACCCGCATCGTGTCACGGACAGAAGTTCGTGCTGTACACGGTGCATGGAGTCCCGACAGCAATGTCTGATACCAACATTCCAACCGTCGTCGTTGAACGCGAAATCGGCGGTCGTACCTTCCGAGTCGAGACCGGCGAAGTGGCTCGCCTTGCTGGCGGTGCCGTGATGGTGACTTACGGCGAATCGGTCGTCTTGACCGCCGCCGTCCGTGCCAATCCACGTCCTGGCCTCGATTTCTTCCCGTTGCAATGCGATTACCGCGAAAAGATGCCTGCCGCGGGCAAATATCCCGGTGGCTTCCGCAAGCGTGAAGGCGCTCCGAGCGAACGTGAAATCCTCACCATGCGGAACATGGACCGGCCCATCCGTCCCCTGTTCCCCGATGGGTTCATCGACGAGGTGCAAATCCAGTGCTTCGTGATGAGCCACGACGGTGAAAACGACACCGACACCTTGGCCTCATCAGGCGCTTCCTGTGCCTTGTGCTTGACCGATGCTCCGTTCCAAGGCCCCTTGGGCACCGTGCGCGTTGGCCGAATCATCACCGATGATGGCGCGACCTTTGTGATCAACCCCACCCAGTCCCAAATGGAATACTCCGATTTGGACCTCTTGGTCTCTGGTCACTCCGATGGCGTGAACATGATTGAAGTCGGTGCGGCCGAAGTTCCCGATGAGGACGTGCTGGCTGCCATCAAGTTTGGGTACGAAGAAGGTGTCAAGCCGCTTCTCGAGCTTCAGCAAGAGCTCATGGAGAAATGTGGAGCCACCGAGAAGCGCATGGGCAACCTCAATCTTCCATCGGACGAAGTTGCCAGCAAGGTCAAGAGCTTTGCTCACGCTGATCTCACCGAGGCTCGAAAGATCAACGCCAAGTCTGATCGCAACGCCAAGGTCAATGAAATCCGAGACCGTATGCTCGAGGAGTGCTTTGCCATCCCAGAGGGCGGTTCCTACACCGAGGTAAAGAAGGCTGAGAAGGATGCGGGCATGGCGAAGGAAGCCTTCCGTACCCTTGAGAAGAAGGTCACCCAGCAGTTGATCAACGACTCAGGCACCCGTGCAGATGGTCGGTCCTCGAAAGAAATTCGTGACCTGCACATGCGAACCAGCGTCTTCCCACGCACCCACGGTTCAGCTTTGTTCCAGCGGGGTGAAACCCAGTCACTGGTCTCTTGCACTTTGGGTACCGGTCGTGACGAGCAGATCATTGACGGACTCCTTCCCGAGTACGCCAAGAAGTTTTACCTGCACTACAACTTCCCGCCCTTCTGCGTGGGCGAAGCCGGCCGGATCATGGGGCCTGGTCGCCGAGAAGTGGGCCACGGTGCCCTCGCCGAGCGTTCGCTCCTGGCCATTCTTCCCGACCCGGATGATTTCCCCTACACCATCCGCGTGGTTTCGGACATCACCGAATCCAACGGTTCGTCTTCCATGGCGTCCGTCTGTGGTGGATGCTTGGCCATGATGGATGCGGGCGTGCCCATCACCGCCACCTGTGCGGGCATCTCGGTGGGTCGCTTCACCGCGGCCGATGGCACCATCACTCACGTGACCGACATCATTGGTGAAGAAGATTTCTTCGGCGAGATGGACTTCAAGGTGTCCGGTACCCGCGATGGCATCACAGGCATTCAGCTTGACCTCAAGGCCCGGGGCCTTTGGTTCGACGAAATCGAAACCATCTTTGCCCAAGCCAAGGAAGGTCGGCTGGAACTGATCGAAGCCATGGAAGGTGCCATCCCCGCACCACGTGAACAACTCAGCCAATACGCGCCGCGTCTCATCACCGTGCGGATTGACCCTGAGAAGATCGGCAAGTTGATCGGCCCTGGTGGCAAGACCATCCGCTCCATCCAAGAGCGCACTGGTGCGACGATCGACGTGGACGACGACGGTACCGTCGTCATCGCCTCGACCGACGGCGAAGCCGGTGAGGCTTGCCAAGCCGAGGTGGAAGCCCTCTGTGCGGAAGTCAAGGTTGGCTCGATCTACGAAGGCAAGGTCGTCTCCGTGAAGGACTTCGGCTGCTTTGTTGAAATTGCTCAGGGCACCGACGGCATGTGCCACATCTCCGAACTCGACAACGGTTACGTCGAGAAGGTTGAGAACGTGGTCAAGGTCGGCGACAAGATCAAGGTCAAGGTCATCAATGTGGATGACTCGGGTCGGATCAAGTTGTCCCGCAAGGCTTTGCTGAAGGATGAGGAAAAGGCCGAAGAGGCCGAAACCGCCGACGCCTGATTCGCGTCGGAATTCCATTCAAGTGCTTTTCGAGGCCGCCAGCCCTCCTGGCGGCCTCGTTTGTAGATTGGGGATGAGCCTCTGATGGCAAGTTTGCAGAGCCTTTGGGGCTTGTTCCGATATTCTTCTTTCGGAACCAAGGAGTTTGCTGGATGGGCAACATGAAAGAGCAAGAAAATCGTCGCCGCTTTCTGCTGACAACCGCAGGGTTGCTGGCGGCTGGATGTCAGTACAACAGCGGAAGAGGTCCGTTGGTTCGAGGTGTGCTTGCCAGCCCAGAAGCGAATCAAATTGATCCACCCGCTGATCCGTCAGAAAGAGTTACCGCCAAAGGTGCGATGTTTCAGTACGGACCATTGGTGATGCGGGAGACATGGACAAGATTTGATCTTGAAAAGAACGACAAAGATAAAGATCTGAAATACATGAGTGGGCAAGTCGTCAAAGACGTGAAAATGTCCAAGATCAAGTTGCCCACAAAGAATTTGCCCAATCGAATCAGTGTCCACCATGACGCAATGGAATGGAAGGGAAGGCACGACTTTTCGAGCGCGAGAGAGCGCTTACGGAAGATCCACAAATACCATATGCAAAACAACTGGGATGGCATCGGCTATCACTTTGCCATTGATGGTCGAGGACACGTTTGGCAGTGCCGTCCTCTTAAGTACCAGGGTGCTCATGTCGGTGGTGAAAACACCAGAAATCTCGGCATTTTGGTCATGGGTAACTTTGAAGTGCAGCACCCAACGCTTAACCAGTTGAAGTCGCTTGAGAAAGCTTTGCAAATCTTCCATGAGGCATACAAGATCCCGGGCTCTCGAATCAAAGGCCACAAGGAATATGCCTCAGCTGCGACTCTGTGCCCAGGCAAGAATTTGTTCCCGAAATTCGTCGCCATGCGGAACAGAATTGCTTAACTCCAAGTGAACCCAAGAGTTGTTCTGGCCCACGATTGGCTGGTCGCCCCGCGAGGCGGTGAGCAAGTCCTTGCGCGATTGGCGGAAGTACTTCAGCCGTACAGCATCGTTACGCTCGTTGACTCCGGAGTGTCATTGGATGCTCGCTTGGACGCGTTGCCCAGAACGACTTCATGGCTGCAACACCTTCCTGGTGTTTCGGGCCGGCTTCGCCGCTTCCTCACCCCGTTGATGCCACTGGCGGTCCGCTCCACGTCCGTCCCTGATTGCGATCTCTTGGTGAGCTCCAGTTCTGCGTTTGTGGCTGGACTGCGGAAGCCCAAGGGGGCCAAGCATGTGTGCTACTGCCACGCCCCAATCCGGTGGGCTCGCGAAGGCCGCACGGCGTACCGGTCTGGACCCGGAGGATTGCTTCGGGGCTTGATGCTGGATGTCGCCGCCCCGTGGTTCCGTTGGTTTGATCGGCGAGCGGGTCAGCAGCCCGATCTGGTGCTCGCGAACAGTGCTCACACCGCCAATCGAATCCAAACGGCGTGGGGCCGAGATGCAGCCGTGGTCTATCCGCCAGTGCGAACCCAGTTCTTCACGCCCGATGCCTCACCCCGCGACGATTTCCTGTTGTGGGTTGGGGCCATCGAACCCGCTAAACGGCTTGATCGGGTGATGGCTTTGGCCGAACGTCAGGGACGGCGTTTGGTTGTGGTGGGGGAAGGCTCACAAAGTGCACGCTTGCGAAGAATGGCGGGGGAGAAGACGACATTCTTGGGTCGGGTTTCCGACGAGCGGCTTCGTGATCTGTACCGCACGGCTGCCTCATTCGTGCAGTTGCACGAAGAAGATTTTGGACTCACCGTTGTGGAAGCGCTCGCCTGCGGTTGCCCGGTGATGGTGCACTGCACGGGGGGGCATGCGGAAATTGTGACCGATGGCGTAGGCGTCCAAGTCGATGCCGAGAATGTTGAAGCCATTGACAATGGTTTTACTCAGCTTTTGCAGCAGTCTTGGGACCCTGCACCGGCAGTGTCCCGCGCGCGAGAATTTTCTACGTCGGTGTTTGACGAAGCAATCAAATCCGCAATTCGAAAACTGGGTTTTTGATTCAGTTCGACTTCGCTTTGATCGACCGACGCTTTGGAAGCGGGGCCGGCTCTCCGCAAGCGATGACTCGGCCAACCCACAACCGGTGACCCACTTCAAGATCAATGTGGCGAATGATTTCGCATTCGACCCAAGATTCACAGCGGCTGGGAATCATGGTTCCACCGGGGCCCACTCGACAAGGAATCGTGAGGAACTTGTCTTCATGGCTTTCGCCGTCGTCCGGAAAGGCTCGGGGCAGGAGGCGTTCGTCTTCGGAGACCGGGGTCAAACCAAAGTGGCGGTTGTCACGCATGAGGGGTTCCACGTGCCGTCCGGATGGCATGGCCACCAGAATGATCCGAGGATCAGGACAGCACAAAATGGCGTTCTCGATGATGACGCCGCTCGATCGTTTGTCATGGGTGGCGGTGATCAGAAACGAACCGGTGGGGAGCCACTCCATGGGCCCAGCCGGGATGTTTTCAAACGCGTCTCGCATGCAAACTGCCTCCAGGCAGAAGTTTGCATCCAATTTGCCTGAGAGCAATGAATCAGGGCAGATTTCTTAGGACACGTTGATCATGGGTGATCTGGGGCAATGTGGGGAAAAGTGGAGAAAAATGTAGAAAAGTGGTTGCACTTCCCTCAAGATTCTTTACATTTGAGCCGAGCCCTGCCGCCGGCGGGGACGCTTGAGGTCAAGGGTCCAAATGCATGAAGTTCTTCGGGGAATTCAAAGGTCAGCTGATCGATCCCAAGGGTCGATTGACCATCCCGAAATCGCTGCGGGCGGAGTTGAACGAGCCGCAAATTTTTCTTCAGACGTACGACACCGGCATCCTTTGGATCTTCACCCACTCCAAGCTGAAGCGAGATGTGGAGAAGATCGATGCCGCCAAGGACAAACACCTCGAGCTCGAAAATTACTATCGAACGCTTCATCCAGTGTCGCTGGACAGCCAAGGACGGCTGCTCATTCCGAGTCTCATTCGAGAATCGGTGGCGACCGGGAACAAGGTCAATGTGATCGGCGCTGGCGAGTACATCAAACTCGACTTCCAGTCGAAGGTCGACGAACTCCACTTTGCCAAGGGGTTCCTTGACAAGGTTGACCAAATGGAGCAACGCCGAAAGGCGGTCGATTTCTAATCACCACCGCAAGGACGCGGTGACCGGCCACGGACGGCCGCAAAAGATCCACGGATTGGATCAAAAAAATCGATGTCCACGGATGGCGCATCGACCAAGGACCCTCGGACTGGGTGGATGTTCGAGGGTCTTTCTTTTTTGTTGGGTTGGTACGGGTTGGACCTGGATTCAGCCAATGCGCCCGGCGATGTCGGTATCGCCCGGTTCCTGTCGATCGCCACGGTCGAGAATGTCTTGGGCCACTTCGCGGCGGTGCACCGGAACATCACGTGGGAATTCCAAGGCCACGCGGACGCGATCCCCTTTGATGCTTGCAATACGAACGACTCCGATCGGGTCATTTGGATCACCAATCACAATTTCCTCGGCTTCGCGTCGTGTGATGACAAGCATGGTGGATCGCCTCCTGCGGATCAGCGCCGATCCTCGGCGCGGGAACAAAAGGTAGCCGATGGGGGCAAGAAGGTCCAGATTCAAATTTGAGCTGCGGTCAGCCCCAGGGGGCGATCTCGCTTGGATGCCCGTCTGAGAGGGCTTTTTGGAGAAGGAAGTCTAATTTTGGACTTCTTCAACGCCAGTGATGTTCTGGAGCCGATTGCGGATGGTGGTCTCGATGCCTGAGCGTAAAGTCATGTCACGACTGGGGCAACGCAAGCATTCGCCCTCAAACCGAACTTGAACCACCCCTTCCGTGGTGATGTCGACCAAATGCACGTCTCCGCCATCGGCCTGGATCGCGGGTCGCAACTCTTCCAAGATGGATTCCACTTGCTTCTTCGACATCAAGATCATGATACATCCTCACTCATAGGATGAGCACCATGCGATGGATATTGTCTTTCTCCTTGGGTATCGGACCAGTGGCCTGTGTCCCCAATGTTCAGGATCGATCCCTGCAGCCCAAATATCCCGCCTTTGCCGCTCAAGTTGAGAAAGCCTCTCAAGCCCTTGGGCTTCAGCCTCTCACCAATCTTGATGAAGCCCATCTCGCCACGTGGGATGGTGCATCTCCCATTGTTTCTTGTTCGACGTTCGCCGAGTGGGCCACCGCCAAGTTGGCCGCGCGTGCCCCTGAGCCTCAAAGGTTGCGAGCACCCCAGTCGCGCCCGCGGCGCCGTCAGGATGCAACCCGCCGTCGACCGCTTGGGTTGGATCAGCCTCAACTCACCGAACGTGATCGAATGTCCATTCGGTTGGTGCAAACTGCGTTCGATTCGGACGAAGTCCGGAAGACTCTCTTCCGCGGTCGCGATCTTGACCTTCAAGATCGATCCACGGAATGGGGCGGTACTTTGGACTGGAAGGATGATGGCTGGGTGATCGAAGCGGCGCCGGGGCAAAGCCAAGCGGACGACAGTGTGTTTCACCGAAGACCTTCAGACTTTCGGAAGATCTTCCAAGGTGCGATTCCGTTTCATTTTCATGCCCGGAGCCTCAACATGTCCGCGGTAGCAGGACCTGGTGGTACGGATTTGCGGGCCGCCGAATCTCACGGTGTTCCCGCACTGGTGATCACCAGTTTGTCGAAAGACCGATTGCAAGTGGACTGGTACCGTCGTGGCGGTCTGGTGGTTGATTTGGGGGAGATCGAACGGTGACTCTTCGATTTGAAAAATGGGAAGGATTGGGCAACGACTACCTCTTGGTGGATCAAAAAGAATTTGGCGAGCGTGATCCCAAATCTTGGACGGTTCGGTGGTCTGATCGAAACTTTGGCGTGGGATCGGACGGGTTGATTCTGGTGGGTGACGATCCCTTGAGCATGAAGATTTTCAACGCCGATGGCTCCGAGGGCGCTATGTGTGGCAATGGCATTCGGGCTGTTGCGGCGCAGCACGCACGCCGGAGGGGCAGTTTGTGGTCGGGGGTGGTGGCTGCCAAAAGCGGCGACCGCAAGTGTGAAGTGCTGGAGTTGGGAGATTCGGGTGAAGACTCGGTGACCGTCAACATGGGTTGCGCTGCCATCTCAGGGTTGCCCGCAGGTTTGATGTCCCCGTTCCCTGGGGTGCATGTTGATGTGGGCAATCCTCACTATGTGGCATTTGTCCCCGACTGCGAATCGGTTGTGCTGGAGGAAATCGGTCCGAAGATTGAAAACGCACCGGTGTTTCCAGGTCGAATCAATGTTCAAATAGCGAGTGCCCAGGACGACGGGAGGATTCGGCTGCGCACTTGGGAGCGGGGCAGCGGGATCACCAAAGCGTGTGGTACTGGCGCTTGCGCGGTTGCCGCGGCTTTCTTCGCGCAAGAAACCTCTGGTCAAGACACGGTGAAGCTCGAATTGGATGGCGGGTATTTGGACATCACCCGGCGTGGCAATGACCTTTGGATGACCGGCCCGGCTCGATGTGTTTATTCCGGAGTCATTTCCGATTGACCTCTGATCGCGGTCGCCGCGTCGCGGAGCAACAGTCCTGCCAACGTTGTGCCTCCTGAGGCCTGCACGTTGTGTATCAAGGTGGCGGCGTGGTGCTCGGCTTCCGGGGATCCGTGCAGGTAAAAGACGTGAACGGCCCAAGGCCGGTTGGTCGCGTTGTCGGGTTGGAGATGCTCCAGATGCCATGCCACCGCACGATTGATGCGTTCTTTTTGCTCTCGGGTCTTGGCCACGAACCAAGCGGCATGCAGGGCGGAGAGTTCGGCATCGGTCCAGACTTCGATGGCTTCCGCTTCGTGCTGTTGGAGGAGGGGGCCGTCACCCTGCCACCGGTCCTCGTTGCCCGGGGAGACCGATCCTTGCAACCGATCCCACCACATGCTCGTTTCGGGCCGGGTGCAGGGGCCGTCCCACGGTTCCCCGAGGACTGCCGCCCGGATGGCCCCGTCCAATTCCCCCGCAGTGAGGGTGTTGGCGGGGGGCGGACAGCGATCGGCCAAGTGTTGCAAGAGGTCAGCGAAGTTCGGCATCACAGAACGCTAGCATTCCAATCATGAGTTCACCCGCCGAATCTGCCATTGCCACCTACGAATCCACCCGAGATGCTGCGCTGCAGCGGGTCAAGGATTTGCTCGCCATTCCCACCGTCAGCACCGACCCAGCCTTCGCTGAAGACATGCAGCGAGGTGCCGACTGGTGCGCCAATCGGTTGCGAGAAATCGGATTCGAAGCCACCGTGCACGGCACGGACAAGCACCCGATCGTGACCGCCGAAGCGGGCCCGACGGACGGGCCAACCGTGCTGTACTACGGGCACTACGACGTACAGCCCGCCGATCCATTGGAGTTGTGGCACAGTTCTCCGTTTGACCCCCAAGTGGTCCAAGGGCCCCACGGTGATCGCATCGTGGCCCGTGGTGCAGTGGATGACAAAGGCCAATTGATGACGTTCATCGAAGCCTTCGCGGCGTGGCAAGCCACCCACGGTGAGTTCCCGATTCGGGTGAAAGTCATTTTGGAAGGCGAAGAGGAATGTGGGTCACCCAGTTTGCCCGGCTTCCTTGATCAGGAAAAAGAACTCCTGGCCGCTGATACTTGTGTTGTGTGCGACACCGGCATGTGGGATGTCAACACGCCTGCCATCACCACTTCGCTGCGCGGGTTGGTGTACATCCAGGTTCGACTGCATGGTCCAGGATCTGATCTCCACTCTGGCATGTTTGGAGGCACCGTTCCCAACCCCGCCATGTTGTTGTCCAAGGTCATCGCGCAGTTGCACGACGATGATCTTCGGGTGGCGGTGCCTGGTTTTTATGACGGCATTCGTCCCCCCGATCAGGACCGCATCGATTCGTGGTACGCCCTCGGATTTGATGACAAAGAATTCTTGGCCACGGCGGGTCTGGAGACCGATCTGGGCGAAGAGGGCACCCGGGTTCTGGAACGCATTTGGTCACGGCCCACGGTGGAGGTGAATGGTCTCTGTGCGGGTTACACCGGAGAAGGGGCCAAGACCGTCATTGGCGCGCACGCCACCGCCAAAATCTCTTGTCGATTGATTGCCGGGCAAAACGCCGAGAACGTTCGTGATGCTTTGAAGCAGTTCTTCTTGGATCGCACCCCCAAGGGATGCCGCTGGGAAATCACGGAATTCGGAGCCGAGGACGCTTTCGAGGTGGACGGTGATTCTCCATGGCTGGCCGCCGCCCAAGAAGGGTTGCAGGCCCAGTTCGGCAAGCCGGCGGCCATGGTGGGTTCGGGCGGTTCCATTCCGGTCTGCGGCTTGATCCGTGAACACCTTGGCTTTGAGTCGTTGCTGGTGGGCTTCGGGTTGGATGACGACGGCACGCACGCTCCAAACGAGAAGTTCGAGAGGGTGTGTTTTGACAACGGAGTGAAGAGTCACCTGCGCATGCTGGAGTCTTTCGCCAAGGTGGCTTCATGAAAGCGTTCGTGGTTGGATTCATCGCGGCGGTTGTCGGACTGTTTGTTGGTGCAAGCATGAACTGGTTGTTGGCGGTCAACATCAACACCAGCATTTGGCCGTTGCCCGAAGGGATTGACCCGATGGACCCCGCGCAGTCCGATGCGCTGGCCGAGTGGATCGCCACGCTTCCCGGGCAAGCCTTCATTCTGGTGTTTGTGGCCCATGTGCTTCAAGCCGGGCTGGGAGCTTTTGTGGCCGCGTCCATGGCCAAGTCACGCACCCCGGCGGTGGTGGTCATCGCGCTCAGTGTGTTGGGGGGGGTCGTGAACTTCATCAACCTCTGGGAAGTGACTCCACTGTGGATGTTGCTCGAGTTCCCTGTGTATTTCCTGCTGGGTGGGGTGGGGCTCCGTGCCGGGTTGCGGATTCGGGGGGCTGGGCCTCAAGGCCCGCAAGCCGGCGGTCATCCGTCCGCTTGAGGATCGGGCCCAAGTTCGTCTTGCCACTTGGCCAGAAGCTCAAAGGCTTCCCGTGGCGACAATCCGTCCAGATCGGCGTGGCGGATCTTCTGCACGATGGGGTGCTCTTCCGGTGCTGATTCGACCGGGGTCTGATCAAACAGGGTGGGCTCGTGGTCGATGCCCGTGCCTTCAACCCGGACCGCCAAGCGTTCCAGAAGTTCCTTCGCCCGTGAGATGGTGGTGGCTGGCATTCCGGCCAAGCGTGCCACTTGCACGCCCCACGACCGTCCGGCCCGTCCTGCTTCGAGGCGATGCAAGAAGACGATCTCTTCCCCCCACTCGCGCACCAGCACGTGCAAGTTCTTGACCCCGCTTCGGGTGTCGGCCAGATCAGTCAGTTCGTGGTAGTGGGTGGCGAACAAGGTGCGAGCGCCCAAGTCGGCCAAGTGTTCCGCGATTGACCACGCAAGGGCCAGCCCATCAAGGGTGCTGGTGCCGCGGCCGATCTCATCCAACACCACCAATGAGTGCGGCGTGGCGGCGTGCAGAATGGACGCCGTTTCGGTCATTTCCACCATGAACGTGGAGCGACCGGCGTGCAATTCATCGCTCGCCCCAATTCGAGTGAGGATGCGGTCGCATCGGCCGATCGTGGCCGAGGCGGCAGGCACATACGCCCCAGCGTGGGCGAGGAGGGTGAGCAAGGCCGCCGTTCGAATGGCCGTGCTTTTGCCGGCCATGTTGGGGCCCGTGACCAGCGCTAATCCGGGTTCACTGCCACCGAGCTTCACATCAAGAGGAACGAATTCAGCGCCCAACAGTCGATCCAACACCGGATGGCGTGCGCCCACCAGATCGCACTCCGGAGATTCGATCATGTTGGGTCGGATGGATCCATCTCTTCGGGCCGTGGCCGCAAACGTGGTGTCAACATCGATCTCTGCGATCAATGCGGCCGCCGCGTTCAAGTGGTTGGCGACAGCGTTGACTTGCAGAATGCACTGATCGAACAGTTCCTGTTCCCGCTTGATGGCCCGTTCACCGGCGGTGAGCACTTTTTCTTCCCAAGCTTTGAGTTCCTCGGTGATGTAGCGCTCGCTGTTCCGCAGCGTTTGCTTGCGCACCCAATGCGAAGGCACTTTCTCGCGGTGGGTGTTGGTGACTTCGATGCCGTACCCAAACACACGGTTGAACATCACCCTCAAGGAAGGGATGTCGTACTGCTCTGAGAGTTCTTGTTGGTATTGGGTCAGCCAAGCGCCAGCGTCCCGTTCGAGGGTGCGAGCTTCATCCAGTTCTGCGTCGACACCATCGCGGAACAGGCCACCTTCTCTGAGGTGCTGCGGGGGCTCGTCGACGAATGACTCTGAAAATTGTTCACGCAAGGCTTCGAGCTGTTGGCTCTCTTCGGCAAGGGCTTTGGAGATTTCCACAAACCCCTGCTGGGGCAACGTGAGTGAGGAAGCCGCTTGCAGAGTGTTTCCTAGGGCGGCCAGATCACGCGGCGTCGCCCGCCCCAAGCCGGCCCGGGCCGCGATTCGGGGGAGGTCCGAAATGTTCCCCATCTGCTTGCGAAGGCTGGCGAGGTCGAACGCTGGTTCCAGCAGCGCTGCCACCCGGTCGTGGGCGGCGTTGATCTCGGACAAATTTCCATACGGCCGGCAGCAGCGATCACGCAAGGCCCGACGCCCCATGGGGCTGCGGGGTCGCTCGAACGTGGATAAGAGTGAGCCTTCGGCCGATCCGGCCCGGTTGGTTCGCTCGATTTCGAGGGCCGACAACGCCACCGCATCCAACCGGAGTCGCCCGTGGGAGGTGATGATTTGAGGGGGTTGCAAGTGACCAAGTTTGGTGGACCGGTCACCGGCGGCCTCAGGGTCTTGCGTGTTTTGAATGGCCCGCAACAAGCCACCAGCGGCGGCAATGGCCGCATCTTCGGTGAGGCCAAATCCTGCCAGATCGGTGATGCCAAACTGTCGTTCAAGAAGCCGCCGGGCTTCATCCACCCCGCAGGTCCACGCCGGGACTGTTCCAGGATGGATCCCCACCAGTCGCAGCCCGGCGACATCCGGATCTTCATCGGGGGCAATCGGAAGCAGCAACTCTTGGATGCTCAAGCGTCGAGCCACGGCTGGGGTCTCTTCAGATGCACATGGGTGAAGCTCAAAGCGTCCGGTCGAGACGTCGGCAACGGCGAGGTAGGCCCCGGAGTGCAGGCCGAGAAGATTGTCGCGTCCCGCATCAAGCAGAGCTTCATCGGTAACCGTTCCCGGGGTCAGGATCCGGGTGACGCCACGTTTGACTACGCCCTTGGCTTCTTTGGGATTTTCCAGTTGATCGACCACTGCACAGCGCCAGCCCTCTTCGAGCATGGTGGCCAGGTATCCCTCCAGAGCGTGGTAAGGAATCCCCGCCATGGGGACGCCTTCGGACCGTTGGGTCAGGGTGATTCCCAAAACCCGGTGGGTGATTTCAGCGTCGTCATGGAAGAGTTCGTAGAAATCTCCCATGCGGAAAAAGAGAATGCATTCGGGGTGTTGGGATTTGATTTCGAACCATTGCTGCATCGCCGGGGTTTGCTTGCCCGCCGCGGCCGCAGCTTGGGCGTCCGAAACCGGAATGGGTCCCGGGGCCGGATCGAGGGTGATTTCCACCGGCGGGGATGCAGATTTCGTGGTCTGAGATTCGATCCGAGAATCCTACGAAAAAGGGGACGACCGGTTGGCCGTCCCCAAGGATGCTCAGTTGATGCTTGGTGGATTCAGGCGCGACGCCGTCGTCCCAAGCCGGCCAATCCAAGGAGAGCCAATGCTCCAGGGGCTGGAATGGCGGTGA
>NHCD02000001.1 GCA_002168105.2 Phycisphaera sp. TMED24
TCAAAAACCGTCAGGCGCCGGCGCCTCTAGATCTAGAGGCGCCGGCGCCTGACGGTTTTTGATATGCTGCACAGCTTTAAACCCCGTGCGCGCGCTGCCTATAGCGGTGAGCACGCCGGCGGTGCCCAAGAGCGCTCCGCTTTGATCGGGTAAGGCTTTATCTAGATACTCTTTAATTCCAAAAAATTGTTTTATATCTCCGTTAAGTAAGTTCCTTTTACCTATCAGGCTGTTAACATCATGGCTAATATTTTTAGCATAACGCTTAAGAGCGCCCATCTTTTTAGCCGCTCCTTTTAGCTGACCATCATCTTTTACGGGGGTAGTCACATCTACGGAGGTAGTCTCATCTACGGGGGTAGTCTCACCTACGGGGGTAGACGCGGCGGGGGTTACGGACTCCTTAGACTTGTCCACACGCTGTGAAAACATGCCTTTGTGGCTGCCTCTAGAAATTGCGACAAGGGCACCGACTAGCAACAAACCTCCGGATATAGCAAGAATCGCCTTTTGATTAATCCACCCTCGTTGTTTATTAACAATTTTTTTAACTCTAGGGCTAGTTTGACCACAATCTATAATCCGTCTTGAAAAATTTCTAATTAATGCAGAAGAATGTTCTGAACACACTGTGCTGTGTGATTCGTGTTCACTATAATGAGTATTTAATCCTTCTTGTATAAAATGTAATAGCTCAACATCTGTTTTACAATTACACGATCTTCTTTTATCCGCATCTTTTTGCAGCCATAGTTGCCATTCTATATCCTTAAATAAATTAGTATCACAAATAGCCTCATGGTTTTCAGGAGGTAAATTAAATGCCCAATAAACAAATCCTCTTCTAAAATATATTTTTAAAAGTAAGAATACGGTATCTTTATCTTTTTCTCTTACGGCAGTTTCAAATAAATTGTGAAATTGCTTAATATATTTATTTGAATACACTCCTTCTCTTAATATTTCTGAGAGCATGACTGCGCCGCTATCTTTGATCGAGTGTGGATAAACTTTTTTATTTGCAGCCTCTCCAAAAGCTACAAATAGACTTTTTACATCGTCGTCAGTGTATCTTTTTTTCTCTTCGAGTTCATTAAGCATATATACAATATTTTCCATTTTTACCATATTGAGTTTTTTTGTGTGGAGAGCATTATCAATCATTGGTTCTAACAATCCAAGTTTATGAAGATCTATAATATTTTTTAAAAAAAAGGTTTCGATTTTAGAATTGTCCAGACTTTCAGGATATGATATTGGAATTAAAATAAGTTCTTCTAATGGCATATCTGGAGAAAATGTTTTAGGCAAAACACTATCATTTGCTTTAAAAATAACATTCTTTAGCCTATCAACACTTGAGTCTATGCTTTTGAGCTGAGTCATTAAATATTAACTATATTATTGTTTTTGAGATTATTTTAATTTATTGAAAATCTTAATTACCTTATTTATCCATAATTTCGCAATGGATAAATCCGGTAATTAATCTGAGTTTATTATTATTTTATAAAAA
The DNA here is from genome assembly GCA_002168105.2 of Phycisphaera sp. TMED24. GTDB lineage: Bacteria > Planctomycetota > Phycisphaerae > Phycisphaerales > SM1A02 > UBA8653. The sequence continues at coordinate 1,517 of NHCD02000001.1, forward strand.
TAAAATGAGGCACTTGGCTGGTTTTATTTTTTATAAAACCCCAAATTTAAATTAAATTTAGGTGCGTTTGGGATTGAGTTAACCATAAGTCGCGCACGAGTGACCAGGTGACACATTTGAGATTTACATATAGTTTGAGTCAAGTGTTAATCAAAAATCTTATTTATCAACCGTGGTGCTTATGGTTAAACGTGTTTTACATCCTATTTGTTCGTTCATATTTAAAAATACTTAATTACGGGGTTATCCTTTATATATTCATTTTGGGTTTAGACATATACAATCACTCAAGTATTTTTTCTGCCATGCCTCCCGCGGCTTTATAATTATTAACCAAAATTTCCGCGGGCGTAGCCCATAATAGGGCGCTCTCGTTTTATGTTTGAGTCGTTATAAACTCAATATTTAGTTTTTTGTGGGTCGCATTATCAATCATTGATTCTAACAATCTAAGTTTGTGAAGATATAGAATATTTTTAAAAACAAAGGTTTAGATTTTAGAATTGTCCTCACTTTCAGGATATGATAGTGGAATTGAAATAAGTTCTAATGAGTTATTTTTGAGTTTTTCGACATTTGTGCTATTGATTTTTAGATTAATCATTAAATTATTATTTTAATTTGTTGAGATAATAAATATTTATTTTAAAGAATTTAATGCGTTTATGCATGTGCAAATAAAAAATTTAATATAGTGGTTATGGTTAGTTGATATTTATAATTATTATGTCGGGTGCGGTTGAGCATATTAATTGCTTAATATGTTAAGGTGTAAATATAACTCAATTAATAAAGAATCATTTAAAATAATTGTATAATTTTCGTATAGATATTTTTTGTGATTAGGTCATTTTATGACTCAAGATTTGCATATGTGCGTTTGAATAAACAGAATTTATTATTACAGAGGTAATGGAGGAAATTAATTTAAATAGTGACACCAACATTAAAAATACTAATGATGCGATATTCTCGGGTCCGTACACTCAGGAAAATAAACAATCTAATTTGGGTGGAGAATTAGAAGATCTTCATCTATTAGCAAATAAAGAAACATTAGATTTGTCTAATTCGTCACCTTCGTTGAACGCTTCACCGAATTTAAATATATTAGGATCTAATACCGCATTAGAACAAAAAGAAAATGTATTAACCGTTGATAAAATGGATACAAAAAATAATAATGGTTTTGTCAAATCTTCTTCTGATGGAGCTTTACCGGTTAATAAGCACGATGTGTCAAAATCATTTGAAACAACTTTCGTACCTCCTGTCGTTCCCTCACTAGCAGAAAACGATGTAAATCCAAATACAATTAATAAGAATGAGGCACAGGTGGAGGATATTAGATTAGATGATTTAACTTTTAATATTAATCCTATTAATGATCCGGTTGAACCTAAAAAGATTGAACCAACGGAAGAAGACATTAAAAATGAATTACGGAAAAAACAGGAATTACTTTTTAAACTGCACCGTATGGAAAAGAGAGGAGTACCCTTGTCGCAGAAATTTTCCATGGCATCTTCAAAAGAGGATATTGAGGAGGAGTTTTTTAGGTTAAAATCTCAAAGAGATTTAGAAAATTCGATTAGATTTCAAAGAAAAACATTAATGGCATTTGTATCTGGTATTGAATTTTTAAATACCAAATTTGATCCATTTGATGCTAAATTAGACGGTTGGTCTGAGACAATCCATGAGAATATAAATGATTATGATGATGTTTTTGAGGAATTGCATGAGAAATACAAGACAAAAGGAAAGATTGCTCCTGAATTAAAATTATTAATGATGGTCGGTGGTAGTGCAACTATGTTTCATATGACAAATTCTATTTTTAAAACTGCTGCTCCTGATGTAAATCAAATTTTCCGGGAAAATCCCGATTTGGCACAACAATTTGGGAACGCCACAATGAAATCGATGGCAAATAATAGACCAGAAATGCAGGGTTTTGCGAATTTTATGGGTGGAAGTAGTAATGGTCAAATTGACCCAAGTATGTCTTCACCTCAAATGAATAATCAAGCGGCGCGCCCAGATATGCGTGGTCCGTCTGTTAATGTTGACGAGATTTTATCAAAAATTAATTCATTAGAACCACCACAATCTAATACTACAAATTCTCCTGATGAAGATATTCCAATTGATATGAATCAAGTAATTACGATTGAGGAAATTTTAGATTCCTCGGCTACAAATAATGATAATATTCGTGAAATTAAAAGTGAACCAGTTTCCGTAACTTCTACAAAGAGTAAACCCAGCCGTAGGCGTAAAAATTCTCCAAATAGTGGTAGTTTAAATCTTGATATGGTTTAGACATCATTTTTGGATATTATGAATAAAATCTGCTATTGATCTTGCAAAAAAAGTTGGAAGTTTTTCCCTTGGAAATAATTCAAGATCATTTAATATTGTAGCTCCCGATAAAACTAGACAGGATGGTATATTATTTGTATTAGCAAATAATATATCTATATCAAGTTTATCACCGACAATTAAGCATTTTTCTGGATTTATGTTAATAAGATTTAGTAAAAAATTGGATGGTTTTCCAACCAGAGTAGCCGTTCTATTTGTACAGCCTTCAACAGCCCCAATCATTGATCCAGTACCCGCGAGATATTGTGATTCTGTTAAATATGTTTTTGCATCTCTGTTTGTAACTATTAACATACATTGTGGATTTTCAAGTGCAATACGCGCATATTCAATTTTATTATAACTAATATTTCTATCAAAACCAACTACGACAGCACCAATATTATTATGAATGTTTAGAATATCTTTTTTATTCATTTCATTATTATTATCAGTTTCGATGTAAATGTACTTAATATTCATTTTATCAAATTCTTCAAGTAAGCCTTTTTCCCCTATGATATAGGCTGTTTTATTAAATTTTTTTTGTTTTAAATAAATTGCTGCTAAAAAGGACGAACATATTATTTCTGATTCATTTATATTTATTCCAAATTCTTTAAATTTATTGATAAAGGCAAATCTTGATTTTGAACAATCATTTGTTATAAAATATAATTGTTTTTTAATAGATTTTAAAAAATTAATTACTTCTGATGCTTTATGAATTGCCGTATTACCATTCCAGATAACACCATCACAATTAAATAGAAAAACCTCAAAATTATTTATAAAATTATTAATAAATTGCACATCCTTCATTATACTTATATTTAAAATTATTTTAATAATATATTTTCAAAAATTTTAGAACTGAGAATATGTTTAAATGGGTGATAAAAATTTGTGGTATTATTTGTTTTTTCCATTATTTTGTTCATATTCTTATTATATGAATCAATTGTGTGATCTGGAATACTAAAACATAAAAAAATTGAATTTTCAAAGACATTTTGTTTTTTTTTTATAATAAGATCATTATTATGTGAAAACCATATTCCGTCCCCGTAATGTTTGTAATTTAGCCAAGGAAAACATACAACAATATCGTTTTCATTCCAAACACGATAATGATCAAGATTCTTCAATAAATTTGCTTGATTTACGAATTCATTATTTCCCGCTCTTGGACTTCCAAATGACACAATTCGTACATTATTTGTAAATAATTTTGCAAAAATATATCCACAAATGGTTGAAATTTGCCCTCCAGATGAATGTCCAGTAATNTAAATATCATANGANGGATTTTGTTTTAATAANCGATCAATAGTATTATAAATATTATCAAAACTGTTGTTAAAAATTAAACGTTGATATGCACCTGTGTGAACGGCAGCATTATTAATATTTCCTGAATCTATTTTGGTTTGATAAGCTTTAAAATTTTGAATCCAATCAGACAAAGAACATGATCCGCGAAATACTGTAACAATTCTTTTTTTACAATAATCACAATATACTATTGATTGTAGATTATTTTGATAATATTCAATATGTTTAATTTTAGATAATGAGTAAGGACATGTGTTAAAATTAGCTATTTTATTACGATAAGTAGGATCATATAAATTTGATGAATACAATAACATGTCATTTATAACATTTATAGGTTCTAAATCTGATTTTGGATTATTATAAAATAATGACATTTTATTTGGCGGAATTATAGATAACTGCAATGATTTCAGTACTAAATAAAATAGTATGAGTATTTTCATAATGTATATTTTTATATACATTGAAAATTTAAACGGATATTTTTCGTCTTTTAGCCATAATTTCTGCGGGAGGCACTTAGGTTCCTAGTTTTGATTTTTTATTGAGAGCTCACTAGTTGAAAATGATATGGGGCTTTACAGACCGGGCAACCATGGTTAAGTCATAATATGTTATAACCTGATGCCGTTTTAAAATATTTTATTTGATTTACTGACTGTATTTAATAAAAATAAAAGCTAAAAATCAATTTGTGATTTATTTTATGCAATGAAAGGTATTTCCTCAATATCCATATCTGTATCAGAATCAGTATATATATCGGAAGCATTTGTTAATTCATAGTTAGATTTTATAGAAGAGTAAATGGGAATTTGATATAATTTAAGCCATTCAATATTCCAGGAACACTTATGCATGTGATCCAACTTATCAAAATGTACTCCAGTACAGCGTAATATTGCGCTGCCAAAATTATATATTTGGAATAGTTTTTTAAAATTTGTAAATTCATCAATATAAATGGGATTGTTATGTGTATCTACAACATCCAGACCAGTTAAATTTGAAGGCAAATATGTCATAATTTTAGCTTTACCCGAAATACATAGTGCGCCTTTATATTTTTTTGAGGTATCCTCATGAGATTTATTCATAGCTTTTGACAAACAATTTAAAATATGATGATCCACATCAGATATTGCTTTTAGTAATACTGATAATTGTGACGAGACATTTAAATTATTAAATAGAAAATAACAAGTTTTTTTGTCAGTGTGCGGTAATATATCTATTTCCATACTAGGTATTGCAAAACATAATGGGTTTCCAGCGTATTTTACATCTATATTTAATTTACCTGACGCATAACAAATGTCTGATTTACACGTTAAGTTTTTTGATTTATAATTTATAGGATAAATAAACAGATTCATTAATAAAATTTATTTGGATTTGTTTAATATTAAATTTAATAAAAAATCAATTTTACTGAAATAATATTATTCGATATGTTTATAGATTTTTAAAAATTTGTAATATTAATAATGGCAAAAACGGCAAAATCAAAAAAAATTTCTACTAAAAAAGCCTCTGCTAAAAAAGCCTCTGCTAAAAAAGTTTCTACTAAAAACACTTCAAGTAAAACAATAGTTAATTCTTTGGAAGAAATATTCAATTTAAATATTGAAGATTATGAAATTAAGTTATATAAGGATGGTACAACAACTACGAGAATGACATGTAAGGATAATTATCATAATAAAATTACAGAAAATGTTAAAGTATTGAAAGTATCCGCACTGGGAAGTAAAACCATGGGTGACGATTCATTAAGATATAGAATTCGTGTTAAATTTGCACTTAATAAATTACCTGAACAAAAACGAGAAATTATTATTCAAAAAGTTTTATTTTTTAAAGAGGAAAAAAATTATACCAAAACTATAAAGTTTTTTGAAAAATATAATTTGGTAAATAATAATTAATTTACTTTATTTTTGATAAAATGACTTTAAGATTATCCCAATTATCAGCCATTTGATTTGAGTTAGTAAGACCAGTTTCACAAATATCATATGCACCCCACACCCAAACACCAATTGCATTAGGATATCTTTCAAAAATTACAATAATTTTATTAGTAGTCTTTAAATATATTGCAATAAATATACGATTATATAAGTCTACTCCCAAACCAACAGGCTCTGGTCCAGATTCAAAAAAATCATCAACTTGTAATCTATCTATGTATCCTGTAAATCCAAGGTAACGATTTCTCCAAGGAATATTTTTACATAAATTTAATTTAGGAAGATCTGCATTAAAACCGATGGCAGTTTTAACAATTAAATTGTGCAAAAAATCACATAAATATTTTCTATGTTTTAATATAAAACATTTAGACAGACTTCCAAATATTTTATATTCATAAACATTTAGATAATTATAATGATTATTTACAAAAATGTCCATAATTAATAATTTATTCATTATTAGATGTGTTAAACTGTGTTGGATTTAAACAATTCCATCAAGAATTTTTTTAATATTTTGTTTAGTATTATTTAAAATAATTCTTAATATCCAATCAGGAATAATATTTTTATTTATTCGTACAACTTCAATTTCAATTTTTATAGGGGTTTGATCAAGTAATTTAAGTTTTATTATAAATTCGCCATAACAAACTGTAATATGCCCCTCAAAAAATGTTTCATAAATTTTCCATTTTTCATCAACAATTACTGTATTTATAAATGGAATATTAGAAATTTTAAAATTATAGTATATATTTTGTGCAGCTGGTAAGTGTTTTTCATTTAGATTCAGTTCAGGATCAAAAGTATATGATTCAGGATTAATAATTTCTATATACTTCTTAAATAAAATTGGCGAATTTAAAAAATCCGCTGCACATTTAAAAGAAGTAAAATGTGTATTTATATTTTCTTTATGCATGTGTTTTCTTCTTATATTCAATGAAACATATCATTGAATATTTGAAAAGAAAAATTCAATATTTTAAAAAATATAAGTTTTTTTTAATATGTTCAACTAATAATATGAATAGAAATCATGAATATGCGCCACTGCCTGGTGAATTGTCAAGTAGTTTTAGGCTTATGCAACCATTGAATACTAATATAATAACAAACCAAATGGATAATGTGACCGCGTCAAGTGCAGTAGAACAAATTAAACAAATAAAAAAACAATTAAAAAATAATAATAATCGGGTAAATAAGTGGTTGTGCGCACGATTGTCATTATTGCTAACAGATTACAAGTGTTTTGATAATTATCCAATTGGATATTCAGTAGGACAATTTTGGAATAATACGATTATAAGTTTAAATGATCAACTTTTCAGTCCATGGACATTTGCAAAAAGTTTACCACTAGATAAAGAAACATTAATGCCATACGCCGAGAATGTGGAAATATTTAAGGAGTATTTAAAGACCGAGGACGAGTCATTGGCAACCAAACTTACAATAATACGAAAGAAAAATAATATAACAAATAAATTTATTGATCCACAGGCGGCAAACGGTTTTTCTTCTATAGGATTTGATAGTGTTTGTAGTTTTAACAGTTCTTTTATAACTCTAGATGGAGACCATGGATTGTGTGAAATGATGGAAGTATATGCAATGGCTCTTGTGCGAGACTGCCCGTTAGAATTGTTTGAATCTGATAATGTTATAGGTTCCGAAGATAATATATTATCTATGGGTGTAGGTGCTTTAGATAAGATAATAGACTCTATGAATCAAATAATAACTAATGATAATTGTCCTAATTATCCTAGAGATACTACAACTAATAAAATAACACGACAAACAATTTTTCGCGGAACACTACCTGGCGATTTAAAAGGTCCAATGATGTCCCAATTTTTTTATTTGAATCTTCCATATACATCAACTCAATTTGATCAAAAATATTATAAACATCCTGACGTAGCAATATTATCAACTCAAGATGGATGGAGAAAAATGCAAATGGGAATGGATTATGGGAGCAATAATGAGGACAAGGATTTTATTAAAACTCCTAGGTATCTTGGTACATTTGTTCATAATGATCCCTTATTTGGACATACTTTTTTTGCAGGAATTATTTTAAAAATGAAAAATAAACTGAATGCTTATTACGGCGCTAGTCATTTTGCGTTTATTGAAGCTGGTGCTGCAGATTTGTTGGCTTCTATTGCAACCGTTTGTGATGGAGCATTGCGTTCAACATGGTTTACTAAATGGCAAATGTTTTTAGCTCCTCGTCCTGATGCATATGCTGCTAGAATTCAAAAAATTAGCGAATATGGTAATTCTCTAATGGACAATTTAAATTTGTCGGCAAAATGGAAAAATTCTTTTAAAAATAATATTGGTGTTAGTTCATTATTAGATTTGGTTGATAATTATAATAGAGATTTATTAAATAGCGGCTTTAATAAAATAAAGGAAGAGTATGGAATGAATTTTGATACTGATTTTAGCAATTTTGATAAGACTCTTGAACACTACCCTTTTGATCAAACTACTTCAGAAATGAAGCTAATGAACGCAAGTATAATAGAAAAAGAACTTAAAACGAATAGTGAACGAAAAAAATATTTATTACCACAAATGTATGGTGAAGGTTCTCCAAATCATCCTGCGTGTGGTGCTGGACATGCAGGAATAGGTGGTGCATGTATTACAATTTGTAAAGCATACATTGGATCTATGGCAACGATTTCTGAAGATTTAGTGAATTCTGATTTATTTTTTGATAGTTTTACTGCGGAGGACTACAGTAATAATGCTTATTTTATTCAAACAAAGATGAAATACAATAATGATCTAACAATAACGGGAGAATTAAATAAATTAGCGTCAAATATGTCAATTGGGCGCGCATTTGCGGGAGTTCATTACAGACAAGATTGTGATATTGCATTAAAAATTGGTGAAAATTATGCAATTTCATATCTTCATGCGAAATGTGTATCATGTTATTCATCGAGTTCCAAACATAATATTAAATATACTTTTAGAAAATTTGATGATAGTTTAATTAGTATTTCGTCAGATGGTATAGTTTATCTTTAGGGCAAATACAAATTTAATAATAAAAGAATCCAATATAATTCGCAATATAAATATTTTTTAGGGTGCTTAAATAATAATTATTTGTGCGAAGGATTGTCATATAATATCAATATAATAAGTATAATAAATATTAAATGAATAAGAAAATTGTAAAATCGGAATCAAGTGCTATAGCCGCAGTCCCATGTGTTAATATAAACAATACAGAATCATTTCATGCTTTTAATACAATAATGGAGCTAATGAATTGTCCAAATTTCAGAGCATTATTTGATACAAATTTTAATACATTTTCTGACATTGAATCAGTGTTATTAATTATGAAAACATATCAATATATTGAGAGCATATATATTGATAAAAATGGTGTAAAACCTACTATGGAATATATGCGTCGCGGTATACAGAATATTATAGCGGACAAGATTGCGCGTCGTTTTTTGGTTGACAGTATGAAAAGATTTATTTCAGAAAAAGAGACGTTTTCGGAAATTGTTGAAAAGCAACAATTATTAACAATAATGGAAGATTCTGATAAAATGATAAAGAAAAATTGATTATAATTGATTATAAAATGTCGCGCCGCGCAGTTATTTTAAGTTGTCCATGGCGTAAGATAGGATATGCTGAGACCTATGACGATCCTTTTACATTATTGATAATTCCCAAGGAGTTATTAGAGAAAAATAAGTTAATTCCAGGATCATCTTTTAGATATATATGCTCAGATCGTAAGAATATTAAGAATGTTCCATCTTGTTATTTAGATCGAAATTATATGGCAATGGTTACTACATGTGAAGATATAAAGCAACCATTAAAAGTTCCTATTTTGGTTGGAATACTATTTTTAAGTGGTAAATATATTTACGGTGCTAATAAGAAGGGTATGATAAAATATATCTTTCAACCCGAGAACAATAATTATCCTCGTTATATAGTTGCTTCTCGTTTGGGTCGGGGGGGTATTGATTATTATGTTCGTGTAGAACCACAACCATGGGTGGATGTTGAAATACCCAGTGCAAATTGTATTGAAAATATCGGTGAAATTGACAAGTGTGATTATAACGAAATTATTGCAGAGAAATATTTTCTAAGATTAAAACCAAAACCAGCATATTCATTACCAGATATTACATTTATGCCATTGTACTATGGTACTTTATTTTCAATTGATCCCGTAAATTGCCGGGATATTGATGATGTTATTGGTTGGAAAAGAACAGATGAATATACGGAAGTATCCATTCATATTGCTCATGTAACAGCTGTTCCTCATCCAGAATTTGTAATTAATCAAACCGTCACAATATACCCACCAGATAAACCAAATTATAATTTATTACCAAACAAAATTGCAGAAGATGGACTTAGTTTAGTTCCTGGTAAAAGACGCAACGTATTATCTTTATTATTGCGGTGGGATAATAAAAATGGTTTTAGTCAAACTGTTCGGGAACATTCGATAATCAACGAGCGCGCATTGACATATGATGAGGCTGAGATAGATATGGAGTATTTAATTGTAAAAGAATGGGTAGAAAAGAAGTTATTTAACGAGGTATTGGTTGATTCGCATGCATTCATTGAGAAACTAATGATATATACCAATTCTTATATTGCAGAGCGTTTGACGGAGGTTTGTTCTAATGATGCGATATTAAGAGTAACATCAGGAAATATGGAAAGATCTCCAGCATTATATATGTTAAATTCAGATTGTATTATACAAAAACGTTCATCAAGGCACATTCATCTTTCGAAAGAATACTACACTCATTTCACTTCACCATTGCGAAGAGCAGTAGATCAAGATGTACATAATTTAGTTAGAAAATATATTTTAAATGATCTCTCTGTTAAAGATTTAGATTTATGTAAGCGGCGATATCGTTTAAGAAAATATAATATGCGCTTAGAACATGTTCGTTTTGCAGAAACTGAATGGTTTTGGTTGCAAAAATACAATGAGGGGATTGTTAATTTTGAGGCATTAGTTATTAATATTCAGCAGGAAAATATATTAGAATTATTAATATTAGAGTATGATAAACGAATAACAATTTTATACAATAATACTAAGACACTAGAAGCGGCTGATTTACCAGAATGTTTGTGGAAGACTGGAGATAAGTGTATAATAAAATTGTTATGGGATAAAACATTAGGATTGCGCGGTAAAAGATTTTATTTGGAACAATAATTAATTATGGAAAAATATATTCCCCGCGAATTACAAATAGAAGTATTGTCATATTTATCACCGTGTCGAGAGTGTGGTTTATATTGTACTCTAATGGACACAACCAAATGCAAATTTTGTCAAAAGATCTGGTGTCAAAATTGTAGCACCATTCAAAGTGCCCCTCGAAAACAATATTTGGAAATTAGTTTACCAATTTGTGCTGATTGTCGGTTTACATTAAACAATTCTTTCATAGGGTCTTATTGACTATTTTTATGAATAAGCAACATTGATGCTAAAAGAGGTATTGAACTATATAAATTAAACTCAATTTCCTCTAATTTAACTAGAAATTCTATATCATCTTTATAATATTCGGAATATAGGTCATCAATAGCATCATGTTTTTGAAGTTCTGCAATTGTTGTTTTTAGATCTATGAGATTTTCAAATTTAAGTTCATCTGGTAATGTTTTTTTAATACTTGGTGGTTGAAATTGTGCTATGGTGATTGCTTGTCTAATTGATGAGGATATTTCTTCTATATTAGGTATAATTTTATTTTCTAATAAACATATTTCCTTGACTCGGTTATAAATCAGTTCTTTTGGAATCAGTTCAATAAAAAGTTCAATAAATTTGGATCTGATTAATTCTATAATGTGGTGACAATGATTACATATTATAAAAAAATATGATTTTGATAAAATTTTATAAATATTATGTTGTCTTTCTAAAGATAATTCATTTAAATTATCAAATATCACTATTTTTTTTGAAATATGTGGATGTGTAAGTGATAGTGAATCTTGAAAAATAATAACCTTAATAAATATATCATCCCAAGATTCCTCATAACAATTTAAATACAGATAAGGATAATTTATTTTTTTTGCAAATAACAATGCAAGTGATGTTTTTCCTGTTCCATTGGGTCCGTTAAAAATTATATTAATAGGATACTCTTTATTCTTTAAAACTGTCCTTATTTTATCGTGATAAATGATATCATCAAGATTTTTTGGTCTATAAACATGTGTCCAATTTGTTCCCATAAAAAATGCTTATGAAATTGGGTTTAAACAAATGATTAGTGATAGATTTATAAGATGCCAACCGTTGCGAAAATGTATACAAAATCTGAAGTTGATGATATGTTAAAGAAGATTGCTACGACTTTAAATCGACGTGGAATTTCAAAGTCGAAGATGTGGAAGATTATTGAAGGAAAAGACAATGGTGAAAAGAAAACCAATAGATATAAAAGTCCTTATCTGCATTATCTAGATGATTTCCGCGCAGGACTTACTAGTGAACAACGTCGCGATATTACACAAGTTGCCAAGCAGGGTGGTGCAGCTTGGCATCTCCTTACAACCGATCAAAAAACTGTTTATAATGAACGTGCTGAGAAGAGCCGCATTGAAGCTATGAACAAGAAGGCAGCCGAGAATGCTAAAACCCCAGTTGAATCTGATTTGGTAGAATCTACTAAACTTGTAGCCAATGAATTGAAGACGTCTGTCACAGAAAAGAAAGAAGAAACAGCTAAAGCTGAGGTTTTAGCAAAAAAAACATCCGTTGTTGTAACAAAAGGTGTAAAAGGCGGGTCCAAGGAAACAAACAAAGCTAAATCAGAGGTTGTTGTTTCAGAAAAGTCGGATAATAAGAAAAAGGTACTTGCACCAACTGGTCGCAAAGTAGGGGGTAAGAAACCTACTACCAATGGTCCCGCTCCTGCAGTAGCTACTGCTTAATTATAGATATGCTTTTCTATTTTTGTGATAGAAAATGTATAAAAAAAAAAAATCTATGGTCCATCCCTCTCGTTTTAAGAATTCCCTCATAATAACGTGGATCATATCCACATGTCAACCAGTTAGTATTTGTGCAAATCGACCATTTCATATCCATGATTGTGCACGAATAAAATCTCAGCGTTTGTGCGAGGGCGCGCATCTGGAATCCAGTGGCGGTCCGTCCCCGGCACTAACCGCCAAAATCCAGTCGTGGAATTATACGCTGTAATTGTGAGAAATCCATCGGTTCGCTTCGCCTTTGTCGCTGCAACACATGCGTCGAGCAGGGTGTACTCAATCGCCACGTCGTCCGCGCTTGTACACAGAGGCGGCGCACCATCGTCGACGATGGTGCGCTTAGGGCGTCGTAATGTGGTGTACATAGCGAGTAATGTTGTGGATATAGCGACAGCGTATTTGATGTATAAATTATACCTCCAATCTTGTCACTATTTTTTCGCCCAATTTAAGATATCAATTTTAATGACTATTAAATAATGTCCTTTAGAACGATTGTTCGGTACATTAAGATGTATATGCCATTAACAAAAAAATAAAAAGTATCTTCTAGAGATTAAAAAGACAATAGTTTATACATGAATTAATCGATCAAAAACAACAGCAAACTCTGGGGTGTCGATATATGGGAGCATAATTTAGAGTACATAGAGTACTAATTAGAGCTAAATATTAATGAAATATATTATATTATTTTTAACCTGATATAATTAAAAAATAATTTTACACCCGGACTTGATGTCACAATTGTAGTTTTTAGCTTATTTTATTCACTTACTGACTTAAAAATTAGAGAAATTAATATAATATCTGATAAAAGTGTATAGAAAATTATCATCCTTCAAAACAAATGAGTATTATTTAAACACTCCAATTTGATCATTTAGCAACCAAAAATTTTGGATGGCAAAAAGTGTTGCATATGCAGTGCTACTATGACCTATTTGATCAAATACATGTTTTGCATCTTTGTCTTTTACATGATTTTCAATCGCTTTAGTGCTACCCGGATGACGTTTTTTCCATTTTTTAATATTTAGTACTCGTGAGTCTATAGTAATGAAATCATCTGGATTAGAAAGATTTACAGTCTGAAATGTATATGATTTTTGTTGAATTTTATCAAATATATCAATAGCAATTTCACTTGTTTCCAAAGATCCTTCAATCCAGCCTTGAATTGAACTACAAGCCTCTCCAGCTAAGAATAAATTTGGTAATTCAACCGGATGTGGATAAACACTATTAATAACATTCTTATTTATATCAAATCCATAAACTGGTCGCCATATATGAATTGCATTTTCCCAATAATAAGATTTGATATCTTTTATTGACTTGATATATATGCCAACCTTTTTTTCAAATTTCTCATAATAGGATAAAAGTGTTTTTTTGAATTTAATTTTATTATCCAATTTCAGTCGCTCCCAATATCTAGCATTTTCACCAGCGGAATATGAAATTTGAAACCAATTATTATAATCACCACTGATAATATGACCTAGTGGGGAGTTGGTTCTGTAATAAAAAGACAGGTCGGAAGTATCCTGTTTTGTTTTGGCATAAATATGGTGAAGTGGGATACTTTCAATACTGTGAATAATTGGTAGCAAATGTTCAGATATAGTATAATTTAGTAATGCACTTGGTGGTAAGCAACAAAAAATATATTTAGTAACAAATGTTTTATATAAATATTTATTTTTATTTCTTATTTGAACATAAACATTGTAGAAAGTATCTTGTCGAATTATATTAATAACTTTACAGTCAGTAATAATATTTGAGTTATAATCTTTAGTCATCAAGTCTATTAGGTGTGAAAATCCGTTATTCATAATATAATATTTACCAGTATAACTCATACCTACATCGTAAGGTTTAGACGTAGAGTCCATATTTAAAGGAAGTTTATCATACATATCTATCTCAGATGAGCACCGTTGGTTTTGTAATTTAATATCACGATATGATAGCCCGCTATGTGGTTTGTTTTTTTTTAGTGTTTTTGATGTATGCACACAATGAGGTATAGATATGATTTTATTTATTGCTTTGGAACTGGTGTTTTGTTTAAATTTTAATTTATAATGGTTTAAAAGTTTAATTAATCTTTTATGACTATTATGAAATCTCCAAGGTCCTGTTTCATATTGAACGGTATTGTTCGACATATACTCTGTTTTAATACGACCACCCATAAAGGATCTGCTTTCTAATAATATTATATTTGCATCAATATATTTTTGTGTTAACTTGTGCAGCGTATACAATCCCGATATACCACCACCGATTATAATAATATCATATGTCATTAATACTCATAATATTTTAGATGCAACTGTTAATGATTTATTATAATTCATATTATTCCTATATAACGGGACATAATAACAGGATATTTACTCATAAATCTTATCTTACATAATTTATGACTAAATATCCTTACGCATAATTACACTTAAAGCATAATTCATAACTACATATATTAATAAAGCACCCGAAAAACACAATGTATTTCGATGAATGGTTGGTTGATAATTCTCATAATGAAAATGGAGAGACAAATATTAGTATTTGTTTATCATTTATTAATAAATTAATTAATGACTTATTAAAAAATAAACGCCGAAACGATAAAATGTTTTTAGCCTCTGTAGACACATTGTCACACGATTGGGCTAGAATAACTATGCATATAGTGTCAGTTCAAAATTTACGACTAGAGTTATTATATGTATTTTATTTGGCATCTGTTAAAAATGATTCATCTGGTGATAATTATGCACCAATTCCCTCTAAGGAATTAATTGAATATCAAAAAGAAGGTCCACTCAAGACATGGCATAATTATCATCATAATAACTCAAATGGGTTATTTGTACTTAAAAAACTATAACAATCATTTTAAATTTTGGTCGGTATAATATATTTGTGCGGTTAAAATAATTAACAAATTTAGGTTGGGAAAGCGAGAAATATGATATCATCACCTTTGTTTATAAAAAGAAATCTAAAGAATATAGTATGCAGACCAGTTTTTTATTATGTTATCATCATTTTACAGAAAAATCAAAAGATATGGAATACTATATAGCATCTCCAACATATGAAATGGTAAACTGGGAGAAATTTATTAAATTAAAGCGCAAAGAACAATTAAGTTACTTAAACGAAAAAAATATTAATTGGGATTTACCACCCGAAGATGTTACTATAAAGGTAATAAATTGCTCGTTGTTATTAAATGATTCAATTCCAATACTAAAAAAAAAAATTGCGATGTGCAGCTCCATTTTTAGATGATCATCGTATAGATGATTGTGGTATGCATTTATGGGTTACATACAATGAGACAGTATCACTTCGAAATTGGTTTTCTATCTATCTGGAATTGATTAACAAAGACAAGGATCATATTAATACCACGGATATTGAAAATTGGAGTTCAAGAAATATGTATAAAAAACTATTAACAACTCCCACTAATTTAGAGGAATGGCTTGAGATATGTGGAAAATTTGATCGAGTATTAGGAAGATCTGCGAATCCATATATTACCGCTAATCCTGTAAATATAAAAAAAATGACGCTAAAGGATAATGATACTGGATCATGGGATAATAGTAAATATAATAAAATTGTTAACAGTGCATTTTATGAATATGGAAATCCAAGAGAATATAATCAGACGATACATATTATAACTGTTATAAACTTTATAGAATATTTTAGAACCGAATTAAATAGTGAAAAAATAAATCAAGCGATATATTACCGTGAATTTTTTCATCGTTATGGTGATATTAAACCGCGTCAGGATAGCGGGCGCGCATCAATCATAGATGCCAATAATATTAGAGAATGGACCACAGATGATATAAATAAGTTGAAAAAATATTTTTATATAGAGTCTGATCGTTTAAATTCTTTATATTCACATACACATAATTCTAATATATCATTGCGATTACATTCAATTTGTATTGATATTAATTATTCTGAACCAAAACCATGGATAGATCAAAAACGAGTTTTTCAAATTTTTGAACCNACAAGACAAATACCTTTCCTAAAATTAGGGACGGCTGATAGTTCTATACCATTATACAAAGTGTTTATTAAGGAAAAACTATCAAATATTACAGATGAAGAATTACAAAGTTGGACTAGAAAAACACATAAAGATTTAGATTCTGGTGCTGGCAAACATTATGTTGGACTTAGATTTCAAATATTTATTACTGAACATAATAAATATTTTACATTACTTCTTGATCAGTATGGACAACTTCAATTGCAAGCAGGTCTTACGGATATTCCCTTCAGTTCTATTAATGACTTTTATGATTATATGAAACCAATTATACGCGAATGTATTAGTCTTGTACATTATTTAAATACTTTACCATTACGCCGTGATTTATGTGTAAATGGTAAAATAAATCTTCCAAGTTATGATCCAGAATCATGGATTATTAGAAACATTAATTCTGTCATTCAATTTTATGATTTTGAGATGCCCCCAGATTCATTCTCAGTTAATAATGATAATAATCTTTTATCAAATATTCGTGAAATTTATTCACCATGGATGTTTTTATGTATAGATCAAAATAATATAAATAAAAAACATACAGAATTATATTCTAGATATATAAAATGTTCACATACATATAACAAAAATATTAAAACAATTGAAAAAATATTGCTAGATTCCAATGTTAATAAAGCGGACATAAACAATATGATTAGTATAATTACATTATGTAAATTGGAAAACAATTATGAAATTGCTAAAAATGTGAATATTGGAATTGAAACTAGATTTAATATTACTCCAAATAATCAATTACAGGTAGATCTTCAGGGAATACATTCATTATTTGAACTTAATCAAATTATCTATGATATACAATCCATAATTTCTTGGTGGATTCATGATCTAACAATCGCAGCACCATTTAGTGACGATTCCGATAGTGATTTTGATGATGAAGAAATATCAGCAGAAATTGAATTAGATCTTAATAAACGAGCAAAAAAAAGTGATTCCGAATTATGGGATTTTACCGTGTTAAATTCAAATCCAAATAGAAGTAATTGGCGAGGAGCAAAATTTTCTCAAAAATCACAGGGTTCTCAAGCCGTTCCATATACTAATGATGCTTGGAATACTATGTTAAAAAAAATGGCTAATAAATCAATTAATAATGGTGTCTGGGATGGTGATGATGGACAAATTTTAAAATTTAGAAATATTAGATATGTTTGTACTGACAAACTTTGTAAACGCTGTAATTATCCTTTTCCAAAACATAGAACCGGTAATTGTCCTATTTGTAATGCCTCCAAAAATGATATTGAAAAAAATATTTTAAAAGGAAAAGAAAAATATAATGCAGTTTTCTTACCTAAAATGGATGATACATTAGCAATGTGCTTTTCAGATAAAAATATGATTAATTTTCCTGTTGATATTAATCATAATCATGAATGGAGAAGAGGTTATTTAACAAAAGCTTGTGAAGATACATATATTTATTATATTTTAGATAAGCCAATACAACTATCCGATATACCTAAATCTTTGCCTGACATTGTTGTTTGGGTAGAAAATTATAATAAAACAAATCCACTTAAATTATATATTGCGAAACACGATGAAATTCTTACAGGTGATCCAATGGCAATGGATACCGAACGTGTAGATAATTTAATAAGAATAGGTTGGCCCAGCTGTCAAAAAAATAAATTAAAAAAAAAAAAAGACATAAAAAGAACTACAGTAACATCTTATATTCAACGCGAAGATAAAGCAGTTGAGTTATATGGTAGCGTCGCACGATTATCAAATACATTAAATTTATATTTTAATAATTCCGATACCATTTTTACTTATTTAAATCAATTGCCCGAGTTTTATTATCTTAGAACTGGGGCAAATTATAGTAAAAATAAAAATAAAGCATTTATTTACGCATTTGCAACTGCCCTGGAAATATCCGCAGTTGAGTTAATTAATAAAATTAAAAAGAATCTTACCCTTATTAAATTTGCACAAATTCAAAGTGGTTATTTAATTAAATTATTTGTAGACGAAACACAAAATATCACGTGTCCATATAAAAGACAACAAAACGCACTCAAAAGATTCCTAACCTATATTGATTTAAACAATTTAGATTTGTTTATTGATTATCGTATACTATGGGCAATATTTTGCTATCCAGAAATATTATTACAAGAGGGTATAAATCTATATATTTATGAAAAAGATAAACTTATTTTGCCGCCAACACCAATGTCTCAACATAAATATTATCGTAAGGAATCAAAATCTATTTATTTATATAAAGATTCACAACATTTTGAATTAATTATAAAATATACGCGCTTTATGAATAAAAAAATAAATTCAGTTATACAAGCTGCAATTCCAAACGATATTAAAAAAATATATTCTATTCGAACACTTCCTGTATGTAAATATATTTGGAAAAATAATCTTTTTATGGATCTACCCTCATATGAAAAAGCTAAAATACTATGTAATGCAATTTCATTAAAAAATAAAATGACTTGTAAGATACTAGCAATAATTGATTTGGATAGTACAGTTCTTGCAATTCTACTTACGTTAATAAATAATAATCAAAAAATAAATATATGTTTACCAGTTGATGAAAATCCCATACCCACTAATAAAACTGACTGTATTTCTAGTTATCCTTCAACTTTTTATACTCAATTTAATACTAATATTTTAGAAAATTCAAAATGGACCGAAAAAATGCTTACAACTTTCTTTTCTGACTGTCCCTTTTGGCTTCCGAGAAGTCTAATTGTTGATAAAACGGCTAAACACATCTGTGGAATAGAATTGGGTTGTGGTATAGTAATCCCGACTAAAAAAGAATCTATTAATAATATATCAAATAAAACCAATATTAAATTTCGCGAAATTAGTTTTATGGCGCCCGATACAGACATTACAAGCAAAATATGCACTAAATATGATGAACTTGAAAATTGGTGGACAAATTATTATAAATATATTGAAAAGAAAGTAAGGAATAAAAATTCTTTAGAAAATTATAATCTTATATCCGATAGTGATTATAATAATAGTTCTGATAATTATACCGATACTAATCCCGAGCCACATACGAAAAGTATAAACAAATCTGATAATGATAATGATAATGATGATAATTATATAAATAAAAACTATTATCAGACGATTTATAAAGATTATCTAGAAAATAATGAAATAGAAGAATTAAACGATAAATTAAATTTAAATAATGAACAAGATAATCAGAATGTGGATGAATATGACGATGAAGAGGATGACAATGATAATAGCAATCTCGAATTTCTAAATAATTATGGACATTCAACAAAAATAAACTTATTAATGGACGATGAAATAATATTTATGTTAAATTCAGAAGAACCATATTGCAATTATACTTTTGATAGTGATGAAATCTCGTCAAAAATACGCGACCGTTTAGATTTATAAATCCAATAATAATTCAATTNTCAAATTCTCAAAATTTATAAAAAAAAAAAAATAATATCTCGTGTAATGGAGATATAAGTTATATTTTAAATTTTGTAGACTCTCAAGAAGAAATTATTGATATATTTTCTTTGATTCTTCCACATATATTTCGCAGAATATTGTAAAAATATAGGGTGGTATTCAGGATGGAGTTCAAAAAGTCTATTAAATGATGGTCTTGTATATAAAATTTATAGAACGGTTAGTTCTTATGCTAAAATATAAAGAGACATCCTATGTGTTTTTAACTTTTGGCAGTACTGATATTGAAATTGAATCAAATTTAGAATTAAACCATTAATTAAACCCATCATTGATACAAATGTTATTGTTAACGAAGCTTCATTGGGCTTGCAAAATCTTATTGAAAAACTTTCGAAAATTAATAATGTTATAGTAATTCCTGTTTTTCCATACATGCCGCTTCCAACAAATAAAACATCTTATCTTTTATCTCATAATCAACGCATAAATCTTTGGAAAACATTTAAAAAACCAACCATTATATATCAAAATATAATTGTATTGATCTACAAAACGAATTTGAAGAAAAAGAGTAAGTATATTTTATGCGAAATACAGAAAATTGCCATCCGAATTTTATTGAAACCCAAGAATATATTTGTAAGCATCTTAAAAAATACGGATTTTACATGATTCCTATTCTAACAAAAATGTATCCACACAAACAACGATTATTTAAATTATAATAAATATTATCTCTGTATGCCCAACTTTTATTTTATTAAAACATCCACAGGACAATGGTCAGATCCATAGATATCTGCCCTTATTTGACAATCAATTATTCTATGGTACATATTTTTTGATGATAAAAAATAATCAATTCTCCAACCCTTGTTCTCTTCTCTAAGCTGAGGACGCAATTGATTCCAATATGTATAATTTTCACCACCTGAATTAAACTTTCTAAAACAATCATAAAAACCACTATCTAGNAAAATCTGGAAATTTTCTCGCTCTTTATCAAATAATCCTGCCATTTTATTTAATTTTGTTTTTGGATTATGAACATCAATTAATTTATGTACAACATTTAAATCACCACAAATTATTAGTGGCTTTTTTTTACTTAATGTTATCATATGTTTTTTAAATGTTGGATCCCATTTTTCTGTTCTGAAAATAAATCTATTTGAAGTTAAAGATTGAGAATTTGGTGTATATACATTTACTAATATAAAATCTTCAAATTCAAGAGTTATTGTTCGCCCTTCATCATCTATATTAACTGGTTGAATTATTTTTTTAGGTTTTATTTTTGACCATATAGTTGTACCGCTTTGACCAGATTTCATATTTGGATTTTTAATTGATTCCCAGTATCTAAAAGGATATAATTCCATTAATTCTGATGGAAGTACCACTTGACACTCGTTTGCTTTTGTTTCCTGTAAACAAACAATATCATATGCCTCTTGTGATAAAAAATCCAGTTTGCCTTTTTTAATGCAAGACCTAATACCCGCAATATTCCAGGATAAAATTCTTATTGTCATTTATTTAAATAAATTATTAATAATATTATATTTCAATCCAACGCATTTTAAAACAAAAACGTTTATACCTTCTCTTATTCAAAATTCTCTAAATTAATTTTGTGGATTCTATACCAATCTTAAATCTTAACCATAAGCCCCGCGGTTGATAGATGAGATTTTTGATTAACACGTGACTCAAACTACATGTAAATCTCAAATGTGTCACCTAGGTGACACCTGCGGGGCTTATGGTTAAATCCGCCAACTTCGAGCCCGGATGAGTAATAAAGCTGGGCGTGGCATAGTGTCTACAACAGAGCTTGTATAAATTACTAAGGTTCTTAATGAGTGAGTCTACGTGACTTTGAAAATCTTCAGACTTTTTAGAAAATTGATTTTTTAACTTCTCAATTTTTTTTTTTTTTTTAATGCGATGCTGTGTTGATACATTTTGGTTGAGATAGGAGTTATTGAAGATCAGTATTCTTTTTAATTTACAATATACTCGATCATCAATATTGATGATCAGCTGAAGCATATAGTTCCTAAAATTTTGTAATTCAATAATACAATTCCATAAATGCATAAATCGGATATTTCTGTTGCATGCTTCAGGATCATTCAAGTGATCAGTGAAATTGTATTCCGCGGATAATAGTAATTTTAATGCATTGCAAAAAGAATACCTACTTGGATAATACTTCCGTGGGTAATTCTTCGTTGGAAATATTTTTTTCGTAAGTCTTATCAATGCATTCAGGTAAGACTGGAGCTGTAATGGACTCAGGTTCGCAGGGGGGAATAGGAAACCGTCATCGTAGTCGTTTGATTTTGTCATAAATGGCATAGTCTGTGTAAATACGAAAGACCAAAATATTATTATCAATTTTGGTTCAATTATCTTTTAACTAATCATGGTAACGAGCATTTTTGCTGTTTTAACGCCGATTAATTTTGAATAATTAATCACATATCCGTTTTTTAAATAAACGGATCAAAATGCTGGTTTTATTTAAATAAATTATTAATATTATATTTCAATCTAACGCATTTTAAAACAAAAAAATCGTTTAGACTTTCTATTATTCAAATGGCATCATCTATATTTAGAAAATGCCTCTTATTCATATCACGCAATTCATTCATTTATTAACGTATTAACGTGAATCACGATAATCTACCCCATTTCTTATATCTGTTAAAAACGATCCGACATAGGCAAGTTGTTCGGTGCATGGCGGCATGCCCTGCTCATCTCCAACAACAGCCCCTGAGACAGGGATACTATTATTATAATATTCGCTATCATGTTCCGCCGTTTGCGTTTGCCAAGGCTGCCCATACTGTCCAGAAGTCTGCCCATACTGTCCAGAAGTTTGCCCATACTGTCCAGAAGTCTGCCCATACTGTCCAGAAGTCTGCCCATACTGTCCAGAAGTCTGCCCATACAGTCCATAAGTCTGCCCATACAGTCCAGAAGTCTGCCCATACAGTCCATAATGTTGCCCATACGGTCCGTAAGTCTGTCCACACGGTACATATTGCCAAGGCTGCCAAAATTCTGATATTGGCAGCCTTGGAAATAGTTCATATTCTGGTGAAACTGAATATTTATCCTTTGAGCGCTCGTGTTTTTCGCAATAATTGGACTGAGCACGATATCTGTGCTCACGCCCGTCCCGTCTTTGGAGAGAATGACCCCTATCCTGGTACACACACCCGTCTGGTCTTTCGTGATAATCACCCCGATCCATGAACTCACGCCCGTCCCGTCTTTCGAGATAATGACCCCGATCCTGGTACTCACGCCCGTCCCGTCTTTCGTGATAATGACCCCGATCCATGAACTCACGCCCGTCCCGTCTTTCGAGATAATGACCCCGGTCCTGGTACTCACGCCCGTCTCGTCTTTCGCGAGAGCGAGATAGATCACGACCACTGGACTCACGACTGTTACGTCTTCCGGGGGAACGAGATCGATAACGACCCCGGGACTCACGCCTGTTACATCTTTTGGGAGAAAGAGATCGATCACGACGGTTGTTCCCGCGTTGGTCCTGTCTTTCGAGAGAACTATATATACCATTATCCCGACGCATACTGTGCTGCATTTCATACCCACTATAGTTTGATCCTTTCACTGAGATTTTCCTTGGCGCTTTCTTCACCGCACAATTTTGTGACCCCAAAATTGTAACTAAGGAATTATTTGACTCACACATCTGCATAGGTAATTCGGATGACTCTTTAGTACGATGTGACAAGGTATCATTTATTAGTGCTACGTGCTCTTTTCCTGATTTATCATCCAGAGGCTTGGGAATGGAACTGGGAAAATTATGCGTACGTATTTCGTCTAGGCTATGTGCGTAAGTACACATCTTGCCCTTAGAGCATCGACCCCGTAAATAGTACCAGCATAACTGGGTCTTATAATTCCGCTGATGAATAAGCTCCGGTGTGTGAGCGTATGCTCTTAGTGTCCCATTGTTAAATACAGGGCAAACTTGTATTAAGAAGTCATTACACTCGTCAGGAGTATTAAATTCGACGATAGCGCTGACTCCTTCTTTTCGACCAGTGCATACATTAATTTTCTTCTTAATGTTAAATATCTTGAAGTTCGCGCTGGTCTTACCATTAATCGCATTTTTAAGCTCACGTGTAAAATTTTCTTCGTCGAACAAAGTATCATCTTTTGATGATAAGCTATGGTACCACTTCAATGTTGTAGTAAGAAAAGCCTGGCTAGAAACACATTCTCCATCTTCAATCATGCAATTCGCGATTACAACTGTAGGAATAGGATAATACTTAAATAATAATATCAATTTTGGTTTTATTCATCTTTTAACCTGTCATGGTAAAGAGCTTTTAACTAGTCATGGTAACTAGCATTTTTAACGTTTTAACGCAATTAATTTAGACTAATTAATCACATGTGCGTTTTTTTAATAAACGGATAAAAGTGCTGGTTTTATTAAAATTCAAAAAAAAAGCAATTGCCATGGATGGTGTTGAGGTTATCTCGAATGATAACATTAGGTACGTTATGAGACATTTTTTTAACTTAATTTAAAGTTTATAGATGGCTGATCATTAACTAAACTCAACCATTCGATATACCATTTTATTTAAAAATAAACGTTTTTATGTCATAATTAAATTACAAATTTAATTATGACATAAAAACTGCCAGAGCTATGTTTCTTACGAATAACCTGCTGGATAATTAAAATAATTAGTGCCTTGATTACTATTAGGATTACCAGTACCCTGATTATTATTAGCATTACCAGTACCAGCAGTACCAGCAGCACCAGCAGCAGCAGCAGCACCAGCAGCAGCACCAGCAGCACCAGCAGCACCAGCAGAAGAACCATCATCATTACCTGATTTTGTTTTACCCAACTCATGCACAATTTGTTTTAACATTTCCGCAACCTGATCATATTTAAATGTCTCAATCGGTGTGGGAGGAATATGCACCCTATCAGCTGGCGGTGGTATCTCAAGTGGTGGCGGTCTAAGCTGCGAGGGGCAGGTAAGGCGGGATGATAATTGATTATCAAAGATAACAGGAAACGGGTGCATATGTATAGACGGATGCGGAGGCTGTGTATAGATTGGCTCATGCAGATGCTTCGGCGGGTATGGTGACGTATAGTGTAAATGTTGCACAGGCACAGTTTCACCATACGGCTGCGTATATGTAGGGCTTGTAATAGACTTATGCAAGAAGGGCGACGAGAGATGTGTTCCACGATTCATTATTTGCGGGTCATCATACTGCCGTAACATGTAATTATGCTGCGGTGGTTTTTCATTATCCAAAGGTCCGTAATTATGCTGCGGTGGTCTGTCATTATCCCCCGGTTGGCTGTAATTATGCCCCCGTTTTACGTGATTATCCTTCCAAGGTATGCAATTATTATGCGGTGGTCTGTAATTATCCCAATGTTGTCTGTGATGATCATACTGTGATCTATGAGGATTAACCCGTATTTCATAATATTGTTTCTTAGGTGCATATTGACGCACAGAATTATGATTCAAATCATCACGTGATCTAGATCGTCTGCGGAAAATATCCTCTCGTTCTCTGCTGCCAATATCACCTTGTCGTCCGCGGACAATATCACCTTGTCCGCGGACAACTTGGGCATAAATAGATCGAGGCTTTGCTGTATCCCTCCAATGGTCTGTTGATAAAAAGCCGTAGCGAAAGTTAAATCCTCTAGAAGTTTTTCTTAAGAATTCTGCCCTGTCTTCTTTTTTTTCAAAGCGTAATTTAATTTTTACTCCAGCTTTATAATCCCTCACATGATTATTGTTATATTTAAAATAAAGTTCGTCTACTTTACAAGGGATTTTATTTTCCTGAATGTAGGTATTTATTTCTTTTCTTACATCTTCAATGTCAAAGCAACTAAATTTATAACCAATGGGGGTACCTACATAGACACCATAACCCGTGTCGGACATCGCGCGTAACGATTTACCTTATCCTTAGAGAACAGTGTTCTCCCCTGCTTGAGGCTTTCGCCCAATAAAGATCATCATTTTTATGAAGTATAAATAAAATTCTATTTAATATTATTTCGATTAATTCATTTTAATTTAGAAATTATGTACGTATGTTCATATTTTAAAGAATGTGGTTTATTACTTAATTTTAATTTCAAGGATAAATTAAATATTTATCATATTATGATATCTGAATATAATGACATTTAATGATAAAATAATACATTTGCAAAAAATAATTAAAAACAAAATATGGAAGAAAAATCAAATAGATACACAATTAAAAAATTTTGCAATTTCTATGCTTGAGTTAAAGGATCACCTTGAGAAATACCAAAATCTTTATATACTAGATGGGATTTATAAACGGTATAGTATGATAATTAGGCACCCTATATATAAATGGACAAATAAAATATTTATAATTCAACAAAAAATGTTGAACTCTTTATTTGAAGAGCGATCACATTTATTGTCATTGGTTGGTTCTAAAAATATTTATGCATTATTTCCCGATATAGAATATAATATTGATTTACATTGTTTTGTTCCATTAAATTATGACATATATCGAAAAGGCTCACCGTTTGTTTTAATAACAAAAACAATGGCTGCATATATTGCACTAGAGTGTCAAAAACGAGCAAACCGCAATTCAAAAGAAGATGTTAAAAACATGGAAATTCTTTTGAATAGTACTAAAAATTTCATGTTTGTTTGTACCCAGAATAAAATGACTTTTACTGAAAAAATTTATGGACAAAGATTATATGTAAATTACAATAATTATGTTATTGTATTTCAGGGAATAATAAAACAAGAAGCTTATCCGTTTATGTTAAATCAATTGTTACCATTTGAAACAAATGAATATGATGTGGCTTTTGATAATAAATTTAATAATTTATTATCAAATAAAACTCATGATATTATTAAAACTTTTTTATCTTATTCATTTTTAGAACAACGTTATCTTTTAATATTTTTATATAGAAAAAAAAATACAAATCACACTTTTTGGGCTCATTTATTATATAATTTAATTACTGTTAAAAAAATGAGTTCATCATTGTTATCTGCATCTTTACCACATTATATTCGAAAAGATCTTGAACAGCAAATACCAGAAACTATAAATAAATTTGATGAAGATGAACTTACTGATGAAGATCGTATTAAATTAATGCAATGTAGTGATGATGTTAAAAAGAAAGCATTCGATAAATTATCTGAAATCCAAAATAAAAAAAATGAATCTGCATCAAAAGCACAGCAATATTTACATGGTTTATTGCGCATTCCTTTTGGTGTATATCACCGTGAATCTAAATTTGAAAAGATTAAAGAATTTAAAAATAAATATAATAATGTTTCCATATGTAAATTAGACAAATTACTAACATGGCAATCCTTTTTCTCTGATATGTCTAGTAAAAATTTAAAAGAATTAATTTCAGATTATGAGCTAGATGTTTTTATTGATTTATGTGTAAATAATAAAGAATTCTTACAAACAAATGTAATAAACAAGTGTAAAGATAAAGAAACTGCTGAGTTAATATCTAAATGGTATAAATATAAAATAGAACGCTTAGATTACATTACAAACATATCTAATATTTTAGATGATGCAATCTATGGACAAAACGAAGCGAAAAAACAAATAAAGGGTGTTATTGCTCAGTGGATGAATGGTGATAATTCTGGATATGTTTTTGGATTTGAAGGTCCTCCAGGTACCGGAAAAACTTCACTAGCTAAAAAAGGGCTTTCTAAAATGTTAATAGATGAACAAACCAAGAAAAATAGACCTTTTTCGTTTATTAGTTTGGGAGGGAGTTGCAATTCCTCACATCTCGATGGTCATAATTATACTTATGTTGGATCAAATTGGGGACAAATTGTAGATATTTTGATAAATGCAAATTGCATGAATCCAATTATATTTATTGATGAACTCGACAAAGTTTCTAGAACAGACCATGGAAAAGAAATTATTGGTGTACTTATTCATTTGACAGATCCTTCACAAAATGAGACATTTTATGATAAATATTTTTCTAATATCCCGATTGACATATCAAAGGCACTAATAATTTTTTCTTACAACGATTCATCATTAATTGATCCAATTTTATTAGACCGCATACACTCTATACAATTTGAATCGTTTAAATTGAATGAAAAATGGATTATTGTTAAAAACTATATGCTGGCTGAAATATGTCAAATCATTGGTATTGATTTAGATGATATTATTCTTGAAAAACAAAATATATGTAAAATAATATTAAAATATACACACGAAGCTGGCGTTAGAAATTTAAGAAAGTTATTAATTAGTCTTGTTCGTGAAATTAATTATCAATATATGGCTAATCAACTAGAATATCCGGTAACAATTAATGTAGAACTGATCAAAAAATTGCTTCCTAACAAACGACCAATTATAACTACTCAGCTTGAAAAATACCCCCAGATTGGTATTGTAAATGGATTATATGCATCAAGCTCAGGCATAGGTGGTGTAACAAAAATAGAAACTGTTAAAAATATGTCAGAAGATAAATTAAAGCTTACCTTAACAGGAAATCAAGGCGATGTCATGAAAGAAAGCATGCAAGTTGCTAAAAGTCTTGCGTGGAAATATTGTACTACACGTAACGAAACCAATTTTGGAATTCACATTCATTGTCCGGCGGGCGGAGNATCAAAAGATGGACCTAGTGCTGGTCTTGCAATAACTATTTCTCTTATATCCTTATTCAATAATTTATTAGTTCCCACGGATATTGCAATGACCGGAGAAATTGATCTAAATGGTAATGTTACTGCAATTGGTGGACTTTATGCCAAAGCAACCGGAGCAATTAACTCCGGTATTAAAACAATACTAATTCCTTATGAAAATGAATATGATTGGGATAAAATTAAGAATGATGAAGAATTACAAACCTTAAATATACATCTTATTAAAAATCTCAATGAAGCATATTATATAATTTTTAAGGAAAAATTAGTCGATCTCAAGCAATAAAGATTTATTTCTAGTATATTTCTTGGACCTGGATCGATCAGCACGATTAAGTTTTACACTTCGTTTTCTTCTTATTCCCGAATGCTCCGTATTTTTATTGGTGACTGTTATATGTGTATTCTGATTATTTGCTTCAGATACATCGGATATTTGCTTATCTGAAGATATTTTACTTGGAATTGGATTATTATCAAAGGTAGTTGTTACAACATCATTATTACTTGTTACAACATTATCATTACTTGTTACAACATCATCGTTGCTTGTTACAACATCATCGGTGCTTGTTACAACATCATCGTTACTTGTTACAATATCATCGTTGCCTGTTACAACATCATTATTGCTTGTTACAACATCATTATTGCTTGGTACAACATCATTATTGCTTGTTACAACATCATTATTGCTTGTTACAACATCATTATTGCTTGTTACAACATCATTATTGCTTGTTACAACATCATCATTGCTTGTTACAACATCATCATTGCTTGTTACAGCATCATTATTGCTTGTTACAGCATCATTATTGCTTGTTACAACATCATCGTTGCTTGTTATAACATCATCATTTCTTGTCACACCATCATCGTTGCTTGTTACAACATCATTATTGCTTGTTACACCATCATCGTTGCTTGTTACAACATCATCCTTGCTTGTCACACCATCATCGTTGCTTCCTACAACATCATCGTCACTTGTTACAACATCATAGTTGCTTGTTACATCACCTTCATTTGTTTTTATAGTATCCATAGTTGGTGTATTAACAACACTATTATTTAATACATACCCCTCATTTCTTAATTCATTATTAATTGAATTGGGATCAACGGTACCATCTACTACGGATTCATCATCAGCATTAGTCAGTGTCTCGTCATTATTAGTATCATCAACTATGCAGGCAGTTTGTTGATGACTTGAAGTTTCGTCAATGTTTTCTTTATTTATATTATCTTGTGGATCAACTATAGGTTGATTTGTTGCGACAGTGTCTGTAGAATTCATCAAATTAAACAAATTTGCGTTATTATTTATTTTTGGAAGAAAATTTTTGTATTCTATTATGCCATCTGTTTCCTTCTTTAGTTTAATATTTGATATTGAATAATAATATTCGGATGGTACGGTAATAACAATAGATGAACAATTTTCAGTTATTTTTATTGATTCAATTATGTTAGACATTATCTACATTCTGGAAATTGAGATTTTATCGAACGCATTTGAAAACGCACCAAAATTGACATAAAGCTTTATAAAAATAATTAAGTATGCGTTTACCACAGAATATTCTTAAAATATTTTTGTCGGGTTTAACCGAGGATACATCAACACTTGATAATATCCCTGAAACAAGAAATATTCATGAATCAAAAAAGGAAAAAGACAAAAGTAATATTACATCACTTCCAGCCAATTTAAAATATTTATATTCAGATGAAAAATTTTACACGGTTCGCTTTGAGGATTATGATAAAGAATTAAGAGCAATTCTAACGGCTATTGATCCAACAATTGTACTATTTCCTGAAAAGGAAATAACGGAAAAACTTGATTTACTAAAATCAAATTTAGCAAGATATTTGTCGTCAATTTATAAAGAATACGAATATCGTCAATATGGTTACAAACAACAAGAAATGCTAGAGAATTTAAATGCTGGCACAATAACTAAACCATTATTACACCTTGCAGCAGATGTTTTACAAAAAAATATTTGTCTAATTAAGTCAGATAATTCAATAGAAATAATTTCTGATTATATACATTCATCAAACATCGTTTTATGGAATAATAATGATACTATTGGTGTTGTTTTGCATCCGTCAAATGATATCTTACTACCAATAAACAGAAAATTTACAAAATTATCGCAAATAAAAATTAAAAAAAATTTATTAAAATTAAGTAAAAATGACTTAAACAAACAGGCAACACTACTAGGATTTACCACAGATAAAAAAAAAGATGAATTAATTGATGAAATTGTTCATTATAAATTAAATGAATTAAATTAGTGAAACCATTAGAATAGCTTCCTAAAAAATTGCACTAATTCTTACTCCCCTTTAAAATTCTAATAATATTATTACAATAAAATAGATTATTATAATAAAATAGATTATTAAAATAATTATTTTAATGTTAAATAATCATTGGTTTATCCTTAGTTTATATTAATTTTGAGGTTTTAACTCTTATTATTTAACCATAAGCCCCGCACGAGTCACCTAGGTGACACATTTGAGATTTACTATAGTTTGAGTCAAGTGTTAATCAAAAATCTCATATATCAACCGCGGGGCTTATGGTTAAGTAATATAAGATGGCAAAACTAAAGGTCTATGCTTCAAGTTTACAACTTGCAAAACAGGAAAGACGAATGACATATATACCCGATGCATCGCCTGCGGAGCAATATAAATGTAAACAAATAACTCGTGTACAATCTAAAAATGACAGCCTTAGCTCGACGGGTTAGAAGATTAAAACGTGTTAGGAAAATAGAGGGTGCTGATATTCCTGATGGTATCCTAAATAAAAAACACAATAATCTCTAGCGCGCAAATATCCACCACATTATAGAAATTGCTCCCGCAATCGATTGTCCTAATGATGATATTCTAGTCATGAAGGCTACCAAAAATGGTGTTGTAAGAATAGTGGATGTGGATGTAATTTCGATAAGTGTTGTAAATCTAATTGTTTTTGTGTGGCAGATTTTCACCAATCAAATTAAGCTTGTAATTCAATTATTCGCGTAATAATATCAGATTTTTTTACATTTTTATTAATATATTTTCCCTGGCTTTCTAATATTGCGCGTAAATCATTGTTGGTCAATTTACGCAAATCATTTTCCGAATAGAATTGACAAATTGATACATCACCCTCTAATGACGATATCGGTTTATTTATGGTATTTGATTCAAATAATGCTCTGTCAATACCATCGGCGGATTCGCATAAATTATTTTTAGTTTCAGTTTCTATTTCAGCATTATTTTCTATATTATTTTGCTCTTTTGATTTAGCGGTTAAAACTTGTGCATTATTCTTATTTTTTGTTAAACTTTTTTTGTTAACACCAGATGATAAGTCTGACAATATTATGGAAGTTTTGTCAACATTTGATGAATTATCATATTCAAACATGTCAATAATGTTGCCAGCATTTACACTCTCAGCATCATCCGTATCTGCACACATATCAAAATCCGTATTTTTATTCATATTTTCATCTTCTTCTTGAATTGATTTCTTGATATGTCTAATTATATTTTTATTTGTCTGAACGGTATTTTCTTTTTCTTTATCCATATCTTCATCATTATCATCGTCATCGTCATCGTCATCGTCATCGTCATCGTCATCGTCATCGTCATCGTCATCGTCATCGTCATCGTGATCGGCATCGTGATCGTCATCGTTATCGTGATCATCATTGTCATCATCATCATCATCATCATCATCATTCGCATCATTATTCATGGTCGCAGTTCCAGCAGAATATACGTTATCATGATTATTATCACCTACAACCATTGAAATATTTGCGGCGCTTTCTTCTTCAGAAACATTTGTTTCAAACGAATCATCATTATGATTTGTAATTTCTGTTAACGCGTCGCGTATACTATTTTTCAGTTTATTGCGACGATACATTAAAAATGCCATTCCTACCATGAAACATAATGCGGCTATTAAAAACAATATTCGACTATTCATTATTTAGACTTTTCAACTATTTAAAATAATAGCTGAACGCAATTTCATATAATTTTAGTTAATCTATACAAATATAAATGATAGCATTTTACATTGATAGTAATAACAACAATAGATGTGTGAAGATTAATGCAAAGGAAATTTGTAAAATAAGCCAGCAAAATATATTAAACATGATAGAATCTACAGTCATTCATGCGGGCGAAGGTTATTGTTTAATAATCAACGTAGAGAAGATATGTATTGCAGATATACAACGTAATACGAAAACCATCGAATCATTAGCTAAATTATTTTGGAACTTACCTGAAGTAAACAAATGTAATATTATCAATGCTCCCTTGTGTTTCGAACAAATTTTCAAATTGATTAAGCCATATATAAAATCAGATAGATTAACTAAACTCAATATACAATACAAAAATAAAAATAACATAAATGAATATGAGAGCAGCTATTGAATTCTTAGTCGCAATTTTGTTACCGTCTATAATAGGCTTATCTATATATTCTAAAAATTTACCGCGTTATAATTTGGCATTATATAAGGTTTTTTATATTCTGTTGCTTTTATTTATTACATTTACAATTGGGTGTTTATCTAAAGAATTCTTATGTGGAGATGTAAGTTATCCAAAAGCGCGTTTTCTTTCATTAAATGCGTTAAGTGTCATAATGATGGGTATGCTTGTTTTTGATTTATTTAGACCACCGCCATCATACGATAACCACAAAAGCTCGCATCGGCAACCAATTAATAAATCACCAATGTTCATTCCACTAATAGTTGGATCAATAGTAACCTTTTTATTAGCTGTTTTTTTAATTATTTGTTTCATAAATTTTCATCCGACTGATACTGACGATTCGATATTTAACAAAATGTATCAGTTTATTTTTCAGTGTAGATCTACTAAATATTGTACAAGTTTTGGTCTTTTATATATTCCTGAGGAATGCTCGGAGTTAGCACAATCATTAGAAGAAGCAATAATGCCTAATAAGTATCGCAGTATTGATTATTATTAAATTTTAGAAATAAATCATATTTTTGAATGTATTTTAACCATAAGCCCCGCACTATCACCTAGGTGATAGTTTTTAAAAAATAGTTGTGCGCACACTCCACCCAAAATGAAAACGTAACAAACAGACCGCGGGGCTTATGGTTAAATATATAAATAAAATTTATTCATCATAAATTAGTATTCTTGTTAATCGATTATCAAGACACATATACAAACGACGCAAATGTCCATCGTCTTTTTCCATCACTTAGAAATAATGTAGAAACACTCCTTGTTGATGCCAGATCACGGTTTCCTCCAGAAAATATCGTGCATATTCGAAGCAACTACAATCTTGTTTTTGCAAGGAATTTCAAAATTTTGCACCCAGACAAACCACTTCCTGTTGATATAGATTCTACATCATGGGCTCGTGCAAAAGAATATGAAAAAATAATAATTAAAACATCATTTGATGCATTTATGAATACAGAATTAAACGAATATTTAAACAAAATTGGTGCTAATAAAATCATCGTATGTGGTTTACTAACATCTGTGTGTGTTCTTTTTACTGCACAGTCAGCATTTGCAAGGGGATATGAGGTATTCTTGTATGAGCCAGGTTGTGCTGATAGAGATAAAAACAATCACGCTGCAATAATTAAAATTTACGATGGATATATTTTTAAACGTATACAGAGTACTCAACTACCGGCATAAAGTTATGATCTAAACAAGATATTGGCAGTATGAAATTAATTAATTCGTATAAAAATTAGTATTTAGGTAATCTTTTAAAATTGCTTGTAACTTTGTATGATTTACCATAAGAACCCAAATCAATAACTTTATCAAGAATACAATCATAATCACAATCACAACAACAACACATCCCTTTTTTATAATTTTGGTGTTGTTGTGATTGTAATGCTGGTTGTGTTGCAGGTTGTGTCGTAGGTTGTATTGTAGGTTGTAACACGAGTTGTAGATCTGGTTGTGGAGCTGGTTGTGGAGCTGGTTGTGGAGCTGGTTGTGGTTGCGGTTGTACTGATATATTTTGTAAACTGTAACTGTAAACAATTCCTGCTCCATTTGGTTTATTTGTGCCAAAAGAACCATCTCCGTCGGTTGATCCAGAAACAAGAACGGTTTTAGTTTCATAGTGAACTACTACACTTTTTCCACAATGCTTAATATCAACATCGGAAGATTCAGGATATTTTTTTTCTTGAAATGTCCATAAATTTTGTGTAGAAGGAGTATCGGTTGTATAAAAGTAAATTGCACAATGATTAACGTTAGATGTATTAGATAGAGAATTACTAAGTTTGTTATCTGAATAAGCACCAGCTATTGCTACCGCTTCTCTATCTGATCCACTTATCGAAACAGCGTAACCGAGCCAATCATCATCTTCACGTTCATTAGCAATTGTTTCCTGAAACTTTTCGACATAATTCCATGAATTGCTGTTTAGAGAGGACGGATTATCTAATTTGAACACATAAGCAGCACCATGTCTTTGTTTACTTGCGAGAGTTCCACCCGGTTGAAAATCATCACCAAATGCACCAACCATCGCTTGACCATAAATTATGATTCCATTACTATCGGTTTGTATATGTATAGAAACAGATGATCCAAATTGATCTTGAATATCAATATCACTAATTAGACCTCCATTACTACGGTCTAATGAAGTATGTTGTGAAATCGTTATGGCTCCACTAGTTGACTCATCTATTCTATAAACATATGCAGCTCCCTCACCAGAAAATAATGTATTGCTTTCATATTGTACACCAACAATAAAATGATTATAAGAAATGTGAACCGATTTTCAAAATTGCCAGTAAACATTTGATGGATTAGGAGGATGAGTATTTGGTACCTGCTGCACCAATCCAAATTCCCACGACCCCCCTAGTATTTGATTTAATTTATACACATAAACCCCTCCATCATTTGATGGAGGCGCGGGAGGTCCTCCAGGTTGTGATGACCCACCAGACCCCATCATAGGACATCCTATAACAAGGAATGTTGAAGACAATGTTGTCGATATTGAAATCGAATAACCAAAGTTATCATTATTACCTGGCGATGGTCTAACTATTTTTAGAATACAATTCCACTTATTAGTATTTTTTTCGTAAACATATACGGCACCATATCCATTTTTTTGTCCAGCATTAGAAAGAAATAAGTTGTTACCATCATCGCCTTGTGCACCAACAACAGCATAGTTATCCACCATTGAAACAGACGTTCCAAATAAATCTAGATAATTTGCATCAGTAATGTTGTGATCAGATGCCTGAAGTTTTTCGCAAAATACCCATGGATCGTTTTGCGAAGATCGTTCGTATATATACGCTGCCCCTTGTCTAATTTTATCAGAAGGATTGGTTATAATAGGGTCAACGTCGTCTTGAAATGCACCTACTATACAATACAAACCATTTTCAGATATATCCATTGAATTACCGAAAGAATCCTGTTCAGCTGCGTCATTTATTGTCGGATTTTTATAGTCGGTGTCTGTGTTATCATT
Organism: Phycisphaera sp. TMED24; assembly: GCA_002168105.2. GTDB lineage: Bacteria > Planctomycetota > Phycisphaerae > Phycisphaerales > SM1A02 > UBA8653. The sequence continues at coordinate 38,210 of NHCD02000001.1, forward strand.
TGCACATAAATATTGTTCAAATACCAGTTCTTTAGTCATAAATAATATTTATAATAAAACGAAAAATAAAAAAATTAAATTCTTCAAGATTTTCCAACATTTAGCCATAAATTCCGCTGACTCCTCGCGATGGGGCGCTTTCGTTTTCTTTTTTATTTTAGTGATTATAAACTCAGATTAATTACTGAATTTATCCATTCCGGGGGTTATGTTAAATAGGATTTTCAAATCTTTAAATAATACCTCCAGATACTAAAGAAATAACTATTGTATTTCGATTTTAACCACATTAATACTAAAATTATTCAATTTTGTGTTAACCTGGTTAGGAGAGGTAGTCAGAATTCCAAATGGCATTTAACAATGCACTAATCAGGATTGCTATTGATAATGCGTTTCCCGCCCTGTTTGTTTCATCTATAAACAAGGATGATCTTTCTGGGCATTTAAGTGTTTTTTTACTGGTCCCAATTGTTTTTATGATATTTAAGTACATATATCCTATAATTTTATTAACAAATCTTATTATATAATCAAATTGCATTTTGTCTGGATATAAAAACCAATAAAACAATGAACCATTAAATTCTATACTAAGTTGATTTGTTAATTCTCGTAAATTAATTGAATATTCTTTTTCAGCAGAAGACATATCAACCTCGATATCGACATCGCTATGCAAATCGCTATTACATAAATCTTTTAAATTTTCTCCCAAGGTTTTTAATATAATAATAAATGCATCATAATTATACACTTTTTGTTGTGTTGATATTCCTCTATTTGTCACTGCAAAGAGAATAGGACCAAGATCTGCAGATTTTTCTAATATTTCTTTTATTTCTTGTTTTAATTGATTAATATATTCTTCTTTAAAAGTTATTTCTTGACCAGTTCTTTGATACATACCTAGAAATATATCTGCTACATCTTTAGCAAAAACATTTTCAATCATTGTAAGACTATTCGTATTACTTTTTTCAAGTGAATTCAAAGCTTTAATGGGAGAGATAGCGCCTGCAAAATCCATTTTTTGCAGTTGAGACCTACTTATGATATGTTCAATAACCATAAGAAAGATAGTTGTAGCTTGTGCAATGAATGACCAGAAACAAATCATCATTTTTAATATTAGGATTAATTCGATTTTGACATGGATTAACCATATTTTTTGCGGGAGGAACTTGGGTTTTTTTGTATTTTTTGTTTTAGTTTATAATCACTCAAATTAATTACTGGATTTATCCACTGTGGGAGTTATGGTTAACATAATACTTGATATACAATTCTACTAGCAGATGACAGGTACAAAGAAATCAAAAAAATTAATTTAGAGACGGTCATCTAAGAACGACTGTCTCTGTTGCACAAATCAAAGTCCTTTTTTTTAGAAAATCAAGTAAATTATGATCTTAATCTAAACTTTTATACGTGGAAAGTTTGGACCACCTGCCGTCAATTAACATTAGTGGTTCAGGTTCATTACGAGACGAAAAGCCATGTCCACCAAACATAATTAGATAACCGTTGAATATTACCACATTGCATGAATAGCGAGGCTCTGGAAGTTCAGGACCATATTTCCATGTGTTTTTCTCAGGATCGTAAATCAACACGGTACTACTGATTTCAGGAATTAATGTTCGCCCCTCGGGTACGACCATCCCACCGATGAGCCACATGCGACCGTCAATAGCAATACATGCAGCCGAATAAAGTTCGCTCACGGGCAAATCGGCTTTGTAGTACCATTTTGTTCCATCCCACACCTGCAGTTTATTATAGTAAAGACCGGCAGCTATGTATAACTGCCCATTAAGCACGCAAGCCGCCGACATTATAGACGGATTAAGGAGCTCTTTCGGCATAATCTCCCATTTGCCAGTTGAACTGCGAAATATCTCGGCGGTTTTTACTGGTTTGTTAAAGATGTCGAGGTCAGTGCCCCCAGCAACTATAACATCGTGACCGACACTACAACCCACACAGTTTTGTCGGCGTTCCTTCAGCGTACAATGTTCGATCCATTTATTGGTACCGGGACAAAATTTATCGACTCTGTCTGTTGTACGTGGTGGACACGAATCCCGATCCGCGCCGCCAATCACCATTAGCTCATTATCGTGAACAACTTGGCATGCACCAACGGGAATCTGGTGTGGGGGTTTCCTGCGTGTATACCTTTGCCAATTTCCTGCAAGCACCCGGCACGCATACATATTAAATCGGTTGTTTGGTAGGGACAGTAGGATGACTACACGTTCTGCATACCCACACATTTTGAACGCTGCGAGATATTCTGGTGATGCCATGATTTCGCAGAATCGACGTGAAACACATTTAATTGAGGTTTCATTCCATGGCAAGTACATCAAAACAAACTGCAACAAAACATCACCAATATTCATCTCTATCTGATGAGAAAAGACTATCGGTCGCATTTTAAATAATATCAATTTTTTGACAATAACATAATAATTAACCACAACTCTCATGTTCAACTAAAAATAAAATTGCAATTATACGTTATGAAAATTTAGTTGGTTTTTATAAAAGGGGTGACCATAGGTTAATATTATTAAATAATTTATAGACGGTCGTCCCTTTAAAATTGATTGTATTTACTTTTAAGGATTAAAATCAAAAACGATGAATTTAGAACAACTCGATATAGGGAATGATGATGTTTCAACCAAATTAATTGATAGTATGTCAAACACAAGTTCATTATCAAATTTTTCCGATGAGACTCCAAAAGTTAAACCATATTGCGGGGAAATCATTGATGGTTTTGAAATTTCTGATATGGCACTGGTTGAAACACTAAATAAATTAGACATTATTGACAATAAATTAAAAACAATACCAGAATCAGACTGTCTTGATGTAATTAAGAATACCATACCAAAATTTATTGTTGCTGGCGCACAATCTTCTGGAAAATCATCTGTTCTGTATTTAATTTCTAAAATTAAACTTCCAATAGATTCAAAATGTTGTACAATTATAACAATTAGATTAAAATTACGAAGGCACAGCGCTGTAGAAGCTAAATATAGTGTTTATCTAGAAAATTCTGAAACTGGTGAGAAAGATCAAATTAAAGATTTTTCTGATAATTTAGAAGCCTCTGAATATTTAAATCACGTTCATAATGATCTTAAAATAAAGCATTGCGGTAAATTTATTAGAGATAATACACTTAATGTTGATATATACGCAAATAATGTTCCAAATGTAACATTAGTGGATTTGCCTGGATTTCATTCAAATGATGGTTTTGAGGAAGTAGATAATATGGTTATTGCCGAAATTAAGAGAGAAAGTAGTATTGTACTACACGTAGTTAGAGCAGATGTTGATTATGGTAGCGTAAATGGTAATAACATAATTCGTGAAAATGCAAATCAAACCATTACCGTATTCACACATGCTGATAAGATAAATTTAGATGATGAAAGTGAGTGTGAGATGTTAACAAATAATATATGTGCAGTTACAAATAAGGTTTTTGTGGTTTATTCTAAAGAATTACTTGACAATGATAGAGAATTAGATCAACTTAATAGATTTAAACAATTTGATATGACATTAGGATGCAAGAAATTGTCATTTGAGATTGATAAAAACATTATGATATTATTAAATGAAAAGATACCCAAAGCAAAAAGATTAGTAGAGGAGAAATTACATGAAAAAAAATGTAGAATTAAGGAATATAAAATAGATCATCCGGTTAATATTGTTAGTAAAACATTATTATCGATAGATAGGAATTTTGATATCTTGAAAGATGATTTAGATAGAATTTTGCGAGATAATACAGAAAAAACTTGTAAAAAAATTCATAAGTCATGTTATGATGTGTTTAGTTTTAGTTCTATTGAAGTTAAATTAAATAACAAAACAGAAGAAAACAGCGCCATCCTTTGGCAACAAGAAGTGCTGGGCGAATATGAATATATTGATAATCTTGGTTATTGGAGAAATGAAAAAAAAAGTATAATAACAAAAACAGGTAGTTCAGAGTGGTCACTTACAACATTTTCTGATGGCCTAAAAAATGAGAATACTTTTATAACCAAAGATGATGATATATTTGGTGATTGGTATGATTATGATGATATTCGAGGCGAATGGACTATATTAGCTAATATTATTATATCTCCTTGTGGTGATGATGTTAAAAAAAATTTACAAAAATTATTAGATAAAAAACGTGGCTTTACATATATTGCGCTAATGGATGATATGATTCCTATAACACATTATTCTAAAAAATATATGGATCATAACATAAATTTACTATTAAATTGTCAAAAAGATTCTATAAAAGAAATTCGTATTGTACTTGATTTGATATTTAAGGTACAAACTACATTGTCTCCCGAAGACATATTAAAATCTTATGAAGACATAAGTATACTAGAACCCTATTCCGAAAGAGCAAAATCATTGATAAAACATTTGTATCAAAACATGATTGATAAGTTTGATGTTCTTCAGGATAAATTTAGAACCGGGTATTTAGAAGACTTGTTTGATAAACACACTGGGGATTTTGCTAAAATAATTACAAATCCTCATTATTTTAATACAGTATATGGTCAAAATATTACAACGTGTTTCACTAATTTTGATTTACACAGTGATACGGGATGTATAAACTTAGTTTATTGTAAACTACTTGCATATTTCAAGGAAAAAGGTAAAGGAATTGCCGATGATGGTGTCCGTACGTTACTTCTTTATCATCGTGAGAAGCTGATTAAGTCTTTAGAAGAGTTTAAGGATGAAATACACGAATTAGCCAAGTTTATCGAGGATCCATCAACAAAATTTAAAAATGAAAAAAGTCTAATTGAGAAAGAGATTTCATTAATGGAAGAAATTAGTAAATTATTGTAATTTTTTAAATTCATAAAAAATGATGACTATTTAACAGTTAACAGTGAAAATAAAGACTTTAAGGTTGCGAAAGATGCCATCATTTACTAATCTAAATCCACAAGCGACTATATGGGTTCCTCGATGTACTATGACTCAGAAATCACCTTTGACAGAATTAGAATCGAAGGCAGCAATTGTTACCTACATGCTATATATTCAATTATACGTTCAAAGAAGTTTATTTAATGACTATGATGGCTTAAACATATTCGCAGAAAGATATGATGTGCAATCACCGATTAATGAAAAGGAAGTTAGGCAATTAATTGATGTTTACATTTTAGATAACAATTTTATTGGAAATTTAGCACTTGCTTATGAAAAGGGTTACATAACCCGTCTTTTTGAGAAAGTGCTAAATTTCCAAGGACCAAATGAAAGTTGTGGGATTTTGGGCTTTTATGTTGAAAGACTAGAATAAAGTTCATTTTAATTTTATTCTTAACTATAACTCTAGAGTTTCTATTAGATATAATTAATTTTAATTAACAAACACTAAATAGAAATTAAAAGGTCACCTAAGTGATTTAAGCTGGTGTTATGGTTAATAATACTTTTACTTTTCATTTTTTATTTTTTATAATTTATTATTTATTATTTTATTTAAAACACCAGAAAAATAATTTAGTAAATAGAACGCATAACTTTAATAAAAAGTAATGATGCGTTTAAGATCATTAATCATATAATATAATTCGCTGTAAAATAAATAAATTGCAATTTATAATAGAATGAGTTTTAATCGCTTAAATTCTGATGCATGTCAGTATAAACAATCATTATTTGAATCAGTTGGACCTGGGCATTATCAGTTAGGAACCCCGCCTATTTGTGATCCATGTATGCCAGTTACACCTAAGATACGTTTACAAAGAAGTGGTGTATTATACCAGGAGGCGCCGCTGGTAGATAATGAGTCTGAATTATTTAATATCGTACATCCGAAAACAAAATGTCCTACAAAGATGTATTATCCAACCAAATGCAGAAATGGAACAGCGTTTGGTTATGGGGATTGTTTTAATGAAAGTGATGAAACAAGAAATTCAAACCCTGCGTCTAATTTAAGAGGTACTGGTTGGAATAGATGGGAAATATTATGTAAAAATCCACAAGATCAGGCATTAGTTCCATTTGATTACAATATATCTAATCGTATTATTGTAAAAGACAATCATCGTCCTTGTATTCCTCGTCCACTAGACGTCCGCCCTTCCCTTCCACATCCTGTTAATATGGGAACATGTGAACGCACACAACCAGTTTGTGCAAATCCTACTGAGCCAGTAAGTATCCAATGGCAAACTTGTCAAAATTTATCTGACATGATATGAGTAATGAGTACAAATTCTGAATCTCTAATTTTGGGATTTTCTGTTGTAATTTTTGCGTTTTATATATTGCGCAAAGAACAAACAATTATAGTTGAGAGACCTCCAAATCGTGTATGTGATGCGTGTAATAAAACTAATGATTAACCCAATAACTCCTGCGGTAATGATTTGGGTTAGATTTTTTTGTTTAATGTGATAGGTATTTTAATCATAATTCCCCGCGTGGATAAATCCGTTAATTAATTTGAGTTTATGTTTATAATCACTCAAATAAAAATATAAACGAGATGCCTAACCATACCAAGAGTTAAGGTTAAATAAGTTCAAGATATCCGTACTTTAAATCATACTTAAGATCACTTATTGTATATGTTGTTGAAAAGGTTATACCCTTTGCATTTGTTTTATTATATTTAAATTTATATTCATCTTTAATTGCATTTCTATTTTTATTAAGTAATTCTGATGTGTGAATTCCTTCTTCGAAAGCCTTAACCATACAACGATTTTTATAATTTATACCAATATGTTTTTGGTTAATTTTATGTAAATTACAACGAATTTGTGGATCATATGAATGATCAGCTCCGATTTTTTTAATTAAGTCGGAAATATGATTTTCATTGTGTTTAATTTCTTCATATGATTTTACGACACCACCAAACATCAACTTTATTTCATAGACTGATAGTGGTTTACAATTAAACCATTCTTTACCGGAATTTACAATGTTTTGATGACCATTCAGATCTTTATAAATTTGTTTTATTTTTGTCTCTGCTTTAATAATATCCGGAACCCATACGAGCGAAATTATTTTCCATGTATTAAATCCAGGATTGCTTTGCTCTTCGCTTTCAGATTTTAATCGTGCAACTAGGTTACCGTCTTCGGCGCGACCAATTTTAAACCATTGATCTGCACGCGTAATGTCAGTCCAATGATAAATAATTCCGGGGCAGGATTCTGATGTTAAATCATTTTTATTTTCTGACATAAAAACTAGGTAAGTTACTTATTTTTAGAATAACCTTAATAAAAATTTATCATCATTTTTTAATTAACATTTTATTGCTGATAATATTAAGTAATAATATTATGAATTACCCGATTATTTTCTCTGATGAAATGGAAATATGTAGTATAATCAATGATACTAGTAATGATAATAATTATGTAATGGATATTAGAAATTCTATTTTTCCTAAGACAAGAACGATTCCATCAGAAAAAGAATTTGATCAGGTAATTAGTAAAGCATTTGATGATTCAAAAGGTAGTAATATTTCTAATCTAAATATTAAAGAACAAATAATAGATGTAATGCTATTAAATGAAATATGGAAAACCATGGAAGCTGTAAAATTAATAAAACCATTACTTATAAAATTACGATTGTATGTTAAAAAGAAATTTAAACATTTAATATTAATTCAAACACAAGTTCGGTTATATTTGGCAAAGCGTACATATAACAATACAAAAGATGCATATAAAAATTATGTTGCTTATATCTGTGGCTCTATGTTTCGTGGTTATATATCTAAATGGTGTTTAACAAAAAAAACAGGAATTGTTACATTTTATTTTATGGATAAAAATAAGATTATTATTAAAAAATATATTGAAATTAATATTAATTGTTTTAAAAAAATAAATTATTCAATAATACCCGGTAATGAAAAGATTATGTTTACAACTGATCTATTTACTATTTCAAATATTATGAAAATAACCCCTTATAAATCATTAAGATTATTTTTAACCAAGAAACACGAAGGTATTATATTTGACTATAATCATAAAACATTTACAGGATGGATCACATTTGAATTTAGACGAACAACTTATAATATTGCTTTTAGTACAATCGCTCCACTAACTACTAACAAAATTTCATTTATGTTACCACAAAATCATAATGATGGTTTATTATTAACTATATAAATTACATCGAATAAAAGTAATATTGACATAGGTGTAGTGATGGTAAATGATTAATTTGATTTAATTTATTATAATGAGGAAACCATGGTATTCGCTGGAATTCTAGAGTTAAATATAATAAATAATTCTTCCAAAATCTCCTTCCGCTATAACAAAATTATCACCAAATTTCAAATTAGTACATTGAAAATCAGCCGATAATTTCATAAAAATATCGGCGGGCAATGTAAAAATTTGGGATGAATAACCATACAGTTCTGATTTATCAATATTTTGAACAAAAGATCCTGAATATTCTTGACATGATGCGTTTAATATAATTTGATTACTACTAACAGTAATCTTCATATTCTTTTTAGAAAAATTACGACAAAATGCTAAAATTGCTTCATTTTTTTCAAATTTAATTGATGCTAATATTACAGTTGTATCATAATCATTACTTAAAGTGAACTCCTCTGAATCATTTGATCCCGAATTATAATTTATTTCTGTGCTTTTATTTAGTTTATATATGGTTAATTTTGTTATATTATGATTAGTCATATCTATTATTAACGAATCTTTACGATTACCTGATTTTAACAAGGATAGTGTTTTATCTATATTAAACATTTTTGTTTTTGTATTTGGTTTCATTTTAACATTTCGGATTATTAGTTCAACCGTACAATTATTATTAGTGCCAATTATTCTAACTTCATCCTCAATGCATTTAATATAATAAGCATTGCAATAATGATTAAGTAAACGTAATCTCTTTTTGAAATCATTTAAATAGAAAATATGAATTAAACTCGTCATTAATTAGTTTCTAGTTTGAAATAATAGAACTCATTATATTGGTGATTTTTAATTTACGGGTATTATTTAAAATAAATAAAATTAAAAAAAGTGAACTTTTTGTCCTTGTATGCCCAAAATGTGATTACACTTGCGTATTTATTATTATAAATTCAACATTTCATTTCCAATTAATTTATAATATATTAATTAATGCATAAAATATTACTTAGCAAAAAAAAATATACAAATATTGTAAAAAGAACAAAAAGAAAAAATATCAATGTAGGCGGTAGTCCAGAGTTTTATAATTTAGATTATGAATGTTTATTTTGGAATTCACATTTAAAATCATTTGACAGCTTGTTTCCTTTAGAAGTTAATGATGTTTATGTTGAAGAAAAAAAAAAGGAAGCAGAATTAGAAAAGGAAATTGCCGCTTTAAAACAAAAGGTTAATTTACAACTTCAAAAAGATGATGGAAGACTTAAGAAATTAGAAAAAGATAAACAGAATATTAATCCAATAAAATCAGCAATTCGTAGAGTTAATGGAGCATATAGGGCATGCACAGATGAACGTTATTGGATGGTCGGTGTTCAAGCCGGTAAATCATCAAACTCAAAGGGTAATTACAATAATGAAATTATAAATACTTATCAACAAAATAATTTATACTTATTAGAACCACGAACTAGTAAAAAAAATAAAGATTTTTTTAATAATGTTACTTCTCAGCTAAAAACACATGCCATTAAATATGAAAATATTTTTGATGATTTAGGATTTTTTAATACATGCGCATATGGAATTGGAACGCCTGCGTGGAATGATGCTATTGGGTTAATGGCAAAAGACAATGATAAACAGTTTCCTTATTTTTCTAGAGAAATTAGCGTTTTTTATAATTATGTTAATCCAATTAATAATTGGGTTTTACCTAATCCAATCATGACTAGTCGAGATATTATATTATCACCAGAACCACCAGAAAATATTAAGAATAATTATAAAAATTGGTGTGAAGGATTGTGTGTTTGTTATTTCTTGACAAAAAATCCTCAATATAAAAATGATTCACACAAAAAAAAGAATAAGAAAACTAATAAACATAAAAGAGGTGGTTATTCAGGAGAACATTTACAAGAAATAAAACAACTTGAAGAACAGAAAAAGTTAATTGATGCAAATATTGCTCAAAAAAAGATTGTTAATGATTATCAAACACGAAAAAGTATATTAGAAAGTCACAATGCATTAAATAGTCTCGATAATTCACAAATGTTACTTAATAATACAAATACAACATTATTATCAAATACCCCCGAAGACATTACAAAATTAACACAAGAATTAATTGTCACAAAACAATCATTAAAAAATTTAATTCAGGATCATGCTATTACAAAGGGAAAATTAGAAAATTTAATTGTAGAATATATGAAAATTAAACAACTTTTAAATAATCTTGGTGCATCATCGTCTCAAAATGAATTATTGAATACTAAACATAAAATAGATAACGATGATGATGATGATGATGATGATGATGATGATAATGATGATATTGCAATGTATAATGATATACCCTCACATCTTCCCAAGGCATATTTTGTTTATACCAAAAGAAATAATACAAATTGGATTAGTATACTTGATATTAAGTTGCATCCATATTATGAGAATCAATCCGATTCAATTCAAATATATACATCCCTATTAAGGACATTTATTAAAAAAACGAATTATAATAAATATGAAATTCCCTTATTACTTGTATCAAAACAACCTACAACTAGCACCATCGAATATATTGGTCAAACTAAAAAAATAATGGATGCCTGCAAAAATGCCTTTTCAGATAAAGCATGGTATTTCTCATCTGTGTATAACAATCCTGTAGATTTTTCTTCAAATTATGTAAAAAATGATACAACGAATAAAAATATTAAATTTGAGCAATATAATTATCGATGGGTTAAAAAAGATCTTATAAAAAATTGCATAGATATAGCTGCTATACCACATTCAATAAGAACAAATATTTCGTAGTTAAATATATTGATAGATTTATTTATTTGGTTTGTTGTTTAATTCAATCGTCTGTTTTATTATAAACAGAACTTTCATCATCCTCATTTTCTTCGTTATCTATGGAAGAGTCAGGTGATAGTTTTGCAATTACTGTTATTTGCTCTTGTCCCGTACGAAATCTACTACTAATAATTTTAACTTTTATCATATCACCAGAATTACAATCATTATAAATTTTTTGTGTTGGGTTATCAGTAATTAAGCTTTGCGGAATAAGAATAAGAAAAGGACTATCACCTCTTTCTAATTTATAATCTGCAATCATACCAATCATATTTTTATTTTTTATTTCTACATCAATAGTTGCATCAACTATTGGACGACAAATAATTTGTTTATATGAAACATAATAGTTTATATCACCTACTAGGCTTTCATCGGGAAAATGTCCATATGAGCATGAAAGTAATTTTGTAGAATTCTCCAATACATATCCTTCACGATTGCATTGCTTTTCATGTTTTTTTTTCAATAAATCAAGAATTTTTCCGTACAATATACTTGTATTATTTTCTATACCCGATTGATTTTTAGCACTTTGTATCATTTCATAATATTCAGTAGAAGATAAACCAACTTGGTCGCTGCGTTCTATTGTAATACAAAGCTTATCATTTGCCATTAATTACTATAATACTTAATATTTAATCAATTTTAAGCGATATATTTATCTAGTCTGATTGTAATATGTATTCATCATTGTCAAAAGAAAGACATGAAAACAAAGATAAACATCGTTATTGGTTACCGGATTTTTTAAAAGGTATTGCTGTTATTGCCATGATACTTTTTCATATCCCATACATGTCTAATATTATAATAAATACCAAATATAAAATAAATAGTGGATTATTATTAATACTTGCGCGAATTGCTCAATTCATATTCATTTTTTCTATAGGATTAAATATAACTCTTAGCTTTCATCAAAATGCCATTTGTGATAATAATCGTATAATCTACTACCGCAAACAATTAAAAAGAGTTATCAAAATCGGATTATTAGCCTTATTTATAACAATTATTACAAAATTTGCATTTGGACCAGATATTTATGTTAAATTTGGTATTATGCATTTTGCAGCGGTAAGTATTTTTTTATTCATGTGGACAGTAGACAGACCAATTTTTAATTTTTGTGCAATGATTTTAATTCTAATTCTTGATGTAATATCAAAATATCAAGGTCCATTCAAAATAATAGAAAATATATCGCCACATTTGGAAATGATTACATTTGCTAATTCTTATAGCTATTATTCCATTGATCATTTTAATTTAGCCAGTTGGTTGCCGATTCTTATTGTTGGATTACTTATAGGTAATTTATTTTTTGGTTATGAGTGTAAAAAACCTTCCAAATCAACAAAAAATGTACATATGCGTAATATGGAAATTATAGGTGCGAATTCTTTCCTTATATATGCGATACATTTTCCAATAATATATGTTATATTCAGATTGTTGAAAACTATCTCATAGCATAAAACAAAAATAACCCAAAATTTAAAAATAGTTTCATGCAACACGTTTTTATATTGTATATACACTCACTGTGTGCGCATTTTCAAACTGAAAAATAGACAACTACAGACTTATCCCAAATCATTCGTTTAAAGTTATATTAAACATACAACATCATAATTTTATATTTTATGATCATTACAAAAAAGTTAACCGTAGCTATATAAAATAGTCTCTCCAAATATATTTATACTGTCAATAAAAAATTGAAATACTTGTTTCTGCTAGGCGAGTGTTATAGTTACTGTTTATTTACAGATAATGACTAGGCAACCTTCAATCTCCCCGATAAGAATTCAGTATATTTTTCAAGATATTATTGAACTCATTCCTCTCATTAGTGTGTTTTAAGATCAATGAAATTCTTCCTTTTTCATGAGTGCGATCTAAAGCTGCTTTGCGCTGATATTCGAGACATTTCTTAAATAATTCAAGATCAACTGTTTCTCTAGCTTCAACAGGAACAAACCCTAACGGATCACGATCCTCATGAAGATCCTCATGTCGCTTAGTCATCTTCTTGTACGTGTAGTAGACACCACTCGCCACGCCAGTTATGTTGTTCACACTCCCTTCGGTATTGACGTTGTACATACGTATTGATTGGTCATTATTATTGTCATTTTCACTCCCCCTGGCAACAAAGGTAATTCTAATCTCGTGATTCTTACTAGTATTGCGTCTAGTTTCACAAGAATCATCATCATTATCATCATCATCTAAATCGCAAGAGTCGCTATCGCTTGAAATATCATCTTCGGGAGTGGGTTCTGGGTTTATACCCTGATCGCCGTACATTTCATGATCATCTTCACCCTCATGAAGACGGACTGCCTTTACAATCACTTTTATTATGTCTCGTATACTAGGCATCAAGTAAACTTTCTGCAATTTGTTCCATTTATCATTGGATACCCTTATCCCCTTTTCTTTTTCTCCACCCACCAACTTAAGACCACAATGCATAACAAGACACTGTAATAACCACGTACGTATTTTTCGGTATTGACTACCTACGTTTTTAAAATCTTTGGCTATCTTAGGCGATTTCAAACCCAATCGCTTCCGTACACCTCGAATTTTTAAAACCCAGGAGTCTGATACGGTTCTTTTTCCATATTGATTAAATTACAAGAAGTAATTGTATCAGTCACTACGACACTGTTTTTAAAAATCACATTAGACACAATATTTTTTATCAAATTTTACAAATTTATTAATTGTTTTAACAGGTTTGTACATCACTGATTATAAATCATATTCATAATAAAAAATAAAACGATAGCACCCTACAGTGGACTCCTCCCGAGGAAGTTGTGGTTAAAAATATTATTATAAATGTATTTAATATGAATCATAATTAAAAAAGTAGTTGTAACTATGTGTGTAACCGTGCTATATTATATACAAATGGTCCAGATATAAGATTATTTCAATTACATATATATATAATTAGCTATGATTTTTAAAAATTTTCTTCATAATTATCCTGAATGTAATATTATTTCATTATATTTGGCAATGACGTTTAGTACCAATACTGCAGATAATAATAAATTGTATTTTAATATAAAAAACTATAATCAAATTATTAATAGTATTGTGACGCCAATTGAAATAATTCATAAATATAAAGAAGCTGTCCTAAATAAATTAAAAATAAAATTTATATTACGAAAATTTTTCCATAATATTAAAATAAAAAAAATTAATGAGATGATATGTGTTAATCAGGAGGATCTCATTTGTAGTGAACCATTTAAGCCAGATGATCCTAAAATATTTCTGTATCAAAACTACAGAAAATATCAATTTAGACCAAATGAAATAATAAAATTATTTAAATCATATTGCTCATTTTATGAAGATTATGAAATTAATGACGTAAAATTGAGAAATCCCTACACACGAGAGGATATATCTTTTCATCAAGCATTTAATCTTTATTTTCAATTAATTTATTTACCGGTACCAATTCCATGGATAGTGAGAGCAGTATTAGAATCAGAATTTGATAGATTTAGCCTATATACAAAACATAAAATTTATTTTGATAATATTAACACAAAATATGAAGTGAACGAGATGGATGATCTGTTTTATCGTAATATAATACGAGGTATGTATGCAGCATACGCAAATAATAACAATCTGTCATTTGATGTTAAACTATTTAACAATATACCAATAGCCGCATTAAGAAAGTATTATACTACTACACTTTGTGTATTTATTAATACTGGTAAAATTGCTATTTCAAATAATGAGATTCAAATTGGTAACAATGCAATTCTAATAAATGATTTAAAATATCAAATAAATAAATTTCACGAGGAAAATTGCTTATATAACTGTTTATCAAATCCTAATAAAATACATAGAAAGAAAAAGAAGAAGAATTATAGAAATAGAAGAACTAATACTCGCACCACTGATAGCAATATTAATTTAGGTTACAACAATTGTAATATCATTAATACCAATTATACTACTAATACTATAATGAGTGAAAATAATATACATAATGATGATATTGAAGAAGCTAATAATGATACGACCACATATCGCACAATTAACAACATAATTATTCATACCTTTCAAACATCTGATTATCAATTAAACCACTCAATTAATGAAATGACTCCATTATTGGATCATGCATCAAATAATAATATACCATTAAATCCAAATGGTAATACCACTATGATCAACCAACCTCCTGATTTTGATTATTGATTGAAACTATAATTTCGTATGAGTTGAGGATATTATTAATTACGTTCAGAACTGTGCATACGAATATATTTTCACAAAATTACTCACCGAAAGAGCAAGCTCCAATATGCAAAAAATAAACTTTAGCACTTAGTCTATGCTAAACCAGAAAAAAATAATTAATAACCCACCCGGTAATTAATTATTTTCTTTTATACCAGACGCAGAATCATGATATGGATTTTTACATTAGTCACATGATTTTAACACTCTGATATATAGCGTCGAGTCAGTCGTGTATATTAATGCTAGCAATATTCTTGCCCAAAGCGTCCTCGAGTGCTTCTATACAATGAATTATTGCATTATTCAATTTGGCTGAATTGCCCAATACAGCCATCTAAACATCTTCTAGATGTAGAAGACGTTGAGAAAACTTATTATCAGTCATCAGATTTGGTGGCTTCTCTGTCGTCGGAGATGGCGAATCTGACACAGGGACTGGTGTTGGCGGCCAGCGATGTTGATAGTGTATAATGTGGCGGTTAGAAATATATTGCAACATGCCTTTTGTGTTACGGTCCGTCGGGCGGGTACGGGTTTGGTCCTTCTTTTCTAATACCGTGAATACGGGAATAATACTGCCATTCGTTGACATAGGCGATGTATTACAGAGTCCAGGTGCAGAAGTATCGGCAGCAGTATCTGCCGATACGGCTGCCGCCAGAAGCAATAGACCCTTTGTACACATAGGCGATGAATTACACTGTCCTGGTGCAGGAATATGGGCTGGAGTATCTGCAGCGCCACTCGCCAGAAATAATAGACCCTCTACTTCGCCAGTCAGTGTCGCAGTAGTAGGAGCAGCATATGCACCTAGAGCCGGAGGGTGTGTAACAGCATGAGTAGCCGGCAGTGCTACCGCAGTAGGTTTAGCCGTGAAAGCATTTGCGCCGCGAAGGATAGAGCGTATAGATACTTTAGCTTCGTCTGATTGTTGCCAATGATATATAACAGCGCGGCACACAGTATCGAGCAATTCATCACTGTCAGGTGAATCGTACGTACTGTTCCGCTTCCACCAAGCATGGGTAACAGCTGTTGGCATTTTTTTTTTTCATTTGGATTCAAGTGACTCCATACCCATCCGCGGTATTTTACTATTAGGGCGAACGAATCAGAATTTAAATTTCCAGTATTAGGGATGCTCAAAGCGCGCTCTGCTAACTTTTTAAGTTCCGATTCTGCGTTCTCACAGAGTTTTAATAATACCTTTGGGTCACGCAAAATTTGACTTAATCTGGGGTGGTGATTAATAAAAAGCGACTCTGCAACATCTACAAAGACCTGGTGAGGCACCTTCGAGGTAGAAATGCCATGGCAGTGCCTTTTGCCACTATTATCTACTGTAGGCTCTACTTTACGCGTTTGTGTACTACATGTCATAGGGGGTGAGATAGAATATTCGTGAGGTGTCTGTTCAATGATCGACACAATCTGCACGAAGAACTCGCCCCTGTAGTGATTGCTGAGGCACTGTATAATGGCGGTGGGGATTTTTGTCGTTGAATTTACGCGGAGAGCTTGGCATGCATTTCTGATGACGTCCTCGCGCGTTAGCATCGGCGAAAGTTTCAGCTCGCTGCGGAGCTGTTCTATGCAATTGCATAGAAACTGTTTGTATTCGCACGGTAATGAAGTTCGCCAGGCTATGAGTGCGCGCATAAATAACGCCTCTCCGAATAAGATCTTCCCACTTGTGCTCCCATATTTGGAGCACAATTGCAAAAATAGCTTTTCGTTCGTTACCGTGGTCGGCAGCGAGTGCTTGGTGGGCAGACGGGCGGCTATTGCTTCCAACGCCTGTTTAACCGCACCGTCTATAACGACAGCGTCGCATTTGGATGATGTTTCGTCCACCATATCGACTTTTAATCGAGGTAGGGGCAGGTATCTCCTGCAAGCATTTATCAATTTTTAATAACTAATCCTGCTGGATAGCCTTACACTAAGTAAAATAATTAGAATTTTTATTAAAAAATAATTGATATAAATTGATCCTATGAATTACTACAAAAGCCTTGGTTTGGATCTAGTTATCTGATTACCAATTTAGGAAAATAAGGCAAGTAATTATTAAAATTATTAAAACAGCCAATAATTTTTAGATATATCATATAATAATACACAACCAATTAAAATACTATTAAGTAGAAACTTCCTGCGTATTTTAATTATTGATTAAAACCACAGATTTGTCTTGGTATGGGTAGGGGATATTAATAACGTTTGGGAACCGCATATACATGTACATTTTCAGAAAATGCTCTAAATGGTCCAGTATCATATCTTGAATCAGTTAAATCATCATAAGTAATTTTATAACCCTTCGATTCGCCAATTGGTAGCCCTGCGAACGAATACCTGAACAAGGCAATTTATTTAAACGCACTAGGTGGTTCATTAGCCAAAAAAAGAGTGCGTTTAGAACAAGTAATTTATTCGTTCGCAGGCTTACCATATTGGACAATAATCATTTCAATTATATGATTCTGGTTGTAGTTCTGTTTAGCCATCTTTTAGCTACGATTTAGATTTATAAAAAACATTTTTTTGTAAATCTAAATCACAATTAATAAAAAAAACGAACGAAGTTATATGCTTATTGCATGTCAGACCAGAATTTATATTCTTTGAATAACCCAGTAATTAATTAGTTTCTTTTATACCATGCGCTGAATCATGATACGGGTTCGGATATTAGTCCCGCGATTTTAACACACGCCCATATAGCTCTAAATCTATCGGGTACCGATTTGCTATTATCAATCGGAATATCCCACAACCTCTCGAGTTCAGATATACGTGGAATAATTCCACCCTTAGGGCTGATTCCCAATTTGTCCTCCACCGTTTTTAGTTTATCTAAAGAGAACAATACCAGCGGTTGACCTGCTGGTACCACTTGCGGAATATTTATCGTAGCTTTTGCTCGCAAAGCGGGCTCCTGATTGCTAGATTGAGAAGAATTGGTATCCGCGGCGACAGAAATGTCTCCAATCACGTCGATTGTCATTGCGCGTTTCTTGGCTAGCGCTTGTGAAGTCGCTCGTTCCGGAGCTTGGACTTGTGCAGGCACTGGGGCATGTGCTGGGGCTGGTGCTGGGGCAGATTCAGGAGCAGGCGCTGAAGCAGGCGCTGGAACCGGCGCTGGAGCAGGCGTGGGTGCTCGCGCTGAGGTCGCCGCAGCTAGGCGCCGCAAGTAGGCGAGCGTAGCTTTTGCTCGCACAACGTGCTCCAGATTGCAAGATTTAGAAGAATTGGTATCCGCGGCGGCAGCAATGCCTCCAGTAAAGTCGATTGACATTGCGCGTTTCTTGGCTAGCGCTGGTGAAGTCGCTCGTTCCGGAGCTTGCACTTGTACAGGCTCTGGGACATGTGCTGTGGCTGGTGCTGGGGCAGATTCTGGAGCAGGCGCTGAAGTCGCCGCAGCTAGGCGCCGCAAGTAGGCGCGCCTACTTGGCGCGAGCACGCGCAGCAAGAAGGCGCGCCTGCTCACGCAAGCTGGCGCTGAAGCAGCCGGAGCAGGCGCGCCTGGAGGTGCTGAAGCAGCCGAGGCGCGCGATGGCGCAGAATCAGCCGGAGCTAGCGGGCGTGCTGCCGCAGAAGCAGCCGTAGCACGAGAGGGAGTTGGCGCTCGATCTCGCGCGGAAGCAGCCGAAGCACGAGCGCCAGCTGTCGCTGTAGAAGCCGTAGAAGAATAATGCGACGGAGCAGGAGAATGTGCCGCAGCAGGAGCGCGTGGCGGAAGCGGCGTCGCTTCCGGTAAGCGATCTTGGGCGTAACCATGTGCGGAAGGCGCCGCCGGTGGCGGTGGCGGTGGCGACCGGGCAGATCCTGGGGCAGGAGCTATAGCAGGAGTAGCTTCACGTGCCGGCGCTACTCCCGCCATAGCAGGGGCTGGATAAGCCACATGTGCCCAAGCTGGTGGTGAAGCAGCTGTACGTGCTGGAGCAACAGCGGCACGTACCAGAGCTGGTGGCAAAGCAGTGGCAGCATCTGTACGTACCTGGGCTGAAGATACAACATGAGTATATGAGTCATTGAGTATTTTAGAAATCATCCTTTTGTCTTCATCTGATCGTTCCCAGCACTTCTCAACAGCCAACCTCATCATATCGATCAAATCCAAATATGTGGGTATTTTGTAATCCACTACCCCTTTCTTCCAACTATCATGACTAACATAAGGCTGTGTACCATGGCGGTTTTCGGTTATGAACATTAAGCACCATTTGAGGTATTTGGGGTATGCACGTTGAGCGCTTGAATTCATACCCCAAAAACCTAGTTTCTTAGCCCTACTCAGCGCTTTTTCTGCCATCTGTTGAAGACGACTATCGTAGCCAACAATTTTTTGCGATAGTGCATGCAATATTATTGTGTCAGACAAAACTTGCTGCATTCTACTATGGTTCTCGGAGACCGCATTTGCAAAATCTGACTTTATTTCCTCCGGTAAATCCTTCCTTATGCGGCGTTTCAGGGAAGCGGCAGATCCTTTGGGTTGAGTTTGGACTTCTGGGGAGACACTGCAAATTGGCTTATCCCTAAGACCTGTAAGAGATTCCTCTTCACTATCAGATAAAGGCTGCTGTACACGAGACCTTTTTTTAGCTCTTTGTTTATAACTCGAGCAGTTATCATGATTATGCATACGAAGAGCGTCCTTATATTCGTTTGCGAGTTTTGAACTAGTGCGATTATTAGTATCGCCCATTCTACTGTTTGAAGCGAGCTGCTGCTAGCCTAATTTATAGTTACTCATCGCCGCAAGATATTAATCAATTTTTAACCATCTATCCTGCTATTTAACTTTACTCATAAAAATGATTATAATTTTTTTTATAAATCTTGTGAATTACTACCCAATCCACGGTTTGGATCTAGTTGCTGATTATCAAGTTAGGTACATAAGGCAAGTAATTATTAATGCACCCAATTATTGGATTTATCATATGATAATATGCAACCAATTCAAAATGATAATACTATATATGAAGAAACTTCCTGCGTATTTTAATTATTGATTGAAACCACAGATTTGTCTCGGTCGGGGCGGAGGATATGAATTTGGTTTGGGAACCGTATATGCATTTGGGAAACGTATATGCAGGCACATTTTCAGAAAATGCCCGACATGGCTGTGTAATTATATCTTGAATCAGTTAAAATAATTTTATAACACTCTGATTCTCCAATGGAAAAATAATTATTTCACTTATATGATTCTGGTTGTAGTTCTGTTTAGCCATAATTTCTGCAATTTAGATTTATAAAAAACAATTTTTTTTGTAATTGATACAAATAAAAGAAAAAAACGAAGTTATACGCTTATTGCATGCCAGATCGGAATGTATATTCCTTGAATAACCGGGTAATTAATTAGTTTCTTTTTAAAGGCTGATTCCCGCTTGTTTAACATGCGCCAATATATCGGCAAATCTATCGTGCAATGATTTGCTATCAGCATTCTTAATACCCCATAACTTCTCGAGTGTAGATAGGCGCGGAAGAATACCATCCTGTGGGATGATTCCCATTGAATGTTCAATAATTTTTAAATCCCTCATATTGAACAATTCCTGCGGTTGACCTGCTGGCACCGACTGGAGAATATCTGTCATCGATGGCGCTGGCGTTTCAGGCTCCGGATTGCTAGTTTGGTTTGATTGAGAACAATTAGTAACTCCGTCGTCAGCAGCGTCTTCACATCCAGTCAAGTCGATTGTCCTTGAGCATTTATGGGCTCGCACTGGAGCAGGCGCTGGAGCAGCCGCTGAAGCAGACTCTGGAGCAGGCACTGGAGCAGGCGCTGGAGCAGGCGCTGGAGCAGGCGCTGGAGCCGCCGCTGGAGCAGGCGCTGGAGCAGGCGCTGGAGCAGGCGCTGGAGCAGGCGCTGGAGCAGGCGCTGGAGCAGGCGCTTGAGCCGCCGCTGGAG
>NHCD02000029.1 GCA_002168105.2 Phycisphaera sp. TMED24
GGCGCGGTGTATTTCATGGAAGGCCAATACGTCTGCCCGGATGACTCCCCCGACGATACCGGTGACGCTTCCAACAACTCCTCCCACCGCCGACTGAACATGGCCTCCTCAGGATCCATCTCCAGTTTCGCTGGCCCCACCATCCAAGAACTTCCCGCCATCGCATCGTGGGATGACTTGGATCCAGAAGTGGACCTCCACGAGATCGAGATTCCTGGCGAAGGCACCATCTGGTTTGGTTCCCGTGTGTTTGACGAAGGTGATGGCACCTTCCGTTACGAGTACGCCATCTTTAACCTGAATGTCGATCGTTCCATTGGAGCCCTCCGTTTGCCTTGGGACGCTTCCAACGTGGCCAACGTGGCCTCACACAAAGCTCCAGAGTGGCACTCGGGCGAGATATTTTCAAACGAAGCTTGGGACATGACCATTTCTGGAGGAGAAATGGTGTGGAGTTCTGATTCCTATGCCTCAAATGAATCGGCCAACGCTGTTCGCTGGGCCAACTTGCAGAACATCACAATTGTCACCGAAGCCGAGCCAACCGTTGGCAACGCCACCCTCGACTTCTTCAAGCCAGGATCTCTTGCAAATCTGCAAATTCAAACCAACGTACCCGGGACTTCCATCCCGGTCGAAGCCGCCTGCTGCTTCTTTGACGGATCTTGCACCACGGACTTTGCCAACGACTGCACATCTTCAGGAGGGGACTACCAAGGTTCTCAAGTGGCTTGTGCCTCCGACCCCTGTGTGCAACCCACGACCGGTGCATGTTGCATTGGTACCGACTGCACCGATCTCGGACCAGACGCCTGTGAAGCCGCGGGTGGAACTTCAGCTGGGTTGGGCACCCGGTGCTCGGACAATGGTTGCGCCCCTCAGACCTGCTGTCTGACTTCTGGAGATTGCCTCTCCTTGCTTCCAACCACTTGCATCGCGGTAGGTGGATCTGTCGAGAGCACTGATTGTGCATCTGCTTCATGCAGCATCCCCTCGTGTGACGGCGACGTGGACAACGACGGATTTGTGAACTTCAACGACCTGATTCAGGTCTTGGCAAGCTGGGGCGTTTGTCCCGATTGCCCCGAAGATATCAATGCCTCAGGAACGGTTGATTTCGATGACCTGTTGTCGCTGCTTTCTTTCTGGGGTGAGTGCTGATCGACTCGCAACCCACCATAAAATGACGGCATGATTCGACCGTCATTCCTATGCCATCAAACGCTCTTGGCTTTGGCCAAGAGCGTTTTTTATTCCGTCTTGCTTGTGAGCTGCAGTGAAAATTCGGCGCCAGTCAAGAATATAGACCGACCGTTGCTGGCCACAACGCTTCCCGTTGCACGAATGGTTGAGGCCGTCATGGGACAGCCGGTCGACCGATTGGTGCCCGATGAAATAGACGCGGGACAATGGGCACCGAGTGAGATGCAACTGGCCCAAATGAGTGAAAGTTTTCTGATCAGCAACGGACGTGGTTTCGAAACAAAACTCCGAAGATACGACTTGCCAAGAACCTCTTGGCTTCGAAGCGCCAATATGCTGGCTGAGCCCGCCGTTTTACACGATGTGGTGGAACATCAACATGGCCCTGAAGGATCCCATTCGCATGGGGTGGTGGATGGTCACACTTGGGTCGACCCAGAAACTGCTGGNAAACAGCTCGAAGTGATTCGACAACGACTGGTGCAAGAGGGTTTTTGCGGTGAACAGCAAAGTCAAGAAAATGTACGGCCCCTCGTTGACCAACTGATGCAGATCCACCAAAGGTTTGCCGAGATCGATCCCCAGTCCACTGTTCTGTATGCCAACCGTGCTGCATACGATTACTTGGCTCGAACCCATGGGTGGAACATCACTTCCTTTGCTCTAGATCCAAAATCTCCACTTCCAGAAGAAGTGGCATCGCAGCTTGAAGTGATGGATAGAAACCAAATTTTCTTGTTCGAATCCGCACCCTGTCCGCAGTTGGCGGGAGCTCTAGACAAGTTGGAGATCCAGCCCGTGGTCCTTCACACCGGCGAAAGGCCCAACCATGATGGAGGATGGCCAGAGTGCCTGGCCGCCGGTGCAGAACGCCTTCAGAACGCCATAGGTTCGCTTTTAACCCAAGAGGGGCCCAAAGCGAACCGCTGATCTCGTCGAATTCTCACCCCAGATGAGGCCTGGGTTGTGGTACAATCTTTCTTCTACCCCGTCGCCCTCGACGTTGTTCGAGGGCAATTCACAGACCGCTGAATTTCCAGGACTGGAGCCCAGATATGTCTCAATTCAACCGCAGCGAAACCAACCGTGATGGATTTCTTCGTCAAGACACCCGAGGCCAGTGGTATGCCGATTACAAGTGCCACGAAGAGCTTCGTCGTCTGCTGACTCCAAACGGAAAAATGTACGGTCGCAAGCGATTGAACCTCACTGCAAGCGAGCAACGCAGGGTTGCCCAAGCCATCAAGCGTGCCCGCCACATGGCTCTCTTGCCCTTCACCTCTGCCACGCTCTGATCGCGACAGCAGGACCACCACCCACAGACAAGACGTCAAAAGAGCCGAGATGACTCGGCTCGAGGATCTCTNCGGCCTTCTCGCAAGGATGCCAAGTTGTCCTGAACGAATCGCTTGGACCTTCGTAGGATGGTGAATGTTGATTGTGTTCCTCACCAGCCTGTTGATTGCAGCTGCACCAAACATGGTGCCCGCCGACGAGAACAACCCCCGGCTCAAACTCATCGAGCGGAATGTTTTTGATGTCAGTTTGGAACCAGACCTGAGAAAAATTTCGGTCAATGACCTCGCCGACATTGGCACTGAGGCCGCGCAATCGATCTTGGTTCGCGCCATCCAATCTGCAGAGGAAACTGTTGCTCTGTCGACGCTCGAAGCAATCGCCGAGATGAACGATCCCCCGCGCGATGTCATCGAACCGATCATGGAGCGATGGTTGCGGAACGGGAACTCCACGCTTGCCACCCCACTCTTGTCCGCACTGACCCGGTACGGCGGTGACAGCGTCATGATGTTGGAGGCGGCATGCAGTGTGGAACGCCCGCTTGACCAACGTCGACGTGCCGTCTTTGCCCTTTCTGTTTTTGCCGGTGGTGAAGGGGCAAGTGTGTTGATCGCCCTGGCCAGCTCTGAGGCTCACGAGGATATTCGGCTGGAAGTCTTCGATGGTCTGCGGTCCTTGTGGAGCCGACTGGCCCCAAACCGCCCTATCACCACCAATCTCAGCAACCCTCAAGCCTGGATTCCGATCCTGACTCCAAACGGGTCAGAGTGCCGATTGGAAAATGAACGCCGTGTCGAAGCAGAAGAGGAACGAGAACGGTTTGCCGCATCATTGATGCNGAGCCGGTCGACGATTTACAACCTGNTTCCAGAAGCNGAACGCGCCAGCCAACTTCGTGATGACCTGTCCTCAGACGTGGCCCCCATACGACGTGCGGCCATGATTCGGATCGATGAAAGATTGCGAGATGGGATCTCGCCTTCCGATCCAATTGCAGTGGCATTGATGACCACATTGGATGACTCGGATGAAGCCAACAAAATTTTGGCAGCNAACATTCTCTCCAAGGTCAATCCTCAATCCACGGCGATCGCCATCGCTGATCGACTGGAAATGCAGCGCACCTCGGTGATTCAGCAATGGGGTGTGCATCTCATTCGAAACCCGGTCAAAGAAGCAGCCCTTCCAGCGTTGGGCCTGCTGAGGAATCAAGTGGGTTCCGAAGAAGTTGGAGTGGGTGTTCTCTTGGCTCTCGATCGGACCACAAGCCTGCGCGACCTGTTCAACNGTCAGCAACGAAGCAGTCTTCAAGATTGGCTTGACCGATATTTGGCGAAGGGTGCACCATCTCCAGAAGCCATCAAACTTCGAGCCAGGATGAGTGGTGAGAAATTCAGGGATTTACTGCGACAGCAACTCCGATCACCCGATCAGCAACGATCACTTGATGCCGCATGGGGCTTGGCTGAACTTGGAGCGGTGTCAGAACTCAGCCCCCGTTCTGAGGCGAACTTTCAAGTTGAGCCATGGCTGACAGCCTGTCTGAATCACAACCCGAGTGGGGGATTTGTTGATCAGGATTTTGTGGTGGACTTGCTTGATGTCGAACAAATCAACCAATTGGTGACCCTGAAGTTAAAGCCGAAATGGGAATTGGCGGTGGTGCACCTTGCCCGCCGAACCAATCCGAACCAGCTGTACAACACTGATCTTTCGCTCGAACGGGTTCTGGGGATGGAAGCCGCTCGAGTCCGCAGAGAGTTGTTCGATCAAGAACACTGGGATTCATGGATTTTGCCCCGGCTGACAGATGATCCAACCACGAGAGATCTATCGATTCGAAGTGTTACCCGGGCGCTGGCTCGAGTCGGAAGAAGCACCGAAGCAAANGCATTGGCCGAGAATTTCATGAACTCTGAAGCAGCCAAAAATGACGTGCTCTTGGAACTTGCCTTGCGACAAAGCTATTGGAACACCGCGAAGTCACAAGAATCAAAATCCAACTGGGTTCGGGTGCTTGCGAGTTGCGATACCGTCGATCAACAAGTTCGACCCGCTCTGATCGAACTGGCAAAAGCAATGGCTACGACAAATGACGGTCTCGATGTCGGTCCAGTGGTGGATCACCTTGATGCCACGGTGCGTTCGATCCTCGAGCAAGACGATGTCGAACTGGTCGAACTGGAGGTATGGCAGGCCATTGTGGATCGTCTGCCTAGCGAAACCCAAGTTCGGTGGGCGGAACGACTGGCCGCGAAGGCCCCCATCCCTACCCAAGATTCTGCACCAACAGAAAACCCTGAGCCGCAACCTGAAGCGGCTGATTCGAAAGCCAGTGCNCCCAGTGATCCTGAACCATCAACACCCTCAGCTCCCACGGATCCTGAGCGTTAAGNTTTGAGTGAAACTTTGATCCTTGGTTCCAAGGACCACACAGGCAACCGCGGCGCCTCAAGAAATCACCCCGCTATGAGCCAGATCCCACATGAACTGATGAAAACCGCACAAGATTGGTGCCAGAATGCCAAGGCACCAATGGTGTTCAGTGGTGCGGGCCTCAGTGTTGAGAGCGGAATCTCTGCCTTCCGAACAAAGGACGGTCTGTGGAACCAAGTTGACGTGGAAAAATACGCAACTCCACAAGGATTCCAAGACGACCCGCAAGCCGTACGAAATTGGTACTGGGAACGCCGAATAGCACTTCCAAAAGCCGAACCAAACGAAGGCCACCTCGCCTTGGCGAAAACTTCATGGCGACACGCCACCCAAAACGTCGACGACCTGCTNGAACGTGCCGGATGCGACAACGTCTTGCATTTGCATGGAACGTTGCTCCGGGAACGGTGCCACAACAACTGCGGGTATGAGACGAGGATTGACGTGACCGTTGGACGCCCACCGGAAATGTGTCCCGAGTGCAATGCCCCAACTCGTCCAGACGTGGTCTGGTTTTATGAACCGTTGGATGAACGAGTCCTGCAACAGGCAGAACAATGGGCGTTGTCGTGCGATCTGCTCCTTGTGATCGGAACTCGCGCCGAAGTGACACCAGCCGCAGACTTGATCACGATGGCAAAATCAGTGCGGGCTCACGTAGTGGTGGTGAATCCTGGGGAACACGTGGCCGGGAATTTGGCAGACCTCACGCTTTCGGGTTCTTCGGGAGAAGTGCTNCCCGTGCTTCTGCATGGTATTTCGTGAGCCTCCTTGTACTCCACAAGGTCAAGCACGGCCTCTACTCAGATCGAGCACGATCAATCCATCCACCACCCAACACCTGATCTGCGGCTTCGTCGTACAAGACGCATGCTTGTCCCGGNGCAACGGCATCCTGAGGGGTGTCGAACTGGACCTCGAAGGCGTCCCCCTCATGACGGACAACCTCGGCCAACACAGGCTCCGCGTTGTAACGAATCTTGGCTTGGCAACGCAGCGAACTTCCAGCGGGCGGTGGGTCAATAAGCCAGTTGGTGTCGGTGGCGAAGAGGCCTTGACTGGCCAGTCGTTCGCGNGGACCGACCACAACTGTATTGGAATCGGGAATTCGATCCACAACAAAGACGGGATGCCCCAATGCGACCCCCAAACCGCGACGTTGGCCAATGGTGAAATGTTGGTGGCCTTCATGAACCCCAAGTTGTTGGCCCGACTCATCAACGATTGGACCTGGCGTCAAAGACCCAGGGCGGCGTCGCTCAACCAAACCGGCGTAGTCTCCATCGGGAACAAAGCAGATTTCCTGGGAATCAGGCTTGTCAAAAACGGGAAGGCCAAATTCTTCGGCGAGAGAGCGAACTTCGGGCTTGGACAAACTGCCAATCGGAAGTCGCATTTCTCCGAGACGGTCTCGTGGGGCGCCAAACAGAACGTATGACTGATCTTTGGCACGATCAAGACCTCGGTGCAGCGAAGTTGAACCGTCGGGCTGCAGTTNGGTACGTGCGTAATGCCCTGAAGCCACAGCTTCAGCCCCAATGGACTTCGCGTAGTCGTGGAGTTTGCCGAATTTCAACCAGTCATTGCACCGCACACAGGGATTAGGGGTTCGACCTTGTTCGTATTCATCGACGAAGTAATCAATGATGCGACCAAAGTCCTTTTTAAAGTTGCAGACGTAGAACGCTACNCCGAGTTGTGCAGAGACNTCACGTGCATCTGCAGCATCGTTGATCGAGCAGCAGCCTTGATGGCCAATGCGTATTTTCGCCGGATCACACACCACACCTGCGGTGTCGAACGGTTCAAGTTCATCAAATGTGTCACCTGGGGAGCCCAGTCGCATAAAGCAACCCACGACTTCATGACCTTCTCGTTGCAGCATCGCGGCAGCAACAGAAGAATCAACCCCTCCGCTCATGGCGACCAAGATCTTTGCCATGAAGGCATCTTAGTCGTTCAAGTTTGAGACCCACCGAGTGGAATGGTGTGAAACGAAGAAGGCCCCGCACAGCTTTTGGCTGTGCGGGGCCATGGAGTCGGCGATGACCTACTTTCCCGCGGTGCAGTATCATCGGCGTCGAGGGCTTGACGACTGAGTTCGGAATGGAATCAGGTATTTCCCCGCGACTATGGTCACCGACAAGGCTCACAACTGACTTTCGTCAATCATGAACGATGCTTCGCTTGGAGGCGAAGCGTGACGTTCGCGTGATTCGAGGACGTAGATTCCAAATCTGACAAGAATCAGAAATGGAGAGACTTGCAAGCCTGTGAAAGGCTCGAGTATCAATTTGCTGGAACCTAGAGGGTCCAGCTATTGACTGGCTCCAAGAGCATTGTTTGGACAAGCCAAACAACATTCGAGGGTGTCCGGTCAAAATGATCACGGGACTCGACCATTAGTACCGCTTCGCTGAGGATATTTCTACCCTTACACGTGCGGCCTATCAACCCGGTAGTCTTCCGGGGGTCTCAATACAACGCTCATCTCTAGAGGGGCTTCCCGCTTAGATGCTTTCAGCGGTTATCCCTGCCCAACTTAGCTACCCAGCTGTGACCCGAGCGGGTCAACTGGCGCACCAGGGGTTGGTCCTTCCCAATCCTCTCGTACTAAGGAAAGATCCTATCAACGTTGCTACGACCATGGCAGATAGGGACCGACCTGGCTCACGCCGGTCTGAACCCAGCTCGCGTACCGCTTTAATGGGCGAACAGCCCAACCCTTGGGACCACCTACAGCCCCAGGATGCGATGAGCCGACATCGAGGTGCCAAACCGCTCCGCCGCTATGGACGCTCGGGAGCGATAAGCCTGTTATCCCCGGGGTACCTTTTATCCGATGAGCTACGACCCTTCCACACGGGATCGCAGGATCACTAGAACCTACTTTCGTAACTGCTCGACCTGTTTGTCTCGCAGTAAAGCCAGCTTGTGCTCTTACACTCGAAACACGGTTTCCAACCGCGTTGAGCTGACCTTTGTGCTCCTCCGTTACACTTTAGGAGGAGACCGCCCCAGTCAAACTGCCCGGCATGCACGGTTCCCTGCCCAGCTTCATGGGAGTCAGGGTTAGATCACAACAATGCAAAGAGTGGTATTTCACCAACGGCTCCACCAGGACCGAAATCCTGACTTCAAAGCCTCCCACCTATCCTACGCATCACAGAATCGTGATCAATACAAGCCTACAGTAAAGGTCCACGGGGTCTTTCCGTCTTGCCACGGTAAGGCGGCATCTTCACCGCCACTACTATTTCACCGAGTTGGTTGTGGAGACAGTGCGCCAATCGTTACGCCATTCATGCGCGTCGGAACTTACCCGACAAGGAATTTCGCTACCTTAGGACCGTCATAGTTACGGCCGCTGTTTACCAGTGCTTCAGTCGTAAGCTTCGCCGGAGCTAACCTACTTCCTTAACATTCTGGCACCGAGCAGGAGTCACACTGTATACGTCCTCTTTCGAGTTTGCACAGTGCTGTGTTTTTGATAAACAGTCGTCAGAGCCTTTTCTCTGCGCCCTCCGTTTAACCGGTAGGGCCCCCTTATTGCTAACGTACGGGGTCAATTTGCCTAGTTCCTTCACAACCATTCTCTCGAGCGCCTGAGGTTATTCACCACGCCTACCTGTGTCAGTTTTAGTACGGGTCACGGATTGCCCACGAAGCTTTTCTTGGAACTCTTCCACCCACTGACGGACGCTTCACTGTCCCGTGTAGCTTTCGAATCCGCACTTCGCTTTGATCTCACCGTGAGGGCCGGAATATTAACCGGCTGTCCATCGACTACCCCTGTCGGGCTCGTCTTAGGTCCCGCCTTACCCTGGGCGGATTTCCCTTCCCCAGGAACCCTTAGGCTTTCGGCGACGGAGATTCTCACTCCGTTTATCGTTACTCAATCCTGCATATTCACTTGCTGCCGCTCCAACGTCCCTCACGAGACGCCTTCAGCGCTGACAGCAACGCTCCGCTACCACTTTCGTCCACGGCTTCGGTACGAAACTTGATTCCCGATCATTATCGGCGCCAAAATCCTCGACCAGTGAGCTGTTACGCACTCTTTAAATGGTGGCTGCTTCTAAGCCAACATCCTGGCTGTCACTGCATCTTGACTACCTTAAGAACTGAGTCCCGTTTGGGGACCTTAGCCGGTGGTGAGGGTTGTTTCCCTTTCGTCCATGGAAATTATCTCCCATGGGCTCACTCCCGTGACAGAGTCCAACAGTATTCGGAGTTTGATTCAGGTGGGTAGGTGCAATACCCCCCAGCCCGAGTCAGTGCTCTACCCCTGCTGGATGTAACACGAGGCTGCCCCTAAAGGCATTTCGCGGAGAACGAGCTATCTCCCAGTTTGATTACACTTTTAGTCCTCCCCACAGGTCATCCCCTAACTTTTCAACGTTAGTGAGTTCGGTCCTCCAGCCGGTGTTACCCGGCCTTCAACCTGCCCATGGGTAGATCACTAAGGTTTCGCGTCTGGTCCCCACAACTCAACGCCCTTTCAGGCTCGGTTTCCCTACGGCTCCGCAGCGTTACTGCTTAACCTAGCTATGAAGACCAACTCGCAGGATCATTATGCAAAAGGCACGCGGTCACCCGAAGGCTCCCACCGCTTGTAGGCACATGGTTTCAGGTACTTTTCACTCCCCTTGTCGGGGTGCTTTTCATCGTTCAGTCACCTTACTGGTTCACTATCGGTCGTCGAGGAGTATTTAGCCTTAGGGGGTGGACCCCCCATGTTCGCACGGAGTTTCACGGGCTCCGTACTACTCGTGGGCTGGCCGACTCGTCATTACAGGACTGTCACCTTCTGTGGTCCACCTTTCCAGGTGGTTCGTGAGTCTGTCGGTTGGTCCCTGTTCGCTCGCCGCTACTAAGGGAATCGCGTTTGCTTTCTTTTCCTCTGGCTACTTAGATGTTTCAGTTCACCAGGTTCGCTCTCAATACCTATACATTCAGTATTGAGTACCCCGCAGGGTGGGTTGCCCCATTCGGAAATCCCAAAATCAAAGCCTGTTACCGGCTCCTTCGGGCTTATCGCAGGTTACCACGTCCTTCATCGCCTCTCGACGCCAAGACATCCGCCATGTGCCCTTAGGCCCGTGATCATTCCGACCCGACATCGTCGAATCGGCACGAGCCTTTCTCAGGCATGCTCATGTCTCACCGTTCGTGTGCACTCCAACAAAGTGGAGGTGTCATCACGAACAAGTCATCTACGTGTTCACGATCTGCCCTCTTGGTTGATCCAAACCTTCAAGCCTCGCGGACCAAAATTCCGCGTGGGGAAGGAGGAGTCGACCGGCAGATCGTCTCGAATCATGCAGTTGTCAAAGAGCGACTGGTTGCCCTTTACCCGCAAGCAGGTTGCCACTTTGCCCGCTGAGGTGCGGACGAAGAGGCGAGCCGAGGAGTTTAGCAGAACCCGAGCATCTGTCAATGTGATTGAAGACCTGTGCACTCTTTTTTTTGCTTTTTTCTTCGACAAGTTCTCGGACGTTGGGCCTGAGAGCACACCCAATTCTCGGACTTTTTGACTCCTACAGAGAGAGTAAAAAAAGGCTCGGCACCAGGGCCGAGCCTCCAAAAGTAATTGTGGCAAGGCGGTTTACCTATCGCCTCGACCCCCACCGGAAGAGCCGCTTGAACCGCCAAAGCCGATGCCCCCGCCGCCACCAGATGGAGGCCCTTGGGGCGCATCCTGCTCATCATCCTCAGATTCGGGTTCCGCCAAGGCGTCCGCTTCATCAACCCATTGCGTGAACTGATCTCGGGAAAGACTTGTGCCATCGAGCCAAACGCTTCGGGACAGGAGAGGCCGTGCATGGTCACTGACATGCTGCAATCGCACAATGGCGGCTTGACCAGCTTCAATGTCTTCGTCCCCCATGGAGTAGTCAATTTCTAGATCCACCGGCATCCAATCGGTACCAAAATCAATTTCAACGCGTTCATCGCCGTTTTGTTTCCGTTGTGTGTCACCAATTCTGGCGCCAAGTTGAAGCCGGTTGTACGTGTGCGACCACCAACGCCCCTCCTTGAAGCAGAACACTTCGGCCTGCATTTTGGAGGCGTCAACTTGGCCCCCAGTCAAAAAGAACTGACTGAAGCCAGGAACCGCAACGGTGTCGGTCCAAGAGGAATTCTCCGTGGGCATGACCATGGACTTCGCCAGACTGATTTGGGCTTCTTGGAGATCAAGTTGTCGAGCAAAGAACGGGTTCAGCACATCAAACCGAACCCGGTACCGGTATTCCGCTCCTGGTTCAACTTCTAGGTCATGGAACCATGCCACCGCGAGGTCGTCGGCCAAGCCCGCAAGCTCCACCGCGCCAGCTTGAGATGGGTCATATCCCAACGCACGCAGTCGGTCCTGAGCTTTCGAAACATCTTTCAAGGCATCTTGGTATTGCTTCTGCAAGCCGGCCAACTGACGCTTTTTCTTTTCAGGGTCTTCTGGAGTGCCTGTACCAGCCCCGAAGCCGCCTGAACCTGAACTCAGACCAGCACCAGGGGCTGCACGTTTGCCACTTGATTCCCTTCGCCCACTGCCTCCACCAGATCCACGGTTGCGATCACCGCCACCGAGGCCACTTGGGCCTGATCCCTGACCTGGCTTCCGTTCGTTGCGGTCAGGTTCGTCCACCTCACCAGGGGTCCCCCCCAATCCCTCAATCGAGGCGGCTCGGCGGTTGGCTTTTTTCTGGGCCTCACGAAGCTTTCGTTTCCAGTTGGCGATTTCA
The DNA here is from genome assembly GCA_002168105.2 of Phycisphaera sp. TMED24. Taxonomy (GTDB): domain Bacteria; phylum Planctomycetota; class Phycisphaerae; order Phycisphaerales; family SM1A02; genus UBA8653. The sequence continues at coordinate 11,682 of NHCD02000029.1, forward strand.
CGCCAATTGTCCCCCTTGGAGGCATCATCCTCCTGCGCTGAAGGGGCCAAAGGAGCGCTCCAGCGATCACTCGCAGTGGCGTAGAACTCTGGACGGAGAATGTCTTGCAAAATCGGCGACGGCGTTCGATCTTGGCCCCGGTCCAACCAAAGCGATTCAACAATGGCATCACGATCTTTTCGAGACAACCCGTCTTCAATCAGGTTGTCACGAAGTGACCAACGCGCTGGCATGGTTTTGAGGACGACCGCTGGAGCCCACTCCCCATCGACGCGCTGCTGACGTTCCACCACAATATCCAAGACATCAATTTGTCCGGAATACCAAGCTTCTGGCATTTCCCGGTCGTCGCCAGGAGCGTCACGCATGGCCGCATCCATTTGATCCCAAGGGATCTGAAAGCCGATCGTGTTCCAAACAATATCGCCGCGTGAACCTGTCACGCCAAGACGCGATTCGAGAATTGATTCGTCATCGCTCGACAGTTCAAGATCATAAATCGTTATCGCATCAAAATGGGTTTCAACAAAGACCTGCGAAGGGCCTGGTAGAGCAGGGACGTTGTATGCACCAGCAGTAAGCGTGATGCCACCGACACCACCGAGATCAACGGCGGCCTCCGTAACCTGCACTCTGCGGAAGCCAACAGTCGGAGTCTCCACCAACTCGGCAAAAGATGCCCCAACTTCCCCGGATGCTTCCATCAGTTCCACGCCTGCGGGCAGACCTTCAACCTCAATAGCGGCTTTGAGGCGCCGGGTTTGCTCCTCCAACCGTGTGTCAACGGTGCCGGGGTTGACTTCTCCCCCAGCGGCCTTGGTGGTGGGGGCTTCAGAAAGAAGTTGCATGGCAGCGAATGCGACAGCAAAAACCGCCGCCAAGCCAAGAATGCCCTTCTCGATGAAGCGTTCAACGACTGTGATCCCTTTGGTCTTCATGATGCACCTCGGCGCTTAGCGCCAACCCTCCGATCCTGGGCCCGTCATTCCACCATCCATACCCTGATCTCCCATCGGGTCAGCGACAGGAATGCCCAGCGCCTTCCGCAAGTCAGCAGGCATCCACCAAGAGACTTGAGCACCAGATCCGGCATCAAACCCATCGGTCGATCCTGCAGAAGTCACTTTTGATTTGTCATGATGCAAAGAACGGAACCACACGGTTTCGAGACGAAGCGCAACGTCAGAAACGGGGGCCGATCCGTAGTAACAGCCTTCTGCCAACGCGGCAAAGGAATCAACTGGAGTCAATGAGACGTCAAGAACCGTGAAGAAGTTCTTCCGGGTCAGTTCATCAATGACTTCAGGAAGACGCGCGGTCTCCACCACCATCAAAATGTCAACTGGACGAACATCCCAGACGCCGTTGCTTTGGCGACCGGTCAGTGAGTAGGAAAGGTCTTTGGTGATTTGCTGATCAAGAGAGTTTGGCCCTCCGGCCGTACCACTGCCACCGGGAGCACCTCCACCCATGCCCATTCCCCCGGGACCAGGCTGACCAGACCCACCTTCCAATGAAGCTATTGGCTCTGGAGCAATTCTACGAATGTGCTTGACCGGATTCTCAAACACACCTTCGGGACGGTTGTTGGCAGTCAACGCTTGCAAAATGTCTTCGCGGATCCAGTAGTCCCATTGCCACAGGTAGAGCTCGCCCAAGGCATACGACTTGGTTTGCTCGTAAGGAGCAAAATCTAAGGCCGCGGCGTCGAGGTAGACCCCGCCTTCCATGGCCCGGTCACGCAATGACGAGACTCTTTGCTCGGACATGGCGACGCGGTAGTCGTCCAGATTTTCTTCCGGGATTTCATCCAGACCGCCCAGGTACATGCGTCGACGGGCCCGCAATTTTTCAACCAACTCCTCTTCGCCAAGGGGCTTGACGGCAGCCACTTTGCTCTCCAATTGAGCGTACGCAGATGCCATTTGCCCATGGAACGTTTCGGGAATCACTTCTCGTTTTGAAGATGGAGGTTCAGGGAACAGCTCGGTGTTGAATGGCTTGCGGCCGCGGAGGTGAAAAGATTCTGCGTCAGCAACAAATGCTTCCGCATATGCGTTGCTTCGTTCAACTTGCGCGTTGACCTCTTCGATCAACTTGGAGGTTGGGACCCCTGAACCGGAAACAATGTTGCTTCCTGCGATCGATACGTCGAGGCTGCCACGATGGAATCCATCCAACTGATTCACGACTTTGGCGCGTTCGGAGAGCGTAGATTCAACTTTCTCACGCTCACCTGAGGCCCAAACCACCGCGCCACCGCCGATACCCAATGAAAGCACCAAGGTCAGCAGAGACCAAAGGTTCGCCTTCAAGAGTGCAATCACTTTTTTGGTGTTCATGCCTGTCCTCCATTCCGAGACTTCTTCGTGCTGCTTGAGTACTCATCAAACTCTGAAGAAGGCGTGGCACCGGATTGGTCCAACTCGACCTCAAAGGTCACTGGGTAGATGTAGTACGTGGTCCCGCTGGGAAGACGAGCAGGTGCGGTGGGCAAAACCGCATCTTTCAATATTTCGGCGGCTCCGATTTCAGAGGGATCCGATGACCCCTCATTGCCGCGGGGGCCTCTTGGAGCACCAAAGCCACCAATACCGCCAAAAGCGCCTCCTGTGGGGGGCGCGGCTTGGCCACCGGCCGGCGCGGTGTTGCCACCAAGTCCAGCCCCAGGTGCTTGACGTCCAGCACCTCGGGCCCGTCGCCCTTGGCCAGCCATACCCATGCCACCACCCCCACCGGCTGGTTGTCCCATTCCCATGCCCATACCGCCCATTCCGGGCCGAGCACCGGAGGATTGACCTGGAGCTGGGGCCGCAAATCCAGCAGAGCTGTTGCCAGGATCACCGGTCACCGTGCCATCCGCTTCCACGTTGGCTTGGGTGCGGGAGGTGGCATTCAGTTGAACCGAGTCGGCAACGATGGTGTACGGGCGTCCCTCCAGTTCTTCCTCAGCTTGCTGGCGAAGCCAAGCGGCAACCGTTCGGTTTAAGAAGTCATTGGGGCCGTCGTGGGTCACTTCCACATGCATCGTGACCGCCACTCGCTTGCTTTCACCCGAATACACACCAGACATATGACGAAGACGGACGAGTCGTCTTTCCCCTGGATCAATGGAAAGATCCCCGGCCGAGGCTCGGAGCAACTCACGCTGAGGATTCGAAGAGTCCAAGGCGCTGTGAACATCACGAACAAGCCAATTCCAAACTTCACGATCTTCGAGGAGCCCACGGATGTTGTCCGCAGCAGCACTGGACTGTGCGTTCCCCTTGGCTGCGTCAAATTGAGACTGCAACGCGGTGGCCGCACTTGCGGCAGAGCGTGCTTGCGACAATGCCGTCTCGCCTTGAAATTGTCCTCGCTCAGCGATGGGCCCCAAGACGCTGGAGGTCAAACCCAAGGCGATCAAGACGCCAGCCGCCACAAACCACTTGGTCTTGGCCGCCCACATTTGTGTTCGCAAAATGGTCGATGGAACCAGGTTGGCTTCCACCGAGCCAAGGCCGACCCCCTGCAAGGCCAACCCATATGCGGTTCCCAACGTGACAGTGTGCTCGGCGAAGCTTGCGGCTTCGCGTCCACCGACGGAAATCCGCTGGAATTCGTCAAGTCGAACGATATCCAGTCCGAGTTGAGCACCAAGGAACTTTCGGAGTCCTGCGATTCGGAACGTGGAACCCAAGCCGACAATTTTCTTGATTTGAGTCCCAGGATTTTGACCTTGGTAGTAGTTGATGGTTTTTTGCAAATCATCGAGCAAATCACTGAAAACAGGCCGCATGGCTTGCATGATCTGCTTGGTGTACTTGCTGCTGGCGGCGTCTTGCTTCAAGCTTTCGGCTTTGGCATACGGCAAATGGAAAGTGTCCTTCACGGCTTGAGTGAAGTGGGTTCCCCCGACGGGGAATGTGCGAATCCAGCAACGCCCACGATGGGCGATAACCACATCGGAAGCGTGGGTGCCAATATCAAGAACAACCAGCGGCTCCTCTTCATCGCGGATGGAAGCACCGTTCTTGTTCGAGTCAACCAGACCAGAATCCCAAGCGACCGCATTCAAGACAGCCAAAGGACCAACGGTCAGGGCCTCGGGCGACAACCCCGAATCAGACCACCGCGAAAGCAGGTCTTGTACTTTGGCCCGAGTTGTGGCGAAGATGCCGACTTCGATCTCGGGGGAGTCGTCATCTTGAAAGGCCTGGTAGTCCCACTCCACTTCCTCAATAGGGAAGGGGATTTGTTGTTTTGCTTCGTACTCAACCAACCCAGGAATGGCTTTTGGTTCAGCCGGAGGCAACTTGGCGAAGCGGATCAACGCATCTTGGCCCGGAAGATTCATGACCAGAGTCTCGCCTTCGAGCGATTTCTGGCTGATCAACTGGCCCAAAGAAAATCGAACAATGGCGTCCGATTCTTGTCCACTGAGATCGGGATCACCGAGTGTCCGGCTGTGTGGAATCACGCAGAAATCAGAAACGGCAACCTGATCCCCACTGCGTTCAAGGCAGATCGCCTTCACCGCTGCGACACCGACTTCGATACCCCATGCCCTTTGATTGCCTGCCATGTTGCACAAGCCTCCTTTGGCAACCGATCGGCTGCTCCGAAGGAACGATCATACCGGTCAGAGCACATTGTGGCGGTGATCGCGGCTCTTTCCACGTGGGAAGAAGCATGTTCACTCGGTACAATTTGAACACCATGAGTGATATTGATCCACAGCCCACCAACCAATCATCCCCAGAGCCCTCGGCGGAAAAGGTCGAGCAGAGTCCCTCCCCAGAGACTCCTTCGGCTGAAACACCGGCTGCGGAGGCAACTCCCTCCGATCCAACCCCCGAAGACCTGTCGTCGGGAATCTCGGCTGAGGTCGATGCACTTTTAGCTGATCAAGAAGCCCCATCGGATCCCGAGGTTGCCTCCACACCAACGGCAGTGAACGATAGTGCCCCGCCTGTAGACCCAACTGCGATCTTAAATGCCGCTTTGGGGGCGATGAACGCGGCCCAGAATCTGGTCGAGCTCGCTCCTGGCGCACGGACCACTGGATCCGTCCAAACCGTCAATTTGGATCGAAAGGAAGCGGTCGTTGAGTTTGGCCCCAAGGACAATGGGATCTGCAGCCTCGATCAATTTGACTCGTTCCCCAATCCAGGTGACCGATTCATCTTCGTGCTTGGCCCCGCCCAAGACGCAGAGGGACTTTGGCCGCTGAGACTCGAGGGTTCAGCCACTCCTGTGAAAGGCCAAACCCTTGAAAAAGGGCAGGTTGTGGAAGCGTTGGTCAAAAAGGCCAACAAAGGTGGATTGGAGCTGTCGTTCAAGGGAATCCGCTGCTTTATGCCAGCTTCTCAGGTTGATGTTGTTCACCACGAGAGCTTTGACAACTTTGTCGGACTCAAACTGGAAGCCAAGGTGATCGAAGTTCGTGAGGGAGGCAAGAATGTCATCCTGAGCCGCCGCGCCTTGCTGATTGTTGCGCAAAGGGAGCGTCGCAAAGAACTTCTGAAAAATCTCACGGTGGGAGACACGGTTGAAGGAACGGTGCAAAGCCTGCAACCGTTTGGGGCCTTCGTGGACCTCGGAGGACTGCAAGGACTCGTCCACGTTGCCGAATTGTCGCATTCCCGCGTGAATGATCCCGCTCAGGTGGTGAGGGTTGGCCAGACGATTCGAGTCAAAGTGCTCAAAATCGAGAAAAAAGAGGGCAAAACCAGAGTTGCCCTTTCACTGAAGCAGACGATGGAAGATCCATTCGTGGCCGCGTCTGGAAGCCTTGAAGTTGGAGCAGAACTCTCCGGACGCGTCACCAAAATCCTTGATTTTGGCGCATTCGTTGAGGTGGCCCCTGGAATCGAGGGATTGGTGCACATCTCAGAGATCAGCAATCGCCGTATTCAGCATCCATCAGCGGTTCTGAAGCCAGACATGGTGGTTCAAGTCACGATTTTGAGCATCGATGAGGGCAAAAGAAAAGTGTCCTTGACCATGCGATCTGCCGCCGACCGGGAAAAGGACAACCAGAAAAAGGACGCAGACGCCATGCGGGTCGAAGACCCGAGCGTTCGCAAACTGCTGGCCAAATTTGGCTCAAACCGAGAGTTGCGCGGCGGGATCTAAACCAGACTTTTCAGGTTTTCCTTTAGAAATCACCACTTTTTAGGAGCCTCGCTTCACAAAAGGCGAACACTGTTTATGACGTATTTATACGTCTGAACCAGAGGAAGCTTTACCCCATGATTTTGTATCTCTTGCCGTCTCTTGTCACTGCTTTTACGGGTGGCATGGAACCGACTGGGACTCCTATTCAATCGGTCTTTGACCCATCGCTTCCGATAACCATGCAAGCCACCTTGCACGGAGAAGACGGCCGGACATGGACACTGGATCTGTATCGCCATTCGGTCCGAGCGGGCAACTACCGAGTGCTTGAACAACAGCGTGATGGCTCGTACATCGAAGTCGAGCCCGGACCAGTGAACACCTATCGCGGCATCTTGACTGGACAGCCAGAGACCCGAGTGGTTGCCGGGGTGGTTGGAGATCAACTCGTCGGAGGATTCGAAGACGAGGATGGTCGTTGGTGGATCGAAGAAGATGACTTGGGCGGGCAGGTCCTAAGACATGAATCCGAAGTAGAACCATGCAAAGGAACGTGCGGAGTCGACGACCTTCCGATCTTTTCTGATGAAGAACTTCAAGATGGCTTCGAAGAAATTCCGGACTTGCCTTCCGGATTTCTCGGCGGACTTCTCGACGAATGCGAACTGGCGTGTGATATGGATTACGAGTTCTACCAAGACTACGGCGGAAATTCAGAGTCCAAAATCAACTCCGACATCAACAATGTGAATGGCTTTAACTACGAACCAGAAGTCAACGTCACGCACACCATCACGACCATCATTGTCAGAAGCAACGCCAGTGACCCCTACAACACGACCAATGCTGGCGGCTTGCTCGATCAAGTTCGAAGCCATTGGATTGGCAGCCAACAAAGTGTTCAACGCGATTTGGTCCAAATGTTTAGCGGGCGCAACCTTGATGGCGGCACCATTGGTGTGGCCTACCTCGACGCCATCTGCAGTACGAACATTGGGTACGGCCTTTGCGAAACTGGGTTCAGTACCTCTTGCCAGACCGACTTGATCAGTCATGAGCTTGGACACAACTGGGGCTGCAATCACATTGATGACGGCAACACCATGAATTCCTCGCTGACCTGCTCCAATACGTTCAGCACCAACAGTCGAAACACCATCCAAACAACCGCTGCTACCAGCAACTGCATTGGAACCGCTGTTCCCGATGCCGGCGCGTGCTGCTTCAATTCCGGATTCTGCACAGATCTTGACGAAAGTGGATGTGAGGGCAGTGGTGGCTTCTTCTTTGGACTGGGTGAGGATTGCCCGGCCGATCAAGGAACCTGCGAAATCCCAGAGCCCGAAGGCTCTTGCTGCTTCCCCAGCGGAACGTGCTCCGTGGTTGAAGTCTCAGAATGCGCCAACGGCGGTGGTGAATTCCGAGGCGTAGACAGCACTTGTGCCGGAGTCGATTGTCTGGCCGGAGCCTGCTGCTTCGGCACTGATGCCTGTACCTCGACCAACGAGGTGCAATGCAACGCGGCTGGCGGCAGCTTCCAAAATACCGGCTCGGCCTGTGCCACCGTGGACTGCATACCCTTAACCGGCGCTTGCTGCATCGATGGCACCTGCGCACAACTTGATGAGGCCCTTTGCTTGGCAGTCGCCGGGACCTTCGGTGGCTCCGGCGTCGATTGTGGCAGCGTCTCTTGCGAACAACCCTGCCCCGAAGATTTGGACAACAACGGTGCCGTTGATTTCAACGACATCTTGTCACTGCTTGCAGCATGGGGCCCCTGCGGGACCTGCGATGAAGACATCAACGACAACGGAACGGTGGACTTCGCGGACCTGCTCGTGATGCTTGCTGCCTTTGGAGATTGCTAATAAAGCGATTGGAAACTTCTATGAAATCCGCACATTTGCTCACAGCGCTCAGTTTGTTGAGCTTAAACCCGACTTTTGGCCAAGACTTCATGTCCAAACAATCAGAAGTCACCGACCAACTGAATCAGCCGTCCAGCATCCAAATGATTTCTGGAAAATCGTACGATCCGCCGCAGGCCAACTACTACCAAAGGTTTGTTGATCGAATACCGCTGCACGGCGCACGAGTCCTTGCTGAATCGAACGGCAACAACTTCGTGATCCCTGGCTTGGACCAGTTCGAGGATCCAGCAACCTTTGATGCCACTTACCCCGCAATTTCAAAGAATCTTGCGGCAACCGTTGCTGAAGCCAACGTTGATTTCCCTGTGGCTTCAGAGGCAAACGTTGTTTGGTTCCAAACCAATACCCATGCCAGATTGTGCTGGGAAGTCATCACCACGCTGGCCGACAGCGGAGAGCCGGTCAGTCCGACGCACATGGAAGCGATTGTGGATGGCCAAACTGGAGACCTGCTTTCTCAGCGTCAAATTGACGTCAACAACTATGACCCATCCGATTCCACCCAAGCAGAGTGGGGAATTTTTCCAAGAATTGTCGTCAACAACGCCATGGGCATCTCTGGAGGACGGGCTTATGGGGCTGCCTTTGACGCCGTCGTATCCGTCGGTGGAGGGTGCACCGGGACCTTGATCGCTCCGAATGTTGTGCTGTGCGCTCGCCACTGCGGCGCTGGACCAGGAAGTCAAATTGTCTTTGGAGACAACCTGAATGGTGGCGGCCTTGTTTTTCGAACCGTCCAATCCTCGTTCCTTCCCGATGGAAGCGGATCACTTTTGGACGGAGGTGATGTCTCCATTCTCACGTTGAGTTCCCCCGTGCCAGCGAGTGTCGCGGTACCCATGCGACTTATTGACCAGACCAATGAACTCGAAGGAATGCTTTGCGCAACTGTCGGCTATGGTCTCAACGGCCTGGGGAGTTCTGGCCACAACTTCAGTTCCGATGGATATCGATGGGGTGGAGAAAATATTATTGATCGATACGGAAGCCCCGCCTCAGGTGGAGGTGGCTCCAACATTATTTCCACAGACTTTGATAACGGAAGCAACAACGCCAATTCAATCGGCGGAAGTAGTTCTACCCCTTTGCAGTACGAAGCAACCACTGCTGGTGGCGACAGTGGCGGTCCAGTTCTCGTCCAACTGGGAGGAGAATGGGTTATCGCAGGCGTACTTTCCGGAGGAACCACCAGTACCAGCACGTATGGAGACATCTCGTGGTGGACAGGTTCGGCGGTGTACCGGAACGCGATCGAGTCTCGCGGGGGAGAGTTTGGTATTCCTGCACCTGGAGCCTGCTGCTTTGCCAACGGCTCCTGCGTTTCGGTGTTCAACGACGAATGTGACTCCGCCGGTGGGGCCTTTGAGGGGGCAGAGACCACCTGCGCACCATCACCGTGTCCTCCACCGTCGATCGGCGCTTGCTGCTTTGGCTCCCAATGCTCTGATCTCACCCCAGCAGGTTGCGCGAATGGCGGCGGATTTTTTGTCGGTCTTGGATCTGACTGCGCCGACAATGGCTGTGCTCCTCGTGCGTGTTGCCTGACGAGCGGTGACTGTGTTGTCCTGCTTCCTAATACCTGCTCGAATGTCGGCGGAGTATCTGACGCCGCCGACTGTGCCTCGAGTTCATGTGCACCACCCCAGTGCCCTGAAGACCTGAACGACAGTGGATTGGTTGATTTTGCCGACCTGCTTGAAGTCCTTGGATCGTGGGGTGCTTGTGGAGGTTGCGAGGAAGATTTCGATGGCAACGGCCTCGTGGAGTTCAACGACCTCTTGAATTTACTATCCAAATGGGGTCCCTGTTAACGAATACAGCGGCCAACCAAGATCCGTGACATCTTCGGACAACCACACATTGAATTGAGAAACCATGATCAACCCCTTCTTCTGCTTTGTGTCGCTTTTTGCTAGCCCTGATGTACCCCCGCCCAATCATGATGGGCCCTGGCAGTACTCCGATGGCCGCATTGTTGAGGACAACATCACCTACGAAGATTGGAACGCCTACTTCGCCGCACGACCCGGTCGACTGTGGCGCTGTGGGCTGGATACCACCTCGATCGAAGATGGCATCAACGGGTTCGGCGGATCAGGGGCCGACTGTTCCTTAAGCTCGACCAACCCGTCTCCGGTCTACGACCCAAGCGTGACTTTGTACCGAATTCCCTGCGTGGTGCATGTGCTTACCAACGGCAGCCAAGGCAATCTCTCGATCGACTGCGTTGAGAGCGGCATTCGCATTCTCAACGAAGATTTCTTGGCACTCCCGGGGACCAACGGAGCACCTGGTACCGACGTGCAGATTGAATTCTTCTTGGCGGAAGTGGATCCCGACGGAAACCCAACCAACGGCATCACCTATTCCAACAACAGCACTTGGTTCAATGATGGAGGGAACTACTGGAACAGCTTGGCCTGGGATCCCTCCCAATACATGAACATTTACACCAACACGGCCGGAGGCAACCTCGGCTACGTGCCAGGATTCCCGCAGCAAGGTATTGCTGGAGACCAGAGCGACCGAGTGGTGGTCCTTTGGTCATCTTGGGGTGATTGTTCGACGCAAGCTCCATACGACCTTGGCCGAACTTTGACCCACGAGGTGGGGCATTATCTCGGTCTGCTCCACACCTTCCAAGGGGGATGCGGTTCCGCTTGCGCCACATCTGGGGACTTGGTTTGCGACACCAAT
>NHCD02000030.1 GCA_002168105.2 Phycisphaera sp. TMED24
CGGTGGCGGCGGCGGTGGCCGTGGCGGCTTCGGTGGCGGTGGCGGCGGTGGCCGTGGCGGCTTCGGTGGTGGCGGCGGCAACTTCGGAGATGTTCCTCCTCAAGATCCTGGTCCTCGAGAAAAAGGCGATCGCCGTCACGACAAGGACGACTACGAAGATTGATGCGTTACGGGGACTGGACCTGTTGTTCCAGTGCCTCGTGCATCATCTCAGCAAACCCTTCGTATGCCCTCTCCGTGAGGTGCAGACGATCGGGTAAGAACATGTCTTGACGGGTGGACCCGTCGTCAGCTTCAAGCACTTGATTGAGGTTGACAAAGGTCCGCCCGTCTTGCGTTTCGCAGTAGGACGCCACCAATTGATTCGCCTCATTCACGACGGGCCAGCGGTCCTTCTTTTCGGGTGATCGGTTGATCGCGCCGAAGAAGATCTGGGTATCCGGCAATCGGTCGCGTGTCAGTTCAGAAAAGAGTCGAAAACGCTCAGCAATATCGGCCGCGTTTTCTCCGGCGTTGACGTCGTTGCTGCCGCAGTAATAAAAGATGGTGTTGGGTTGCACCGGGAAGAGGGTTTCGTTGGCGTAATGCAACGTTTCCCAGGATCGAGCGCCTCCAAACGCCAAGTTCGTCACTTCGTACTCGGAGAAGTGGGCGGGCGCTCGTTCCCACAGTCGGAAAATACTTGAGCCCCACAAGGCCAAGCCGCCCGACTCTGGTGGATATTGACGCAACATGGTCTGCAAGCCTTGTTGGCTCGCTTGCCATTTCAGTGCTTGTCCCTTGGGCAAAGCATCGAGGGCCAGCAGATGCAGGGCAAAGGTGCGTCCCATGCGCAGATAACTTTCAGCGGAGCCGTTGTAGTGGCACTCCCAATGATCGGTTGCGTGGGCGTCCCAGAATGCCGCTGTCGGGGCAAAGCAACAGTGGTCAAGTTGACTGGCGGTTTCGGCTTGTGCGGTTCGAAAGGCACGGAGCGCCCAGCCGGATCGTGATTTCGGGACATCAGTGCCGTGGACGCCAAGTTCTCCGATCACAATTGGAAGGGCGGTGGCGTTCAGCGCTGTGCGAAGATCATGCAACATGTGTTTCAAGTTGTGGGAGTACCGTTCAATAATGCCTCGGCCGAAAGGTGATCCTGCTTCTTCCACCGGCCACTGGCAGTAGTCGTTCCAGCCTTGAACCCAAACGAGTCCCTTCAGCTCCAGATCGCTGCGGCCCAGGTGAACTTGGGCTTGATTAACGCCAGCCTTGATGTTGTTGACCATGGCGTTGAAGAACGAGCCCGCTTGGCGTGATCGGCCTTCGCGTTCTTCGCGAGCCTTCATTTGCCGCTCCGCCCAGTTGAAGTCTCCCGCCGAAGGGCTGCGAAAGTCACACCAAACATCTTTGCCACCCCAGGCTGTTTTCACCACCACCACGGGGCTTTGGTGGTGGCGGTTCATTTCTTGGCCAAACCCGTACTCCGGCCCAATCATCTTTTCGTTTGCGCCCCAGCCCGCCTGCAAAGGCCCCGCCTTCTCTCCTTGAGCGCGTCCTGGCCACACCACGGTGACTTCGTGGATGGTTTCAAGTTGGGCATGGGGGACGCCGTATCCCTCAGCATTGGATTGCCCCGCAATGACATAGACCGGCACGGGATCAGCGAGAAGACTGGCAGCCAAAAGCATCAACATGGTTTGATGCTAAAGCGTGAAGGGCTCGGGGTGTTTTGTCGTGTTCTCCGTACAAGCCGGTGTCTTTGAGGCAAATCCTGTCGTGAGCCAATCAACACAGTGAACGTATGTCGCAATAGAACTAGGAGGGTGTTGAAAATCGTCGAGCCGGCTTTCATGATTCCAGCATGCCCACAATTTCTGCAGCGGACACAGGATGGATTTTGACCTCTTCGGCTTTGGTGCTGTTGATGACGCCAGGCTTGGCCTTCTTCTACGGCGGTTTGGTTCGGGGCCAGAGTGTTTTGAACACCATGATGATGAGTGTGATCGCCATGGGCATCGGCGCGTTGTGTTGGGTGGCCCTCGGTTATTCGATTGCGTTTGGTGATGGAGGCGCGTGGTTTGGTTCGTTTGAGCATGTTGGCCTTCGCGGTGTGGAAGGCATCGAAGACGGTTTGGCCATTCCGGCCATTTTGTTCGCGATGTTTCAAATGACTTTTGCCATCATTACTCCAGCTCTGATCTCGGGCGCCGTGGTGGAACGGATGCGATTCAGCGCGTATGTCCTCTTCATCATGTTGTGGTCCATCGTGTGTTACGCCCCACTTTGCCACTGGGTGTGGGGCGGAGGTTGGATTGGCGCGTGGGGTGTGCTTGACTTCGCGGGTGGCACCGTGGTGCACATCAGTGCGGGCGTCTCGGCCGTGGTGTGTGCGATCATGCTGGGACGTCGAAGTACCCAAGAAGCGGAAGCTCGTCCCCACAATGTGCCGTTTGTTCTGCTGGGCGGGGGATTGCTGTGGTTTGGCTGGTTCGGATTCAATGGCGGATCGGCATTGGCCGCCAACGAAACCGCGGCCATGGCGGTCATGACGACCACGCTTGCTGCGGCAGCGGCCATGATGGCTTGGACCACCTTGGAGTGGCGTCAACGCCGGCGTCCATCGGCAGTTGGTGCCATGATTGGTGCGGTGGTGGGATTGGTCACGATCACCCCAGCTGCCGGTTTCGTCTCGCCAATGGGTGCGATTGCGATGGGTGTCTTGGGATCAGCCGCCGCGTTCTACGCCATCAGTCTGTTTGCCAAATCTGGCATTGACGACAGCCTTGATGTTTTCGCCTGTCACGGTGTGGGGGGACTGGTGGGTTCCGTCTTGACTGGGGTCTTCGCGTTGGAGGGCGGGCTGCTCTACGGCGGCGGCTTTGAACTCTTGATGAAGCAAACGGTCGGCGCTTTGGCGGGTGGACTGTGGGCCGCCATCGTCACGGTTGGCATCTTTGTGTTCTTGCGATCGGTAATGCGGGTTCGTGTCTTGGAAGATCAAGAAGAGTCGGGCCTCGATCTCCCGGTGCACGGCGAAGAGGCGTACGGTTAATCGTTTGTTGCATCTCGGAGTTCACGTTGCCGCATCGGCATCGCGTCCACCAAGTCAAAGATTTCTTGCAACTGCGGTGCCACGGACCAACGTTCTTTGACGCCGCCATCTTTGCCCACCAACACCGCGCCTTCCTGAACGATCCGGAATTTCTTTCTCCAGAACGAGGCGTCTTGTTCTGCTTCTTCACCTCCCACGCGGTCACCATCCAAGAGAACCAAGTGCAGATCTCGGTCACGCCAGGCGGCGATGTTGCGGTCAATTTCGGTTCTGAGGTCCTGAGCTTTGACCGTGGTAGTATCCAGAACGAGCAAGCGCTTGTTCCACTTCAACTCTTTGATGCGCTTTTCGGGTTTGCTCCCGATCCATTTCCATATTTTCACGTGTTCCACCTCCATGCTTGCGTTCCAAGGTGTGGTTTCGTCGGGGGGGCCAGGCCAGTCGCCACCGACGGCCAGATTCAAGATCAAGTACATCGGCTTGCGGGGTGAAGCCGTTGTTCGGTGTCGTTCCACCCCATCGACGAACCACACCACGCCTTCGGGGGTCCACTCACACGCGAAATCGTGAAAGTCTTTGGTGAAGTCGGGCCCGGCAAAAGTCTTGGTTGAGGTCTGGCCAAGATCCCATGGTTTGAGGCCATCGCGCAGCGGCCCCCAGTGCGCGGAGTGGTGGACCTTGTTGGGCTCATGTCCGATGAATTCCATGATGTCAACTTCGGGTGGCCAGGAACCGTCGGTGGGCAGCAGCCAAATTGCGGGCCAATAGCCGCGTCCTTCAGGGAGCCGTGCTCGGACTTCCCAGCGTCCCCACTTCACGGCGTGTTGGTGCTTCGTGGTGGCGTGCCCACTGGAATACTTTCGTGTGCCCACGGGTCGGTTCAACGCGGTGAGGTGCAACGTGCCATTTCGCACGCTGACGCAGTCTTGCGCGTAGAACTGCATCTCGTTGTTGAAGCTCCATTCGTCATTGGCAATTTCCCAGTTACTGGTGTTGGGCAACTGGCCATCCAAGTTCCCATTCATAATCGGCAGACTTCGAGTCTCGGCGTTGGCGGTGGGTTGGCTGACGCGGAGGGCATCCACCAGCACGTCGCCACGGGCCCGGACCACCACTTTCGCATTGCTTGGAAGATCCTGCATGCGAGTCGATCTCCAGGCCCGCCAGCCTTGACCGGCATCGCTGCTGTCGTCCAACGCGATGGGTGGGTGTTCTCCATTTGGGAATCGAAGCTCGGCGTTCACCAAGCCTTGAGCGGCCAAACTGATGGTCACTGCTCGGGAAGGATCCAAGACGACCGGCACCGAGAGTTCGGTGTTTGCTCGTAAAAAGAGCGCGGCAGTGCCGGAGAGAGGCGTCTCCAGTTCGTACCGTGATTCCCCTTGGATGGACCATGATTCTTGGGCGTGGTTCACCTGGTCAAAATTTTCATGCAGCTGTAGTTTTTGATCTTCCGTGTGAATCTTGAGATCGTCAAAGTCGATCGTGCCGGCTTCAAATTCTGGTTGCACAAACACCAGAACCACTCGACAAGAAGCCGTGCCAATTGGTGTTGGCATTTCACAACTTGCTTGGTGCCACTGACCATCGACTCCTGATTCTTTTTCCGCGTCGACGGGACGAGTTTCTCTCCACTCCAGAACACGTCCATCTTCAGCCAAGCACTCCACCCTCAGCACGCCAAAGTTTTTTGTCTTCTGAACCGTCGCATTCACTGGAGTACGGCCAAATACCGAGGCGTGAAGGANTGTTCCCGCCTGAACATCGAAGCGTCGCTCCAGACCTGAGCCGCCGTAGCGCTCATTGAGCGGACCAACGGTCCGCAGGCCGCCGCCGTCCCGGCCGATCCCTTCCCAGGCGATGGCCTGATTGAATGCGGACCAGCCTTCGACCCCGCCGTCGGGACGTTCGAAATTGCCGAGGCCGCCCAAGCGATCTTCAGCCGGTGGCGCGACGGTGACCGAGAGGCTGCTTGCGCCGGCGTAGTCCTCCAATGTCAGTCCAACGGCTCTGGCCGCGGGCGGCGCGGTGGCGGGAACGCCCTCTTGCCAAAGGTCTTCCCCCACCACATTGGCTTGGTCNTCCAGCCAGCGCAGNGNGGCCTGCNGGAGNCCNTGNNCCNCGAAGAAGNACTTGTTCGCCGGGACGAACNAGTCCCAGATNTTGTTGNGCGGNGTCTCCCACCAAAGTCCAGCCTTCNTANCGCTNGGCGGTGGTGGAGAAATCGTCNTGNAAGATCAAATCGAATTCGTTCAGAAGGAGGAGGGTCCACAGCATGTGGTTACTGTATGTCCCTTCATTCGAAGACTCTTGGGAGATTTTGCATGCCATTCAAAGANGATTTTGTGTGGGGCGCTGCGGCGGCCGCGTATCAGATCGAAGGTGCCGCCAGTNTGGGGGGACGCAAGCCGAGTGTCTGGGATGATTATTGTGACCGTCCGGATGCCGTGAAGCAGGGCCACAGTGGCGCTGTGGCTTGTGACCACTATCACCGCTTCGAAGAAGACATTGCCCTGATGGGTGAGATTGGCCTTCAGGCGTATCGTTTGTCGCTGGCCTGGCCCCGCATTCTTCCCGAAGGGACCGGGGCCGTCAACGAAGAAGGGCTGGCGTTCTACGACCGACTGATCGATACGTTGCTCGCCAACAACATCACACCGTGGGTCACGCTGTACCACTGGGATTTCCCGTCCAAAGTGTTTCAGCAAGGTGGGTGGCTGAACCGCGAGAGTGCCGATTGGTTCGCCGAGTACACCGAAGTCGTGGCCAAGCGATTGGGTGATCGGGTCACGCATTGGATGACCCTCAACGAACCGCAGGTGTACATCGATCATGGTCACCGCAACGCCGTTCACGCGCCGGGCTTGACCTTAACCACGCGAGAACAACTTCTTGCCGGACACCACACCCTNTTGGCCCACGGAAAAGCTGTCCAAGTCTTGCGGGCGTCGTGCAGTAAGCCGGGCCGCATCGGCATTGCCCCGGTGGGTCAAGCCACCATTCCGGCCAGTGACTCGCCGGAAGATTATGCCGCCGCGGAAAAAGTCCAGAAGAGTGTGGAGTTTGGCAA
This sequence comes from Phycisphaera sp. TMED24, assembly GCA_002168105.2. GTDB lineage: Bacteria > Planctomycetota > Phycisphaerae > Phycisphaerales > SM1A02 > UBA8653. The sequence continues at coordinate 6,102 of NHCD02000030.1, forward strand.
CCACTTCAACAACGCGTGGTGGTTTGAGCCAGCATGTTTTGGACATTACCCAGAAACCGGCTTGAAGACCTACGCCGAGCACATGCCCGACTTCCCCGACTCCGATTTCAACACCATCAAGCAGCCCATGGATTTCGTGGGACTCAACATCTACCAAGGTGGGGTGGTGAAAGCCGGGGCCGACGGTGAGCCCGAACACGTGCCCCACGCGGTTGGCCACCCCATCACCTGCTTCGATTGGCCGGTGACCCCTGCGGCCTTGCGTTGGGGGCCTTACTGGGCCCACAAGCATTTTGGTCTGCCCGTGGTGATCACCGAGAACGGATTGGCTTCCATGGACTGGGTGGGTCTCGACGGTCGCGTCCGCGACGGACAGCGCATCGACTTCACGCGGCAGTATTTGTTGGAGCTGGAAAAAGCCATCGCCGACGGGACCGAAGTGGATGGATACTTCCACTGGTCCATCATGGACAATTTTGAATGGGGCGAGGGATACACCAAGCGCTTTGGATTGATCCACGTCGACTACCAGACGCAAGCTCGAACCCTGAAGGATTCCGCGCGTTGGTATCGCACCATCATCGAATCCAACGGCGCGAAGTTGGCGGAAAGCCCCGCCTAATTCACTTGCGGATCAGTTGACCCGTTGGNCGGCACTGTCAAAGCAGTGGTGGCGGTCGCGGTCAATCACGATGGGGCAAGTTGCACCTTCGGCTGGCGCCCATTCCGCATCCAGACGAGCCAGAAGGGTGGAGCCATCGGCTGCTTCGAGGTGCACATCGGCCAAGTCGCCAAGAGGTTCCACCAGGCGGGCCTTCAATTCGACCGCGCCTTGATCATTGTCGGAAGCTACCCGGAAGTGTTGGGGGCGAACCCCGACTGTGATGGGGCCATCAAGTGAAGCTGGAACACTTACTTGGAATCCGGAGGTCAATGTGGCGTGGCCATCTTTGGCTTCACCTTGCATGAGATTCATGGCGGGGGTGCCAATGAAGCCGGCCACAAAGAGATTGGCTGGAGCGCGGTACACCTCGAGTGGGGTCCCTACTTGTTGCATGACGCCGTCCTTCATCACCGCGACACGATCGCCTAGGGTCATGGCTTCTTCTTGATCATGGGTGACGTACACGCTGGTGGTTTGCAACTCTTTGTGCAGTCGACGCAACTCGGAACGCGTGTGGTTACGCATCTTGGCGTCGAGATTGGACAGTGGCTCATCAAACAAGAAGCAAGCGGGATCGCGCACGATGGCCCGGCCCAGGGCGACCCGTTGCTGCTGGCCACCCGACATGGCGCCGGGCTTTCGGTTCAGCAACTCTTCGATGCCCAGCATCTTTGCGGTCTCGGCGACCCGTCGTTCTCGTTCTGCTTTCGGAACCTTCCGAAGTCGCAAAGCAAAGGCCATGTTCTCCTTTGCGCTCTTATGGGGATAGAGGGCGTAATTCTGAAACACCATGGCGATGTCACGATCGGCAGGATCTACATGTGTGACATCGCGACTGCCGATGTTGATGGTTCCGCCGCTGGGCTCCTCCAAACCGGCGATCATGCGCAGCAAGGTGGACTTCCCGCAGCCCGAGGGGCCAACCAAGACCAAAAATTCACCATCGCTGATGTCGAGATCACACGGTTTTACCGCATGGACGCCACCAGAGAATTCTTTTTCGATCGAACGCAGTCGCACTTCGGCCATAGATCATGAGTGTAGAGGCATTTTCGTTGGTTCGGATTAGAATGAATTGCTTGGATTCTCAAACCTCCATCACCAGACGTGCTGCCCTCGGGGCCTTCGGCGCTGCGGCCGCGGGCTATGCCTTTTTGGGTGGTACGAGACGCAACGACATGCCTGCTGGTCGAATCGTGTTGGACTACTGGGAAAAGTGGACGGGTCATGAAGCCGCCGCGATGCAGACCGTGGTTGACGCATTCAACGCCAGTCAAGACCGATGGTGGGTCAACTATCTCAGCGTGAGTGGTCTGGACCGCAAGGCCAAAATTGCGATTGCGGCGGAAGACCCACCTGACTTGCTGGGTCTTTGGCATCGCAACATTCCATTTTTCCGGCGCTCAGGCGCGTTGTTGCCCTTGGAATCCTTGGGGCGAAGCCGAGATGACTACGCCTCGGTGTTGCGACCAATCCTTTTTGGTGATGTCCAAGACGCGGCCCCGACCACGTGCTCGTCGATTGCGTTGTACTACGACCGTGCGATGTTCAAGAAGTTCGGTTTCGACCCCGATCAACCTCCGGCCACCATTTCTGAATTCGATGAAGTGATCAATGCTCTGACCATCCGCGACCAAGAAGGCAAAGTCGAGCGGGCCGGATTTTTACCGGGTGACCCTGGCTGGTGGAACTGGTCCTACGGCCCATTTTTTGGTGGCCAGATGTACGACGCCGCTACCGATCAGGCCATGGTGAACAGCCCCGGCATGATTCGCGCGTACGAATGGGTGCAATCGTTCCCGCAGCGTTGGGGGCTCGAAAACTTGCGTCGCTTCCAAGGTGCTTTGGTCGACAACCCCTCGCCGTACCGCAATTTCTTTAGCGGGCGATTGGCCACGACCTTGCAGGGGCCCTGGGTGGCCAAGTTCATGCAAGAGGAAATGGGCGACAACCTGATGGATTATGCCGCAGCGCCATTCCCGGTGGATCCGTCGGTGCAAGATGCGGCCAATCCTCATGGGTCCATCGAGTGCGATGTGTTGGTGGTGCCCCGCAATGTTCGACATCCCGAGGGATCTTTGGCCTTTGTGTCGTTCTTGCAGCAGCCAGAAAATTTGGAGCAATTGGCTTCGGGTCACGGAAAGCCTTCGCCTTTGGTCAAGCCGAGCGGCTCGTTCCTCGCTGAGCATCCCAATCGCTCCATCGAGGTGCACCAGAACATCATGGTGAGCCAAAATGCTTTTGCNGAGCCCTTCACCGAGGTCTGGCCTGAGTTCAGCAACTCGTTGGGCGCTGGGATGAGCCAAATCGATGTCTTGCAGGCCACTCCTGCGGAAGCCTTTGCGCAAGTGCAAGAAGAAGTTCAAGCCCAGTTGACCCGGGCCGCTGCTCGTCGAGCGTTGCGGGAGTCTCAACTGTGAAGCGGGACGGATTTTTAACCTTCTTGCCGTGGGCTGCGCCGTGGCTCGCTGGTTTCGTACTCTTCACCGCGTTGCCGGTCGGCCTAGGAATTTGGTACGCCTTCACGGATTACACGCTCTTGGAACCCCCGATCATGGTGGGCACCAAGAACTTCGCCAGATTGGCGGACGATCCAATCTTGGGCACCGTGGCCTGGAATACCTTCTTCTTTGGTTTGCTTTCGATTGTGGTGGGAACGGTGCTGTCCATTGCTCTGGCGGTGTTGCTTTCCAAGCCTGCTCGATTCCAAGCGTTCTGGCGCTCGGCCGTCTTCGTACCTTCGGTTCTTCCTTTGATTGCGGTGGCGGCCATCTTCAAGCTCGGCTTTGATGGAGAACTGGGCGCGGCCAATCAAATGCTCGGGCTCATCGGTGTCGAAGGTCCCAATTGGTTTGGTTCGGGGGCTTGGGCGTGGACCGCCCTCTTAATGATGAGCTTGTGGGGNGTGGGGCCCGCGGTGGTGATTTATCTGGCGGGCTTGCGCGATGTTCCCAAACAATTGCATGAGGCGGCATCACTTGATGGGGTGGGCTCTTGGGGAAGATTTGTCCATGTGACTTTGCCGATGATTTCTCCGGTGATCTTGTTCAACGTGGTCATTGGCATCATCAACGCGGCCCAAGTGTTTGTGATGCCTCTGGTGATGACCGGTGGGGGACCGGGACGTTCCACGTACTTCTTCGCGATGTATGTCTATGACCAAGCGTTCCAATACGGAGACATGGGGTATGCCTCGGTGCTTGGTTTGGTCCAATTCGCCGCCATTTTGGTGTTGACTGGTTTGGTCCTGTTGCTTGGGCAACGGTTTGTGTACTACCGAGGCGCCTGATGGAAAGAATTCGCACCACCTTGGTTTACGTCTTGCTCACGTTGGTGACCGCGGTGGCGTTGTTTCCCATTGGCTACATGCTGTTGATTGCTGGGGGAGAAGGTGAGCGCTTTGCCGAAGGGGGGCAGACGCTCTTCCCAGAAACCGCCGGCGAAATGCCAGGCAACTTGGCCAGCAATCTGGACACGGTGATGACCGACGGCACGCTGGACTTCCGGCGTTATCTCCGCAACACATTGTTGGTGGCCATTTTGGCGGTCAGCGGCACGGTGGTTTCCAGCGCGATGGTGGCGTATGCCTTTGCCCGGGTGCGATGGTCGGGCAGCAAGCCGCTCTTCATGTTGATGTTGGCCACCATGATGGTTCCGTTTCCCGTGATCATGGTTCCGCTGTTCACGATGTTCCGTGAGCTGGGTCTCATCGGAACGTTCGGTCCCTTGTGGGTCCCGGCTTGGTTTGGCAACGCGTTCAGCATCTTCTTGATGCGTCAATTCTTTATGACCATCCCTCGTGAACTAGACGATGCCGCGCGCATCGATGGCTGTGGTCACTTCGGCATTTTCCGGCACATCATGCTTCCTTTGGCCACGCCGGCTTTGTTGGTGGTGGCCCTGTTGCACTTCATGTTTGTGTGGAACGACTTTGTTGGCCCACTCATCTTCCTGTCCCACCGCGATCAGTTCACGCTGGCCCTTGGCTTGCAACTGTTCATGTCCCGCTTGGGCACCACCCCTTGGCACCTGTTGATGAGTGCGACCACCCTGATGGTTGGTCCGGTCTTGGTGCTCTTTCTTCTGACCCAACGCTCGTTTGTCGAAGGTATTTCGACCAGCGGAACCAAAGGCTGATCCATGAGCCATCACACTGAAGGTCTGTGCCGTATCGACGGCGTGGATTGCTACCGCATTCTCGACACTCATTTGATGGAACCTTTCTTGCTGACCGTGGTCAGCCCGGAAGAGCACTGGATGTACATCTCTTCCCGGGGAGGGCTTTCGGCGGGACGCGTGAACGCCCAGCATTGTCTCTTCCCGTACCGCACCGATGACCTGTTGCATGCTGTGGATGCCTTCAGTGGTCCTTGGACGGGGATCAGAGTGGGGGAGGAGTTGTGGGAGCCCTTCACGGGCCGTTCGGGTGCGCAAGAGCGCCGGCATTTGGCCAAGAGTGTGTTGGGGGACAGGATCGTTTTTGAATCCCATCATGAAGGGCTGGGACTGGTGGCCCGCGCGTGGTGGACCTTCAGCAATGAGCATGGCTTTGTTCGAACCGTTTCTCTGGAAGCCTCCGGCGAGCATTCTTGCGAAGTACAGGTCCTGGATGCTCTGAGGGATTTGCAGGTCGGGGGAGCGTCGCTCCCGGTGATGCAATCGATGAGTTGTCTCGTCAACGCCTACACCCGATCGGAGTGTGTTGGTTCCACTTCGGTGGCCACCTTTGCCATGGAGACCGCCTTGAGCGATCGGGCGGAGCCGGCAGAGTCTCTGCGTGCAACGACCGTCTTCGCCGTCGGGAATGGCTCAAGCACCCTTGACCCACTGTCGGTGGAATCGTTTGTCCGGGGTGCTGCGCCCAAAAGCATGCGCCGGGCCACGGGGCGTGCGGGCCAGTTTGCTTACACCGTGGAGGGGCAGGTTGGCCAAGGCCAAACCTTGACATGGGCTTTGGTGGCGGATGTGCATCGCACCCAAACCGAAGTTTCGGCATTGGCTGATCGAGTTGATGGCATCACATTGTCTCAGCTTCGCACTGAAGCAGACGCGGCCACCGACGCCATGCACGATCTGTTGGCGCAAACCGACGGGCACCAATGCAGCGGTGATCCTGTCCTCGACATCCATCATGCCTCCAACACCCTGTTCAACAACATGCGGGGTGGAATTCCGGTGGAAGCCGAGCGGTTGCCTTGGGGTGATTTCGTGGCGTTCATAGGCCAACGCAATCAACTGGTGGCTCAGAAGCATGCGGGTTGGCTTGAGTCACGACCGTCTGAAGCTTGGTGCACCCGCACCGAGTTGTTGGGTGAAGCCCAGGCCCACGACGATCTTCAGTTGCTTCGGTTGACCTATGAATACCTCCCGTTCTGGTTTGGGCGTCGCCATGGTGATCCGTCACGGCCGTGGAACGTGTTCAACATTCGCGTGCGGCACGAAGATGGCTCTCGCCGCTTGGCGTACGAGGGCAACTGGCGTGACATTTTCCAGAACTGGGAAGCGCTGGGATTGTCTCACCCAGGTTGGGTGGATCATTTCATTCTGAAGTTCGTCAACGCCACCACGCTTGATGGCTTCAATCCGTATCGGCTTACCCGAGAAGGCATCGATTGGGAAGTTCCGGAGCCCGACAACCCTTGGAGCAACATTGGCTACTGGGGCGATCACCAGATCACGTATCTCAGTCGACTTCTTGAATTGTCGGCCTCCATCAATCCCGAGCGGATGCGCGAGTGGTTGTCCGTGCCCATGTTCTCTTTTGCCGACGTGCCCTACGCGCTGAAGTCTCACCAAGAGTTGGTTGCTGATCCTCGGCAATCCATCGTCTTTGATTGGGAGCAGCACGAATCCAGTGAGGCCCGGCGGCAGAAATTTGGCTCCGATGGCCGGTTGGTGCACGAAGGCGACGAGTTGTTGCAGGTCACCTTCTTGGAAAAACTGCTGATCCCGGTGTTGTCCAAGATGTCAACGTTGGTGCCCGGTGGTGGCATTTGGATGTGCACCCAGCGGCCGGAGTGGAACGACGCGAACAACGCCTTGGCTGGGTACGGGCTCTCTATGGTGACGGCGTCCTATCTGCATCGCCATGTCAAGCTCCTGCAAACGTTGCTGCAGGACAGTGAACTCGGGCAGATGCGTTCGGTCGTTTGGTCTTGGTGCGAATCGTTGGGGGAAGTCTTCTCGACCGATCCTGCATCCGCGACCCAAGATCCGACCGCCCGCCGTGCGGCGGTTGATGCCTTGGGCGCAGCGTTTGAGACCTATCGGCGTTGCATGCGAACCGAACACGAGGTCCAATCCATCGCGCCTGAATCTCTGCTTGAACTGCTGAGGAACATGGAGTCGTGGTTGGCGAGCACCATCCGTGCCGGTCAACGGGAGGATGGCACCTACGACGGTTACAACCTCGTTCGTTTCTCGGAGGGCCAAGCCGAAGTTTCACGTCTGCCCTTGATGCTCGAGGGACAAGTGGCCGTCTTGTCATCGGGCGTCTTGGATGCAGAAGCGTCTTCGAATCTTCTGGAAGCACTCTTTGATTCGACGCTGTACCGGTCGGACCACAACACCTTCTTGTTGTATCCCATCAAGTTCATCGAAGATTTCTTGTCCAAGGGTCAGGTGGATGTTCAGAGCTCGGCTCTCTTGCAGCAATTGGTCGAAGCCGACAACCGTCAGTTGGTGGTGAAAGATCATGCGGGGGTGGTGCGCTTTGCCCCGGACCTGGTCAACCGCCGTGGGGTGCTGCACGTTCTGGACCAACTTGCTCAAGAGGAGCATTGGTCCACTCTGGTCGAGCAAGATCGCGAACACGTGGTGAACCTGTACGAGTCGGTGTTTGACCATCATGCCTTTACGGGGCGTTCAGGTGGTATGTACGGCTATGAAGGCATCGGCTGCACGTACTGGCACATGGTCGCCAAATTGTTGGTGGCGGCCGGTGAGTGCGTGCAGGACGCCCACCATGCACCCGACGCCATTCAAGAGCAATTGCGCGGGCTGTACCACCGGGTTCGGGATGGTCTTGGGTTCCGCCGCACGCCGCAGCAATTCGGCGCGTATCCGATTGATGCGTATTCCCACACTCCGGGAGACCGCGGCGCTCAGCAGCCGGGCATGACGGGCCAAGTGAAAGAGGAACTGCTCACCAGACGCATGGAACTCGGGATTCGTTTCTCCAGCGGCGAGATCCACTTCAAGCCCAGTTTGATGCTGGACGACGAGTGGCCGACCCAGCCTCGGGAGAACCAGCTGCTCCAGCGCGAACTTTCCGCGGGTGAAGTCTTCTTCCAGTTGTGCGGAGTCCCGGTTCTCTACGCGACGGGTTCATCGGCTTCGATCAAGGTTCTCACTGCTGATGGGGTGACAGAGATTTCCGGATCGGTGTTGCCGCGGGAGTGGTCCCAGCGCGTGTTTGCCCGTGATGGTTCGGTGGTTGAAATGCACATCACGCTTCCCACATAACAACGAAGGCCCTGGCAGGTTGCCAGAGCCTTCATTAGGAGATTCCTGAGGAGCGGGGAATCAAAGATCGACGGGAATGAGGACCCGGCCGATCGTGTGGATGCGACCATTGGAGGCCTGCACGTTGAGCGGGAAGCTCAAGAACGGATTTCGAAAGGAAGAATTCGACTGTAGACCTAAAAACGATCAAATCGTTCTTTCTGTATCGATCGTCCATATTCTCGGACTTTGATATACCAGGCCCCATATTTGGGTATAAATCGTTCAACCATTGATCTTGGTCAAGCCTCATATCAGCTCCCACCAGGTCCGATTCGCGGTCCATTGCTGAGTTTATGCCACGTACATTCTCGATTGCGCCCCGATTTCACTCAGGCACCCATCTGAACCGCGTCGGATTGGACGGATTGTTCTCGGAGTTTGCGAACGTTTGGTTCCGCATGGCGAGTTCGGGCGTATGTTAGGAACATGTTTGTTGCTTCACTGTGTGCCGCCTTTCTCGCCCAATACGACCATCTGGCATGGTCGGACGAGTTCAACGGTTCGGCCCTTGATCTGACGAAGTGGACCCCTCAGTACGGAGATGGCTCTCAGTACGGCATCCCAGGGTGGGGCAACAACGAATGGCAGTCTTATACGGACAACCCCTCGAATTTATTCTTGGAAGACGGGCGACTTCACATTGTGGCCCGTCAGCAAAACAACCAGTACACCTCGGCTCGCATTCGGACCCTCGGCAATGCAGAGTTCACCTACGGAAGGATGGAGGCTCGCATCAAGCTTCCAGCCGCAGGGCAAGGGCTCTGGCCAGCGTTCTGGATGTTGCCCACCAACAGCCCCTACGGCGGCTGGGCGGCCGGAGGCGAGATCGACATCGTGGAGTGGATCAATGGCATGGACGTGGTACACGGCACACTGCACCACGGCTCNGCTTGGCCCAGCAACCAACAAACNNNTGGNTCNTTCAACCCGGCNGGNGGNNCGATCACNGGNTTCCACAATTACGNNATCGAGTGGGATCCNNATCAGATNCGTTGGTACTTCGACGGGGTGCTGTATTCCCAAAAGAACCTCAACCAGTGGTTCAGTGACAGCGCGCCCGGGGATGCTGAAGCACCGTTTGACTGGAACTTCCATTTCATTTTGAACCTTGCGGTGGGCGGCAATTGGCCCGGCTATCCCAACGGCGCCACCCCATTCCCTGCGACGCTCGAAGTGGATTGGATTCGGGTCTGGAAGCGAGAAGCACCGGGTGCTTTCGCCGACAACGTGATTCCGGGCACCATCGAAGCCGAGCATTTTGATCGAGGCGGACAAAGCGTTGGCTTCTGGGATGCAGATCACACGAACAATGGTGGTTCTCTGCGGACCGATCAAGGCGTTGACATTGGAAGCTTGGATGCAGGCGGCGACTACGTGGGTTGGATCGAACCCATGGAATGGCTGCAGTTCACCACCGCTGTCGAATGCGGAGGCATCCACACCGTCCGGGCCCGCGTGGCCTCGCAATCCACGGGCGGAACGTTTCATCTTGAGTCGAATGGTGTCAATTTGACCGGGCCCATTGACGTACCATCGACTGGAGGCTGGCAAAATTGGGTGGAAGTCGAAGCACAACTGACGTTGGCGACCGGAACGCAGATCCCAATCCGGTTGGTGAACGACAGTGGAAGCGACGACGGCTACAACATCGATTTGCTCGTGTTTGAGCGCATTGATGCCAACCCAAGTTGTGGTGACATCTTGGGACCGTGTTGCCTGTCCGATTCATGTCAATTGCTCAGCACCTCGGCCTGTGCTTCAGCCGGTGGTGTCTTTGCCCCGGAGCTGGATGGTTGCTCATCGCCTTCCGCTTGCGTGGGAGCCGGCGCATGCTGCTTCCCCGATGCCACGTGCACCAGTGCCACGATCGAAAACTGTGCGTTCGGTGGCGGTGTGTTCCAAGGCTCCTCGGTGGAGTGTGCCACCGCGGCTTGTCCGAATTTGACCGGTGCATGTTGTATTGGATCCTCGTGCGCCATCCTCGAAGCTTCCTTGTGTGAGCAGACCGGGGGAGTATTTGGCGGAGAAGCGTCATCGTGTGGCGATGTGTCTTGTGCTCCACCATGTCCCGGGGACTTCAACAACGACTCGGCCATCGGGTTCGACGACTTGCTGTTCGTGCTGAGCGATTGGGATGGCACCCAAGCCGATTTGGATGGGTCCGGCACCACTGATTTCGCGGATGTGTTGATCTTGCTGGCTGGGTTTGGCCCCTGCTGAGTTCATGATCTGGCGATATTGAGTTGTATTGGTGCGTGGCTCTGTTGTTACATTCCTCCCACAGGAGGAATACACCATGTTGAAAAAGATTCTGGCGTTTGGGGTTTTCACCGCGGTTTCAGGCTGCACGATCAACATCTCGACTGAACGGGAGTATGAAGGCTTCGAACACGAAGAGTGGCGAGAAGACAAAGAGCACCATGAGTGGCACGGTGATCACGGCGATCACCACGGTCATCATGAAGAGTGGCGAGAAGACAAAGAGCACCATGAGTGGCATGGCGATCACGATGACCACCACGATCATCATGATGATGGGGCGTGGTCAGGATTCATCGTCGAACACTGCTGGCACACCGAGGCGGTGCGAGAGATGGCGGCTGGCTATTGCGAGGGTGAATTTGGAGCTTTCCATGACCTGATCAGCCCAGAGGCACAGATTTTTGTGAACGACCTCGAATTGTCCAAATTGGAATGGATTGAGTCCTTTGATGAAGGTCGAGCGCCATTTGATGACATTCGTCACGAGGACATGGTGGTTACCACGATGATGTACAACAACGGCCGCATGTTCACCAACATGTGGTACACCTGGAAAGGTGTCGTCAGAGAGACGGGCGAGGAATTGAGCATCCGCGGCTACGCCACCTTCGAATGGGATGGCGAGCGGGTTGTTGGTTTCTACAACGCTTTTGACCCCACGGAATATGATCGAACGTCGTCAATGGACGGCTAATTTGGCTTGTGATGATCAGAGCCAAATTTTTATTGGCGAAAAGAAAAGTTGTTCTTTNTTGGCGGGCTCTCTTCGGAGAGCCCGCTTCTTTTAGTGTGGCGATCGTTCTGTCGTCCGGGACCAACCCCGCTTGCTGAGCTAATTGGGGCATCCGCCCCAATTGGCCAGCAGGTTGAGGACNTCCGCGAATTCAACCGCGCCGTCTTGGTTGACATCTTCAAAGCAGTTGGGNCANGCNCCCCACTTGGCCAACACCGCCAAGACGTCGCTGAATCCCACTACGCCATCGCAGTTCACATCACCAACAGACCGACATGGACACGGTGATTCAACCGTGGCGCCAAAGGATTCCCATTCAAACGCCGTGTCACGGTCGCAGCGCATGGCTTCTTGGCCGTTGTTTGAGCTGGCGTACTGACCGTGATCGGCACGCAGGGCGACCCTTCCGTCTGGGAGTTCTACCCAGGAGAACCGTTCCCAAGCATCCACGTCGAAGCGGTCACACGTCATGGCTTCCACGCCGTTGTTGGAGCTGACGTACCGACCATTGTTGCCCCGAAGGGTAACTCGGCCGTCTCCAGCTTCTTCAAGCACAAAGAGATTGTCCGGTCCGACTTGTGCGCTGTCGCAAGTCATGTCTCCATTGCCACCATTGGTGTTCACATATTCCCCATGGAATCCCTGCAATGAAATGGTGGAGCCAATGGGGGGGGCGCAGTTGTCTGCATCGCTGGTGCACCCAGAACTTCCGGGTGCAGGAAGGTCGGCGCCAATCGCCACTCGGGTGTCGGGGTTGGGAATGATCTGGTTGTGGTGGATGAAAGCCAGCACAGTGTTCATGGCGGAAGTGCCATCGGTGGGGTAGTTCCCACCAATCCGATTGAGGGCCGCGTTCTGAAAGACATCGTGGCGCTTCCACGTCCAGTGGCACCACCCCACGCCGGCCGCTTCCATGGCGTCGATGTTCGCAGCCATCCATTCGTTGTTGTTTTCGCCGGTTTCACTGACCCAAATGGGGACTTGGTGGGTTTGCCGGAACTGCACCAAATCCACCATGCGGTTGATGACATTGGGATTGCCATTGGGGATGGCATCGTCTTGCGGATCAATCCAGTATCGGTGGGCGTGGTACACCAGCCCCCAGTTGGGGGAGAAGTCTTGGGGCAGCATGTTGTCGTAGACGTTGCTGTATCCGTTCCCATGCACCCCGATCAAGTGTTGGTCGCCTTTGTCGCGCACCATGGTGATGAGCCGCTGGGTGAGGTCGCGAATGGCCGGTCCGCCCCCGGGCACACTGTTGGGCTCGTTGATGAATTCATACATCGCGATGCGCGACTCATCGCGGTAGCGGTCGGAAATGGCGTCCCAAATCTCAACCAAGACATCTTGAAAGACGGGGTACTCCCACAGGTTGTTGGGGTAGAAACCATCAGTGATGCCGAGCGTGACGCCTTGGCTACCGGGGGCGGCATGCATGTCCAAGCTGATCCACAAGCCGAACTCCGCGCACCACTCGATCAAGTCGTCGATGTGTTGGAAACCATCAAGGTCGGTGGTGGCCGCGATGCTTCCTTCGGCCACCCACCCTGCCAGCGCGTCTTTGTACGCATCATGAGCGGACCCACCGCCCAAGATCACGGCATTGCGCATGGCCCGTTGCTCAGCGGTCAAGAAGAGTTCGTAGTGCATGGGCAAGCGCACACAGTTGAAGCCCATGTTGGCGATGTCTTCGATGTCGCCCCGGGTAATGAAGCGTGANCTCCAGTTGGCGTAGAACGCTTCGACCTGAGCCATGCTTTGGCCTTCTTGAAGGTATTGACGCTTCATTTGCCATTGGTTGTCAGGGCAGCCTTCGCATCCTTGCGGATGCATCATGTAATTTTCCTGCAGGAGCCAATAGCCGAGCCCGACTCCACGAAGGATCACGGGATCTCCAGAGTTGGACTGCACGATGTTTGGCCCATCGGTCGTCAGCCAGCAGTCTGGGCATTGGGCGACAGCGGCAAGGGCCAGAATGGAAAAGGCAGCCATGGCTTCAATATGGGGGGTTTTGGGTTGCTGGTCGAGTCTTCTTCCCAGATTCGTCCACAATGAAGCTTTTCAGTNGGCCGATTGAGAATGATTCGCATTTGCGGTAAGATTCTCCGCTTCAATNGGAGAATCCCCCATGCTGCTNAACTTCATCACTGCTGCTCTGCTTTCCANCGCCTCCTCCTCCTCCTTGGANCANGACCGGGAAGCCATTTTGGGGATGTGNGGCGCGTTTGAAGTGACATTCCAGTTTGAAGAAATGACACCAGTTCAAGCGGATTACAAACTGGTGCGGCCTTACGAAGAGACCGCCATCGAGTGGGTCCAGTTGGTTGAGGACCGAGGCGACTTCATCAGTTTGCAGCACATCTTGGTGGCCGACGAAGACACCGGCTATGTCGTGAAGCACTGGCGGCAGGATTGGCAGTTTGAAGATGACCGCATGATGGAATTCTGCGGCAACAACACCTGGCGGGAAGCCAAGTCGAGCCCAGCGCAAGCTGCGGGCCGCTGGACACAAGCGGTGTACCAAACCACCGATGCGCCTCGGTATGAATCCTTTGGTACGTGGCAGCACATTGGTGAGCATTCCGAATGGATCAGCGATCGCACTTGGCGTCCGTTGCCGCGGCGCGAATACACCAAGCGTTCGGACTACCACGTGTTGGAATGCATCAACACCCACACAGTGACGCCAGAAGGTTGGGTGCACGAGCAGTCGAGCCGTAAGGTCATATTGGATGACGCCGGCCAGCCCAAAGAGATTGTCGTGCACGAGCGTGGCTTGAACAGATACGTCCGGGTGGAGGAAGAGCGCCTTTCCGCCGCGATTGCATATTGGCAAGAGCACGAAAGCGCTTGGGCCGAAATTCGGGCGGCTTGGGAACCCATTCTCAACCAGACCGAAGTCACAATCGTGACCGAAGCGGGGGGACAGAAGCTTCCTCGCGTGATCACCGCAGCGCTCAAAGACCAGTCCCAGCGGGCTTCTCTGGGCGAGGCTTTGTTCGCCTTCGTTGAGCAATAAAGCCCGCTTCAGCGGCCTCCAAGCATGGACCCTGGTGGCTCCGCCTCGGGGGACATCGGTTCATCCGGGCGCTATTGGATATGGACGTTCTTCTGCGGTTTTTGGGGCATCAAGATGAATGTTTTAGACGTTTTTTCATGAAATTGAAACTCATTCTCAATAAGCG
>NHCD02000031.1 GCA_002168105.2 Phycisphaera sp. TMED24
CTAGCTTGAGGTGCTAGTGGGAGTAAAATCCCTTGGAGGTTCGAGTCCTCTTCTGGGCATTCTCGCCGGACGGGCCCGATGGCCCGTCCGTCTTCGTTTCGGGAGCCCCGCCATGGCCAAGTCCAAAGGCCAATCCAAAACCACGAACCACGAACCCGTGATCGAGAACCGGCGCGCTCGCTACGACTACGCCATCTCGGACACCGTGGATTGCGGCATCAAGCTGACGGGCACGGAAATCAAAAGCGTTCGCCTCGCCCGAGTAAACCTCGCCGAGGGCTTTGCCCGCGCTGATGGCGAACCGGCCCAGTTGACCTTGCACAACGTGCACATCGGCGAGTACCCCAACGCGGCCTCCCACTTCCAACACCAACCCGTTCGCGACCGCATCTTGCTGGCCAATCGGCGCGAGATCGACAAACTCGCCCAAGCCACCTCGGAAAAAGGCGTCACGCTGGTTCCGTTGCGGATGCATTTTGTCTCGGGCCGGGCCAAGGTGGTCATCGGCATTGGCCGCGGCAAAAAGTCCTACGACAAACGCGAGAGCATCAAAGCTCGCGATGCCAAACGGGAAATGGATCGCGCGCTCAAAGGCGGCTGAATGCCATTCAAAGAATGCTACAGCGGCCGACGCTTGGGTTCGCCGTCCCTCCGAGGGTAGAGCCGGGGTGTGGGCCCGCGCTTTTCCACCACCACAATCGTGCCGGTCTCGTGCCGTGAGGTGCCGACCACCACGCCGCGTAGTTCCCGCAGTGCTTTTTTGGCGTCCTCAATTTCTTCCTCAGCCTTCTGGCCCTTGATCGCCAGAAGCAGGCCGCCTTCCACCAAGAAGGGAATGGTCAATTCCAGAAGTGTGGACAGAGGCGCCACCGCGCGGGCCGTGACCGCGTGGTACACCCCGCGATGGTCTCCGCGAAAGGCGGCCGCGTTTTCGGCGCGATCTTGGACCACGTTCACATTGCCCATACCCAACGCCTGGGCCGTTGACGAAAGGAATTCGACCTTCTTCCCCGTCGCCTCGAGCAGCGTGAATTGCAGATCAGGACGAACAATGGCGAGAGGAATCGCCGGGAGCCCACCGCCGGAACCCACATCGAGCACCTTGGCTTCGGGAGGCAACTCGCCCAACAAGGCCAGCAATTGCAGGGCGTCCAGAATGTGGCGGGGCCACGCGTCGTCTGGATCCACAATACGGGTGAGGTTGGTGGTTTCGTTCGCTTCCACCAGCAGGGCGAGGTACTGGCCCAACTGGTCCAGTTCGCCAGATTCAAAAGCAATGCCGGCATCGGCGGCGGCGGCCAAGAACGATTCGGTGGGTTTCACGCGTGGTCTCCGGGCAGCAGCAACATGGCGTCGCCGTAAGAATGAAAGCGATACCCCTCTTGCACGGCTTCATCGTAAAGGTCCCGCAGGCGATCAATGCCGGTAAAAGCAGCAACCAGTGCCAAAAGTGTGCTGCGGGCGAGGTGAAAATTGGTCAGCAACCCATCGGCCCAGCGGAATCTGTGTCCCGGCATGATCAAGAGGTCGGTTTCTGCAGACCAATCCTCGGTGGGCAAGGGCGAAGGCAACGACTCCAGGGTCCGCAGGGCGGTGGTGCCCACTGCGATGCGCCGGGTCGCCTGAGGAAGAGCCTTCAACGTCGCGCGCGGCACGTGACAGCGTTCGGTGTGCATGGGGTGATCGGCCAATCGGTCGGTGGCCACGGGTTTGAAGGTGCCCGCGCCCACCTCGAGCTCCACCCGGAGGCTGTTGAATTGCTGCACCAACTCGGGGGTCAGATGCAAACTTGCCGTGGGCGCCGCCACTGAAGCGGCACGGCCGTCGCCAAACACCGTTTGATACCAATCACGATCCGTGGCATCTGTAAACGACTCGGCACGGTCCTTCCGCGCCTTGCGGATGTATGGCGGCAGCGGCGTGGCCCCGCCGGCGGCCAACAACCCTTCGGGCGATCCCGCGGGTTCGGGACGCACCCACCACCCTTCAGCAGCGGGTTCATCCAACACCAAGTGCTGACCATCGAACCAATCAAGCTTCAGCCCCGGCGTCAATCGACCCCCGGCTTTCAGGAAGCATTGCCAACGCCCGTTGACTTCCTGCAGAAAAAGACCTTCCACTGCCCCACCACTGTCGTGGCGCTTGGTGTGGAACCGGGCGGGCAGAACGCGTGTGTGGTTCAAGACAAGCGTGTCATCGTGATGCAAGATGTCGGGAAGATCCCGCACCACCCGGTGTTGCACGGCACTTCCATCAAGCGGAACCACCATCAAACGGGCCGAATCGCGCGGAGTCGCCGGCTGGGTGGCGATGCACGAATCGGGAATCACAAAATCCAGTTCTTCGGTCCGCAGATCGGTCACGTGGGCGTGGTCTTCTTCGCCGAAACCTTCTTGGGCTTGGCCGGAATTTCAATGGCCGCCGCCGGCTCATCTGGATCCGAAGCATCGGCGTTGAAGCGCTCAATGTCCGCCCCCAGTCGTCGGTAGCGATCCTCAAGGCGGTGGTATCCACGATCAAGGTGATAGACCCGAGAAACCACCGTCTCGCCGTACGCCGCCAGGCCAGCGAGCACCAAGCACGCGGAGCCCCGCAGATCGGAAGCCATCACCGGAGCCCCGTTGAGTCGAGGCACACCGCGCACCACAACCGCAGGGCCAATGCGGTGGAAGACCGCCCCCATGCGTTCGAGTTCCGCGGTGTGGTTGAACCGCTCGGAATAAATCTTTTCGGTGACCACGCTGTTGCCGTCAGCCAAGGTCAACACCGCCAAGAGCTGGGCTTGGAGATCGGTGGGAAAGCCTGGCCAAGGTTGCGTCGTCACTTCAACCGCTTCTTGGCGCCGGTCTGCGGTGATGCGAACGGTGCGGCGCAACAGGTCTTTTCCGTCGTCGAGGAATTCAAACCGAACCCCAATCCGCTGCAGCACATCTTCCACGCCCAGCAAGGAGTCCTGCGGATAGTTGCTCAGTTCCACCCGGCCGCAGGTTATCGCGGCGGCGATGGCATCGGTGCCCGCAATGATGCGGTCGGGCATCACGCGGTGGGTGCAACCGTGCAGGCGTTCGACGCCATCCACCAACAACCGCGGAGAACCTTCGCCAGTGATCTTCGCCCCCATCGCTCGAAGCAAACGAACCAGGTCAGAGACTTCAGGTTCACACGCCGCCGATTCGATGATCGTGCGTCCCTTGGCCAAGACCGCCGCACACAGCACATTTTGGGTTCCGCCGACCGTAGGCCCGTTGGGACCGCCCATGAAGATGATGCGACCTTTCAAACCATCCGCGGGCGCGGTGGCTTCAATCTGGCCACCGTCCAATTCAATTTTGGCATCCAGCGAACGGAGTCCGTGCAGGTGCAGGTCAACTGGCCGAGCACCAAAGGCGCAGCCACCAGGAAGCGAGACCGAAGCCCGTCCCCGGGCCGCCAGCAATGGGCCCAGCACACTGATGCTGGCCCGCATGGTCTTGACGATCTCGTACGGCGCGGTGGGGTCGGCCGCGTGATCGGACTGGATCCGTACGGTCCCCCCCAGGGGATTGTCCACATCGTCGTGGGTGACTTTGGCCCCCAGCGACCGCAACAGTCGAATCAAATTGCCCACATCGGCGTAGGCGGGGACGTCCTGGAGGATCACTTCCTCTTCCGTGAGCAAAGCAGCCGCCATGAGGGGCAAGGCCGCATTTTTCGCGCCAGGGACTTCGAGTTCACCATCCAACTTGCAGGGACCTTTGATGCGGAATGCGTCCATCCAACCTCCAGAATAGAAATGTACGGGCCATCTCCTTCACGCGTGAAATCGGCCTGTTCTCCACATCGGCGGACATGCCCGATTGACTAAACTTCCGCGACAAAATGACCAAATCAATTCCCGATCCGGTATTTCCATCCGTAACCATGCATGCGGTCCGCCCCAACGACCCTGTGGTGGCCCGAGTGCACTCCAGCGTGCCCGCCACCTCGCGCCGGGCAGCCGGCATCGTCCGCCACGTCGAGATCGACGTCTCAGGGACCCCTCTCGAAGGTGCGTTCCGGGCCGGACAGTCGTTTGGCGTGGTGCCCCCCGGTGAAAACGCAAAAGGCAAGCCCCACGGCGTTCGGCTCTATTCCATCGCCTCCCCCACCCGAGGCGAAGACGGCGCGGGCAAAATTCTGTCCACCACNACCAAGCGGGTGATCTCGGAATATTCAGATGCCGAAGATGCCGACCGCCACGAGTTGTTCCTCGGAGTGTGCTCCAACCACCTGTGTGATCTGCGCCCCGGCGACGAGGTTTTGGTGGCGGGCCCCAACGGGAAAGGCTTCTTGCTGCCCGAAGCACCAGAACAACACAACTACATCTTCTTGGCCACCGGAACCGGCATCGCGCCGTTTCGAGGGTTTCTCAAAGAGCTCTTGGAAGGGGACTCGCCTTGTCCATCCAAGATCTTGCTGATGTTGGGTGTGCCGTGGGAAACCGACCTGCTGTACCGGGAAGAACTCGAANCTTTAGCGCAGAAGCACGACAACCTTGAGTTGCGTTGGGCCATCAGCCGAGAGAGCCACCANCCCGACCGNGGNCCNTATGTTCACGATCGCTTGGAACGGGAATGGTCTGAATTGGAATCACGATTCACCGATCCCAACGCCATGGTGTACGCCTGCGGTCTCGCGGGCATGCAAGTGGGCGTCTTCCGACTGCTCGCGCAACGNGGCTTGACCGAACAGTTCCTGAAGATCCGCGACGAAGAAACTGCGGCGATGGATCCAAGCGAATGGGATGCCGCCCGCATCAAACGCTTCGTGCGNCCTGGGGCCCGAACCAAACTCGAGGTGTACTGAACCCTCTGAAGGCTTCAGCCCGCGCAAGGTCCCCAGTTGGCCAAGACATTGACCAAATCTTCGTAGTCCACTGTCCCGCTGCCATTCACATCAGAGGGGCATGGGTTCGGAGGAGGGGCAGACTCGTATTGGAATTCGAACGCCCCAAGATCGGTGCACAACTCAAAGATCGATCGACCGGTGTTGGGCACTTCGGGGTGATCGAGGCCTCGGTTTTGACCGGCGAAATCAAGAAGCAAACCTTCCGAGCTGACCAGCGCATCACCAGCATCNATGCAGGGTGAATTNTCCATCAACGCAAAGTTGTTGGCNGCGGAATCNACGAACATCGGATCGGTGTCGATGTTGGCCACACCNCCGACGTACCCTTCNATCAGGGAATACGCNATATCAGGNGTNCCNAANCCNCCGACNGCCGAAGGCAAGTTGCCCCANGCGATGCAATTTCGGATCTTGGGGCTGGTCGACGGGCCAAAGTAGAACGCGCCAGGACCGTTGCCTTGCAGGCTGCTGGCCGCCGAGTTTCTGGTGAACACAGAGTGCACAATGTCAGGCGAACCAAATCCGCTGTACCACGCACCACCGAGAGGCGCGAAGTTGTCACGGAAGATGCAATGGTCAACCCGGAAGTCACCAAAGGACTGGTAGGAAAAGATGGCCCCGCCTCGATCGGACGCGTTCCCAAAAAAGACACACTTGGTAAAAATGGCATCGGCCGCTTCACAGCACGCGCCGCCTCCTGCCAAGTAATTCCCAGGTGTGATCAACGCCCCCACGCCGCCCTTGAATGTGAGTCCTTCGAACGTACACGGATCGGTGAATTCGATCAAGTGCAACGCCGGTGCTTGCAAGCCGGAAGCGTCGATGATGACGTCTGCGGGATTGCGGGTGCTCGAACGCAAAGTGAACACTTTGCGTGGAATGCCAGAACCAGGCACGGTCTCCGCGAAGAGAGCTTCGTTGTAGGTCCCCGGCGCCACGACAATTTCGTCACCATCCGCTCGCGCGTCGATCGCGGCTTGGATGGTCTCGAAGTCTCCGGGGACATTCAAAATGTCGGCCCCCGCCGTTGTTCCAACCACCGCGCACATCACGAACCATCGTGTCATCACTCGGTCTCCAGATTGCAGGGAACCAGAGTGGCCCCCATTGCTTAGTAATATTACATTTCATTGCATCTGATTCAACCGTCCGCCCGCTCGGTCTGTGGCGGCCCCAAACGAAAAAAGCCGGCCACAAGGC
Source organism: Phycisphaera sp. TMED24 (assembly GCA_002168105.2). Taxonomy (GTDB): domain Bacteria; phylum Planctomycetota; class Phycisphaerae; order Phycisphaerales; family SM1A02; genus UBA8653. The sequence continues at coordinate 6,067 of NHCD02000031.1, forward strand.
CGGCTCAGGACGTCCGAAGGGGAGGGAAGAATTTCTCCGTTCGCCATTGTGTTGTCAGGACCAGAGGCCCTCAATGCGAACCGACCCCAAAAAGATCGGTCCGCGGCGGGCGACACCGAACTTCGGTGCCGCTATCAGGGGGGAGATTGTGGCATCAGCGACCAACCACCAAGAATGCAGAGGGATTCCAAACCCTGCCTTCCGAGTTCACTGACGCGATTGCTGTTGGCATGCCAAGGATNGTCACCCTGGCTTGATGGCCTTGTGCATGAAAAGGCCCATTCCACCCCAATCGACGATGACTCCTTCTCAAATCAACTCCACCCATGGATTGATTTGGGCTGCCTGCCGTCGAANAAGCAGCAGGTCCCATCCTCGTCGCAAACAGGAAAAAGTCAACGTAAGCCAAGAGACAACAGGATTTTGTGGGCAAACTGCCTTGTCGATCAGCGGCTGGGGACAGCAGCCCCTGTCTTCACCGAGCTGTCCCCAAGAAGAGATCCTCTGTCCACAGTGGTTCCAGATTCTTCTGGCTGTGAGACGGTAGGGATGTGGATGGNTGAAGGTTGGCGGCCNGTGGAACGAAGCATGCGACCTGAAAGACCCGTCCCAAAGTCGTTGAGAACCCAGGCCACCAGAGCNGGGGCNGAAGCTGGCTCTCCACACGAGGTGTTGGCCCTGGTATCGAGCCGCGCTTTCCCGCTTTCGGTTCCCAAAAACTGGCGACGAAAATGGTTGGTGGGCCCATTCAAGTCGGCCAAATCAACCCAACCCATGCCTTCGAAACAATGTCTGGTGCCCGAGAACTTCACTTCGTTCTCGTTCCAAATTTCAAATCGAAGCTGTGTGCTCGGGCGTTCGGGGTTTCGTCCGGTGAAATCGAAATCCAGAGGCACCACACCCAGTTGCGTCTGCACTGGCTGGCCCAAGACCGGGCTGGAACCAACCGCGTAGAAGTCCAACACTTGGCGGTTGCCGGGGACTGCGTATTCCACCCCATCAAGCGACAGCTGTTCGGGTGAGGGCAACGCTTGTCCGGTTGTTCCGGGGATCGCGCGGAAGGCCGCCACGGGCAACTCGGCGACGTCACTCATGTTCTGAAAGCGCACCGATCCGGAAAGCTGATTGTGGGCGATGGGGTCACCTTGAAGATTGCACGCCACCACGACCACGTGGCCTTCCGGGACATTGAGCGGGGCGAGCAAGGCCACCAAGTCGAAGGTGCGAATGGTGTCGCCGGGCAATGCTTCGAAGCGCTCATATTGTCCGCTTGATCCACGGACCAACAAGCGAATCGCAATGTCGTTGGGGTGGTCGTGCACCAGGACCAGTTCGGCCTCGCCGCCCAGACNGCTGAGAGCTCTGNGGTCACTGGCTCCAACAACAAAATCGCCACCACCCACGGGTGGGCAGACCAACAACGAACCTTGGCGGGTTGAGCCCACCCGGTCGTCCTCAAGCGTGAACAGCGCACTGCACAAAAGAAGTGGCATAAAGCCCATGCCACAAACGTATCTCGAGCAACGGTGAAGACCTCGAGAATCAGCCGCACACCGGCAATTCAGCAACAATTTCAGGGGTNTCTGACAGGTTCTCGGACACAAAGACCAAAAAGAAGAAAGCGGCACCCCCCCGGGAGCCGCAATCTTCAAAAAATGACTGTTCTGCTGGCACGGCCAGCAATGTGTTTATCGCGTGCGACGCAACGAGCGAGGCTTGACGGAGAAGGAAGATTCTTCCGGAGCCGACTCCTGCTCGTAGCGGATTTCACAAGGCTCAAGGCCTGCACCAACCACGCCACCGGAGGCCACGCCACCCGAGTTGGGGTAGCGAACTTGAACCATCAGCAAAGCAGCGTCGGCAGAGCCTTCGCAGGTTGGATTCATGGTGCCGTTCAACCGGGCTTTGCCCGACTCGGTGCCAAGGTTGGAGCGACGGAAGTGGTTGGTCGCGGAGTTGCTCCAGTTGTTCAGTTCGGAGATCTCCAGGAAGCTGGCACAACGGCTGGTTCCGGAGAACTTGAATTCGTTCTCGTTCCAGATCTCCGCTTCAATCTTCACCACTGGAGTTGGGGCGTTCTTGTCGGAGAAATCGTGGCCGGCCACCAAGTGACACAGTGCGCTGTTGGAAATGAGATCGGAACCCGAAGCGAAGAAGTTCAACACTTGGGATGCAGGTGGAGCGGCAAAAGTCACGCCGTCCAAATCAAGTCGATTCTCGGGACCAACACGGTCGCCATTGTCACCGACCAAAGCTTGCGAAGCGAACGCAGGAATTTCCCACGACCCNGATCCGTCTTCGGACCAGTCCGTTTGAATCAATGACCCCGACAAGTGGTTCCATCGGATTGGAGCACCAGCGGCATCAACCGACCACAGATACACCGAGAACAAACCGGAGTCGACACCAAATGGTGCCAACAAATCACCGGTGTCGATGGAAGTCGGTTGGTTTCCGGTCAACGCGAACGCGGTGTCGTAGTACCGACCGTCTTCCAACAAGACATAGCCCTGAACCCGAACACTGCTCGGATGATCATTGGACAACAAGATTTGACCATCGATGTCAGGGGCGCCCTGAACAAACGGAGTGATCAAGACCGAACCTTTTTCGGTTTGACTGATCCGATCGTCGGCCGACAAACCACCCACCACAACCATGGCACCCAACATTGCTTGACGCATCGACATGAGACGCTCCCCTTGGAATTGATCCCGGGAACATCCCCCCCGGGTGCNNCCATTGTCCACGATTTTTCAACAATCTCAAGTGCAAAGTGTTGATAATTATGGATTTATAGACCCGCCGCATCGGGTTTGAGAGCCACAAAGCAGAACCGGCCGCCCCCGAAGGGACGGCCGGTTCCAAGTTGCATGACACGGCCGCCGAAGCGGGCGAGGGAGTCGATGACCGGCAGGTGCCGGGTTCTCCCCGTCGCCCCGCCGGCAGGCCGGTGTCGTTCCACAGTCCATTCCCGCTGCACCCCACCCTGGGGAGGCAACGACATGGGCAGCGTTCGCAGAACGGTTCTGCCGAACCGAACGCGACCGTCCACCATCACCGCCGATGTTCAACCAANCNCACACTTCCGCATCGCGGNTCTCCAGTGNGAGNTGGCTTGGTCGCCAAGCTGTGTTGCCACGGCTTGGCGGGCTGTGCCTGATGGGNTGNGCCNCGTACGCCGTCAAGGTTTGTGTTCCACACCATGTGGTNCATCCNCCTGTCCGAAGCCCGGTCCCATCCGATCTCCTTGNGTGCCAAATTGTCGCGACTCACAAGGAACCGCCAGAGCCTCCGGACGGCAGGAGCATGCCGTCCGGAGACGAGGTTTGTGTCACGTGGGCNGAGGACCAGGGTCCCTCANNTGCCCAAGAACATTAGTTGCGAAGNAGACCGAAGGCCTTGCGGACGCGCTTGCCAGCCTCTTCGGGCTCNGACTCGAGCTCGTAGGNGATGGTGGCGGAACGCGAACCGGTACCNGCGACNGANCCANNNCCANCNGAGGANGCCATGAAGGCCCGCTCGGAGGATGGGTTNTCNTCGGAACCNCANGAAGCGTTGGCTTCGGTGGANAGACGNGCCTTACCGAGGNCGGTNCCCAAGGAGCTGGNNCGGAAGAAGTTCACTGCGGAATCNGACCANNCGNNGANTNNNGNGGANTCNATGCAGCTCACGCAACGNGAAGTTCCNGAGAACTTGACTTCGTNTTCGTTCCAGATTTCGGCCACGATCTTGGTGTTGGGATCGGCAGCGTTCTTGTCCGCGAAGTCGTGGTCAAGAAGCTCGATGGTCAACATNTCNNCGTCGGCAACGAAGTTGTAGGTCGCNCCNTTGNACNCGGAGGANTACNNNACNCCGTCNANGTTNANGGTNCCNGCNNNACCNANNGCNTCNCCATTGNNNCCTTGCATGGCAGCAGCNGNNGCGTANGCACCGGAACCGATGANGCCACCNGAGAGGTGGTTCCANCGNATTTGNGCGTTGNNNGCANCNACNGCCCANACGTACATNGANACCGAAGANGNCATNCCACCGTCACCGAAAGGTGCGGCCAGGTCNTCGGTCGAGAANGCNGTGATTTGGTTGGCGGTCAANGAGAACGCCATGTCGTAGNACTCGCAAGCATCGTTGACGATGTACGACTGCAGACGGACGTCGGCTGGNTAGTCGTTCGAGATGTGNATGGTGCCTTGAGCACCGGAATAGATAAGCAGCGAACCTTTTTCGGTCGCAGACAAACGGTCGGCACCGAGCACGGCGCCGGTGGTGGCCAGAGCGGCCAAAGCAGCGTATTGACGCATTGGGATAACCCTCCTNATAAGCCTCGAGAATTGACGGCTGTCGTCCCGAAGCGNTCCACAGNTTATGCATAAGTCNAATAACTGCAAGGNTTTAGATTGTTTTTTGTAGTTTTTATTGGACCACGCCNGGGAAACCAAAAAAGCCGCCACGGAGGTCCGTGGCGGCTNGGAGTGGGCTTTGATGGGCCTCAGANTTACTTGCGGAGCAANCCGAAGTTCTTGCGGANCTTGCCNGCNTCNTCGGGCTCAGACTCGAGGTTGTAGGTNANNGTGGCCGAGCTCGAACCGGTACCNNCNATCCCCATGTCTTCGGGGAANNNGGCGGANTGNACGTGGAANGCNTGCTCGGCGGANGTNTCNCCGCANGAGCCNTTGGCTTCACTGAANAGNCGNGCNTTGCCGAAGTCGNTNCCNAGNACNGCACCACGGAAGAAGTTCACNGNNGAGTCGGACCANNTGGAGAGGTCGGCGGACTCAAAGCACGTCACNCAGCGGGAGGTGCCNGAGAACTTNACTTCNTCCATGTTCCANATTTCGGCCACNATCTTGGTGGTCGCNGGATCNGCGGTTTTGTCGGCAAAATCCTTGTCCANGAGTTCNATGGCCATGCCACNNANNTCGGCNTGGAAGTTGACNGTNNCGCCAGCGTAGGCNGAAGCNTATTCCACACCATCCATGTTGATGGTGCCGGCCACGCCCACGGTGTCACCGTTGTCACCGGTCAATGCGGCGGCCGCGGTGGCATTGCCATTTTCGGAGTAGCCGGAAAGGTGGTTCCAGCGGATTTGGGCGTTGTCGCTGTTGACGGCCCACACGTAGACCGACAGCGAATCGCAGTCGCCAAAGGGCGCGGAAAGCTCAGAGCCAGTGAACATCGCGGTTTGGTTCGCGGTCAACGAGAAGGCCATGTCGTAGGCATCGCAATTTTGGTTGTTCACGACGTAGGACTGCAGACGCACATCGGCGGGGAAATCGTTGGAGATGACCATGAGGCCTTCAGCCAAGCCAACCGGAACGCCTGGTCCGCCATTGCCGTCGATGTCAGAAAAGAGCAACAACGAGCCTTTTTCAGAGGTGGAAAGACGATCCGCACCGAACACAGTGCCGGAAACCGCCAACGCAGAAAGAATGATGCAACGCATAGGGAACCCCCAAGAGGATGAAACACAAATGAGCCGGCAGGAAACCCCCCTCCCGGAATTTCCCCGATTATCGGCACTATCCAAGTGGTGTCAAGGCTTGAAACCAAAAGAAAACCGCCGCCAGGAGGTCCTGACGGCGGTTTTGTGTTGTGTTGGATCAGCACCCGGAGGCGTTGATCTCATCCCCAGAGGGGCTCAGACTCACTTGCGGAGAAGACCGAAGGCCTTGCGGACCTTGCCAGCTTCTTCGGGCTCGGACTCGAGACCGTAGGTGATGGTGGCGGAACGCGAACCGGTACCGGCAACGGACCCGTTCAATGCACCGGCCAAGAATGCGTGTTCGGCAGAGTCGTCCCCACAGGAGCCATTGGCTTCAGTGGAAAGACGAGCTTTGCCAAAGTCTGTTCCAAGGTTACCACCACGGAAGAAGTTCACGGCAGAGTCAGACCAATCCTCGAGACCGGTCAAAGAGGAGCAGCTCACGCAACGAGAAGTTCCAGAGAACTTCACTTCGTCAGAATTCCAAATTTCTGCAACGACCTTGGTGGACGCGGAATCGGCATTTTTATCCGAAAAGTCCTTGTCCAACAGTTCGATCGAAAGAATGTCGGCGCCTGCTTCAAAGTTATAAACCGCACCATTAAATGCAGAAGAATATTCCACACCGTCCATGTTGATGGTTCCAGCAACGCCAACGGTGTCGCCGTTGTTGCCTTGCATGACAGCAGCCGAAGCGTACACGCCGTCACCGATAACGCCACCTGAAAGATGGTTCCATCGGATTTGTTCATTGCTGCTGTTCACAGCCCACACATACATAGAAATGCATCCGCCACCTGCGCCAGCACCTTCATAAAAGGGTCCAGCGAGATCACCAAAGTCAAAAGCAGTGATCTGGTTGGCCGTCAACGAGAATCCCATGTCGTAGTAATCGCATGAGTATTCATCGACCACATATGCCTGAAGTTGAACGTCAGCGGGGTAGTCGTTGGAGATGTGAATGGTGCCGTATGAATTTGAAAAGATCAGGAGAGATCCTTTTTCAGTCGTTGCACCTGCTGATCCAGGGTGTGAAACGGAAAGACGGTCTGCACCGAAAACAGAACCCGCCGCCGCGAGCGCGGCAACGCCCATAAAGAACTTGCTACCCATGGTGTGTCCCCTTTTGAGGTTGTTGGGTTTCAAAAAGAAAACCAAGCCCCCCCCTGGGGACTGTGGTGGCAAAATCAGCGAGCAAGATCACCTGCTCACCCATCCATTCCTGGCCGCCCAAAAGCGACCCCATCCACATCCATCACCCCGGGCTGCAGAACCCGAACTTGCGTCCGGAAATAACTGCAAAAGATCAGTTTATACAAGAGAAAGCAAGTTTCAACCCTTCCCATAATGTTATTTAATTCCACCAAAAAACCGCCGCCAGGAGATCCTGACGGCGGTCTTGTGTTGTGTTGGATCAGCACCCGAAGGTGGTGATCTCATCCCCAGAGGGGCTCAAACTCACTTGCGGAGAAGACCGAAGGCCTTGCGGACCTTGCCAGCTTCTTCGGGCTCGGAGGTGAGCTCGTAGGTGATGGTGGCGGAACGGGTACCGGTACCGGCGGCCGAACCAGCGGAGACCGATGCCATGAAGGCACGCTCTTCGGAAGGGTTGATGACAACGTACTCGTTGGTTTCTTCGATGTACTTGACGATGTCGCAAGCACCGTTGGCTTGGGTCGAAAGACGAGCCTTACCGAACTGGGTGCCGAGGCTGCCGGAACGGAAGAAGTTCACAGCAGAGTCGGACCAGCTGTCGAGCGAATCCATTGCAGCGCACTCCACGCATCGTGAAGTACCGGAGAACTTGACTTCGTTGGAGTTCCAAATTTCAGCCACGATCTTGGTGTTGGGTGCATCGGAGTTCTTGTCAGCGAAATCATGATCAAGAAGGTCGATGGCGAGTTCACCAGTGCTGGCGGCAAAGTTCACGGTGTAACCGTTGAACGCGGAGGAGTACTCCACACCGTCCATGTTGATGGTGCCTGCGACACCGACGGTGTCACCGTTGCTGCCTTGCAAAGCTGCGGCCGAAGCGTAAGCACCACCACCGATGATGCCACCGGAGAGGTGGTTCCAACGGATTTGAGCGTTGTCGTTGTTGACAGCCCAAACGTACATCGAGCAGTCAGACGCACCCAAAGGCATGGCCAGATCGTAGGAATCGAAAGCAGCGATTTGGTTGGCAGTCAACGAGAAGCCCATGTCGTAGCTCGCGCCACAACCAGCGGTGACGTAAGCCTGAAGCTGGACGTCGGCGGGGTAGTCGTTGGAGATGTGAATGGTGCCGTTAGCATTGACGAACATGAGAAGTGAACCCTTCTCAGTTGCGGAAAGACGGTCTGCACCGAAAACCGAACCCGCCGCCGCGAGCGCGGCAACGCCCATAAAGAACTTGTTACCCATGGTGTGTCCCCTTTGTAAGGATGATTGGGTTTCTGAAAGAAAACCAAGCCCCCCCCTTGGGGACTGTGGTGGCAAAATCAGCGAGCAAGATCACCTGCTCACCCATCCATCCCTGGCCGCCCAAAAGCGGCCCCATCCACATCCATCACCCCACTCCAGAATCCGCACCTACGTCCGGAAATCACTGGAAAGACTAAGGTTATGTACCCATAGGTTGGGTTTCAACCCCCTAATCAAATTTTTTCTCAGTCCTTTNAGACACGTGCGGTGTCCCTCTGGGTGCGGTAAGCCAACAGCACCTCCGCTGGGCCCTCCGGCCGGGTTCGGGAAGATTCCACCGACAAACCGGTGCCCGCCACGATGTCGGGAATGCCATCGCCGTCGAAATCGGCGGCGGTCACACCCGCGGTGCCACTGAGGCCCGTACTGGGCAGCCCCGAATCGGCGACGTACTCGAAGTGACCGTGGCCGTCGCCCCGCAGAACGAACAGCCCGCGGGCATGCCCCATCTGCCGCTTGTTCATGCGGCCGAGGAACACAATGTCCAGGTGACCGTCGCCGTCGAAGTCGGCCAAATCCACCCCAGTGCCGCCACCGTCAGCTTCGGGAAAAGGATCGACGCCGTATTCCCACTGCCCCGCTCGGTTGAAGAAGACCTCGGGGCCATTCACCCAGTTGGCCACCACAATGTCGAGCATGCCGTCGGAATCGAGATCGCCCACTTCCATGCCCCACCAAATGCCTTGCATGGGCGGCTCGGGCAGACCAAGCGACGCATCGGTAAAGCTGCCTTGACCATCATTGATGTAGANCTTGGGTCCCCGGCAATACGACGCGAAGAGGTCCAGGTCGCCGTCGCCTTCAAAGTCGTGCAGCATCAACCGGGTGCACCACCCCCGCTTGGGCAGCGATTCTTCGGACACCCACTCCCAGTTCACCCCGGTNCCGTCGCCAAGGAACATGTTGATGCCCCCTTCGTCGGAACCACCGGTNAACACGTCGGCGTGGCCATCACCATCGACATCACCCACAGCAATGTCTTCCATGCCTTGGAACATGAAGTTGTTGGCGGTGTCATCGGACAAATACTTGGGCCAAACGGCTTCCGCGCCCTTGTCCCAACCACCTTCGGCGTTGCGAAGCCAGGTGTAGAGACCTTTGCAGTGGCAGCCGTAAATCAGNTCATTGCGGCCATCGCCGTTCAAATCCAGCACTTCCAAGCCGCCACCACACGTGATGCCGTCGCTCTCGAGACCGGCCGAAGCGTCCTGCCAAAGGCCGTCTTGCATCAAGAACATGCGGGCNCCCTTGAGCAAGCGGGGCAAGGCCACGATCTCTTGGGTGCCGTCGCCGTCGACGTCCACGATGCGAGGATCNCACTTCCATTGACCACTGGTGGGCAAACCCTTCGCCGCGTGCACGAAGGACACGGCGGGCTTGGCCGCCGGCATGGGCGTAGGCTCGGGCATGGACTCGGGCATGGGAGNTTCCACCGCCAACGCTGGTTCCGTCACCGGGGATTCAACCGAGGCGGTGGTGGAAGCGGATTCACACCCNAGAAGAGTGACTGAGGCAATCAAAAGGCAGGAACGGGTCATGAGGGTTGCTCCGAAGCCGCCACAGCATCATCGCTGGCGGCACCTGGGTGGGCGGTGTTGAAGNCGTAGTACCAAGTTCCATCGACCATTCGGTACTGCTCCACCAGNACCGCAGGTTGGGGGTCCATCTTCCGCAGGCTGGGGTGCAGATTCTTGATCAGAATCTCATGCTGGACGCGGGCNNAATCGCCCACCACCTCGATCCAGAGGGGGGTGGCTCCGAAGAAGCCAAATTCAGCGTGGAGTTCTTCAAATTTTTCNCGGGCGACCACTTCACGGTCATCNGGATCCGAATGGTCCCAATAGCGGTCAAAATTCCGTTTTGCGCGGGCAGAATTCACGATGGCGTGCACGTCACGCACCAACTCTTCGGCCAACAGATCGCGGGTTGAAGGCTTGGCCGGCAGTTGTTCTTTTTCTTTGCGGTCTTCGACGATGACCCAGCGGCCATCTTCCTTCCGCCAGCANTCGTTGCGGTTGAGTTCTCGAGCTTCGAGCTGAGGGAACCTCCGAATACGGGTNCGNACCGCCACCGATTGCCAACCAANGCCATCCATGGCTTCGACTTCCCCTGGATCGGCCTGTTNAAAGATGAACGGCGATTCCGCCGCGGCCCATTCGGCCCACGCTTCCCATCCTTCTTCTCCNCGGACTTTCGCGGGAAGATGTTCGTACACCACTTTCCAGTCTTCAGAGACCCGAGCCGTCCAGAAGCGGTCGGCCACCCCTCGCAACGCCTCGGCGTCGGCTTTCGCCGCCCGTTCACGTTGGGCCAACCGCGCTTCGGGTGTGTTGGAAACGTCGGTATTTGAAGCCATTTGGCCGGCTTGGCATCCAACCAGAACAACACTAAGCAGCAATCGGTGCATGGGCGGGGTCCCCTGAATCAAGCCTTAATCGTAAGGGGATGTAATGTTTCATTCAACCCTCCGATCAGGCCGTCTTTTGCCTCGGACATGCACCAAGCGGGTAGAATTCAGGCTTCACTTGGAGACCAACACCATGACCGAAATGATCCGACGTTTGACCGCCCTCTGCCTTCTGGTTGCCTTTGCCGGCTGTTCAAGCGAATCCGGCGGCGATTTCAGCACCCCGGAAGACCAAGAAAAAATGAAGCGACGCGAAACCGGCAAAACCCGGGCCGCCCCTGGCTCCCAGTTGGGCGCCCCCAAGGAGTCCAACGACGGCCAGTAATCGCAGAACCTTTGGCTTCCCTGCTTTCCAGAAGCGGGGACCCCAAATCACGAAACCCGTCCCACAGGCTGTGGGGCGGGTTCTTTTTTGGATTGAAGTTGAAATTGATTGCCGGAGAACTTGTTTGCGAAGCGGCAGAGGTGATACTCAAGATGAAGGAAATCCGCATGATCTTGACCTCGCTGCTGCTGTGTGTTGTGGAACGGCCACTTGGTGCCGAAGAACAACGGATAGGCATTTCCAATTTTGGGATGACCGGTTCGGTTCGCCCCATGGCGCTGGCTGGCTCATGCCCTTCCGAAGTGTCGGCCCACACCGATGCCGACTTTGGGGGTGGGCAGTACACCGTTCAGGCCGGCTTCGCCGAACAAGAAGTGGCGGCAGCCAGTTGGACGCTGGACCCCGCGGTCTTTCCCATTCGGCTCGATGTGGCCGAGATGGTCTTTGCCACCAGCAATGCCAACGTAACCACGACCACAGAATGGACCTTCTTCGTGTGGTCGGGAACCCCGGCCAGCGGAAATGTCGTGGCCCAGTATTCCAGCGACGGTGAGTTGCTGCCCCACGTCGTGCTGCAACCCGGTACCAATGGGGTGAACGTGCAAGTCTTGGTGGACCCGGATGACCCCGAACAGATCATCATCAACAACAGTGGCGACGCCACGTTCAGCATTGGGTACCGCATTGACCAGCACAACAACCAAACCAGCAATCCCTGCTTGGTAGCGCCACCCTCCACCCAAAACGCCTTTCCCACCACCGATGTTGGCGGTCTGCAGGCACCGAGCCAAAATTGGCTCTTTGGGGTGAATTGTGGTTTCTTGGGTTGCCCCCCCAACGGCGGCTGGTCGACTTTTGGCGACCTCAACGTCTTGTGCCGTCCCTCAGGCGATTGGGTGATGCGGGCCACGTGGACCAGCTTGTCTTGCAACCAAACCCTTGGCGCGTGCTGCCTTCCCAACGGCACGTGCGGCTTGGAAACCTCGAACGGCTGTGCAGCCCAAGGCGGCCTCTTTGAAGGCGACAACGTGCCCTGCACCAACGTCGAATGCCCCCCGGCGCTCGGTGCGTGTTGCGCCTCGGGAGTGTGCAGCACCCAAGCGGCCGACGACTGTCTGAACACAGGCGGGACGTGGCAAGGTGCGGGCACCTTGTGCGCCGATACCGACTGCAACGCGGGCGGCGCTTGCTGCATTCCGTCCACCGGAGGTTGTTTGAGTTTGCCNGCCACCGATTGCGGACTGGTGGGCGGCACATTCTCCGGCCCCGGCACCACGTGCAGCACCACGGTTTGCTTCCCCGAAGGCGCCTGCTGTTTGGACGATGGCACTTGTGTTGAACCCACGACGCCCGAAGATTGCACCGCCGCCGGCGGCGTCTTCCAAGGCGACGGCACCGACTGCGCAAGCACGGACTGTCCTGACCCCGAAGGCGCTTGCTGTGTGCCCGCCACCGGCGCGTGCTTGATCCTGACGAACACCAATTGTGGGGTCGTGGGAGGTCAATACGCGGGGGACGGGACGGTGTGTGAGACCGCCTGCGGCACCGACTGTCCTGAAGATCTCGATGGTTCCGGCGCCGTGGATTTCCCTGATCTCATCCAACTGCTCTCGGCCTTTGGACCTTGCGATGGTTGTGCTGAAGATCTAAACGCCTCGGGCGCCGTGGAGTTCAACGATCTGATTGCCTTGCTGAGTGTGTGGGGCGACTGCTGAGCCAGCACCTTCAGCATCAATTCTGACGCTGAATCGATCCAGACTTGCGGTCCTGTTCACGCTCTGCTTCTCGATCTCGAACCCGCCGTTCGTAGGCCGCTTGTCGAGCTTCGAGATCCACGGGNACCGGGAAGAGTTGCTCCAAAGTGTTGTTCAGCGACAGTTCAGAGCGCGCGAACTGCTGGGCCAAGGCATTTCGGATCGAGGGCCGTTCTGCCGCCGCCCGCAACCAAGGGTTGTAACTGTCCACCCGTTGCCACACTTGGGCTCGATCCAACAACGGAATCGTGGGGTCGGTGATGAACTGCAAGAACACCACTTCCACCACCTCTTCCAAAGTGGGCGGCATCAGGTCTTTGATTCGGCCCGAACCAAACTTGGTTTCGTAGTCGTAAAAATCATTGCCGCGGAAAATACGGTGCACTTGGGCGGTGTACGTCAGCGCTTGCTCCCAGACCTCACGACGGTCTGGTGCCACCCCGGCCCGGAAGCCCACGTACAGCGCCCCCCGAGCTTCGGTAGGTGCAAGGTGCGGTTGGGAATCGAGTTCTTGCTTCACTTCATTGCGGACGAAGATTTCAAGGTCAATCGCATACGCGTTGTTGGGGGGAACCGCCCCACGGCCAAATCGTTCGTCCAGACGGTCAAGCAAACGCTGGGCTCGATCTTTCTCCCCCGATCGCCACGCTTCACGAATCGATGAACTCATGAAGTTGCGCAGGAAGTCGATGAAGGTCTCACCCCCAGCACCTTTCACGTCGTAGTGCTTGGTGTAGTAGTACTCGAACTCACGATCGATCACGTCAATAAATCGAGGCTCTTGCGTACGCACTGGTGGCTCGGTCGAGAAGGGATCAAAGCGAACCCGTCCGTACCGAGCCAAGGCCTGCAGTGCTTGCAGCACCACCCGGTCGTTGTTCAAACGTTTGTAGTCGTCATCGTCCGAAGCAACCCGAGCGGTCGCGCCTTCTTCACCTTTCTTCCCCCAATACAACGCGTGGGCTTGACCGTTGCGCCAATCAAGAGGGCCGTACAGCTCGGTGTACCGACGCATCCGCAGAGGATCAAGGTTGTACTCGTCCTCAAGCACCCGGCGCCGCACGAATGTGACCAGCAGGTCCAGGGATCCCCGAAGGCTCGGGTCCGCGGCAATCTCGTCAAGGGCCTTGGCCATCGGCCGCTCGGCCGCAATCTGATCGTCGATGCCAAGCAGGGCCGCCCCGGTGGGGTTTTGACGGATGGCATCCCAGATGCCGTACTCCAACAGAAAATCACTGTCGAGTTCCAGGTTGACTCCAGCTTGCTCAGCCAGTGGAGCCACCGAGGAAAGCAGTCGATCGCGAACTTCGATGCAACGCGGCTCCAACTCGAGAAGCAGGGGCAGGGAACCAGGGGCTTCTTCAATGGCCCGCAGCCAAGCAATGCGATCTTCCAACGTTTCGGGCGGCTCCCCCAACAGGAAGTGCCACTCCCGCGTGAACTCTCTTTTGTAGAACAGGTGGGCGTCGTCGGAATTGCCTTCGATCTTGTGGGCATACCAGAAGGCCAATTCTTTGTGCAGCACCAAGTCATCAGGGTTGTGCCGCAACCCTTCGTTTTGCACCAAACGAACCCCGGCGCGGACCCAATCCCATCGCTCTTCCAGCGTGTGGGTGGCCACCGAGATGTTGTAGGCCATGTTGTGCCCGTGGTAGGCCCAGACCGCAGCAAATCTTGGCTGGAGTTTCGTGATGAGATCGGAGAGGGCCATGACTTCGAAGTAATCGCCCTCCTCCTTCATCAAATTGACTTTGATCCAAAGNACATCCACCACGAGACCGCGNAAGGCGCCAATCGCAGTACCCACCGCAACCCAGGGAGGCGCACCTTCCACCACCGAATCGGTGTAGCGCAGTCCGGCGTCTTCGGTCCGCTGTTCCAAGTCAGGCAGCAAGGCCCCGGCTCCCACGAATGAGAGCACCGCCAGTACCAATCCCAGTGGTCGAGCCCATCGCATCTCAGCCGCTCCCGCTGTAAATAGCCAGCTGACGGCGGGTCAAGACGCGCCAGCCAAACAACAATGAACCCCCGGTCCAGAACAACAACATTCTCGCAAACGCATTGAACACTTCAGACCAAGGCAGGTGCCGACCGCGGACCAAGGCCCCCGTGGGGTCGTAGTCGCCGAACGCGCCAAAAGCCCAAGTCATACCAACCGCCAACTGGTGGATGATGACTTCAAACACCCAACTGATTCCCGCCGCCGTGTCAGAGAAGTCAATCTCATTCATTGCCGCCGGGGCGTACCAGTACAAGGCTCGNGCCAAGAACGGCGCGGCCGAGCCGGCAAGGAAGATGGTGATCGAAGCGAGGCACGCCACGGGGAACCCGAGGGCGGTCGCACACGCAACGGCCAACGCGGCCAAAAAGGCCAACTTGGACCAATGCACCAAAGCCGCCCGAAGGAAATTGCTTTCAAACGACGAGACCCGGTACAAAATCTCAAGGTCATCCGGATCGAAGTTAATGGCCGCGGGAGCCAAGTTCTGGATCGCCATGCGCAGCGAACCTTCGTCATCCACCCACTCGGCGGGCACTTGGAACACATGACTCATGGTGGGCACGAAGGTTTGATCAACCGCAATTGGCTGCTGCCCGCCGCCGCGATCAAAGATGAAGCGGCACTGGTACCGCTCGTGTTCATCGTCACGCAAGATGTGGAAGATCGAACGAATGGTCAGGGTGCCACCGAGGTCTTTGGCGGCGGAAAGACCGTTGAATACAAAGTAGTTGGGCGGCGCACCCGCGACAGCTGGTGGCACGGTTCGCTGCAATGAATTGTGCAACTCTCGCAGTTCTTGTACCGCCGCCCGACGCTCGTTGATGCCCATACCACCCCGAGCTCGAATCTCAGGATCGGTCTCCTCAATCTGCGCGATGCGTTGCCCCAACTGTTCGCTGTCCAGTTCGTCCCACGTCGGGAACGCGCCGGCCCGGGCGGTCAAAACCGTTTCTTGCAAGAGGAAGGAATCCTCTCGTCCGGCCAGACCCTCGGCGGTCGGTTGCGAGCGGAGGTACTGGATGAAAAAGAAGATCGAAACGCANGAAGTGGCGGTGAGCACAAAGTTCAAAACCGCCAAGCCAAGCCATTTGCCAACCAACCAACGCAAACGAGAAATTGGCTTCGTGACCACTTGCCAAATTTGCCGGTCACGAATTTCGGTCGCAATGGTNGAGCACCCCAAGAGCAACGTCATCAACGCGGCCAGCCAGAAGGCCAAACCCAGTGACCAACTCATAAAAGTTTGCACCCGGTAGCGCAATGGAGCTTCGGGGTCGAGGGACAGTGGAATCAGGGGCAGCACCACCAACATCACCACAATGAAGACCAGAGGCAATCCGGTTCGTGCTCCTTCCATCAACACCAATTGCGCGGTGGCCCGAATCCCACCACGCCCCGAAAGTCCCGTCCTGGCCGCTCGGAGCAGGAGAAGAAAAGACCAACCCAGCACCCCGATCCCAGCCAAAGCCCATCCCAAATCCAAGAGCCCCAGTGATCGGGCGAGGAAAGCAGCACTCGCCGTCAGAAGGCCAGTCAAAAGGAGTTCGTGGAAGCCACGCAGCAAGACCACCAGCAGGACGAATGCTGAAATACTCAAGGCCCCCAACCGTGCGGTTTGAGGCTGGGTGACCAGCCACGCGGGAGCCCATGAGGGCGCTTCGTTGCGAAGACAATATTCAGCGACCTCAAGGGGGATCGCGACCCGTCCATCAGGACCAAAAATCGCGCCCGACGCGTCACGCAGGGAAACATCGCCCCATTCACGACCTCCGGCCTCGAAGGTGCCCTTCTCTTTCAAAGAACGAGCCACATCATCGCCCGCCATCAAGCTGGTGGTGGTCAAAGCTTCCAGAATGGCATTGCGGTCGCGGTTGATGCTGGTGGCTCGCAGCGCAATTTGACCCAACGAGCCGCCAATGACCACGATGGACAGCACCGCCAACACGACGCGAACGCCAAAGCGATCTTGCACGCGCTCGGACCAGCGCCAGAAATCACGAAGCTTCGTCATGGTCAGCGCTCTCCGCCGCCAAGCAAATCATCGATCACGCCGCGGTCCGGGCCCGATTCAGAATCGGACGGCGTTGCACCGCGATCGGCACGATCCGGGGCTGCCTCTTGGTCCACCAGATCCCCAATCACACTGTCCGTGGCCGCGGCGGTTTCAGCTTCGCTGGTGGACTTGTCCACTACGACTTCGGCCGCTTCTGGAGCTGCGGTGGTTTCCAAGAGCGATTGCACCACATCGTCCCCGGTGGATTCCTCACGAAGGAAGGCGGCGGTACCAGAACCGGTGCGTGCNCCGTCGGTGGCCGCGGCCTCGGATTGAGCACGGGCAACAATGTCGAGGAAGAAGTGCTCCAGACTTTGCCGCGGCGCGGCAACGGTGGCATCAGCAAGCCCTCGTTCGGCCAAGACGGACTGCACCGCCGCGGTGGCTTCGGGGTCCAAACGGTCGGTTTCGATGACCGAACGACCTGAATCTCGAAGCAGTTCTTCTGAGGTGCCTTCAGCTCGAACCTTGCCNCCGTACAGAATCACCATGCGATCACACACATCTTCCACGTCTGCGAGGAGGTGCGAGGACAAGAGAATGGTTTTGCCCCGAGATTTCAAATCGAGCAGCAAGTCTTTCACCTGACGGGTGCCCAACGGATCAAGGCCACTGGTGGGCTCGTCCAGGATCAGGAATTCTGGGTCATTGACCAACGCTTGAGCGATGCCAATNCGACGCATCATGCCTTTGGAGTACTCGCCGATGGGACGGTGGGCCACCCGTTCCAACCCAACCATTTGCAGGAGTTCATCCGTGCGACGTTTGCGGACGCTGGCCTCCAAGCCGAACAGCTTTCCGTAGTAATCCAGGGTCTCGCGGGCGTCGAGGAATCGGTAGAGATAACTCTCCTCGGGCAAAAAGCCAATGTGTTTCTTTACCGCCACGTCATCGGGCGCGCGACCAAAGACCGACAAGCGGCCAGAAGTCTTGTGCAGCAAGCCCAAGATCATCTTGATGGTGGTGCTCTTTCCGGAACCGTTGGGGCCCAACAATCCGAAGATCTCCCCGCGGCGGATCTCAAACGCGATGCTGTCGACCGCACGCACCCGAGGACGCCGCCAAAAGTCGCGGAAGACTTTGGTCAATCCTGAGGCTTCAACAATGGGTGCAGTGGCGGTCATGGGGTTCCCTTTCTAGGAGCACGCCGGTCAGAGGGTTCAGGTTCAGCCGGGATTGTTCAGACTGGACGAATCACGCTGCAACTGCCGTCCAGGGCCTTGAAGCTGCATCATGGAGGCCCCCATCAACCACGGATTGTCGAGATCAATGCCATCGATCATCTGGGTTGATTCTCGCTCATTCAACCGCATGCGACGGCGCAGCTCTTGGACGTCATCACTGCCCGCCAGACGAAGTTGGAAGTCCCCAAACTCGGGAACTTGCACCACTTCCACGTCTTGCGTGGAGAGAACATTGGCAAAAACATCAGACCACAAACGACTGGCCACCAGACCCCGCTGCTTCCGCCAAGCGGGGAGCAGACCCTCGTGCCTTCGCGCTTCTTGGCCCAGCGTGACCTCGACGTAGGAGGCGTAAGCTCGAGCCATCTGCAACGAAGACGCCACCTGGCCGGAAACGTCGTCGGCTTCCAAAGCCGCATCGGCCGCCGTTTGCATGGTGGAAACATCACCACCAAANCGGTCAGCTTTTTGCCACGCGCTGATGGCATCGTTGACCGACACCCATTGGGGCCCTGCGACGTCAATCAAAATGGCTTCAGCATCTTCGCGAGCGATTTCCACATCGCGGGCGGCATTCACTCGTGCCTGCTCCAATGCTTGGATTTCACGTCGAATGGCCAAGGCCGGCAATGGATCTTCGGGGAACTCCAGGGAGGTCACACGAAGACCAGAACCGAGATTGTCGAGGCCTCGCTGGACGGAAGCAGCAATTTCTTGTTGCTCCACATCACCAAAGGCGAGGAGCTCGTCCAAACTNCGCCCGGCGGTGGCATGCACCACCGCCCGCTCGGTCAGCAACTCAACCAATCGATTGGCATCGACGCCAGTCGTGCCACGAGCCTCTTGNGGATCAACCGACCGAAGGAGTCGGGCTGGCTCAGAGACCTCCCAATTGCCTCGCACCCGCAAGTGACCAATGTCCGCACCCTGCAACAACACTGCCCCGTCACGGCCGGGACGGATGAAGTCATTGACCGAAGCGGAATCGGTGGCGGAGTCGGTCCCTCGGCGGGTGGCCGCCAAAGGCATGAAGGCATCTTCCAGATCCCAGGATTGGCCACGGCCGTCAAGCACGATGACATCGCCTGCAGGAAACGGCAATGCCAAGTGGGCACCGGGCTCCAGAGCCTCTTCTTCAAGTTGGCCAAGTTGCAGACGAAGTCCGATTTGACCGGGCTCAATGGTTTTTAAGCCGCTGAAGAGGAANACCACCACNAGAACCACCATGACCATCTGCAACACCCGGAACGACAGCCGGAGGGCGTCGCGAAGGGATTGGTTTGCGGGGTCCAAGGCTTCACGAAGCATGGCTTCACGGCCTGGGCCACCACGCACTTCAAGTCGGGCCGAAGCAACGCGACGAGGCGCCTCCTCTTCGGGTGGCGGCATGGAGAGGTCGTCTTGTTCGCTCACGGTCCCACCGCCGCGGGCTGAGGAATTTCACCGGTGGCCGTTTGGGCCGCCGTATCAGGCTGCATCAAGTGCCAAGGCGCGGCGTTCCAGGGCAGAATCAACGTGGTGTTCCTGGAGAGCGAGCGTTGCAATGCATCCAACCACACCAAGAACGTGGCCAGTTCTGGCTCTTCCTGCATCTGCTCNAGATACTTTGCCGCACGGGCTTCACCCTCGGCGCGAATTTCTTCGGCACGGCGGCCGGCGTAGGCACGAATGCGGTCGGCTTTGGTGCTGGCTTCGGCACGAATGCGACTGGCTTCGGCTTTGCCTTTGGCTTCTTCACTGCGAGCCAAAACATCGCGGGTGGCCTTCATCCGCTCGAGCACCGATCGGCTGGTGCGGGGCGGAAGCATCAAACGCTTGACCCCTACCGCCACACATTCCACACCCCGACCATCCAAAGCCGAACGAACGTTGGAGAGCATGCCGGACTCGGCGTTGGCCAACGCAGCGCCATCGGAAAGAAGATCCTCCAACGGAAAGGCACTGATGGCACCAGTGGTCGCGGTCCGGAATGCGGTCTCGACCGGTTCAGCGGCACCTTCCAGTTCCCCATAGTTCCGCAAAAATTCGAGCGGGGCTTGATCCTCAGCATCGACTTTCCAGAGCAGCCACGCCTGCACCACGATTTGCAAGCCATCGGCCGTCGTGATTTCTTCGAGTGGGGTTTCAACTGCTTGCAAGCGTGTATCCAGCGTCACCACACGATCGACGAAGACCGGAAGCCGGAAATTCAGCCCGGGGTCTCGCACGATGCTCTCGGCGTTGGTTTCACCAAAGCGTGAACGGACCGCCACTTCGTGGTACTTCACCGTAAAGGTGAACGCATATGCCGAAAGCACGGCCAAGAGTGCGAGTCCAAAGATGAGTGCACCTTGCTTTTTCATTCGGAGAGTCCTTCATCACCCGTGCCAAGGGCGTCGGAAATGGCAAACAGTGGATCGATCGTCTTCAAATCCATATCAATGTCCAGTCGTGATGGATCAACAGCCGCAACGAACTTCCGCATTCCCGGAAGCGTTGCGGCGTACACATTCATGATTTGACGCTGGCGGTACAAGTCGCCCCCCGCTTGCCAAGAACGGGTCTGACCCCGCACTTTGGCCAACAGGCTTTCGGCTTCCAAAACCCGAACCCAGCGTTCACCATTGGCCGCATCAATTCGGGCACCGATTTCTCCGCCAACCGAAAAGAGAATGGCATCGGCCTTGTCGACCGCGGCCGAGACCTCATCTTTGCTGGAGCCACCTCGCTCAAGGGCCTCGGCTTGGGTGATGGCATCAACCAATGGGTCCACCAAGCCGGTCTGCCCCAACAACTGCACGAAGCCTGTTTCCACGGTTTCGCGAGCCTTGGTGCTCAACAAAGTACGTTGCTGGGTGCGAACATTCAGTTCCTCCCACGCGCCCGCAGCCTCCCCCGCCGGACGGAGCATCAGCAAGTCAATACTGACCACATCGACCCCGTACTCGGCAAGACTTGCTTGCACTTCGGTTCGCAGCGATCGGGCCAAGGTGCCGCGGTCGGCGGACAACACTTCTTCCAACGTCCGGCTGCGGAAGGCGGCTTCAATTTCGGCCAACGTCAATGCACGCAATGCCTTTTGACGTGGGCTCATGGCATCTCGGGGGCCCCGCCGGCCGCCACCAAGGTCAATCCAAGACCAAAGCTGGTCGTCTCCAAGGAGGCGGTATTGCAGACGCATCTCTGCATCGATCAACGACCACCCACCGAAGCCATCGCCATTGTCGGCGCCGCTCTTCACCANGAAGGGATCAAGTTTGCGATCGTATTTTTTGCCCAGATCATCGGTCCAAAGTTGAACCTCTCCGCCATTGACCAAGGATGAGGTCAATGGCAAGGATCGGATCCGAGCAATGTCGTACATCTCCACCTGTTCAATGGGCCAAGGCAACTTGAAGTGCAGACCGCTGTTCAAAGGTGCATCGGTCACGGGCTCGCCGAAGCGGAGTCGCACGCCCTGTTGGCTCGGCTCCACCACNTGCAAACTGGACAAACCTGCCAGAGTCAAGACCCCTACTGCAAGCAGAAGAGGAAGTCGACGGGTCAGCAGACGCCAACCCCAAGATCCGGTGACATCAAAACCAAACTGGAAATCCACGGCCTCTTGGATTGAACGCACCAGATTGTCCGGGGCAGCCAACAGACTCAACAGCCGTGAATCAAACGGTGCCCGAGGAGCTTCACCGGGAATTCGAGGCCGGTAGAGCCAGAGCACAAAGTTCAGAACAATTTCTGCCGCCAGCACAAACTCGAAGACAGGCACCACCCACGCCACGGCTTCCGCCGCAACGTCGTTGCCCAAGTACCTCAGAGCGGCCGAAGCCGCGACGATCAGCAGCAACAATGCGTTGCCTGCGGTCCAAGCAGCTCCCCCGCGGAGATTCCGCCATACGGGTTGCTTGGCCATACCTGCGGTGAAGCGACTAAAGATGAACGACACCACGGCGAGACCGACGCCAATGGCTACCGCCCAGCCCAAGTTGGGCGCGACATCAAACTCAGCCTCGCCCATGCGGACTTGGCGCAAGACATTTAAGTGCAGCCAACCCAGTCCACCCAGGCACAAAGCAAAGATCAACGATGAGACGGGCACCGTGATCCGGTGCATGGTGCGGAGCCGCCGGGCGGCAACTCGAGATTCATCGTCGCTCAAGCCCGACTCGCCGCCGGCGATGTCATCGTGCTCGAGCGCTTCCAATCGCTCCAACTTGTGTTGTTGGAACAGCAGCCACAAAACCACCCAGACCGCCACCCCCAGCAAGATCCAGGCCGAGGCCAATCGAGCCAAAGCGTCGCCCGCTCCAACTCCAAAAAGAAGGGCAGCCACGCCAACCGACGCTTGGACCAAAAGGCCAAAGCCGGCGACCCGGGCTGCTTGTTGATACGTAAAATGGTCCTGTCGCATGGTGAGGGGGCGTCGCAGTCCGTGCGACGTTCTGGAATCCTATCTCATACGGCCCCAACCTTCCGGGGATCGCACCCGAAAGGACGTGGCGGCGTAGAATAAGAACCCCCATATGTTTGGTCTGCTTCTCACCATCGCCCGAAATACCTTCCGAGAGTCGGTCCGGCAACCGGTGGTGTTGATCATCAATGGCGTGGCCGTCTTCTTGCTGATCATGGCCAACCCCCTTTCGGCCTACACCTTGGAAGATGACCAACGCATGCTCCTTGATATTGGGCTTGCCACCATTTTTGCCGCAGGGTCGATTCTGGCCGCATTTGTCGCCTCGGATGCCATCAGTCGAGAAATTGATGACAAAACCGTCCTTACGGTGGTCTCCAAGCCCGTCCCCCGTCCCGTGCTGGTGGTGGGCAAATTCTTGGGGATTCTTGGCGTCCTGCTGATGAGCGTGCTCTTGCAGAGCTTCGTCTTCATGCTCGCCGAGTACCACACGGTGCTGCAAACCGTGCGAGATCCGATCCACCTGCCGGTGCTGTTCTTGGGCGGTGGCGCCATCGTGGTCGGCCTCGCCGTCGCGACTTGGATGAATTATTTCTACGGCCGGAATTTTCCCGCCTCCGCCATGCTGGCCATCGCCCCCCTGCTGGGCGTCGCTTGGGCGCTCGCGCTCAATTTCGGCCCGGACTTCTCTCGGCGTCCCTTCACCGAAGGATTCCGAGTCGAGTTGTGGCTGGCCGTGGGCTTGGTCGCGCTGGCGGTTGTGGTCTTGACCGCGATCGCCGTGGCTGCATCCACTCGGACCCGCCAAGCTGCCACCCTCACCATCACGATTGGCCTCTTCTTGGGCGGCCTGCTTTCCGATCACTTTTTGGGACGCCCCATGAACGCCATCGAAGACCGATGGCGCGAACGGGCCATGGCTCGGGGTGAGGCCGAAGAGGTCCCCATCTTCCGCAGCTTCATCCAGGCCGATGGAAGCACCATCACCAGCCAAGTTGAAGAACGGGTCATTCAACTCAAAGAAGGCAACCGACTCTCAGACTTTGCCGAGGGTCAAGAAGGCCTCAAGCATCGAAGTTTGCGAACTGCCCGAACGATCGTGCCCAACTTCCAGATCCTGTGGTTGGCCGATGCCCTCACCCAAGATCGAAAAATTCCCCGAGATTACGCCGCTCGAGCCACCGCCTACGCAGCTTGCTTGACCATTGGCATCTTGGGCTTGGCCGTGGCTTTGTTCGACCGTCGCGAAGTCGGGTAACCCCCGTTCACTCCCAACCGGTCAAGACCACCAACAGGTCTTCAAATCCAACTTCTCCGTCTGCGTTGAAATCTGCCGAGCATGCTCCAGGAGCAAGGCACTCGCCCCATTCCGCAAGAACCCGAACCAGATCTTCGAAGTCCACATCACCATCGCCATCAGCGTCACCTTCTGGACCACTG
Source organism: Phycisphaera sp. TMED24 (assembly GCA_002168105.2). Classification (GTDB taxonomy): domain Bacteria; phylum Planctomycetota; class Phycisphaerae; order Phycisphaerales; family SM1A02; genus UBA8653. The sequence continues at coordinate 29,561 of NHCD02000031.1, forward strand.
GGCGCTGAAGCGACCAAGACAAAGCCAATATCAAGCGTGCTGTCTATTTGAACCAAATCTTGGCTCAACAAACAATTCGCCGTCTCTCCGGGCGGCAAAATGGTGGGTAGGGGCAAAGGGATATCAGCAAACCCGACGGGCGTCTCGGGAGGCAAAGATTCGTTCACTGAGGTGGATGCCGACACGGACAGTTCTGAACCATCACTGCTGATTTGACCGTCGACCTCGAGCGCAAACGGAAAGGAAATCGGAGTCGGGGTGCCTTGCAAATCAATCACGCCTTCATACAACAAAGGCAACGGCCCAGAAAAAGCAAAAATGTCACCGCCGGGTGCTGGCAACAACATGAAATCGACAGGATTGGCCAAGCGGACCGCGCGGTTGGTGAGATCCACGGCGCCAATCTCGAGCGGCAATGGAATGCCTCCAAAGAACAAACTGTCCGGTGCGATCGAGCGGAATGTTTCGAACAGAAGCTCCAAACCCAGATTCACCGACGCACTGGGCAGTGCGGCCTCGATTGACGACAACTGAAGTGTTTCTCCTTTGAGAGCAAAAAGGATCTGACCTTCAGGCAAGCTTTGGTCATCAAAACCGATCGCAAAGGACAAGGAAGTGCTGATTGGCTGATTTCCTGATCCCCCAAACAATCCGGGGCGGGTGAGGGTGCCTTGAGGATTGGCTTCTTCGTCGTAGTTCCCAATCAGAGCCCCTTCAAAAGCCAACCCAACGGAGCCGGACAGATCGATCGAAGAGGATTCGGACACGATGGTGGCATCAACAGCAAGCAGAAGCAAAAGCATCACACCATTCTCAGCCTGAGTTGCCCGGAGTCAAGACAAGAACACGCCCTAGAATCACATCCCATGGCCCCCGCCAACACCATCTCGATCCGTGGCGCCAGAGAGCACAACCTCAAAAACGTGGATTTGGACATCCCTCGCGAGCAATTGGTGGTCATTACCGGTCCATCCGGCTCCGGCAAGAGCTCTTTGGCCTTTGACACCGTGTACGCCGAAGGTCAGCGCAAATACATGGAGTCCCTGTCGGCCTACGCCCGCCAGTTCCTGGATCAACTGCGTAAGCCCGACATGGAATCTATCGAGGGCCTTCCTCCCACCATTGCGATCCAACAACGATCTGGGGGACACAACCCACGGTCCACCGTGGCCACCACCACGGAAATTTGGGACTACCTCCGGCTGCTCTTTGCCAGAGCTGGCACCCCAACCTGTTGGCATGTGGATGAGAACGGCGAAGTGTGTGGCCGGCCGATCACCGGAGCCAACGCCACCCAAATTACCGATGCGTTGCATGACTTCCCCGAGGGCACGCGCATGCTGCTGATGGCGCCCGTCATTCGGGCCAAGAAGGGGCACCACCGTGAAGTGCTGGAAGAGTTGCAAGGGCAAGGCGTGGTTCGGATCCGCGTCAACGGCACCGTGCATGATCTCCGTGATGCTTTGCGAGAAGGGGGCGCCAACCCGCTGGGCTTGGCGCGCTACGAAATGCACAACATCGAAGCGGTGCTGGACCGGGTGTCCATCAAGTCCGGCCAACGGGATCGACTGGCCGATTCCGTCGAAGCCTGCCTTCGACTCGGTGACGGCTCGCTGATCGCCAGCGTGGAAAACGAAGGCACTTGGACCGACCATCCCTTCAGTGAATCGTTTGCGTGCGAGTTGCACCCGGAATGCTCACTCCCCGAACTCGAACCTCGGATGTTCTCCTTCAACAGTCCCTTCGGCGCGTGCCCTGTCTGTGAAGGTCTCGGCCGCATGCTCGAATACGACGAAGAGCTGGTGGTGCCAGACCCTTCCGTCGGGTACGCAGAAGCCATTGAGCCGTGGCGAAAAAATGGCCCCCGCATGAATCGCTGGTACGCCCGCATGATGCGGAAGTTCTGCGACGCTTGCGGCCTGGACCGTCATCTCCCCTACTCAGAACTCCCCGCCAAAGTTCGGGACGTCCTGATGCACGGAGGGGATATTGGCAACATTTCATGGCCCGGCGTCATCCCCAGCTTAAAAAGCCGCCACGACGAAACCGAAAGCGACGCGGTCAAAGAACGACTGCAGGGCTACATGCGTTCCACCCCATGCAAAGCCTGTGGCGGGCAGCGATTGAAGCCCGCATCTTTGGGTGTCCGCTTGGGCGCTGAAGGACCCAACATCGCCGAAGTCGCGGCGATGTCAATCGTGGAAGCGGTGGCGTACTTCGACAAGCTCACACTGGGCGAGGAGGGCGACCGAATCGCCGCGCCCATTTTGAAAGAAGTCAAAGCAAGACTTGGCTTCATGCAATCCGTCGGCTTGGGGTATCTCACTCTGGATCGCGCGTCCAACACCCTTTCGGGCGGCGAAGCCCAACGCATTCGCTTGGCCACCCAAGTGGGATCGGGTTTGGTGGGCTGCTGTTATGTGTTGGACGAACCAACCATTGGTCTGCACCAACGGGACAACGAACGCCTGCTGCAAACCCTGCGGCACTTGACCGACATCGGCAACACCGTCGTGGTGGTGGAGCACGACGAAGACACCATTCGGGCCGCCGACCACTTGGTTGACATTGGCCCCGCGGCCGGCGTGCACGGGGGAACCGTCGTCGCCGAAGGCACCCCCGCCCAAGTCACCAAGAACAAGAACAGCTTGACCGGAGATTACCTCTCCGGCCGGCGCGGGCTTTCTACCCCTGAAGATCGCCGACCCCTCAATCAGAAGTCTGCCTTGGTGGTCAAAAACGCGCGGGGAAACAACTTGCAAGGCATCGACGCCACCTTCCCCCTCGGTGGTTTGGTGTGCGTGACCGGAGTCTCGGGCTCTGGCAAAAGCACCTTGGTGAACCAGATTCTTCTTCGCGCGGTGCGGCGGCACCTCGGTGGACGTGAACATCCGCTGCCCCACGACCGAGTCAATGGCTTGTCCAAGATCGACCGTCTGGTCGAAGTGGACCAATCCCCCATCGGGCGCACCAGCCGCAGCAACCCCGCGACGTACACGGGGATCTTTGATGAGATCCGAAAAGTGTTTGCCAAAACCACCGAGGCTCGGCTGCGGGGATACGAAGTGGGACGCTTCTCCTTCAATGTCAAAGGCGGACGCTGCGAAGCTTGCCAGGGCCAAGGAGTGAAGACCGTCGAGATGCACTTCCTTCCCGACGTGCAAGTGACCTGCGAAGTCTGCCAAGGCAAGCGGTACAACCGAGAGACCCTCGAAGTGACCTACCGCGGCAAGACCATCGCCGACATTTTGGAAATGACCATTGAAGACGCGGTGAGCTTTTTCGAAGCCCATCCCAAAATCCTG
>NHCD02000032.1 GCA_002168105.2 Phycisphaera sp. TMED24
CAGCTTCTTCAATGCCAAAGGTGGTCATGCCAAGTCTGATGTCATCAATGTCGTAATCGCCATCGCAGTCGAGGTCACCGAATACATCTGTTTCTGGAACGCCGCATCCACAGTTTCCTGGCTCTGACTTGTTGGGATCATCAGGACAGTTGTCGATGCACTCGGGAGATCCATCGCCATCTGAGTCTTCATCAGACACGCCACACCCACATGTACCTGGGTCTGTCTTGTTTGGATCAGTTGGGCACCCATCGTTGCAGTCAGCGACACCATCTTTGTCACTGTCGAGATCTTCTACTCCGCAACCGCAATCACCAGGCGCAGATTTGAAGGGGTCTTCAGGGCATCCATCGTCACAGTCATCGACACCATCACCATCGGTGTCAGTTCCCGCCTCACAGCCCGATCCAAACGTCAAGGTGCCTTGGAACTCAGCAAAATAGATATTTTCATAAAGGCCTGGTTCAAGGGTGAATGTTCCTGACCAAGTGGGTGGTCCGCCTTGGGCGAACCAGGCCGCCTCGATGGTGGCAAACGGACCAACAAATCCAAGTGGGCTGTCAACTAATGGAATACTGCCACAAGGAAGCCAGTCAACTTGGTACGTCACTGTGGTTTCTTCATCCACATAGAAATCCCACCGCGTGTACCCGGAGCACTCGAGTGGTTGGTAAAAAGAGAGCGTTGTGCCGTCCCAATTTGTGTCCCAAGGAAAGTTGCAGCATTCGCCTCTTGGGAAAACCTCAACCTGTCCAAAGGATGTCGCAGTCAAGGCCGCAGTCAACGTCGAAGCAAAGAGTGTTGATTTCATGGATGAGATTCCTCCTGTAAGCATCACATCGTAATGGTCTGTCCTTCCTCCTTAAAGCCCTGTGTGTCCTTCTTGAGAAGAAGTCCTCCTCCGTCCTTGTGCCTCATAAGACGGGCTACGGAGGGGATAGAAACGCCCTTCTTGATGAGCATGTCTTGGAGTCTCAGGTCCTTGGTAGTACCTTGGATATTCGGAGGTATGACCCATGCTCGCGAGCTTGACTGGATTGTTGTTGACTCTTGGTGGTGACCAACCCGCGGTTGTTTTTGATCCACCTTTGGATCCTGCCGTTTTTGATTGGGATGGTGTGACCTTGAAACTGCAACAAGGCGCTGCACCAGTTGCTCTCGGCTGGCCGGAGCCAAACTCGGGGGGTGCTCAACAGATGATGATTGTCAACCGGATTGTCTTTCCCGCGGATGTGGCAGCTTTTTATAGCCTTGAGTCCGGAAGCGAACTCGGTTCAGAGACTGAACGCTTGGAGCTCTGGCGATCGGACGAATTTGACGGCGAAATCAACTCTAGCCCAGACAACCCAGACGATTTTTCACCTTTCCTGCCCGGCACTTACCCCTTGGCCTCTTTGAGTGCCTCTACTTCAAAACCAATAATTTCTTTTTTTGAAATAGCAACTGGTAAGGGCATTGGTTTGGAATCGAGAGTAGAGGTACTGGAGGAACAAGTACTGACACTTGAGCAAGCTTTGGAGACTTGCCAATGTGCTTCCGACCTTGATGGTGATGGATCGGTTGGCTTCACTGACCTTGTTGAATTGATTTCAGTCTGGGGCCCTTGCAGCGCCTAGAAACCTCTCTAAGCGATTCCAAATTCAGACGAGCCTTGTCATCCGAAACGTTGAACGCGCTCTAAGGCGCTGTACGTCGCGCTATGACCATGTGGTGAAGTTCAGTAGTCTTGTGGTCATGGACCATGATGATCTTGTCGCATTCATTCGTGATGAAATGAGAATGCAACACATTTACCAGCCCTTATTGATCAAGACTTTGGTTGAGTGTGGTGGCTCAGCGACGGTTCGACAGTTGGCCCAGGCTGTCTTGGCTCTGGACGAGAGTCAGCTTCGGTACTTCGAGAAGCAAATCAAGGCAATGCCCGTCAAGGTTCTTAAGCAGCATGGCGTGCTCTCTCGCGAGGGTGATGTTGTGTCCCTTGAGACTCCACGCCTTTCCCTTGAGCAAAGATCTGAGATCACCACCCTTTGCGAACAGAAGCTGAATGAGTTCATAAAAGATCGGGGTATGGAGATTTGGGAGTCGAGGTATGCCTCTGAGCCTGTTTCAACAAGTGTTCGGTACGAGGCTTTAAAGCGGGCAGGCAAACGCTGTGAGCTTTGTGGTGTCAAAGAGGGTGATTCAAATTATGAGAATCGACTTCCTCTACATGTTGATCACATTGTCCCAAGATCTAAGGGTGGATCCAATGACATCGAGAACCTTCAAGTTCTGTGTCGAGCATGCAATCTGGGTAAGGGAAATAGGGACGACACAGATTTCAGAAGTAAAGATGGATAGTGAAGTGGTTGCATCACATCAACATCAATCTCTTTGAGAAAAGAGCAGATGCGTNGAGNNAAAAACAGAGGNCTTGGCAGAACCAAGACCTCTGGGAGTATCACATTGTGTGTTTGCTTACGGGCAAGCGCCCCAGTCGTTGAGGATGACCAAGACATCGGNGAATCCAATGCTTCCGTCACCATCAACATCGGCGGGGCAGGTGTCCTCGACCGGATCGATACCGAACTCCTTCATCGCAAGCCTTACGTCGTCCGCGTCGTAGTCGCCGTCGCAATCGCGGTCACCCTCGACCACGCTTTCCGCGACCCCGCAGCCGCAGTCGCCGGGTTCGGTCTTCAGCGAATCATTCGGGCAGCCGTCACAGAAGTCGGGGGTGCCGTCGGCGTCTGCATCGAACCCGTCGTCGCCGCCGGGGCAGACGTCGAGGAAGTCGGGCACGCCGTCGCCGTCGGTGTCCGTGCAGTCGGTGCAGATGTCCGCGAGGCAGTCGAAGAACAGGTTCGGGGGCGTGGCGTTGAGCTGGTCCGGCAGGTTGCCGCAGGCCAGGTTGCCACTGCCCTCGAGGTCGATCCCNTCGGGGTAGACGATGAAGATCGCGCCGCCGGAGTCGGCGACGTTGTCGCTGAACACGCAGNCGTTGATGTCGTGCTCGGGNTCCGGATCGTNGTCCNCGTCGGGTGCGAATCAGGATCGCGCCGCCCNNNGCGACGTCGTCGTCGTCCGGNTCGCCGTCGACCGTCTGGTTGCCGGTGAACGTGCAATTCGTCAACGCGAGGCCGTTGTAGGGCATATAGCTGTCGCGGAGATACGCATGGATCGCTCCACCGCCGTNGGAGNAACCATCGACCGAAGTCACCTCGTTGCCGGTGAAGGTGCAGTCGGTCGCGTCCAGCAGGGCGCCGCTCACGNAGACGGCGCCGCCATNCNGGCCGGTGCGATTGCCGGTGAAGTCGCAGTCGATCAGGATGATGGTCGCCCGGNNGTCGGTGTCGATCGCGCCACCGTCGCTGGTGCTCTCGTTGCCGGTGAAGCTCGATGACGTCAGGGTGACGACCGAATAATCCTGGACGTAGAGCGCACCGCCGTCGACGGTATCCCAGACTTCCCCATCATCCCCCTCCCCGTCGGCGGTGGTGTACGGGACGCCGTTGCCTTCGAAGCTGCAGTTCGTGAAGTCCGCGGTGCATTCGTCTTCGAAGAGGAGCGCCCCGCCGTAGGAGTCGGCGGTGTTCGAACGGAACGTGCAGTCGTCGATCGTGACGGTGACCAGGTCGTCCATAAGGATCGCGCCGGCGTAGTTGCCGGCGTAGTTCGATTCGAAGAGGCAGTGGTCGAGGTCGAGCACGCAGGAGTTCGAGCACCTGATGCCGGCGCCGTCTCGTTCCGCCGTGTTGTCATGGAAGGTGCATCCATCGAGGACGAGCTGGCAGTATTGGCCGAGAAAGGCTCCGCCTCCGTTGCCCTCGCGGTAGTTGCCATTCGGAGCCAGAGCGACATTCGCCTGGAACATGCAGTTTCGCAGGGTGAGTCCGGTGGCATCGTCGAACAGCCCGTCGCCGTCGAGGGCCTGTGGATACATGAAGAGACCGCCGCCGTTGGTGAGGCCGTGGAAGTCGCTGTCGACGTCGTCGACCGGCCACATCGAAGCGAGCCCGTTCTGAACGATCAGGTTCTCGAGCACCGTCGCGGTGGTCTCGCCGGATTCCGCGACCAGCACGGTGTGGGTGCCGGCGCCGTCGAGGATGCTCAGCGGATTCCCCTCGGTGTCCGTCACACCTCGCAGGGTGATTCGCTTGCCGTCGAGGTCGATCGGTTCGCCCTCGAAGTAGGTCTCGGCCGCGAGCAGGATGAGCTCGCCGTCGCTCGCCGNGTTGATCGCGTCGTTGATCGAGGTGAACTGGCAGCCCGAAGCGCAGACGGTCTTGATGCCGAAGCAGTCGGACTCCTGCACCCCGCAGCCGCAGTCGCCCGGATTGGTCTTGAGCGGATCCGATGGGCATCCGTCGGCGCAGTCCGGGGTTCCGTCGAAGTCGGTATCGATGGAGTCGTCGCCGTCGGGGCAGAGGTCCGCGTTGTCGCCGACCCCGTCACCATCGCTGTCCGCGGATTCGGTGTCGTCGTCGGGGAACTCGTCGGAGTTGTCGCCCACGCCGTCATTGTCGGCGTCGTACTGCTCCGTTGGATCGTCGGGGAAGGCGTCCGCATTGTCGCCCACGCCGTCACCGTCGCTGTCCGCGGATTCGGTCGGATCGTCGGGGAAAGCGTCGTTGCAGTCGGGGGTGAGATCGCTGTCACTGTCGGTGTCCGCGACGCCGCAGCCGCAGCCGCCCGGCGCGATTTTGAGTGGGTCGCTTGGGCAACCATCGGCGTTGTCACCGACGCCGTCGTCGTCGGAGTCGTACTGTTCGGTCTCATCGTTGGGGAAGTCGTCGGCGTTATCGCCNACTCCATCGACATCCGTATCGAATTGCTCGGTGGGGTCGTCGGGGAACGCGTCGGCGTTGTCGCNGACGCCGTCATTGTCGCTGTCGAACTGCTCGGAAGGGTCGGCCGGGAAGGCGTCACAGGCGTCCGCCGTGCCGTCGACGTCCGAGTCCATGCCGTCGTCGCCACCGGCGCAGAGGTCCAAGGCATCGGGAACACCGTCGGCGTCGCCGTCCGGACAGACGGTTGCGGCGTCGCCGCTGAGAATGGTGTTGCTACCGTCGTCCCACTGCTCCTGAGTCTGGCCCTCGACCACTTGGTTGCAGAGGTAGGAAGTACTGATCGAGAGCTCGCCGTCGGTGTGGATCGCCGGGCTTCCGTTGTTGGCGAACATGGCGTTGGTGATGGTCACGGCCGTNNCGTTGCTGCCNACCATNAGNGCGGNGGGGCGGGAGTCGCCNTCNGNGGNGTTNTGNTTNCCNTAGAAGTCGCAGGCGTCGAANGNNACCACGCCTCCCCCGACCTGATTCCGGAAGGAGACGACGTTGTTGGCCCACACGCAGCGTCGAAAGTCCAGCGTCGTGGTATCGCCGCTGACCGCGAAGATGCCGCCTCCACTGTTGCGTTCGAACCGACAGTCCTCCACCGACCCGGTGACCGATGAGANATCCAGCGCATCTCCGAGATTGTCCGCAAAGAGAGATCCGCTCAAGGTGAGGAGTTGGGTGCGAGTGGCATTGATGCAGCTTTCCACCTCATTGCCCCGGAAGATACAGCCGGTGACCTGCAACTGCGCGATCGTGGCGAGGGCGTTGTTGGTGGTGTCGAGGAGGTTGTACTCGGTCTCGTTGTTCTCGAACACGCAGTTGCTGATTCGAGTGATACCCATTCCGGCGACCCCGGTACCCAGTTCGAGGATGTACTCGCCACCGGAATGATTGACCACGGTCGAATCCGACATCTCGAAGGTGCAGTTTTCCCCCTGCACGCAGGGAACGTAGTCGGCCTGATTGTCCTCAAGGTGGCATCCGGACAGCACGAAGGTGGCAGCNCTTCCGTAAATCGCACCGGCGTATTCGTCTGCCGAGTTGCGNTCGAANCTGCAACCGGTCAGCGTTACTNGGCCGTTGACNGCGTGGATCGCCCCGCCCANGTCACTCGCCACATTTTCACGGAAGATACAGTTGATGGCGNTGAGGGGGCCGAAGGTGTAGTTGAGCGCAGCTCCGTTTGCGGCAGCGCCGTTTTGAAGCACCAAGTTCTCGAGGGTGATCATGCCACCGGTGGACTGGACCACTCGATGCGTCTCAGTACCGTCGAGAATGGTCAGTGGAATGCCGTCGGAGTCAACAGCACCGCGCAGGGTGATGCTTTTGCCATCAAGATCAACGACGACTCCTTCGGTATANGTTTCGCCAGACAAAAGAATGACGTCCCCGNTGACAGCGGCATCGATCGCGTCGTTGATTGAAGTGTGCTCACATCCGGAAGCGCAAACCGTGATAATTTNCTCTGCGTTGGCCGTTGCGGNGAGAAGCAGAATGGATGCTGATAAAACGATATGCAATTGATGAANCATNACTTTNTCACTCCGAGGCAGATAAAGACTAAGACCGGAGGTCTCATCCTACTNATNGANNATTTTGTGTTGAGACAATGGCTAACTTGTGGACAACCCACAATGAAGCAAAATCCAAAGCCGTGAAGGGTCTTGTTGTCCATGCATCTTCAAATCGCCAGTCGTGTATCGGGTTAGCCCCTTGCTCCCCGAGGCCTTGTGTGTACTCCTTATAAGACCCCTCAAGCCTGAGGCAATCGAGCACAACACTGGGTGCCACTGCTTTTTTCGCCGTTTGAGATGATCTCTGTGGTGCGAATCGAGAGGTGGGTTATGTTGAAGCCATGCGAATTACGGTTGCCGTCACCTTTCTTCTGGCCATGGGTGCTTTTGGCCAGAATATTCCGTTTCAGCACGATGGGTTGAACCGGCAATATCGCATTCATGTTCCCAAGAACATTCAGCCCAATGCGCCCCTGGTCATTGCCTTGCATGGGTACTCAGGCAACAACAACGACATGATTTCGAATTACGGGTGGGTGCCACTCGCCGATGAGCGTGGGTTTGTGGTCGCCTGTCCCAACGGGACGTTTGATCAGTTTGGGGCCAGGTTTTGGGATGTCGATTACGACTTTCATCCTCAACTCGATGTTGACGACGACGGTTTTGTGGTCGCTTTGGCCGAGCATCTGCAAATTCTGCACGGCTTGGACCCCGCACGAACCTTCGTCACTGGTTTTTCCAACGGGGCGGAGATGTGCTTTCAACTGGCCTGCCGTGAGTCGCAAGCCTTTGCTGCCTTTGCCCCCATCGTGGGGATGATGCTGGACCCACTGTTCCAGGAATGCGCGCCCAGTTCCCCCAAGCCTATGCTGAGTTTGAATGGGACCATTGATGATGTCACGCTGTACAACGGCGATCTTGACAACACCGGAGGCTGGGGTCCGTATCACTCCATTCCAGACATGATGGCTCTTTGGCGTTCGATCTTGGGCACCACTGATTCAGAGTCGACTTTTTTACCCAACCTTGATCCCAGCGATGGCAGCGTTGTGCAGCTTGAGACCAACCGTTCCATCAATGATGAAGCGTTGTTGCAGTATTACCTGGTCATCGGCGGGGGGCATGACTGGCCGGGTCAATCTGGCAACCGGGACATCAGCGCGACCCTCGAGGTGTGGAACTTCTTCGACGACGTCGCGTCCGGCACTTGTCTTCCTTCCGATGTGAACAACGACAACGTGATCAACACGACCGATCTCTTGGTGGTGCTCTCGGGATGGGGGAATCCCTATGGCATTCTTGATTTGCTTGGGGTGCTGAGTTCGTGGGGTGACGTGTGCGAACCTCTCGGTTCGTGTTGCCAGCCAAACGGATCGTGCACTTTTGTGGCCGAGCCAGTGTGTGGTGGCCTAGGCGGGCAATGGCAAGGCGCGGGAAGCTCTTGCACGTTCCCAGGCTGCCCACCATTCGGCGTGTGCTGCCTCAAGGATGCCACTTGCCAGGAAGTTCTTGAGGCCGAGTGCTTGGGCCTTGGCGGTTCGTTCCGTGGGGACCAAACCCAGTGTCCCAACATCGACTGCAGCCAAGATTTCAACGACGAGTGCTTTGATGCCATCTCTGTCTCAAATGGAGAAGTGGCCTTCTCGACCGACGGTGCGACGACCAGCGGCGATGCTTACAACGATGCCCAGTGCTCAGGGACCTACCTCGGCGAGATGTTTGCCGATGTGTGGTTCTCGTACACCGCGGTCTGCACGGGCACCCTTCGTTTGAGCACCTGCAACAGTGCTGCATTCGACACCGACTTGGTGGTGTATGAAGGAAATTGCTTCCAGAAGACGCAAGTGGGCTGCAACGGGGACAACGACAACTGCGCCAACTTCACTTCAGAATTGACCTGTCCGGTGCAGCAAGGACAAAAGTATTTGATTCGCGTTGGTGGCTGGGAAAGTGGCAACAGTGGAAGCGGCATTCTGTTGATTGAGTGCGAATGACCTTGTGATGGGCCCGGTGTCTTGAACATCCTGATCGGCTTTATGTTTCATTTCCACGAGACCTTGGTGTGATGTGGGCCACATCACCAGCTTGAAAAAGAGCAGGTGGGGGGTGGTCAACACAAGGACCATGTCAGGACCAAGACCTTTGAAAAGCATCAGGTCGTTTTTGATTCATGCGCGGTTCTGTGATTTTCGCGCTGCTCTTGAGTCCGTTACTCTCTTGGGATGAGATTGTCCAATTGCGTCGTTTTCATTTTGCTTGCTTTGACATCCGCCCTGCATGCTCAATCGTCTTCTTCTCTTTTGGAGATGAAATGGAACGTCAATGCGGAGGAGCGCACCGGGCTGGTGCATCTCCCGGTGTTGGACAAGGGCTTGCAAGCGCCGCTTGTTTTTGTCTGGCATGGTCATGGTGGAAGTTCTCGAGGTGCAGCCCGACAGTTTCGCATCCATCAACACTGGCCAACGGCGATTGTGGTGTACCCCCAAGGCCTTCCAACCCCATCCAGGCTGATCGACCCCGAGGGGCTTCGTTCTGGATGGCAATCGGCCGGAGATGCCAAGACCAATCGTGACATTCTTTTTTTTGACGCCATGCTTGAGGATTTGGTTGGCCGGGGGATCGTTGATCCCGAGCTGGTGTTTTCTACCGGTCACTCCAATGGCGGCGGATTCACCTACAACTTGCTTGTCGAACGGGGGAAGCGACTTGCGGCCATTGCGCCCTCTTCCTCGGCCTCCGTCCGCCTCCGAAACCGTGCATTTCCCAAAATTCCAATCTTCCACGTGGCTGGTCGGAACGATCGACTGGTCAAGATGGAATGGCAGCAGGCCACCATTGACCATTTGCTGCGCGTCTATGACTGCGGATCTTCAAAGCAATGGGGTGGGCGCTCCGACTGCTTGGAGTACGCGTCAAAAGAGGGCCACACTCTGGTGACATACGTGCACGAGGGGACGCACAAAATGCCGGAGGACGCTGGAGCATTGATTGTTCGATTTTTTCAACGCAAGGCAGAATTGGTTCGAAAGCGATCTGGCAATCCCGACCAATTGAATACTGGCCCAAAGAGGAGTCTTGAGCGACCCTCTCAAAACTCACTGGTGTATGAACTCCGAACATACACCGCGGCCGACGGCAAGTTGGATGCGTTGGAGTCCCGCTTCCGTGACCACACCATGGATCTCTTTGAGCGTCACGGGATGAAAAACATTGCGTATTGGATACCGATTGATGTGCCCAATACCCTGGTATACGTACTGGCCCACCAAGACCGAGATGCGGCAAAAAAGTCTTGGCGATCTTTTGTGAACGATCAAGATTGGCAGCGGGTTTTTAAAGCGTCCAGAGCTGAAGGCCCACTGGTGGTTCGTATTGAATCTGTTTTCATGAAGGCCACCGATTATTCCCCAATGCCTTAGTTTGGTTACCAGAGAAATCCAAACCTGACTCCGAAGGAGAAGTGATCCAATGTCTGACCAACTCGCCATTCAAGACTGTGTTGATCGGTATTACCAGAGCCTCTGCACCTCAGATCCTGATGGTGTCAGATCGGTATTCCATCCCAGCGCCCGTATCACCGGATACTTGCCGGATGGGCTTCACGAAATGACGGTGGAAGACTTTGCCGGGTTCGTGCAGTCCCAGCAACCTTCACCGGCCGTATCCGGTGCCGAGTTCATGCTGGAAGTTCTCTCTGTTGAGGTCGCTGGCCATACGGCGGCCGTGCGACTTCGCGAGTCCTACCTTGGCATGGTCTTTGTGGACACTTTTGGCATGCTGCAGGTGGATGGCCAGTGGTTGATTTACAACAAGCTGTTCCACGTTGAGGGGTGATGCACTCGAGACTGCCCCCAAGGTTTCGATGCGTGGGCTTGGTGTATCAGTTCTGAAAGCACGAACCCCAGCTGCTGATCAATTCCACCAAGTCAGCGAAGCCAATGGTCCCGTCGTTGTTCAAATCCCCAGAGCATTCTGATTGGCAGGGGCCCCAAAAGGTCAACAGGGTGATCAAGTCATCGAATCCCACGTCACCGTTGTTGTCCAGGTCCGCTCGGCAGACTTGGCGAAAGTCGACACAAAAAAGCAGGTGATCCGAACTGGATGAATCTTGCTCTTGCAAGTCGTTGCCTTCGAGTTCGTCCAAAGACATTTCCCTCGTATCCAACAGAAAGTCGTGGCTTCGCTGCAAGTTGGAGTCGCTGAAGATCATGTAGTCCAAGTGGCCGGGCCAAAACCAACTGTTGTCGGACCGCCAGGTGTAACCCATGCGCTGTTCGGTCAGTCGAGAAACGGTGTTGTGCAGGGATGAACCGTCGGGGTCGGGCAGGAAATCTGGGCCGAACCATCCGTTGTCGGCGATGTCGCCCGTGATCAAGGTTTCCAGCTGGCGGGCCAGACCAACCAAGTTCAAATCTCCGGCAATCAAGACGGGCACGTCGTCCTCAAGATTGAGTGCTCCGCCGGGCTGGTAGGCCTCCCGAACAAAGGCCATGACTGCATCTGCTTCCTCTTGGCGTCCTTCGTCGTTGGAACAGCAGGGGAAATGTGCGTTGATGCACAACATCGGCGTGCCAATCGACGCGGTGGTGTCGATCAGGACCGCCAAGTTGCCGTCGATGGACCAGCTGCCTGTGATGGGATAGCGGCTGATGGT
>NHCD02000033.1:0-20213 GCA_002168105.2 Phycisphaera sp. TMED24
CTCATACTCAAATTCTTCACCAGTCACCCATCCATACTCACAGCCTTGAATTCGCAGTAGCCCGATCAATGGCCCTCGAACCGGCGGGCCACTATTTTCATTGGTCCAAGCCTCAATAGGTTCAGCGACCACGAAAGCAGCAAACTGATGCTCTTCGGGTGAAGTGATCGTCACAAGCGATGCACCAAGTGGGACTTGTTCAAAGGCCTCTTCAAGAGTGAAAGAACCCGTTTCACTAATGATCAATTGATAATAGTGCCCATTGCCCCCTCCAACTTCTTCCCAACGAAGAGCTTCTGCAGGGATTGCGAATGAATCCACATCACACTGGTCCTCAATCCCATCTCCATCGTCATCCTCATCGCAAGCATCCGGAATCAGATCGCCGTCAAGGTCCGGATCGCACGTGTCGTCAATCCCATTGAGATCGCAGTCCTCACCCATGGTGTTGTCGACATCACAACCGTCCTCGATACCGTCCCCATCGTCGTCGGGATCGCAGGCGTCAATGGTGCCGTCAGTGTCGGTATCGGCCTGGCACTCATCGGGCACACCATTCGCGTCGCAGTCTTCCGAACCTTCGCAAGCGTCTGGGGTGCCATCGGAGTCGCAATCCGGGTCACAAAAATCAGGGATCCCGTTGCTGTCGCAGTCAGCAAATGTCTCACACGAATCAGGCACCCCATTCAAATCACAGTCGGCCTCGATCCCTTCGGAAATGTCACAACTGTCGGGAATTCCATTGGATGTGCAGTCTTGCGCGGCCCCAGCAAATAGATCGAGGAAGTCAAAGAGGCCGTTGCCATTGCAGTCGATTTCACAGGTGTCGATGAACGTATTACCGTTTGCGTCTTCGGCTGATCCGTCAGCCAATTCGCACCCGTCAGGGATAGCGTTGAAGTTGCAGTCGAACTCGATGCCTTGATCGATTTCGATGAAGTCAGCGATGCCATCATTGTCACAGTCGGCTTCGCAATTGTCGGGGATCCCGTTGCTGTTGAAATCGGATGCTGAACCACCTGCGATTTCATCTGCATCTGAAATTCCATCTTGGTCACAGTCTGGACCGCATGAAACATCTGATTCACAGCAGTCTGGGACGGCATTGCCATCAATATCGACGAGTTGCCCGGTGATGATTTGCCCGAAGTCAACCAAGCCGTCATTGTTGCAATCTGCTTCAAATTCGATAACGCTCAGAATATCTGGCGTTAGGTTTGTATCTTGCCAACCCGAACTCGGCGGTCCACTTTGTGCCCAATAGTTTGCATACCTTTCTTGCGAATTCGACCCTTCGCCAGAGTACCAATTGGTGTAGGTCACCTCTTCACCAGTCACCCAACCTGGAACATTATTTCCGGCTTGCTTACGGAGCCCAATAAAAGAACTTCGCCCCCCATCCACCAAAAATCCAATCTCATTTTCTTCCGGACTTGTAATTGTGATGGTGTGACCCGAGAGCAATTCAGCTTCAGAAAAGTGGTCTTCCGCACTGAGAGGGACCTCAGATTGGAATGAGAAGTACCAGTGCCCATTCCCTCCATCAGTGACCGGCCATTCCACCGCCTCACAGATGTCTGGAATGTTGTCGTGGTCGTAATCTTTCAAAGTCCCATCGACAATTTGCCCGTAATCAACGATGCCGTCACTATTGCAGTCTGATGACCATTCAAGCATGGCACCCCACTCGATCGTCTCATCAACATCAGTCCAGACAGTGTCATCTTGCCATCGAATCCCAAGTATTTCTGCGTCCGTGCCAAGTGAATCATTGTCTGGGTTCTGAATCCCTTCGTAATCAATGCCCCATCCCATGTAATCCATAGGCTCGCCAGTCTCCCAAAGCCATCCCCCAGCTGGCTCGGAGTAATCCGGCGCTGCTGCATCTTGGTAACCACCTGTAACAAACGCAATGTTCGCATTGGCGTCACGAAGTTGATCAACAAAAACACCCTCTTCTGCAGAGGTAATCGTGACAAAGTGTGCTCCTACGGCGTCAGCTACGGTTCTGTGCTGGGAGATCGTGACCTCTTCGACTCTCATTTGGTACCAGTGACCATTCCCCCCATCCTCGACTCGCCACTGCACCGCATCCTGCGCCACAGCAACACCTGAACCTGCCAACGCCAACGCCATCACTGATTTCATGTTCCATCCTCCGGGGATGGATTTTGTACCACGACTTGCACACTCTGGTTTGATTGTTGACAGAACCAACGGGACCTGAAAAAAGCCCGCCGTCGCCGGCGGGCTTCTGGAAGACTCTTGTGTGTGAAGACGATCAGTCGCGTCGACGACGGCGTCCCAGACCGGCCAGTCCCATGAGGGCCACGGCGGCCCCCGGTGCAGGCACGGCGTTGATCACCAAGTTGTCAATGAAGACGTCTTGGTTGATGCCGCCATTGCGGGCGGAGAATCCGAAGGTCCAGTTGTCGGCGTCGGTGGGTCGAATGCCCTGAGCATCCACCCAAAGCACTTCTTCGGACATAAATGACCAACCCACATAGATCTGCATGCCAGTGTTGACGTCCCATTCCACCCGGAAGCGAGCATGACCGCTGTCTTCTTTGGCCTCTTGGTGACCGTTGTAGGTCATGGGGTCATATCCCAATCCATTCGAAGCGAACGTGGTGACACCTTGCTTGGCATACACCCCTGGGTTCGCCCCGGGATAGGACACGAAGCTCGCGGTAATCCCGCGGTCGGCGTTCAGTATGGAGTTCAAGCCTTGCTCACCGC
Organism: Phycisphaera sp. TMED24; assembly: GCA_002168105.2. GTDB lineage: Bacteria > Planctomycetota > Phycisphaerae > Phycisphaerales > SM1A02 > UBA8653. The sequence goes on from NHCD02000033.1 coordinate 2,740, forward strand.
CACTGAAATCAGTGACACCTTCCATGTCGCCGAACCAGAAGGAGAATCCGTCTCCGGGTCCACCGTCTCCATTCTTAAAGCTGGCTTCAAAGGAAGCGGTGAAGCTGGTGCAGTTGCCCCAGACTTTGGGACCCACCCAAGTGCCCCACGAGCCAGACTGGCCATCGGACACCAATTTCAAATCGCTCTGAGCGAACGCATTGTCGATCTGGGCGGCTCCATACATGTCACCGCCGTAGCCTGGCAGGTCTGGCGCATCGAAACTGTTGGAATAGTCCAAATCTGCGTGGGCAACTCCGCTGGTAATCAGCAATGCTGCCAAGGCCAGTCGTCCGTTTGCTCCCCGCAGGGAGTTCTCTCTCTCCCGCAAAAGCGAAACGTTCATGACATTGTCCTCCGGAGATAAATCTCCGAGGAAGAAAGTAACCCATATCAGACGGTGCGCGGTTAAAAATGAGTCAAATTCACCCCTCGGCACCACATTCAGACAGTTTGTGGGGGAATTTGAGGGCCATATCGGCCCCTGCGGGTATTTTTTGAAGCCATGCTGACGATGCTCGCCGCCTGCTTGCTTCTGGAAACGCCCGCCAACCTTGGTGTGCCTGGTGACTCCTCCGGAACCCTCACCCTCCAGATCGCAATCGATGGCTTTGGAGATACCGATGTCCAAAGCGCCTCCGCCAACGTTGGACTTGGCGGAGGATCGAATATTGCCATGGGCCCGAACGCAGAGCCATTCAGTTTGATCCGCATCGACAACGCGCAGTGGTTCTTCGCCGACACCGACCTGCAATACGATTTCTTCTGTGGGCCTCTGGGATGCTTGGGTGTCACGGTGCAGTTGCGAAACATCCGCGCCAACCTGTTGAACCCAACCTTGGGTGGATTGGATGGTGGAGGCCGAGCCAACTTTGATGCCAACTGGCTGTTGGAAGCAGACTACGTGTTCTCCAGCGCGCTCTTTGAATCGAACGGATCCATCTCCACCCCAACCGCACCCGGTTACGCCGCCACGTTTGATATCGGCAACGGCATCGTCACCATGCGCGATATCGCCCTTGGCTCGATCAACTCCGAGGTGCCTCCGGATTCTCTTCCGGCAGGACTGAGTGTGTCGCTGCAGACGACGGTGAATTTTGGCGGCACCGTTCAGCAAGGCAACTACACCCCACCCCCGCCTCCTCCCCCCCCAGCCTGCGGTGGTGGCGGAGCTTGCGCGGATCCTCATGGTCCTGGGTGCGACGACCTCGACTGCTGCGTGACCGTCTGCGAAATCAACCCGGCGTGTTGCACCGACGAATGGGGGCTGGATTGCATCGCCTTGGCCGGAGAATTCTGCGGGGCCATCCCAAGCAACGACCGCTGTGAAAATGCTCGCCCCTTGGAATTGGGCCGGTTTCCCTTCACCAGCTTGAACAGCGACACCGACGGACCACCGTTGATCACTTCATGCGGCGATCAAGCCACCGCCATCGCGTTTGTGGGAGACGTGTGGTTCAGCCACACCCCGTTCCAAGACAACGGCGTGGTGGTCTCCACCTGCAACCACGCTGATTTTGACACTCGAATTGCGGTGTACGACAGCTGCGGTGGCACCTTACTGGCGTGCAGCAACGACGAAGGCCCCTGCGGACAGACCAGCCAATGCAGCTTTGCCGGAGTGGCGGGCCAAACGTATCTCATTCGAGTGGGTGGCCCCTTTGGCCGCGGTTCCGGGGAAATCGACATCGCCTGGGGCGATGTTCCGCCTCCTATTGAATCACCTCTTGCCGTCGATACCGCTTCGGGTCGCGGATACGCCATGTTTGGTCTGGGAGCCGGGAGCAGTTGGCAGGACGTCCTCGATGTGGCGGAAGGTCTTGGCGGCATCCCCGCCACGTTGACCACGCCCGAAGAAAACAACTTTGTCGTCACCCACATGACGCCCACGCAAGTTGGGGGACCCACCGCCATTGGGTTGGTGCAAGAAGGCGACGATGAACCCTTAGGAGGCTGGCGGTGGCTCACCGATGAACCCCTGGACTGGACCAACTGGAGGGCCGGGGAACCCAACGAAACCCCGCTGGGGGAAGACTTCGGCATGATCTATCCCGATGGCACGTGGAACGATCAAGTCAATGCCTTCGGTAATGTGTTGTTGGAGTTCGAAGATCCCTCGGAGGTTCTGGAACGCGAGTGGGAACTGCAAGATGGCGGAACGGGGAGCGCCTACCAAGCGATCTTGCTGCCCTCACCGGTTGGTTGGAACGAAGCCGCCGGCTATGCCGAATCTCTGGGCGGCACTTTGGTCGACTTTGAAACCGCAGCCGAGGCCCAGTGGGTGTTTGATCGACTGGGAAGTTTGACCAAACTTTGGAGCCAATCGTTTTACAACGGTGGACCATGGACCGGGTTGCGTCTGGAAAACGGAACATGGACGTGGCGCAGTGGTGCCACGCTGGATTGGGTGCCTTGGTATCCCGGTGAACCCAATGGGACCGGTACCGTGGCGAGCTTCTACAACATCAACGGTGGTCCGAAACTCACGTTGGACGACACTTTCGAGTCGGATGCCAGAAGGGGCTTGATTGTGGAATTCCCGGCCGTCGATGCATCCTGCCCGGGAGATGTCAATCGAGACGACCAAGTCAACTTCGACGACCTGATTCAGATCTTGGCCAACTGGGGCACGTGCGACAATTGCGATGCCGATGTTGATGGAGACGACATCGTTGGATTCTCAGACGTCTTGGCGGTGCTGACCGGCTGGGGCGCTTGCGAGCAAACGCCCTAAGAAATTTGTCGACAGATCAGTGTTGAGTCATCGCCCAAGTCCATACTTGGCGATGGAGAGTCTGTCGGTTGGTCGCCGATTGCGGGGGCAGCGGGACCAGCCGGCACTCCAATGCATCACAAAGGTGTGATGTATCTCAAATCACGTGGATCACGTGGATCACGTAGATCTCGTACATCACGTACATCACATGGATTACATGGATCTCAGGGAGGAATGGACAATATGTGGACTTGGTCAATCACTTCAACCGCTTTGGCCGCGCTGGCGGCGCCCTTGGTGCTGCGAGAATGCACCGTGCAAATTCCAGGACTGCCGCCACTGATCATCAGTGAAGAAGACGACCGACCGACCCCGAACACGGTGAAGCGCTGTGAACCCCCGACCTACAAGAAGTTTGGCTGCCGGTGGGAGTTGTGGTGCGAAGACGGGTCACCTGTCTATGCCCGGTGCCCCCAGACGGGTGAACGCCGATTCATCCGTGAACCACAGAACGCTTCTCCCAAGACTTTTGACCACACCATCGACAGCACATTTCATTGGCAATGTCCAGGACCAATGGACCTGCACGAGGCGTTGACACAGCGACTCGCCCGTTTGGGGATTCGCGCCACCGATACCTCGCCTGTGGGCTGGTCATTGGTTTCCGATGTTGAGGGATGGATGCGTGGCGAAATCATGGCGCCGTGGCCGGGAGCGATCGACCAACTGTGGGCGATGCAACCTCCAGAATCCATGTGCGTCTCTGGGCAAGAACTGACGCTCGAAGATGGACGGACGGTGATCCACACCGTGCTGGAAGGTCCACCTGAAGCCTGTCAACAGTGGATTGAGGCGTGGAACCTTGTCTGGCACGCCAACACCTCACCCATGCCCCCACCAAGCAGCCCTTAAACCAAGAGACCAATGTTGGACGGCACTCCCGAGAGATGTGGTGACCGTTTACGCGGCAGTCGGCTGAGGACGCCGGAAGACCAGTGTGGATTCGTCCGAAGCTCCAGGCACAAACGTGTATCCGTCGATGTTGAAGGCCTTCAGGTCTTCGGTGGACTTGGGTTTGGCTTGCAACATCCAACGCGCGAACATGCCACGCGCGGGCTTGGCAAACGCCGCCAAAGTGCGATGCTTCCCGCCTTTGGTTTCCTGAAAAGCACAAGTCACCGACGGCACCGGCAAGGCGTCCCATTGAACGGCCTTGGCGTATTCAGCGCTGGCCAAATTGACGATGGCCTTGGACTTGGCTTGCTGAAGATCATCGGTGAGAGCCGAAGTGATTTGCCCGCCCCACCAAGCGGGGAGGCCACGTCCGCGTTCGTGGTCCAACTTCGTGCCCATTTCCAAGCGGTGCGGCAAGATCATGTCGTGGGGACGCAACAAGCCGTACAAGCCCGAAAGAATCCGAAGATGCGACGCGGCACGGCGGTGGTCTGTCGCTTTCCAGCCATCAACCGCGAGACCTCGGTACACATCACCCTGGAACAAACAGACGGCCGGCTCTGCCTCTCCAGTGCACGTTCGCTTCCACGCGGCAAAACGCTGCACATTCTCTTCTGCCAAAGACGAGCTGATGTGCATGAGCTCGGAAAGACCTACCGCATCGAAGGTACGCATGATCTCGACCAATTTTCGGCTCTCGTTGGCCATGCGGGGCGCGGTGGTCTCAATGCTCTTGGGCAAAGGGCAAGTTCCAAGACGTTTGGCGGGTGAGATGACTGCAAGCATGAGAAAAGCCTAGTCCTTCACATCAGCTTCAGGTGAATTCTCCGCCGAGTCTCCATCCTGTTCGGCCCAGTACGGCACATCGCCGAGTCCCGGCTTGGGCCAAGCCCCCCGAGTGGCTCGCCGCAGGTCGCCCCGAACTTCCAGCCGAAGCTTTTCCACTTCACGCTTGAGATGTTCCAAAGCCTCTGCTTCTTCCATCGCGCCCAGTACCTCGGCGGGAATTGGTTCTCCAATCCGCATGCCGATGGCTGCGCCCAACCGAGGCAACTTGCGGTGCCGGTTCCAAGCGTCCCACGACCCATCGATGGCCAATGGGACCACCGGAGCATTGGTCTTTCGCGCGAGCAACAGCACACCGCCACGGAAGCGGGCCATGCGGCCGTCTTCGGTGCGTCGACCCTCGGGGAAAATCAACACGCATCGCCCTGATTCGAGCTCGCGGATGGCCGAGCGAAGCGCGCGACCTCCTCCACGGGCAATGTCCAGGGGAATCGCACACAAGAAACGAATGAAGGCCCCAAAGGGTTTGAAGGCAAACAGACCCTTGCGAGCCAGGAACGCGCAGGGTCGCCGCCGGACCAAAACACCCACCAACGGAGGATCCAACAACGACTGGTGGTTCATGATGTAAATCAAAGGCCCTTCGGGAGGGAGAGCGTCTCGATTCCACATGCGCAGGCCATGCCACAGTCGGCACCACACTTCCACCACCCCGCGGATGCACTTCCACACGATGAATCGCCGCACGGGATTCATGCCGGGGGCAGGATTGACTCGGCGCCGTGAAGTATCTGCTGGTGCTCCAACCTGGTGCGCGTCTTCCACAATGTGCACCATCCGGTTCACCACCGTCGCCTCATCCATCCGACCGGTGTCAATGTCCACCGACCCTGGGGCTCGAACCAAAGGGGCTTCGTCTCGAGTCTGATCACGCTCGTCACGATCTTCGAGATCTTGTCGAACGGCTTGGGCGTCGGCGAATTTCCCCTGCGCTTCCAACTGGCGAATTCGACGCTCGGCACGAATTTCCACGGGGGCCGACAAAAAGAATCGCACCAACGCGTCGGGAAAGACCACCGAGCCTTGATCCCGCCCTTCGCTGACGAGCCCTTCGCATGAGGCGGCCACCTCGCGTTGCAGCTGATTCAAACGATCCCGAACTGGCGGATGAATGGCAATGGCCGAAGCCGCCGCGGAGACATCCAAATCGCGAATGCGATGACCCACGCCACGCCCGTCGAGTCGAATTTCTGGCGGCGAGGCGGACCAATCAAAATCAACCTGAATGCGTTGCACTCGCGCCGCGGCCGCAGCGGAATCGGCGGGATCTTCCCCGGCTTCAAGCATGGCCAACGCCGCGGCCCGGTACATCGCACCGGTGTCCAAAAACTGCCAACCCAGCACTTCCGCCAATCGTCGAGCCGCCGTGGATTTCCCAGTACCGGCCGCGCCATCAATGGTGACGACCAGTCCCCGATTCATGCTTCCGACTCACCATGGATGGATGTGTGAAGCACGTCCCGCATGGTTTTCCAAGACCCCAACTGATTGGCCCGAATGGGATGCAGCGCAATGGTGTTTTCGTACCCCACGGCCTTCAGAAGTTCCACCAACTCAGGAATCAGCTTGACGTCATCGGCCACCACACTCGCGGCGTACGGTGCCAAGCGACGCATGGTGGCTTCCAATCCTCCGTGGGACATGGCATGTTTGATGGACGGCTGGATGCCAATCCGGAACCCCCCGACCGACTTGACCAAGGCCATGAGGCGTTCGGGGTCATCAGTGAGTCCTTCGTGCGGAAGAAGCATCAGCGTCAGCTCGTGTTGCTCGACTTCTGCCATCACTTCTCGCAAAATTGAAGCCACCCGCTCCAAAGACGGTTCATCGTTGTCAGCTTTCAGCGCCACGGAGACATGGCTTGCCCCAAGCCGGACCGCGGCCGCGGCCAGAGCATGCATGCGCTCCGCGCTTCCCGTGCTGGAGTCGGACGAGGACAAATCCAACGCCAAACGTTGTTCCAAGACCAGAACCGGGCAACCGAACCGATCGGCTTGGTCGCGAAGGTGTTCAAAATCTCGCCCGGTGGCTCCGGCCAGCATGGTCGCCGGCACGTTCATGCCCCGGACCTCCAACTCTCGGGCGGCCCAGGACGGCAATTCTTGCAATGCTCCAAAGGGAGTATCAACACCTGGCTCAAGCCCAAACGCGGCAACAGAAATCGTTGGAATCATCGGCCGTGAAGTGTACGCGGCGAGGACTGGCCTGCGTGGGAGCCTCCCGCAGATTGCCCAAGACCCGAGAACTTGGGGGTGACCCGAGTTTTCATACACCAGACCTCCCCAACGCCAAGATCCCACAAACCCGACCCGTTTCGAACAACCGCGAATGACGACGCTCTGGTCGACATTCCGCAATACTTCGCTGATTCAGTACTTTGGCTTCCCGCAAACCGAGCCAAAGCACACTTTGATCTGTTCCGCTTCCTAGGATGAACACCTGTTCCCTTCTTCGGAGAATTCCATGGACACCTACTGCACCGACTCTCACGAATGGGTTCGAGTTGATGGCGACACCATCGAGCTTGGACTGACCGCCCATGCTGTACAGGAGTTGACCGATGTCACGTTTGTCGAGATCCAGCCCGCAGGCACCATGCTGGGGGCCGGAGATTCACTCGGCGAAGTCGAATCTGTCAAAACCACCAGTGATATTTACGCCCCGTTCCCGGGTGAAATCATCGAAGTCAACGAGGCTGTGGTGGGCAACCCCGCTTTGCTGAATGAGGACCCATGGGGTTCGGCATGGTTGGTCAAAGTGCGTTGCCCGGACCTTTCTGGTTTGGATGGCCTGACACCGCGCGCCGACTACGAAGCAAAGTTCCCCTCCGAATGAGTGCCAACCCGCTGCTTGAGGTGGAGCAGGTCACCAAGACCTATCACCTTCCTGGTCAAGACGTCGCCGCCTTGCGCGGCGTTGACCTCCGCATTGAGTCCCCTGGCTTCTACGCCATCATGGGGCCGTCGGGGAGCGGAAAAAGCACCCTCATGCACCTCTGCGCGGCGATGGATGCACCCGATACCGGTTCCATCCGAGTGGCCGGGACCGAACTTTCTGAACTCGACGAAGCCGGGCGAACCAATTTCCGGCGTCGCGGGATGGGCATTGTGTTCCAGCAGTTCAATTTGGTGCCCACCTTGACGGCTTTGGACAACGTGGCGCTCCCCGCCCTGCTTGACGGGGAAGGGGAACCATCACGAAATGATCGGGCCATGAAGCTCCTGATTGAGATGGGACTGGAAGATCGAGCCAGCCACCGTCCCGACGCGCTTTCTGGTGGAGAGCGACAACGGGTGGCGATTGCCCGAAGCCGCATCTTCAACCCTCCGGTCTTGTTCGCCGACGAACCTACCGGAAACTTGGATTCCGTCTCCGGCACCCGATTGCTGCAACAACTTCGCGGCTTGGTGGACGAAGGACAAACCAGTGTGGTCATGGTGACCCACGAACCCGAAGCGGCGGTGCACTGCGATCACATCTTTGTGCTCCGCGACGGGCAATTCTCTGAAGACTTCCCCGTGGAGGACATCGATGCGGCCGGAGTGGCGACTCGCGTCCAGCTCGCGCTCGGGTAGGCCGTGGCGTACGGCCCTCCTGCTGGGTACCGTCGTGATTGCCACGACGCTGGCTGTCATGGTGGCCTGTGGTGCGAAGAGCGCCCAAGGTGCCGTGTCCTCTCGCCTCTCGGATTCCATTGGCAAAGCCACCGCCCGAGTGGTTCACCCTGGTGGAGGCCGCATCGAACGCAGCGTGCTGGAGACCGTTCGAAGTTGGCCCGGCATTGAGATCGCCGTGGGAAGGATGGACGGATCGCTCACCTTGGAACGGGCTGACGGTGCCAAAGATCCCGAGACCCAATCCAAACGCCGCGTGGTAGTCACCGCGGAAGGCATCGAAATCCCAACCGAATACGACGTTCGAACCCTTCGCGTCGCCGAAGGCACGTTGCCCACGGGCCCCAGCGAAGTGCTGCTCGACAAACTCGCGGCCCAAAAGCTCGACGCCGGGATCGGAACCGAACTGCTGATTCGGCGATTTGGCAAACCCATCCCGTTGAAGGTCACCGGTATTTGGGACCGTCCTATCGTCGGTCCTTTGCAAAACCCCACCGCCTTTGTCGAAATCGGTGTCTTGGGGGAAGCCATCAATCGTCGGGATGGCCTGGGCACGATCGCCATCGTTCATGAAGAAGATGTCGACGTTGCAGCATTCGTGGAGATCCGAAGTTCAGAAGTACCGGATTTCCTTTCACTGGAAGCGGCCGACTTGGTGAAAAGTGGATTTGACCGACGCGTCCGAGGCGGTGAGCTGGCAACCTTGGTGATCAGCGTCATGACGTTCCTAGGAGCAGGGTTCATCATCGTTACGGGATTAACCACTGGCGTCTCCGAACGACAACGCGAGCTGGCGGTGCTGAGATCTGTCGGCGCGTCCCGCGGCCAAGTGTTCCGCTCACAAATTTTTATTGGGTTGTGGCTGGGAATTCTTGGTGGGCTTTTGGGCATTCCGATTGGGTTGGCCCTGACCCGTGTGGTGGCTGAGATTTACTCCGAAAAATTACCCGACGGCATGCTGATCGACTGGCTCGGTATAGGTCGCTCTTTCCTAGGTGCAACGACTGCAGGTGTCTTTGGAGCGGTGTATCCAGCCTGGCTGGCCAGTCGAACATCGCCACTTGATGGAATTTCAAACCTTGCCCGAAGCAACAGCAAACGGGATATCCAAGGTGTCACCATCGTGGGTTTCCTTCTGCTCGCCGTGGCATGGGGGACAGCTTTTGTTGAACGAGGCGAAACCAGATACTGGTACTACATCTACGTGGGGCTGCCGTGCCTCCTTCTTGCTGCTTTCGCCCTTTCGGTGCCGCTTTTGACCATCTTTGCTGGTTTCTTTGGACGACCTGTCGCACGGCTGCTTGGGCTGCCTGGAGATGTCATTCGGGGAACCATTCTGACAACGCCCTTTCGACACGGGATGACCGCAGGTGCTTTGATGCTGGGCCTGGCCATCCTGACCGCGTCTTGGGCGGTCGGAGTTGCCGTTCGACACGATTGGATTGATCGCATCAAGTTTGCGGACGGATTTGCCATTGATCCTGCTGGATTTAACCAAGAGGATTTGGATGCCGTTCGCAAGTTGGATTTCATTACCGACACCTGTGAACTCAACCGACTTCCGGTCGAAATAACCGACCAGCAAGTCTTTGGCATTGAAGGCATCTATTCGAAAAATGCGATGGGGATTGGCTTTGATCCTGAGATTTTCTTCTCGTTGAATGCCATTGACTGGGTGGAAGGATCACTGGAAGAAGCACTTCCAGCACTGCAAAAAGGCGATGGGGTTTTGGTTGCGGATCGCTTCCAAACCGCAAAGGGTTACCGCGTTGGCGACACCATTACGCTGAAGGTTGGACGAGCTGAAAAAGTATTTTCCATTGTTGGCATTGTGTCATCCGCAGGCTTGGACCTGGCGACCCAAATGTTTGGCGTTCGTGACCTGTACTCCGAATTCGCCGTTTCGACAGTGTTCATTGACCGACAAGTTGTGGGAGGTGTTTTTGGCAACCAAGAGGTTCACCTTCTGCAAGCGAATCTGGCCGAAAATATCACCGATCAAGAAGCGGAACTTCGCATTGCTGAAGCCGCACCCGGTGTTGTTTTTCGTTCTGGCCGATGGATCTTGGACACCATTGATGACATCAGCCGCACTTCAATGGGAATCATGACCAGCGTGGCATTTGGGGCCCTCATCCTCGCCACGTTGGCTACCGGAAGCGTGGTAGCAGCCAACCTCAGAGGTCGAGCTTTTGAATATGGCGTCATGCGCAGCGTTGGGGCATCACGCAGTGACGTGGCTCGGATCATCTTTGGCGAAGCCATCATTCTCTCTATGACGGCCATCGTGATGGGCGTCACCCTGGGCATGCACTTTGCAAATTTTGATCGCATGCATTACGCGGGCCTGGTCGGGATCGAGTTGCGTCCACGACCAGTGGTTGGCCCAACCACTTTGGGGGCCGTCACGACATTTGCGATGTGCATGCTTGCATCCCTTATTCCACTTCGAAGGCTGCTGGACCAACCTCCGGCCGTGCTCGTCGCGGCCGGACGAAACGAATGAGCGAACATCGACCATTTCGGATTGTCAGCGATTACGCGCCAACCGGAGACCAACCTGCCGCCATCGAATCGCTGACCAAGGGCGTGTTGGCCGGGCAGAAGCACCAAGTGCTTTTGGGGGCGACCGGAACGGGTAAAACCTTCACGATGGCCAACCTCATCGAACAGGTCCAACGCCCAACTTTGGTGTTGTCTCACAACAAGACACTGGCCGCGCAGTTGTACGAAGAGATGCGAGCGCTTTTCCCCGACAACGCCGTGTCCTACTTCGTGTCCTACTACGACTACTTCCAGCCCGAGGCATACATCCCGCAGCGTGACATCTACATCGAGAAAGATTCATCTCGAAACGACGATTTGGACCGGTTGCGACTCGCCGCGACCAGCAATCTCCTGTCGCGACGGGACACGATTGTGGTGGCTTCTGTGTCTTGCATCTATGGATTGGGTTCTCCCGAGAACTACCGGAACCGGGTCTTGACCATCACCCGTGGGGACACCGTGGACCGCCGTGAGTTGCTGCTGGGCCTGGTCGATATGCAATACGGTCGCAGTGAACTCGATTTTCAACGTGGTCAATTCCGGGCCCGAGGTGATGTGATTGAAGTTTGGCCCGCCTATGAGCAATACGCCGTTCGCATCGAACTGTTTGGTGACGAGGTGGACCGCATTGAACTGGTCGAACCCATTTCCGGCGAAGTGCTGGCCAGCGAATCTCAAGTCTTTCTTTTTCCGGCGGTGCACTATGTGTTGGACAAAGATCGACTCACCGACGCCTTGGACCGAATCAAAGCCGAGCTGAATGCCCGGGTATTGGCTTTACGCAGCGAAGGCAAACTGCTGGAAGCCCAACGATTGCTTTCACGAACCAAATACGACCTGGAGATGCTGGAAGAAGTTGGCTTTTGCCAAGGGGTGGAAAACTATTCCGCCCAACTCGAAGGCCGACCCAAAGGCTCGCGTCCGCATGCCATGCTGGATTATTTCCGCTTCGCACCTGGTGGCAGCGCGAAAGACTGGCTGCTTCTCATCGATGAATCGCACGTCACGATTCCCCAAGTTCGGGCCATGTACAACGGCGATCGCGCTCGCAAACAAGTATTGGTGGACCATGGCTTCCGTCTGCCGTCCGCAATGGACAACCGGCCCTTGAAGTTTGAGGAGTTTGAAGAACTGGTCCCGCAGGTGGTGCATGTGTCGGCCACACCGGCGGCGTGGGAACTGGAGCAGGCCGATGGCGTGGTGGTGGAACAAATCATCCGTCCCACAGGTCTGCTTGACCCCACGGTTGAAGTTCGACCCGCCCGGGGCCAAGTGGAAGACTTGGTGGAAGAGTGCGCTCGTATTTCAAGCGATGGAGACCGGACGATCGTGACCGTGCTCACCAAACGCCTGGCTGAAGATTTGTGCCGATACCTCGAAGGCCGCGACCTTCGGGTTCGGTGGTTGCACTCCGAGGTGGAGACGTTGGAGCGACTGGAAATCCTTCGTGCTCTCCGTGAAGGAGACTTCGATGTGCTCGTGGGGGTCAATCTGTTGCGAGAAGGTTTGGATCTTCCCGAGGTGGTCTTGGTGGCGATCATGGATGCGGACAAGAGCGGGTTCTTGCGGTCCCCCACCAGCATGATCCAGACCATTGGCCGGGCCGCCAGAAACGATCGGGGTCGCTGCATCATGTACGCCGACAAAATGACCCCCGAGATGCAGCAAGCCATCGACGAAACCGAACGGCGGCGTTCCATCCAGATGGCCCACAACGAAGCCCATGGGATCACGCCGACCACCATTCGCAAAGAAATCCGCAAAGGAATCGAAGCGGAATTGGCCCCCAGCCGAGAAGCCCGAAAGAAAGCCACCCGCGGCGCCGGCACCAAACGTGTGGACCGCGAGGCCTATTTGGAAGCCCTTCGCTCCGACATGCTGGATGCGGCCACCGACATGAAATTTGAGCGAGCAGCCCTGCTCCGGGATCGAATCCAAAAAGTGGAAGCGGCTGAACCCGACGCCGACGGCACGATTGTGCAGGGCGATTTCGAAGATGACGAAAACACCGGCAAAAGCCGAAAAGGCAAGGGTCGTCGGCGAAGCCGGGGCTGATTTCCGAGGGTAGGATCTCCCATCTCAATCGAGCAAAGGAGACACCGTGCCCAAACCCCCCGCTTGCCCTGACAAAGTCAACGTATTGCTCATCGGCGGCGGTGGCCGAGAACATGCCCTGGGGTGGAAGCTCAAAAAGTCTGGACGGTTGGGAAAGCTGTGGATCGATGCCCCCAAACACGGTGGCCTCGCCCCGCTTGGTGAGTGCTGCCCGATTTCAACGGCGGGTCCGTTCCACGAAAAGTCGAACAACCTTTTTCAACTCCGAGGGTGGTGCGACGAAAACAACATCCAATTGGTCGTGGTCGGACCCGAAGTCCCGCTGGCCGATGGGATCCACGATGCCCTGGCCACCGACACAAGATTGATCTTCGGCCCAACCGCAGATGGCGCCAGGCTCGAGGCCGACAAGGCTTTTGCCAAACAACTGATGCGGGCCGCCAACGTTCCCACCGCCGATGCTCGCACGTTCACGATCGCCGAGGATGCTTTGGAATTCGTCCGTGCCAAAGAGGAGCCCTGCGTGATCAAAGCGGCGGGGTTGGCCGCCGGCAAAGGCGTCATGATTTGCAGCACATTGGCAGAAGCTGAAGAAGCCATCACCCGCATCATGGACGACCGTGAATTCGGTGACGCTGGCGACACACTGCTGGTCGAAGAAATGCTCACCGGACCAGAGGTCTCCATCTTGGCCCTCACCGATGGCAATTCGTGCTGGATTCTTGATCCAGCCCAAGACCACAAACGGGTTGGGGAAGGCGATACCGGCCCGAACACCGGTGGTATGGGCGCGTATTGCCCCGCGTCGGTCTTGGACGAAGATCAAATGGCCACCGTGGAACGAGACATCTTGGTACCCATCCTGGATGCCCTGAAGCGGGAAGGCATTGTCTACCGCGGCGTGCTCTACGCGGGCTTGATGTTGACCAAGGCCGGCCCCAAAGTCCTCGAGTTCAACTGCCGCTTTGGTGACCCAGAGTGCCAACCCCTGTTGGCGCGGCTCAAAGGGGACATGATCAAGATTCTCTGGGACACCGCGGCGGGGAACCTCGCCAACACCAGCATTGAGTTTGACGANCGTCCAGNGTGCTGTGTCGTGATGTGCAGCGAGGGGTACCCCAGCGCCTACGAGAAAGGCAAGGCCATTCAAGGCATCGACACCGCCCAACAACTTGGTGCNGCAGGCGAGCAAGTGATTGTCTTCCACGCGGGAACCAAGCACGAGGGTGGTGAAATCGTGACCAGCGGTGGACGCGTGTTGGGCGTCACCGCATTGGCGAAAGATTTGGACCGAGCAAGGGCCTTGGCCAACGAAGCCTGCGCGGCTATTGAGTTCGAAGGATCTTTCTTCCGATCTGATATTGGTGCGAAAGCTTCTTCCGAAGGCTAAGCCCGCTCAGACNGCAGCCGGAGCCAGNACCGTGAGCACCTTGCGTGCGGTCGCTTCCCCATCAAGCGGAAAATCACGTCCCACACTGAATCGCAAACTCGAACCGGCCATCGCTTCATCCATTCCGACGGCGAGAAGCGAGTGCATGGGTTCCATAGAACCGGAGGCACAGGCGCTGCCCGCGCTGCAGGCGACACCCGACTCGGAAAGTTGCAACAACAGCCNCTCGGCAGGTCGACCGGGGAACCCCAAACAACTGGTGTTCCACAAACGTTGAGCACATTCACTGTGCACCACCACGTCGGGGATGGCCGCGCGCATGGTGCGTTCAAAAGCGGGCTGCCACTTGGCACATTCCACGGGGGCAGAGCTGGCCAACCAAGCTTGTGCCAGTCGAGCTGCGACACCAAGACCAACCACTCCCGGGACNTTTTCGGTGCCACCACGGCGTTCACGTTCTTGCGGGCCCCCGATGTTTTGCGGCGAAAGACGCAGGCCAGGACGAACCACCAAAGCCCCAATGCCTTTTGGCCCATGGAACTTGTGGCCACTCAGCGTCAACAAGTCGACGGGAACCTCGGACAAATCCACGGGGATCCGGCCAATGGCCTGGATGGCGTCGGTGTGGAACCGAACACCGTGGGTACGGCACACGGCACCGATGTCAGCAATGGGCTGAACAACACCCGTTTCGTTGTTGGCCCACATCACACTGACCAACGCCGTGTTGTCGGGGTCAGCGGCAATGGCATCTTCGACCACCTTGGGGCGGACGATNCCACAGTCGTCGACGGGAAGGTTGACCAATTCGCAGCGGCCAAGCCGAGCCAAACGTTGGACGCACTCGCGAACGGCAGCATGCTCCACTTCGGCGACCAACACTCGGCGGCGACCGGGGAGGGCATCAAGCGTTCCCGCAATCGCGAGGTTGTCCGACTCGGTCCCCCCGCTGGTGAACACAATTTCTGAAGGCCGAACCCCAACCAGAGCCGCAACTTCAGCTCGGGCCAGTTCTACCCGCCGCCGTGCAGATTGGCCCGCCCGGTGCAAGCTGCTGGGATTGCCATGCTCATTCATGCACGAAACCATCGAGTCAATCACTNCGGGATGAGCGATGGTCGTGGCGTTGGCGTCGAGGTACACAGATTCAGCATGGGTCATGACATAGATTCCGGTGCATCGGCACAAGTTAGGTCAAACCGGCTCACCTTGAGGCGAGTTGGCCTGATCTTCTGACTCTGGGTCAGTCAAAGGAACACTCCAGCCCTCGGCCAAATGATGCCGCTGCAGCGAGCGCACCACCAACACCAGCAAGGGCAAGAGCAACAACGCAAAGGCGGCGCACACCAACCAAATGCGAACCGAAGGAACGCCGATGATGCGAAGCAATTGGAAAATGACAATGCCAACCAGTCCTGGCAAGAATGTNGAAGCGTTCCAGGTCCCCAAGAATCGGCCCCGTTCGGCGGCGGGCGCCAAGTGCTGAATCAAGGCCAGCAGCGGCACNAGATAGAAGCCGGCGCCGATGCCCCCGATCGCCAAGGCGAGACAGTTGACGGCATAGAGGGTCATGCCATCACGGGAGGCCAAGAATCCTTCGGCCGTGCTTGCGGTCGGCAGCATGCCGCAGAGACCGAAGCACACCCCCAAACAGAGAACCCCTCCGGCCGCCAAACCCAATCGGATGCGTTTTCCTGAGAGCAATCCGGCCAGGACACAGCCGGTGCCGATGGCCAGGCCCAACAGACCTTGCATGGCCGAGACCAAAGTTTCAGAGACGCCCAACACTTCCCGGTAGTCGGGCAACAACACGATCGCGATGTGAGCGATGAGGTAGAACGCCGCGTCCGCAATCACCAAAAGAAGCAGCGGCGATTTGGCCATGGCCACCAACGAACGCCAGTAGTCGGCAAACAAGGCATCCACCACACGGTGGGCCATGGTGGGGGCTTTGGGNAAAATCACCAAGTGGGGCGACATGGGCGGCACCTTGGGCAATGGCAAAAGCGCCAGCAAGCCGAACCCAGCCACAATGAACACCACCAAACCGGGCAACCAACCCACACCGGGTGTCTTGGGTGCAAGCACCGCTGCAGCATCAGACGACCGAGACGCATCAACCACCAGTGGCAATGAGACCTGGGGCGGACTGTCCAAGTTGGCATCCGATGCAGAGGACGCATTCGCACTGGTCAAGATCAATTCAACTGATCGAGAAGCACCATCGGACGCTGTCACCAATTGGGACGTCACGTCNGATGGCACAGTCGTCACCCAAGGCCCTTCGGGAAAGGTCTGCGTAAACGNCANTCTGGCCTCTTCGTCAAGACCCGGAGTATGGAAATGACCGTCGATGGCAGCGGCTTCGCGCAGAGGACCGCCTCCNGAGATGTAGGAGATTTTCAACTCGCCCGGTGAAACAGTGGCATTCGAATGCTCTTGGATCACTTGGCCTGTGGTGGCCATGCCATCAACACGCACGGGATCGCCGAGCCAGTGCTCGTAGATAGGCCCCCCCGCCAACATGCCCAAGATGACCGCAACATTGGTGGCCATCGAGGTGATGCCGTTGGCTTTGGGCAAATCTCGTGGACGAATGAGAGCGGGGATCAAGCCATACTTCGAGGGGCCAAAAAAAGANCTTTGCAGGCCAAGCAAGAACATGGCCGCCAATCCAATCACGACGCTTCCCTTCAGGAAAGCAAGCAGGGCCAACAACGCCACCAAGACTTCGAGAGATTTGACGCCTCGAACCATGATGCGCATTCCAAAGCGATCAGTCAGCCGNCCCGCAAAGCCGGAGAGGAAGATGAAGGGAATGGTCAAACCATAAGCCGCCCACGCTTGTCCACCGGGACCAAGCAGCCCTCCCCAGATCCCACCTGCAGCCAACGCAAACGAAAGCGTGCTTTTGAGGATGTTGTCATTCAGCGCGGTCAGAAATTGCACCAGAGTCAACCCAAGAAAGCCGGGCTGCAGTACACCAGCTTTTGGCGGGTGTTCGGATGAAGGATCAACCTCAGACACGAACGGAGGATACGTCGATGAAGGNAAGCGATGTCGATGGGTCAGCGGAGAGGCTGTAAAAAAGCCCCGCAAAGCGGGGCTTCAAAGTGCGGATGAGAGGGCTCGAACCTCCACGGGATTTTACTCCCACAAGAACCTGAATCTTGCGCGTCTGCCAATTCCGCCACATCCGCGTGACGTGANGGAAGATTCTACCACGAGCCTCNCANACGTCGAGAGGGGNGATNGAAGGNCANAAGCCTCAAGATTGATGCNGCCGATGCCTCTGATGCCNCCAANTGGGGTG
>NHCD02000033.1:20218-49484 GCA_002168105.2 Phycisphaera sp. TMED24
CCNAACCGAGGAANGNANGCNATCAAACCTCCACNGCCGCGGCGTCNTCCGCCTCGGCCGNNGCNTCGGCTTCCGNTTCCGANTCGGGCANNACACCACGNGCGGCCANAACTTTCTCTCGAATTTCGGCNGCCGCGTCGNGNTTGTCGCGAAGGAATTGCTTGGCGGTTTCNCGACCNTGNCCCATNCGCACGTCTCCCCAAGAGAACCANGCACCACTCTTTTGACANATGCCTTCGATCACGGCCAAGTCCAACANGTCGCCGCTCCACGAAATGCCTTCGTTGAACATGATGTCGAACTCNGCTTGNTGGAATGGCGGNGCGATCTTGTTCTTGACCACCTTGCAGCGAACGTGNTTNCCAATGGCNTTGTCACCATCTTTGATGGANCCAATNCGNCGAATATCAATACGAACCGACGAGTANAACTTCANAGCCCGNCCACCGGTGGTGGTTTCNGGTGATCCAAACATCACNCCNATCTTCTCACGGATCTGGTTGATGAAAATCACCGTGCATTCGCTTCGGTTGATGGCNCCNGTCAGCTTTCGCATGGCTTGNCTCATNAGGCGNGCCTGCAANCCAACGTGCGAATCNCCCATATCGCCTTCNATTTCNGCTTTGGGAATNAGNGCGGCGACGGAGTCCACCACAATCACATTGGTGGCATTNGAACGCACCANNANCTCNCANATCTCNAGNGCTTGCTCACCGGTNTCTGGTTGNGAAACCANCATCTCTTCAACNTTNACNCCAATGCGNCNNGCCCANGTGGGGTCCAANGCATGTTCGGCATCAATGAACGCCACCACNCCACCNGCCTTCTGNGCTTCGGCNGCAATGGTCAANGCCAGCGTGGTCTTNCCACTGGNTTCNGGNCCNAACACTTCGACNATGCGACCNTTGGGAACCCCTCGGCCNCCCANGGCCAAGTCCAAGCTCAGNGAGCCNGTCCNNNTNCCGGGAGGNGCGGTNANGCNATCNCCCTCNAGGCGCATGATGGANCCNTTGCCGTAGGTCTTCTCNATCTGGNCNAGNGCCCGNTCCAGCGCGGCNTGGCGNCCGGCGGATTCTGCGTCNGGGGCGGGAGTGGTGTTTTTTTTGCGTGCTGCCATGGCTAAAGCGTGCTCCTTGCTGTTCGCTCATTTCATCCAGAGTGGCCCGCCGGAGATTCAATCCAACGTGCCCTTTTTGGTTGTCCTGCAGCAGCCTAGGACGCCGTCGTCCAAGCGGTGGATCTCGCTGCAGATCATCCATCAAACCCCAACCTATCCATACCCGTTCGGGTTCTGTCAGGGGTCAGGACAGTATCGGCGACAACTCTGAGGTTTGCCCAGTTCAGCGGAATTTTTCTTGGCCCAGACTGACAATTGGCGTCAGTCCGGCCGCATAATCCACTCAATATGCGGTTGATGACGTGGAATGTGAACGGTCTCCGAAGCGCCCTCAAAAAGGGGCTCCCAGAGGTCCTTCAGAAAACTCGGCCGCAAGTCGTTCTTTTGCAGGAGGTTCGAGCGTTTCCNGAGGATCTCCCTGCACCATGGGCCGATCCTCCCCGGTGGCACGTGGTGTGGAACCCCGCCGAAAAGCCGGGGTACAGCGGTACCGCCATTTGGTCCCGCTCGCCCATTGAAGTGTTGGAACGAGGCCTAGGCGGCCCCGATCAAGAGGGTCGAGTCATTGTGGCCCGGACCGGTGGCGTTGTGGTTGGATGCTTGTATCTCCCCAGTGGATCCTCGTCAGAGGCTCGACAAACCGTCAAAGACCGGATGCTGGACGAGTTCACTGCGTGGGCCGAACCATGGCGCAAGAAATCAGAGCCCGTTTGCCTGGCGGGAGACTTCAACGTCGCCCCCACAGAACGGGACATCTACCACTGGAAGAGCAACCAAAAGACCAGTGGTTTTCTTCCCCATGAACGCGCCTGGTTCGCCGACCTGTTGCAACGCGGGTGGTACGACCCGGTGCGTGAGCAAGCGGGTGAACGCGATGGCCCGTACACCTGGTGGTCGAATCGCGGACAGGCTCGAGCGCTGGATCGGGGATGGCGGATCGACCACTGGCTTCTGAACGAAGCGGCCAAGTGCAGGTGCTCTCGACCGAACGTTCATCGAGAACACAGTCTTGGGGTGTCGGACCACGCACCGGTGACAATCGATCTTGAAATCAGCTGAAGAAAAAAGCCTACAGATCAATAGCTGATCGATTCATTCATCGAACATGCACGCTGAGATTTGAATTTGCTTTAANTGGTTTTGAGAACATGATTTGAATTGAGCCGCTGACCGAGACCTCGTTCTCGGGCCAGAGGCCTTTCACAGCGAAGTCGCTGTTAGGGCCAGACAAGTTGAACACGCAAGTCATCGTCTTCACGCCGTGAAGACGGACAANGCGATCGTTCCGTCTCGAGTGACGGGTGGAGGTTGAACATGACATGCAGCGGGGAACGCAGAGTTCGTCTTGGTGAAGTGATTGAAATGGCACAGCGGTACCGAGGATGGAGCCGCCGCGAATTGGCAAGATCAATCGGCAGAGATCCCACCAAGCTGATCCCCTCAACGGGTCTACCACGGTTGGATTTCTTGGTTGAACTCGCGGGTGTTCTGGATTGGGAAGTCGACGATCTGGTGTCGCATCTTTGGGGAGGAGAACGAGATCAAATCAAACCAATCTCAGACGAAGATTTACCCCCGAATGCAGACTTCCAAAAGCTTGATCACCTCGCCAAAGAATCCCACTTCAGCGGTGATTTCGAAAGGATGATCGCTCTGGCCCGTGCCGCGCGTACGAAGGCCACAAGCCCGACCGAAACCGCACTGACTCTGAACCGTGAATCAGGAGGCTGGGACGGCTTGGGTCGATTTCGATCAGGAATTCGAGCCCTTCGATCAGGACTCAGACTCTCGAATGTTGACGGGGATGTCAGACGAATGATGCAATCCAATCTGGCTGGTGCCCACTATGGATTGTGGTCTCTTGTTGAAGCTCGCGGTACCGCCATCGACCTTATCGATACGTTCCGCCGCGCATCAGCTGAGTGCCTTCGAGATCACCGATCGTTGGCCTTTGCCCATCTTCATGTTGGGCAGTGTGCGAGAAGACGACTCGGAGATCTCATCGACCGTCGAGATCGCCGTGTCCATGCTCGGGTCGCCGTGGACCACCTCCTGATCGCCAAGTCTCATTTCGATCAGCTCCATCGTGAGTTTGGTGATCAACGGCATGACGGCATTTCAAGAACTTGTTCGGCGGGAATTCTCGAAGCCGAGGTTGCGCTGGAGCACCGAACTGCGGAACGAGCGCTTGATGCCATTTACTCCATGATTGACCTCACTTGCCAAACGGGAGATGAACTCGAAGCCAGAGGATGGTGCTGTATTTACGCCTGCAATATCGTTCTTCGATCTATAACACGTGAGTCCGATGTTCATCGACACATGGCCATCTTGACTGACAAAGCACAAGCGATTGCCGAGACCCTGAACCACTGGCCCCTAAGGGAACGTGTTTTCACCATGGAATACATGCGATGGGAGCACGCCAATGGACCAATCGGGGTCAGACCACCCAAGGTGCTCGATCAAGAAGAATTCAGAACGGTTGCGGGAACGTTGTGTCGCTTCCCCTGCTTCAGAGAGCGTGGGCTGACCATCCTCCGCAGCGCTCATTTGATTGAAAGTTAACGCCATGCCACTGCTGAATCCACATTGCACCCTTCATTGCACCCACTCTCAGTCTCAGTCTCAGTCTCAGTCTCAGTCTCAGTCTCAGCATGATCTTGACAATCTCGACGGAGAACTTTTCTTTGTGAAGACAAAGAATATGCAGAGCCAAACGAGTTCTCCGGCGTGGTCCTTGTGTCTGATCTGGCTACTGTTGTTGATGACTATGGAACCCAATATGGTGTTCGCCGATCAACCTAATTTTGACTCGCATTCCAATCAAGACGCTCTCGACTTCTCTGCGCACAGACAAACCAAAAAGAAGAAACCAACCACTCCCGGAGAACCTGTGCCCCCTCCTCCCCCTGAAGGNCTTCGGCACCCCGGGAATCTGAAGAGTCGNCCGTCTCTTTTGGTGCTGGCGCACCAATTGCGGCCTTCTGACCACGTTGGAACCAAGGATTTTGGGCTTACCTCAGAATTTCACTTCACCAAGCCTGTCCCATCAAAACCGCTAGAAAAGCCTGGGGCCTCCAGCGTGATTCCAGCCCCAAGCAGCCTGTTCTTGCTTTTCCTCGCCGCCCGCCACCGTCGACGACGGATGACCTATGGTGNTCGCCCCAACCATGGTCGCATCCACCATTATTTTGTCCGATCTTCACCTGGGCCGAACGACCAGAGCCGCGGTATCACCTGAGTCAATCGCTGACTTGTGTGCCCCGTTCGACCGAGTGGTTTTGAATGGTGACGTGTATGAAGCGCACCACCCCTCACTGAAAGAACGCGGAACCGAATCTTGGCACACCTTGCGAGATCGACTTGTGTCTGCAGGCTGTGATCTCATTCCCATCGCGGGCAACCACGATGCCAAAGCGTTTGACCGGCGTGAGCTTTTTTTGGAAGAAGGATTGGTTTGGGTCACCCATGGTGATGTGCTTGACGAAAGCATTGCCCCATGGAGCCTGTCGGCCAAACGAATGGCCTTGGCCTGGAAGAAAGCAGCTTCCCAAATGCCCATCCACCAGCGTATCTCTCGCGAAGGGCAATTGGAGATCGCGCGTCTTGCTGGATTTGCCGAGTGGGACTTAGGCCCCAAAGACCGTGTCCCCCCTGCCGGTGGCACCTCACTGCGTAAAGCCATGCGCGATCCCGGTCGATTGATCTCCGTGCTTCGCTACTGGAAAGAATGTCCAGACCGGGCGCTTCGCTTTGCCCATACCACCNATGTCAAAGCCCCCATCTTGGTGCTGGGCCACTCCCACAACGCAGGACGCTGGCGCCGTGAAGATCGAANCATCTTGAACACTGGGGCGTTCGGATTCCCCGGAAGACCGTATGCCGTCGTGTTGGATAACCGCGGTGTCGCTCTGCGTGCGGTTGAACTTTCAGATCAGGGGTACCAGTTGGCGGACACGCCGTACTGGTCCGATGCATGGGACGCGATTCGAGCTCAGTCCTCTTNGGANTGATTTTCCGAAGCCTCGTTCTCTTTTCGNGCGGCTTCAGCTTCCGCCTCGGCTTGCATCTCAGCTCGGTATGCGCGAAAGAGCATCGTGCCCACCACGGCCACCACCACCATGGTCAACAGCAGGCCGGCCAACAAAAACAACACTTCGGTGGGCGGCATGGACCAAGACTCGTTCATGAAGAGGCTTCCTGGTTGGGCTCTTCCGAGCCGTTTTTCGTTTCCCGCAACACCGGTGGCACCAACTCGGACCGTTCGACCACTTCCACCCGGCCGGGTCCGTCTTCGTTAACCACCAACAGAGAGGCATCTTTGGCTGCCCTCGTCAAAACTCCCAAACCGATGCCGCGCGAAGAGGCCATGGGTGATGGTCCACTGCTTGTGACTTGTCCCAGGACTTCGCCGGGAGATCCGTTTTCGTCTCGCAGGATGGGGGCTCCCGCAGGGGGGACTTCGCCCTCCGGAAAATGCAAACCAACCACCCTCCTCCGTGTCGAACCATCGGTCAAATGCTGCATCCGAGCCACCACTTCCTGTCCCGGGTAGCACCCTTTGGTGAAGGAGACCCGCTGGTGGACCAAATCGGTTTCATGGGGCAAGAACTCTTGGTTGAAATCGATCCCAAATTGAGGCTGCCCCGCTTCCAGACGAATTAAATTGTGCGCGAACCAGCCGGCGGGACGAGCGTTTTCGATGGCCGTCACCGCGGTCCAGAATTCTCGTACGGCCTCCGTCCGCACCAAGACTTCAAACCCCTGATGTGCAGGTTCATCGACCANAAGTACAGCTTCCGCTGCTTCCTCGACTGCGGCCAACCCTGCCGCCAGTGCCTGGGTTGCTTTGGGACCGTACAAACCCACTGAACGCCACAGAGGCTTGGTGAGTTCCACGTCTTCGCCGAAGACAAAGGCATTGATGGCTTCAACCGTGTTCCCAATGAATCCCACATCCGAGGCCAAGACGAAGTCGTTCGATCGGCGTAGCACCCGAAGATCGTCTTCCACTCGGCCTTTGCGGTTGGTTCGGAAACTCTCTCGAACTTCGCCATCTTTCATGTCGCCAATTTTCTGGGTTAGCAACCGCTCCAACAGATCTTCAGCGTCCGCACCGGCCACTTGCACGCATCCGCGCTGGGTTTGATCCACCACGGCCACCCCACGGCGAAATGCCGCGTACTCCAGTTCGATGGCATCAAACATGGCCACCACCGGCGGTGCATCATCACCCTCTCCCCAACGGATCCAGTGGGGCTCCGCCCCACCCACACGGTGACCCTCCGCTGCCCCGGGCCGCTCCACTTCCGGAACCGTCTGGGCGCGAGCCTGTTCCGCACGTTGGCTCCAAGCTTGGTGGAGTTCAAGGAGCGGATTCTCGCTTGCGTTGGGGGATGGGTTGGCCTTGTCGGCATTCATACCTTCCACGGTATGCCAGCCCAGCCCAAAGTGTCATCCCGTGCCTCGAAACACAAACCTGATTAGGCTCCGCCCTGTCATGCCACCCGAAGATGCTCACCGCCGGCCCATCGTGTTGGTGCTCGGCCCCACCGCCGGGGGCAAGACCAGCCTTTCGATCGAGTTGGCCCGTCGCCTGCCCGGCGGCGGCACGTGTCTGGGCGCTGATTCCATGCAGATCTACCGAGGCATGGACATCGGAACCGCCAAACCCACCCCCGATGAACGGGCGGCCGCCCCCCACGAGTTGTTTGACCTCGTGGGTCCAGATGGTCCACCATTCACCGTCGCCGACTGGTTGGAGGCCGCCGAGGCCAGTATCGCCACCAATCGACAAGCCGGGCGGTGGCCCATCGTGGTTGGAGGAACCAATCTCTACGTCCAGAACCTGCTGTACGGGATGGACGCCCCTGCCCCAACTGATCCGGTCTTGCGGGCTGCCTTAGAGGCCATGTCCGACGCGGACCTGCGGTCGAGGTTAGAAAAAGAGGCCCCTGAAGATGCCAACCGCATCCATGCCAACGATCGCCGACGCACCATCCGTGCCCTCGAGCGGGCCGCCGGCGAAGAGGGCAGCCCCACCGCCTCCCGCGCCTGGGACGGGCCTCCTCGGGAGGATTTTGTGGCCGTTGGCCTCGATTGGCCCGTGGAGTCGATCAACCGCCGCATCAACGCGCGGGTGAAGGCCATGGCCGCCGACGGCCTCATCGACGAAGTTCGGGCCCTGCATGATGCCAACCGCCTTGGTCGCCAAGCCCGGGAAGCCCTTGGGTACCGGGAGATTGTGGATCACCTCGAGGGCCGCTGCTCGGCCGAAGACGCCTTCGAACGCATCAAGATCGGGACCCGGCGATTTGCCAAACAACAACGGACTTGGCTGCGTCGATTCAGAATTCTCCCCCGGACCATATGGCTCAGCGCGGAGGGAAAAACCGCCGCAGAATTGGCCTCGGAGGCAGAAAAACACATTTTTTCCACCTACGGTGGATCCTCCCCCTCAACCGAATAGAGGTTGACAGCGGGACTGCATCTCGCCACCGTGTCTCGCTTCACCCCTCATCCCACCCCCTGCTCAGGATCCCCATTGGCCAAGAAGAAGACGAGTTCGAAAGCATCCGGTGGCAACAACGCTGCCAACCTGGTGATTGTGGAAAGCCCGGCGAAAGCCAAAACCATCCAGAAGTACCTGCGTCCATTGGAAGCCAACCTGGGCACTTTTGACGTCCAAGCCAGTGTGGGCCATGTCCGCGATTTGCCATCCAAATCCCGCAAGGGGATGAAGGAAGCTGTGCCGGGGGTCGACCTCGAAAACAAGTTCGAACCGAGCTACGAGGTGATGAGCGACAGCAAGAAGACCATCACCGAGCTCCGGAAAAAAGCCAAAGCCGCCAACACCGTCTGGTTTGCCACCGACCTTGACCGGGAGGGTGAAGCCATTTCTTGGCACTTGGCCGAAGCCCTCAGCCACGATGTGGACTCGGCCAAACGGGTGGTCTTCAACGCCATCACNGAGCGTGAAATTCGCGAAGCCTTTGAGAAGCCCCGCTCCATCGACATGGACCGGGTCAATGCTCAGCAGGCCCGCCGCATCCTGGATCGCATTGTGGGCTACCAAGCCTCCCCGCTTTTGTGGAAGCGGATCACCAGTGGTCTCTCAGCCGGCCGAGTGCAATCGGTCGCGGTGCGTTTGGTGGTGGAACGTGAACGGGAAATCCGCGCCTTCGTACCCGACGAACACTGGGAAGTTGAAGCAGACTTGGTTCTGGATGGCACATCGGTTCCTGGCTTGGCCGAAGCGTTTGCAGCGCTGCAGAACGAAACCGATGCCGATGGGAAAGGTCCCACCAAGAAGCGGTTGGCCCAGTGGCGTCAGGACCACCACGCATTCACCGCCAAACTGGTGGAACTGGACGGCGAAGCGTTCAAACTGGGCACCACCTCGGAATTCCCCGAAGATCTCAGCGATCGGATCACCAAGATCTCGGCCTCGGTCGGTATCCAATCGCCGGAAGTGCACACTGAAGAAGATCCCAAAGGCAAAGGCCCTGCCAAGTTCCGTCGAACGGTCCGCGGTGCCGTGGCCCCCGGCGTGCAATACGACGTCTCTGGAATCGAACACAAGAGCCAAAAACGCAAACCGGCTCCCCCGTTCATCACCAGCACCCTGCAAATGGCCGCCTCGAGCTTCCTGGGCTTTGGACCAAAGCGCACCATGGGCATCGCCCAAAAGCTGTACCAAAATGGGCACATCACCTACATGAGAACCGATTCGCCNGGGCTTTCCCCCGAAGCGATCGAGATGGCCCGTACCCTCATCGACCAAACCTACGGTCAGGCCTACCTCACCGACAAACCTCGGCACTACGCCGCCAAGAGCGATGGGGCCCAAGAAGCGCACGAAGCCATTCGACCCACCAACGCCTCGGTCGAAGGGAAAGATCTCAAAGGTGTANGCGAAGAAGACCGNAAGGTCTACGACCTGATCCGCCGAAGATTCTTGGCCAGTCAAATGACAGACGCCCGGTGGGGGCTTTTGAATGTGCGATTGGTGCGAGCAGACCAAGNCACCGGCGCGGTGCTTCGTGCCGCGGGTCGAACGTTGGAATTCGATGGCTACCTCAAAGTCTCTGGTGTCTCGGTCAATGCAGATGACCAAACCTTGCCCGAGCTCCCAGAAGGCACCGCGACCTACCCCTTCTGCGTCCGGCCCGAACAAAAATTCACCAGTCCCCCCAGCCGCTACTCCGAAGCCTCATTGGTCAAACGGCTTGAAGAAGAAGGCATCGGACGCCCCTCGACCTATGCCTCCATCATCTCGGTCATCCAAGATCGGAACTACGTTGAACTGGTGGGCAAGAGTTTCCATGCCAGCGATATCGGAGAGGCGGTCACCGACGTGATGATGGCTTCCTTCCCCAACCTNATGAGCCTCGACTACACGAAGCGCATGGAGGACGAGTTGGATTTGGTCGCCGGAGGTGACAAGAATTGGCGGGACATGCTGGGCGAGTTCTACGGGCGATTCTCCACATCGCTTGAAGATGCTCAGAATCAACCCAACGTCCGGGCCGAGCTGAAGCCCGCCAAATGGGCGTGCCCCGAATGTGGCAGCACCACCGCATACCGTTTGGGCAAGAGCGGNAAATTCCTGACCTGCACGTGTTACCCCGATTGCAAATGGGCGTGCCCCATTGACCGGGAAGGCAATCCCACCGGACCCGAGCAAGTCGACATCGTGTGCCCCGAAGATGGTGGCGCAATGGAACTTCGNTCCGGACGCTTCGGGAAATTCATCGCTTCGGTGAATTATCCCGACGTCAAATTTGTGCTGAACTTGGACCGCAAGGGTGGCATCAAACTTCCCGCACCNCCTCCGCTCGAGATTGAAGAAGAGTGTGAAAAATGCGGCAAGACNTGTTACCTGCGCGACGGGAAACGAGGACCTTGGATCGGCTGTTCGGCCTTCCCNAAGTGCCGCGGACGGGTGGCGTATTCAAAACTCCCGGAAGAACGCAAAGAAGCGTTGGAAAAAGCACTGGGCACCCACCTCAAGGCCAATCCGCAACCAGAAATGGTTCGACAAGACGGCACCCCGATTACCGAAGGCATGCTGGCCACCGACCTGTTGGTCCCAGGCGGTTCCGTGGTCCTTGAAATTCACCCCGATGCAGAAGGTGATCACGACTGATGTTTGAGATGCTCACCGACCGCGTTGGCAAAAGCCTGCGGAATCTGTCCGGCCGAGGTCGAATNAGCGAAACCAATGTTCGTGAAGCCATGGANGGAGTGCGCACCGCGCTTCTGGAAGCCGATGTGCACCACGAGGTGGTGGACACGTTCTGCGAAGAAGTGGTCACCGAAGCGTTGGGCCGAGAAGTCACCAAAAGCCTGAAGCCGGGCGAAGAAATGATCGGCGTGGTCCACGACAAACTTGTGGAACTGATGGGCGCTGATGCTTCTCCCCCCATGTGGGTTGAACCTGGACCCACCATCGTCATGTTGTGCGGCTTGCAGGGCTCNGGCAAAACCACAACCTGTGGCAAACTGGCCGCGCGGTGGAAGAACGAAGGCCGAAAAGTCTTGGTGGCGGCCGCCGATTTGCAACGGCCTGCGGCAGTTGAACAACTCCAAACGGTGGTGCAGGGCGTGGAATCCACCGGGCGCGGATCGGGCCAAGTGGCTTTCCACGGCGAACCGGAACGCTGCGCNGAGTTCGGACGGGCCGTTGGCGAAGCCGTCACGGTTTGCCGAAATGCCATCAACCGAGCACGGGACGAAGNGCACGATGTCGTCCTCTTGGACACCGCCGGTCGATTGCACGTCGATGACGAATTGATGGGGGAACTCGAAGCGATTCGCACGGCAGTGCGTCCGCATCGCATCCTGCTGGTCGTTGATGCCATGAGCGGCCAAGATGCGGTGGACAGTGCACGAGCGTTCCACCAGCGGCTGGAAGTGGACGGTGTCATTCTTTCCAAATTCGACTCAGATGCTCGGGGCGGCGCGGCTCTGTCGGTCCGACGCGTCACGGGCGCTCCCATCGTCCACTTGGGCGTTGGAGAACACAGCGACCAACTGGAAGATTTCCACGCCGAGCGGGTGGCCGGTCGAATCTTGGGCATGGGCGACGTGGTTTCTTTGGTTGAAAAAGCCCGGGACGAAGTCGACGAAGCAGAAGCACAGAAGATGGCGGTCAAACTTGCGGAAGGCCGCATGACCATGGACGACTTCCTGTCGCAAATCAAAGCCATTCGCCGCATGGGCCCCATCAAACAACTCCTCGGCATGCTCCCCGGCATGGGGGCCGCGCTCAAGGACATGCCCATCGATGAAAAGCAGTTCGACCGTGTGGAAGCAATTATTGGTTCCATGACCAAAACCGAACGGGTCGAACCCGATCGCATCGAACGGTCCCGGGCCAAACGAATCGCCGCTGGGAGTGGCACCGCGCGAGACGAAGTCTCTCGTCTGATGAAGCAATTTGATGGCATGAGCCAAATGGCCAAGTCCATGCTTGGTCCAGATGGCACCCCGCGGGAACAACCCGCCATCCCCGGCCTTCCAGGCGTGGGCAAAGGCAACACCCAAATCAAATCTCGCCGGGCCGGAGCCAAAAAANGCAAGGGCAAGAAACGTCGTTAGTTCGCGTTACTGCCCGTCATCAATGGGCAATGGATCCGCAGCATCACCACGGGTCCAAGCTCGGAGCCGAGGCAACACGATTCGAATCACAAGAATCTTCAGGCAAGCGGCCAGTGGAATGGCGAGCAGCATCCCGTAGAACCCGAGCAAGGCGCCACCAGCAAGAACCGCCACCACAATGGTGACCGGATCCAATCGCGTCGCCCGACCGGCGATCAGCGGCAACAACACCCAGCCTTCTATTGCGGACACCAAGCCAAACACCGCGGCCGGCAACACAACGGGCATCCACCACGCGGCGCGTTCGAGCTCAGGAAGTTCCAGCCGAGCCAACACGGCCAAACCAATGGCAATTGGCGCTCCGATCCCCCCGACAAAGGGGACGGTCGACAAGATCCCCGTGGCCATACCCAATACAAACGCGTAGGGCACCCCGACCAGCCACCACCCCACGCTGAACATCAAGCCCATGAGGAAGCTCACCAAGAGCCGACCCCGCACAAAGCCACTCACGACATCGTCCATCTCTTGCAAGAGAGAGAAAGTCGCATCTCGGTTGTCGCGCGGCACCAATTGAGCTCCGAACCGGACCACTTCCGGGTACCACAGCACCAAGAAGTAAAAATAGAACGGGATCAAAAACAACAAGAAACCAGCATCCACGATGGCGAGCAGAACAGTCCAAGCACTGATCAAGGCGGCACCGGCCGCACGCAAGCCCTCCTGTTGAAGGACCGCATCATCAGATTGACTGGCCAGTTCTTGCTGCACAATGCGTTGAATCTGCATCTCCAAAGAGTCAGCGTTTGGATCCGTGAATTCCAATTCGCCCTCGGGGATGCTTTCCGTGTCGAGCTCAGCCTCACCGGGCAACAACAGCGCCAGTCTTTGCAAAGGCGGCGCCGCCTTTTCGGGCAAGATCGACTCCACCCGCAACACCCGGCGCTGCATTTCGCCAGACTCCACATCATCGACCAAACGCAAGGTCTGACCCACAATCAATGGAAGCACCAACGCCAACAACCCCACCACCAAGACGCCGAACAACCCAACAAACCAAGCGGCGGCGCGGGAACGCGAGACCCCGCGCTGGCCCAACCCTTCCACCAAAGGTTCCACCAAGTACGCCAAAAGCAACGACACCAGCAAGGGGATGGTGATGGATGACAGGGCATGGCCCAACCACAACACGGACAGGCCGCCTGCAATCAGCAGAACATCACGGATGGCCTGGATTTCCCAAAGATGCTTTCGATCAAATGACGTCATGCGTCGAGGACCTCACGGAGGTCAACCACCGAGCGAAAATGATCAGGATGATCATCGTCGGTGGTCGAGAGCTCGCCTCGGGCCACCATGGCGTAGACCATTCGACCAAAATCATCGGTACGCTCGATGTGCCAGTTGGAGAGCACCAACCACGCCAAGCCTCCCCAGCGAACCTGAGCGAGATCCACCAAGCCTAGGCACAATTCATCGCCTGAGACATGCCGGAGCCCTTCGGTTTGCCCGTGCCGATGGGTGGACGCATGGTCCAGCCCCTGTCGGACGAACTCATACGCCGCAGGCGGGTAAGGCAATTCTTCGAGAAGGGTGTTTGCTTCGCTCACAACTGAATCATAACGAGAACATCGCTGGGTTCATCCCCGACTTGTCCACCCCCCGACGCGGAAGTTCTTGCGGGAGGTACACTTTTGCCAACTACGGAGATAGATGTATGCCCTCGATTCGCCTGCTTGTTCTTGCGCCCACCACCCTTTTCGCTCTCGGTTGTGTTCCCCAGAGCCAGTACGACAGTTTGTTGATGGCCAACAACACGTTGGAAGAAAACCAAGCTGTGGTGGAAACCGAGCGGGATGAAGCCTTGGCTCGCATCGATGACGCAGAAGCCCGTGTGTCCGAAGCAGAAGCCCGGTACGCCTCGCTTCAGAACGAATTTGGTGGCATCAGTGACCAACTTGGCTCGTCGCGTGACAGCCTGCAAGCCATGCGTGAGCGACTGATCAAGCTTGAGGCCGGACCGCTTCCAGCCGATATGGCCGCCGATCTCGCCCAACTCGCGGCATCCTTCTCGGATCTGCTGACCTTCGAGAAAGAATCTGGGACCGTTCGCTTCAACAGCGATTTCACCTTCTCCTCCGGCTCGGATGTCCTGAAGGGCGCGACCACCGAAGCCATCAGCGCGTTGGCCGACATCATGAATGCCGCTTCCGCAGCAGGCTTCGAGTGCGAAGTCATTGGCCACACTGACAACGTCAAAGTGTCCAACCCAGCGACTCGAGCCAAGCACAAGAACAACACGTACCTTGCGGTCCACCGTGCCATTTCAGTGCGAACCGCCTTGGTGGGCGCTGGCGTGAGCCCAGCCCGCATTAAGGTCGCGGGCTACGGCGAGTACCGACCCGTGGTCGCCAACACCAACAAGGGTGCGGCTCAAAACCGTCGGGTGGAAATTGTGTTCACCAGCAGCACGATGCTGGCAGAACTCCCCGCCACCAACGAAGCCGCAGCCCCGGCCACCGAGATCACGACCCCAATCGAGGTCGAAGAATACGAAGCCCCCAAGTGACCCAACGTTCCCCAGCGGCCGAACCGGGCCTTGGGACGACTGTCATCACATCTGACTGAAAATCGAGCTGGTCCGGGAAAAATCACCTTTCTCGGGCCAGTTCTCGTTTGGAAACTGTGAATTGCTGGGGGATTGCTGGCATTCGGCCCATCTGGAATTAGACTTCGAGGAACCCCCTAACGGAGTCCCTGCAATGAAAAATGTGATGGCCCTTGCGGCACCTGTGTTGATGACTTCAGCGGCGCTCGCTGATGCCTCTGGTTCGTACAGCTGGGAAGATGGTGTGGCCACCATCATCGGCAGCTTCGGAAACATCGGCACCGCTGAGAACGTGTCGGACAATGCCAACACCGGCAGCCAAGCGCTGTACGTCGCGGAAAGCCCCTTGAGCGGTACACCGCAGGCGTACGTCGCCTGGGTTCAAGGTCTCACTGATGGTGATGTGATCGACGGCTCGTTCTTCGCCTTTGATCAAGGCAGTGTTCGAGTTCGGATCTGGGGCCACTACACGAGTGGTACCGACGATCCGACCAGTTACTCCGGATCAGCGAGTGGCAACACCGCATACACCACGGACATTGGCTGGGAACAAATGAGCCACACGTGGACCTTCGACTCCAATGCTGGCACCCGTGATGGCTTGATGATCGAATGCCGCATCTACTCCGCTGATGAAGCCAACAACTTTACGTACGTGGACGACATCTCGGTGAATGTGACGGGCTCAAACGCCACCATCTTGTTCCCCGACTACACCCTGGGTGATCTCGACAGCGACGGGGTCCCCGACAGCAGTGACAACTGTCCCAACACGCCAAACGCAGACCAAAGCGACTGCGACGGCAATGGTGTGGGTGATGCTTGCGAAGTTGACACCAGCGACTGCAACAGCAATGGCATTCTGGACAATTGCGACATTCAAGACGGCACCTCCAACGACAACGATGGCAACGGCGTGCCCGATGAGTGCTTCGGCAGCGGCGTGGTCTTGAATGAATTCACCTACTACTACCCCCCCGACTTCGACGGGAATGGAGATGGCGAAACCATCAACTTCAACGACGATGAGTACCTCGAAATCCTGAACACCAGTGCGGCCGACATNGACATNTCNAACTGGANCNTCAGNGACCGAACCGGCGTTCGNCACGTCTTNNNNGCNGGCACCNNNATTTCCGCNAACTGCGGCGTNGTGNTCTTCGGTGGCGGNACGCCATCCGGGGCATTCGGCGGCATGGAAGTCGTGGTCTCCAGCACTGGCNGCCTGTNCTTCAACAGCNCNGANGACTTGATCNCCTTGGCCGACGNNTCNGGCATTGTTCAAGACNCCTACGAGTANCTNANNCCTTCCANNGACGATTTCCGCGGCTTCGNTCGNTCGCCAGANGGNTCGGGTGANTTNGCGTACATCGGTGGNCCNGANGNCAGNTTGGCNACCATCGGACTNGANGCCTCTGGNGGNTTCTTCGGNGGCTGCAGCNNTGGNGGAGACAGCGACAGCGATGGCNTCCCCGATGACATCGACAACTGCCCNNANACCTCAGAACTCTGNTCAGGNNGACTGCGANGGCGACGGTGTTGGTGANGCTTGCGAAACNGGNANNTCNGANTGCAACAGCAACGGCATCCCCGACAGCTGCGACATCNACAATCAAACCAGCGGCGACTGCAACACCAATGGGGTTCCCGACGAGTGCGATCTGATCGACGGCACGCTCGAGGACAACAATGGCAACAGCGTGCCTGATTCGTGTGAAGTTGATGTGCCCGCTGACGTGTACATCAACGAAGTTCGTCGCGATGAACCCGGCGCTGACAACAACGACTACGTTGAAGTTCGAGGCCCATCCGGCCAATCCATGGACGGCATCTCACTGATCATCATCGGTGATGGCGCTGGTGGATCTGGTGTGGTCGAAGAAGTCATCAACCTGAGCGGGTTGGTGGTTGGCAGCGACGGCGCCTTGCTGATCTGTGAAGACACCTTCACCTTGGGACCGATTGCCTTGGCAGATCTGATTCCCGAAGGCGGCGTGAACCTGGAGAACAGCGACAACATCACGCTTGCCTTGGTGACCAACTTCTCCGGNAGCCTCGACCAGGATCTGGATACCGACGACAACGGCACCTTGGACGCCACCCCATGGCTCGGCGTGGTCGATGCCGTGGGCTCGGTGGAAAATACCGACACCCCTCCCACCGGAACCGAGTGGTCCTACGCGACCAGCTTGGGTGGCGAGGACGTTGGTCCGGACACCACCTTCGCCCCCGCCCACATCTGGCGTTGCCCAGACTCATTGGCATGGAACATCGGAATCTTCGGATCCGATCAAGGTGAACTCCAAGACACCCCCGGTGTTGGCAACCTCGACTGCGATGGCGGTGGGCCCGGCAACTGCCCCGAGGACGTGGATGGCGACCAAGTGGTCGGCTTCTCCGACATCTTGGCGTTGCTCTCCAATTGGGGCGGCAGCTCTCCTGACATCGATGGCGATGGCGTGGTTGGCTTTAGCGACGTGCTCGCGGTGCTCTCCTCGTTCGGGGATTGCAATCCCTGATCCAGCGACCTCACCGGCGTGAGCACACATGCTCATGCCTCCAGCAACCTTTCAGCCCCGCTTCGGCGGGGCTTTTCTTTGGCATGCTTGGCCTACTGGGCACCCACCGGCTGCAAACCACACTCACCCATGGCCGAAAGAAAGCTGGGTGGAGGTTCGATGCGATGCTGCTCGGGACGATCGGTCACCGGATGAGGAAAGCCAAGACGCCAGGCATGCAAATGCATGGGGCCGGCCAATCGCATGGCTTTGGATGAAGTGTCTGGTGGTTCGTCGACGCGGTAGATCCGGTCACCCATGATCTGAACTCCAACGCCTTCGGTCAGGTGCACACGAATTTGGTGAAGACGACCGGTCGAAATTCGGCAGGCCAACATCGCATGCTTCGGACCTGCGGCGACCTGTCGCCAAGCGGTATGGGCCGGCTGCCCGGCCGGATCAGGAACCGCCAAACGAACCCCCGCCCGTTCCACTTCACGCAGAGGAAGATCAACTCGGCCGGAAGGACTGCTCGGCGCGGGATCAACCAGCACCAAGTAATCCTTTTCCACCCGACGCTCGGTGAAGGCTGACCGCAGTCCGTCATACCCCGGCACCGTGCGAGCCACCAGCAAAGCCCCCGAGGTATCCCGGTCCAAGCGATGGATCACACCAAAGTCACGTCGAGCACCAAGTTTGCGAAGTTCGGGGCCAAACGGACTGGCCATGAGACCGTTCAACAACGCATCGTCCTGATGGCCCCGACCGGGCTGCACCACCCGGCCTCCGGCTTTGTTGAGCACCAAGTAATGGGGATCTTCGTAAGCCACCTCGACAGCGACCGCAGCATTGGCCACTGGGGTCGTCAAGGGGCCACCCCACGGTTCGGGACCCGTCCACGATCAATCATTTTCAGCTCAACGGCTTGTTCGAAGAAGCCCGGCTGCTCGGCGAGGCCTTCCCAACTCCAGTACGCCCACGGATACCAGCCCCGAGCATCGGTCTCTGGATGAAGACGAAACGCGACGGGGACTCTTCGTTCCAAATCGCGAATCTCACCAAAGCCACGCCATTTCTGATCCACCCCCCGATTGATGACGCCGTCGCCGCGGAGGAATCCCATATCGAACGGCACCCAGCCCAAGTCAGGATGGAACCACTCTCCCCAGGTGACCGGTTCAGGAGGGAACCGCAGGTTACGGAACCGAACGCCGTGGACCGCACGAGCTGGCAGACCAGCCGCCCGCA
Source organism: Phycisphaera sp. TMED24 (assembly GCA_002168105.2). Taxonomy (GTDB): domain Bacteria; phylum Planctomycetota; class Phycisphaerae; order Phycisphaerales; family SM1A02; genus UBA8653. The sequence goes on from NHCD02000033.1 coordinate 38,295, forward strand.
ACACGCCCACCGCCACCAGAACATCTTCCACAGGATTCACCACATTGGATTTGGCCGCTTCGCTGGCCTTGCGGGCCACGATGCCTCGAATGGCGGTCGACCGCCCCCGCGCGGTCGCAGGTTCACCCACTCGTATCGTGCGAATAACTCCTGCCAACAGCGATTTTGCCGCCCGCCACGGAGATACCACCTGCAACCGGTCCCCCGCGATGTTTTTCACGGCCTCGGCAAACACAGGATCATCAGAGTCGATCAATCCAGATGGTTTCAGAGCTGGTGCAACTTCAGATGACACGGAGCGTGGCCACGGCAACTTGGTCGCTTGTGCCTCATCGACCACAATCCCGTAACTTCGTTGAGGAAGCATGATGGACCAACGCATGGTGGTGTCGCGTCCCTCGTTCAACGTGAATTCCACCGCGCGTTCGCCCAGAATGTCCTTGGAAAACACCTTGCCGTTGGCGATGGCCGATTCGTCTTGCCTGGTACCGATGAAGAACACACCGTCCAGTCGTTCCACTTCGGCTTCTGAAGACGCGGTTTCCTCAACAAAGGGCATCCTGATTCGACCACCTTGGGTGTCGAAGAAGCCATTTGGCTTGACCTCAAGCCAGCGGGTGCCATCAATCCAAGGCGGACGATAGGGCCACAGTTGATCCGGACGAAAAATCCCCATGGGACGTCCATCTGGGCCGAGCTGGATCGGAACCTCGCTCGAGAGACGAATCTCGACGGTCAGTTCCCAATCATGGGCATCCACCCGGTTCAAAATATCCTGAGCGCCAAGGTGTCCCAGGGGCAGGAAGAGCGTTGCCAAAATGGAGAATTTGAAGGACATACGGCGAACCACTTGCAAAGTCTTGCATATGCGAGGATAACGGGCACTCTGGCCTATGTTTGTTGAATTGCCCGGAGGGTCATCTCTTATGTTGCAACGGATCGTATTGTGCTCTTGGTTTGTGCTCCCTGCCGCTCTGATGGGGTGTGAGCCATCTTCCCCCTCAACGGAATCGGCGAACACTGATGCTCCCAATCCCAAGTTGAGCAACCCAATCCCCCCGGCCGAGACGACTGAAAACCCGCAACCCCAAGGGAATGCCATCTTTGCCAGCTTGGGTCTCGAACGCTTCGAGCACGATTTTGGTGAAATTTGGGATCTCGAAAAGCAAGAGACCTCCTTTGAGTTTGAGAACAAAGGCGAGGGGCCGCTGATCATCGAAGAAGTCAAGGCATCGTGCGGCTGCACGACCCCAACATTGACCAAGACCACCTACCTGCCAGGAGAAAAAGGCACTCTGGAAATCGCGTTCGCACCCAAGGGCAACGGGCGCCAAACCAAAACCCTTACGGTTCGGTCCAACGATCCTTATCGACCGGTCACGATCCTCAAAATCTCCAGCACCATCAAACCCTTCGTCAAACCTGAGCCTTTGTACTTGCGTTACGAAGAAGTCGGCAAAGGAGAATCCAAGACGCTCACTCTGGATTTGCAGTGTGTGGACCCTAATTTTGAAATTCTGGACTTCGGCATTCGCGGAACCGCTGCCCGCTATTTCAAGGTGGAGCAAGATTCGTTCCGGCCCAACCAATTGAGTGTGACTTTCTTGGGCAACGCCCCATGGGGACCACATTACGGAAACGTCTTTGTCAAAACCCGTGGCGTCTTGCCCAGTGGAACTCCGGTGGAAAAAGAAGTTCAATGCACCGCGTCGGTCACGGTACTTGGGAGCATCCGCCCTTCGGACACCATGTTCCGGGTTGGGGCCACTGCACCCAAGAAGCCATTCCAAAAACAAATCACCCTCACGGCCGACAAACCATTTTCGATTCTGAGCGCCAACATCACTGGAGCCCGCCGTGACGGGCCGACGATGAGCCTGAACTTTGCACCAGCCTCCGGCGACGGGAACGTATGGCGGGTTCAACTTTCGGGCGATCCTGGTGACTACTTGGGCGCGCTCTCGGCGTTGGCGGTCATTGAGACCGACTTGCCGGACGAATCACAACTCAAGTTCCGAATCGCGGGCATGGTCCGTGAACTGGGCAAGTGATGCTCACTCTGCTCTGCAGTCTGCTCTGTACGAACCAGCCAAACATTCTGCTCATCATGGTGGACGACCTCGGTTGGCGAGACACCAGCGTTCGCAATGGGCCNCCTGAGGATCCCACCCAAGCTCAGTTGCACACCCCACACATCCAGCGTTTGGCGGACGAGGGCATGCGTTTGGACCAGGCTTACGCCTCTGCCTGTGTTTGCACCCCCACACGGGCTTCGCTGTTGACGGGTGCCGCACCGGCACGACACCACATCACATGGTGGACGCTGTACCACGACCGAGACACCAGCGGAAAGCACCCCACCCTCCGCGCCCCGGACTGGAACAAAGAAGGCCTACAACCCTCACCCGATCTGCTGCCGGAGCGACTCCGCCGAGCGGGATACCGAACCATCCATGTGGGTAAAGCGCACTGGGGCGCGCACGGCACCCCTGGCAGCGACCCCTTGCAATTGGGATTTGATGAAAACATCGCCGGGCATGGTTCCGGGGCCCCGGGTTCGTACCGCGGGATCCACCGCTTCAAGAATGCCAAAAGCACCACCGACTTCAGCAAGTCATCCGTCTGGGACGTCCCCGGGTTGGAGGCATATCACGATCGTGATCTCTTCCTGACCGAGGCCTTGGCCATCGAAGCCTCACGCAGCATGGAAGCCGCCGTAGCTTCTGGTGAGCCCTTCTTCCTCCACTTCGCGCCCTACGCCGTCCACACACCAATCATGGCCAATCCACGCTGGATTGATGAAGCCGAAGGTTTGGCCCCGGTGGAAGCACGCTACGTCAGTCTGGTGCGATCCGTGGACGCGGCGGTGGGCGTGCTCTTGGCACGTTTGGACGAGCTCGGCATGACCAACAACACCCTGGTCATTTTCACCAGCGACAATGGTGCGGTCTCGGGGTATGCCGGACGACCAGCCAACCGGAACGCCCCTTTGCGTGGAAGCAAAAGCAGTCCCTACGAAGGTGGGCACCGAGTGCCATTGATCGCACGGTGGCCCCAGCACATCCCAGCGGGCGCTTCCAGCAACGCCATGGTGGTCACGCATGATCTTCACCCCACGCTGCTGCGTTGGGTCGGCCTCGACGCAGAAGAGCGAAGTGTGCCAGACGGCTTGGATATCTCTTCCATTTTGCTCGGACAACGAGACCAGTTGGAACGCTTCGTCGTCTGGCACAAACCACATCGCACGGGTGGGCAAAGTGGACGCTTCATGCCGTGCACGGCCATCCGAATGGGCGATGAGAAGCTGATTGCATGGCATACCGAACAGCGATTTGAGTTGTACAACTTGCAAAAAGATCCTGGAGAACAGAACGATCTTTCAAAGACGCACCCGGAACGGGTTGGGGCACTGTCCCGAGTGCTTGCCGATTGGTGCCGTGAGGCAGGTGCTCAAATGAGTGTGGATCAAGAACGTGGTGAACCCGTCCCTTGGTTTGATGCTTGGTGAGCCCATGGTCTTGGGAAAAAGACCAACGCGATCACCAAGCCAATCACGGTGAAGATGCCACCAAAAACCATCGTGCGCCAAGACCGAACACTTTCCCCCACAACCAAAGTGGCTTGGCTTGGTTGATCGGGGTTGTACGACACTGGCGTAAGCGAACCTTCGGGATACTTTTTTGTCAACCGCAATGCCGAAGCACTCGTTCGACTTGAGCCCCTGATCGATCCTGGCCGTATTCGGTCCGCAGCGTACGTCACGCCTTCGACCTCGTAGGTGTACACCACGACAGGGAAGTAGGTGTGGCGCTTCTCCTCTCTGTCCCATTCACGATGGGCTTCTGACAACACAACGGTTCCTTCAGTCGTGGGCCAAGTGCTGCTGGCGCGAGCAATCTGAATGGCCGTCAAGCCATCACGAACGATGAAGACACCAACGGTGGTGAAAATGATTCCCAACGTGGCAGGAATCCAGTGACCTTTCGGGCCAACCTGGGTGGGTCCGCTGGGGCCACGCATCAATTCTGGATTCCGCAGGCGGCGACGGCCAGTCAGGATGATGCTGACGCCAACCCCCAAGGGGACCAAACCGCCCAAGGGAAGAAACCGCTCCCAACCTCGGCCGCCGGGTTCGATCACCGCGTCGGTGGGATCGTTGGGGTTCACGCGAACATTGATGGACCGATCAACGGGATACGCATTCACTCGCGATTGTGACCAAGACGCATCACCCGAACCAAATGAAACTCGGTCACCGGTGTAGGTCTCCCCGTCAATGATGTAGCGGTAGGTCACCACCGGATCGACAAATCGATCGTTGTCGCTGTCCACCCGAAAACCAAGTTCAGAAGACACCACTTGGGCGGGCACTTGGGGCCACGTTCGGGACGCTTCGAGCCGGAGGGCAAACCAACTGGTCCCCACCAAAAAGACCAAACCTCCCAGAATGAACAACCCGCCAAAGCCATAGATCAAACATCCAGGTGAAATCGAGTTGTTTTTCGACTCTGGCTTGCTTGATTGGCTCATGGTGGGAGAATAGAGCAGTCATGTTGACTGCACTCTTGACCATGGCAGGTCCCCTGCCACCAATTCTTCCTGAGATCGGCGCAGAACGCCCGCCGTGGGTCTTTGATGCCGATGATGAGTCACTGCTCGAAGCAGCTCAGTTTGGCGCCTTCCGGGCGTTGACTTCGGTGACCGCGTATGGAGGCATGGTTCGAGATGCCACCAACAGTCCGGTCATCAGTATGGCCGGGGTGGGATTTCAACTGGCGGCACTGGCCCTGGCACCAGAACACGGATGGCTGACCGAACTTGAAGCCGAGACCAAAGCGCTCAACATCTTGCAAGAGATCCTCAGCACCCCAGACATTGCCAAACACGGCTTGTATTACCACTGGATCGATGCCACAACCGGGGTGCCCAGACCGGACTGGGATGGAGTCTCTACGGTGGACTCGGCATTGCTTTATGCCGGTGCGATTGTCGCGGGTTCTCGTTTTGGTGGGTATGTGGATGATGCGGTTACCGAACTCCTGTTGGCAGCCGACTGGTCCAAGTTTGTTCTTACCGATGAAGTTTCAGGATTTCCCTCCGGATACATAAGTCTTGCGTGGGAACCCGACAACCAAGCCCAACCCACTGGGTCCGGCGAGCTGATGACCTCCGCTTGGGTTGACGCCATGGACGAAGAACGCTTGACCGTGTTCTTGGCGCAAACACAACTGGATCCCACCAAGAGCACTGATCCCGATCTTTGGTGGTCGCTTCGGCGCCCCATGGGCAACACACCAGGTGGTGAACGCGTGGTGTTCTCGCCGTACTCAGGGGCCTTCTTCCGCACCTTCTATGCGCAGTTGTTCATGGACACACCGCGTATGGGGCCGGACAACCCTTCGGAACGGGGTTTCCAAGCCCGGACCACCACTGATTTTTGGGAGAACAGTCGTCGCCATGCCCAAATGCACCGGGACGGGGCGATCAACAATCCCAATGGATTGCCCACGCTTGGCGAGACCGGCTGGCCGCTCACGGCGTCCCTGTCACCTTCCGGCTATGCCGTTCCTGGAATCTTTCCCATCACCCAGCCCATTCCCGGAGCCCAGCGACCCGAGGACGAACCCAATCCCGGAGGCACCAGCCCGAACTATGGAGACGGCACGGTGGCGGTGTATGGGGCCGCAGGTGCCCTCATGTTCGATCAAAGGGCAATGGAAGTGCTGCGATACGCCCGGAACTTAAACCCCCCGCTGGTATGGAACGAACCTTCGGTGGGAGGCTTTGGATACCGAGACGCTTGGAATGAGGGCGATGGTGGCTGGTCGGCAGCCCAGCACCTTTCCATCGACGATGGTGCACTGCTGGTGGCGATCGAAAATGCCCGGACCGGCCGGGTTTGGTCTCTGTTCCACGAGCATCCATTTGTTCAGGTTGCTATGGACCGCATTGGCCTCACCCGATCCAGTTGCGTCTGGGGCGGATGTCCAGAGGATGTGGATCGCAACTGTGTGATCGGTTTCTCGGACCTCTTGGCCGTTTTGTCGAACTGGGGATTCAATCCTGGCAACCCAGCAGATGTCAACCAAGACAATGCCGTGGAGTTTTCCGACTTGCTTGCCGTGCTCTCCGCCATTGGCCCTTGTCAAGCCGGCGAATTGCCCGAATAACCCCACCTCTCCGCAGTTCTGGTTTGGAACCGCCCCGTCTCGACGTACCATGGCCCANTTGGAGTTGAAATCTGAAGATGAAAATGATCACCCCCTTGCTCGTCTGTTCTGCCCTCACCTCAGCCCTCGCTGCGGAAGAGTTCTTGGTTGAACGCTTCGACTACCCCGACGGCGCTTTGAATACCGGTGGATGGTTTGATACGTCTTCGGTCCAAGTGATCGATGGCAGCGTCGTTCACAACGGCAATGGAGATGGCTCTGGATATTCCAATGCGGCCAAGAAATCTATCCCTCTTCAGGATCTCGGAAGTAATCCTGTGTTTGTGATCTGCTGGGTTGAGCAATTGGTTGATGAACCCAGCAATGGATTCGCCAACATCAGTTTGGCACGAGGCGGGCAAATCAAATTAGAAGTTGGTACCAACTTCGCTTCCGAAGACACTTGGAATCTCAAAGGCTTTGGAGACGTATCAGGAGACTCCGGGGTAGATGCTTCGCAAGGTCAATTGGCCCGGTTGGTGGTTCGCGTTGATTTTGGCCTCTTTGCGGACAGCGCGGCCATGTGGGTCAATCCAACCAACTTGGCCAATCTCGGTCCGGCAGACGTCTCGATCACCGAGCCCAATGCAAATTACTCGTTTGACCGCATCATGATTCGCTCCGGCAACAACGTAAGCAACCGGATTTTGGTGGACTCGATCTTTGTTGCTGACACCACCAGCGGTGCCCCCACCGTGGATACCCCAAACAACACCTCGGCCTGCTGCCTGAGCGATGGCACCTGCGAAACTGGCGATGCCAACTTCTGTGCTGCCATCGGCGGCGAATCCCAAGGCGATTACAGCACCTGTGCCTTTGCCGCATGCGAAGCCTTCGGGGCCTGCTGCTTGGACAGCACGACCTGTGAGATCGAAACCCCAAGCGACTGCGTCACCTTGGGGGGAACGTACCGAGGCGACGGTGAATCTTGCGACACCACCAATTGCTCGCCCACTGGAGCGTGCTGCAATGCAACTGGCAACTGCTTCCCCGCTACGGATGCCAACTGCGAAGCAGGTGGCGGCACCTTCCAGGGATTTGGAGTGAGCTGTGCGGACGTAATCTGCGTGGTGGACCTGGCGTGCTGCCTTGGAGAGACCTGCGCCCCACTTGATCAAACCCTTTGCTTGGCCAGCGGTGGCGACTTCATTGGCGGAGAGTGCACCACTTCATCATGTGCAGCACCNTGCCCAACTGACCTGGATGGCAATGGCGAGACCGGCTTCACCGACATCGTGGCCCTGCTTTCAGCGTGGGGGACGCCTGANGGCGATGTGAACGGTGATGGCGCCACCGAGTTCCAAGACCTCATTGTCTTGCTCTCGGCGTTTGGCGACTGCTGAGCGGACGTCCTGAGCAATTCGAAGTCGAAGCGAAGCCACCCCAAGCGGTGGCTTCGTTCATTACGGCCCCAGCGGCGTCCGAAAGCTTCTATTTCCCTTGCTCTGGGNAGGCTCAGAAGGGCATTGAGGGGGGCGTGCTCGCGACTCAAGTGGGGGGGCACCCAAAAGATCAATCGGTGCAGGTGCCCCAAGCAGAGAGGATCTGCAAAAGATCTTGAACGTCAACCGAACCATTTTGGTTGAGATCTTCGTCACAAGGTGATCCGCAGGGCCCCCAACCATTGAGCACAACGATCAGATCTGAAAAATCGACAAACTGGTCGTTGTTCAGATCCTCAGCACAGGGCTTGGAGGTATCCACAATGCCGACAGAGTGGTAATGGCCCGCGNCTACCGATAGGTAACGTCCGGCCGGTGGATTTTCGAGGCTCCCGCCTGGCCCTCTCCAGCCCCAGTGCACCAATTCACCATCCGAACGCAGGCCGATGCTGTGCCACCAACCGCTGGTGATGGTTGAAAATGATCCACCGGGTGGAACCAATTGATCGTGCGAATCCCACCCCCAGCACATCAATTCACCATTCGCAGTACGCGCCACCGAATGATTTTCACCACACGCCAACTTGAAAAAAGCTTCATCCGGGACATTGGCACACTGAAGACCATCAGGCGAGGAAATGCCCCNGCATGCCACACTGCCATCCGGGCGGAGTCCCAAGGAGTGGTAAGCACCGGCGGCCACCTCAACAAAGGGCCCAGACGGCGCATCACATTGGCCATAGCTGTTGTTGCCCCAACNGCGAACCTCCCCGTTGCCTCGCAATCCGAGTGAGTGCCATCTCCCCGCAGCAATCTGCACAAAGGTCACACCCGGAGCGTTGCATTGGCCATTGGTGTTCTCACCCCAACACGCAATGGTGCCATCGGATCGTCGGGCGATGGAGTGGGCACCACCTCCGGCGATCTCAACAAACGCCCCGGACGGCGCATTGCATTGCCCCTCGTCGTTGTTGCCCCAACACACCACCGAGCCATCAAGACTGATGGCGAGAGANCGCTCCTTCCCAGCGGCCACCGCAGTGAACACGCCATCTGGCGAGTCCAGAACTCCGTAGGGGTTGGACCCCCAANACACCAGAGGGCCAGCTTCCTGACCAAGCGGTGCAGACGGGGCGATCAACAAGACAAGGGGGGAACAAGCATTGGCTTCAGTATCCACAAAAGATAATGTCCAAACAAGAGCTCAACGAAGCAGTGGAAACCAGATCTGAGTCGCAAGTAAAAACCGCAGCATGCAAGGCCGCGGTTCAAAGTCAATGAATTTGACCTTCGTTTAAATCAAGGACAGGTCGGCCATTGTCTGGCGATATCTAGGTTGGCAGGAAAGAAGGCGTTGCCTAGACCAGGGGCCATGAGGGACCGAAAGTAATCAGTATCTTCAGGAATAGCATCACCTGGGACCCAGTTGTTGGTGTCGTCTTCCGGGCTCGAGGTGAACAATCGTGTCTTCAAGAGACGCTTCACAGCACCGGGGTTTTGCCACGTGTAATAGTCCACTCGGCCGTCCATGTAAGAGATATTNACGCCATCTGGGTTCCACAAAGCAGGCAGGTCAATCCAAACTCGGCTTAGAGGGTCAACGATGTACCCTTTTTGGTTAAAGCTCACTTCGCTTCCACCCCAGCCGGAGGAACTGACTCCAATCCCTCCAAGTGTAAATCGCTGTTCTTCAACCACAAACGCCATAGTGCACTGAGGACTTGGCAGATTTGAAAGTCGCTCTGCAGGATTTCTTCGCTTATCTGCAGCGCCGGTCACAACACGCTCAAAGACATAAGAATCGGGGTACTTACCCAAGTACCCATTGAATGAGTAACTTCGGCCACGGGTGAACGGGTCCTGTGGAGAGACGTAAATATCGGGGTTGTTGACATAGGGAAAAAGGACGCCCTCTTCAATGGCAAACGGCGACTCAACCAACAGTTCTTCATCGTCGTCCGACGGAATGAAGTAATCGCCTAATCCATCGCCATCGAGGTCAAAGTTCTCCGGCTGAGCGTTCACCCAAGCATCACAGGTTTGGTTGCCCAGCTCAGAACCAAAATAATCCTGGCGCTGGGTGTTGCCACTCATGATNTGACCCTTGCGGGTGTCGGCGTAGTTGATGGCCCCCAGAACCAACTGACGCTGATTGCTTTGGTCTTGCGTGCGGGCCGCAGTGCGACGCACATTGCTGACCGCTGGCAGCAAGATCGATGACAGCACGCCAATCACTGCAATGACAACAAGAAGTTCAATGATGGTGAAGGCACGAGTCATTCGAGACATGTGTCTCTCCAAAGTTGGGGGGGATGAAGTGAACAGTTCAAAATGCAATCTTAGTGAAAACCAACGTGGTTCGAAAGAGTCTGAACGAAAAGCGGCGGACTGGTTACCCAGTCCGCCGCCGAAGTGTTGAATCACGCCTAATAGGCGTTATGGGGTGTCATCACAGGGACCCCAGTTGGACAGAATGGCCAACACGTCACCGAAGCCGACCGTGCCATCACCATCCACATCGGTGTCGGTGCCTTGCCAGTCAGAAAGAACGGCCAGCACATCACCAAAGCCACAGATGGTGTCGTCGTCGACGTCACAAGGGCAGGTGTCTGGTCCAGGGCCGCCACCGCCGCCTGATGGCACTTCGCCATTGATCAGGACCGAAGCAGCGTCGACGTACACCGCACCACCTTCGTCAGCCTCCTGCACGAAGAGGATGACCGCACGGGCGGCTCCATCTTCTGCTTCAGCTGGGAAGTTGGTGATAAAGGTGTTCTCGACCCAAGTGTCTTCAGGGGTGGCAGCATCAGCACCGTTGATCAATGGAGCGTCGGTCGCTCCGTAGATCACGTTACCGGCTGCATCAACGAAGTCCCACTTGATGACCACCCGGTTGTTGTTGCCCAACACCGAGTCATCGGATGGGGTGTAACCACTCGCGGTGATGCTGAGTTCATCCCCAACTTCGACGTTGGTGAAGTCCTGAGTCACACCGGTGTAGTTCACGCCTCCAGAGAACTCACCGAACATCAAGAGGGAACTGTTTCCATCAAGAGCGAAGTTGGGGCTGGCAAATCGGTTGGCACCAAAGCCATCCCAACATCCCAGTCCATCTTCAAAGGAACCATTGTCGAAGGTTTCGTTCGAGCAAGGGTTCTCACCACCGTTCACCGAGAAGGTGAAGTCGTCGAACCAAACAGATCCACCTTGATTCTCTGCGCCTTGCACGAAGACAATGGCCGGACGAACCAGGGCAGCATCACCTGGCACCACAGCCGAAATGGTGATGGGGACCCACTGGTCCTCGGCGATGGGGTCGGCTCCAGAGGTGATGTTGACCTCGGACGAAGCGCCGAAATCGATAGAACCATCCGCACGGACCCAGTCAAACTTGATCACCACGCGGTTGGTGGTGCCAGCGATGGAGTCATTGCCGTCGGAGTAAGCAAAGCCGCTAAAGGTGACGGTGTCACCAGGAGTCGCGGTATCGAAGTCTTGGAAGAATCCGCTGTAGTTTTCGTTGCCATTGAACTCACCGTAAACCTGAGCGGCACCGGTACCGTTCTGGCTGAACACGTCGCTGACCGCGAACGAGTTGC
>NHCD02000034.1 GCA_002168105.2 Phycisphaera sp. TMED24
GCAGCTGCGCCACCACAGCGCCGCTCACCTCTCGGCACGGTAGGCTGCCGCTGCCGCTGCTAGTGCTGTGCATCAGCGGCTGGCTGCTGGGCACATGCCGTGGGGAGGAGGTGGACCCGCCTTGCTGCGGGCTCTCCTCGGAGAGCCCGCTTCTTTGGATGCGCCAAACTCTGAACAAGGATTTTCTCATGTCCAAACTCCTCCTGAAATTGACCCTCTGCTTGTCGGCCTTGTGTGCCGCATTGGCGCTCCCAGGTTGCTTGGTTGTGATTGGTCCACCCGAAGAACGCGTCTCCCGTGCTCTTGAAGCGTCGTCAGCCGAAGAACATTCCGAAGCCTCAGACGAAGAGTCTGAAGAAGCAGGCCAGGATTCTGAAGAAACTGATCAGGCGGCTGAAGAAGGCGGCGAAGATGACGCGGTCACCGAGAAATAGCCCCGCTTGCTGAGCTAATTTGGGCATCCGCCCCAATTGGCCAGCAGGTTGAGGACGTCGGAGAATTCAACGGCGCCGTCTTGGTTGACATCTTCAAAGCAGTTGGGACATGCGCCCCACTTGGCCAACACCGCCAAGACGTCGCTGAATCCCACTACGCCATCGCAGTTCACATCACCAACAGACCGACATGGACACGGTGATTCAACCGTGGCGCCAAAGGATTCCCATTCAAAGGCCGTGTCACGGTCGCAGCGCATGGCTTCTTGGCCGTTGTTTGAGCTGGCGTACTGACCGTGATCGGCACGCAGGGCGACCCTTCCGTCTGGGAGTTCTACCCAGGAGAACCGTTCCCAAGCATCCACGTCGAAGCGGTCACACGTCATGGCTTCCACGCCGTTGTTGGAGCTGACGTACCGACCATTGTTGCCCCGAAGGGTAACTCGGCCGTCTCCAGCTTCTTCAAGCACAAAGAGATTGTCCGGTCCGACTTGTGCGCTGTCGCAAGTCATGTCTCCATTGCCACCATTGGTGTTCACATATTCCCCATGGAATCCCTGCAATGAAATGGTGGAGCCAATGGGGGGGGCGCAGTTGTCTGCATCGCTGGTGCACCCAGAACTTCCGGGTGCAGGAAGGTCGGCGCCAATAGCCACTCGGGTGTCGGGGTTGGGAATGATCTGGTTGTGGTGGATGAAAGCCAGCACAGTGTTCATGGCGGAAGTGCCATCGGTGGGGTAGTTCCCACCAATCCGATTGAGGGCCGCGTTCTGAAAGACATCGTGGCGCTTCCACGTCCAGTGGCACCAGCCCACGCCGGCGGCTTCCATGGCGTCGATGTTCGCCGCCATCCATTCGTTGTTGTTTTCGCCGGTTTCACTCACCCAAATGGGCACTTGGTGGGTTTGCCGGAACTGCACCAAATCCACCATGCGGTTGATGACATTCGGGTTGCCATTGGGGATGGCATCGTCTTGCGGATCAATCCAGTAGCGGTGGGCGTGGTACACCAGCCCCCAGTTGGGGGAGAAGTCTTGGGGCAGCATGTTGTCGTAGACGTTGCTGTATCCGTTCCCATGCACCCCGATCAAGTGTTCGTCGCCTTTGTCGCGCACCATGGTGATGAGCCGCTGGGTGAGGTCGCGAATGGCCGGTCCGCCCCCGGGCACACTGTTGGGCTCGTTGATGAATTCATACATCGCGATGCGCGACTCATCGCGGTAGCGGTCGGAAATGGCGTCCCAAATCTCAACCAAGACATCTTGAAAGACGGGGTACTCCCACAGGTTGTTGGGGTAGAAACCATCAGTGATGCCGAGCGTGACGCCTTGGCTACCGGGGGCGGCATGCATGTCCAAGCTGATCCACAAGCCGAACTCCGCGCACCACTCGATCAAGTCGTCGATGTGTTGGAAACCATCAAGGTCGGTGGTGGCCGCGATGCTTCCTTCGGCCACCCACCCTGCCAGCGCGTCTTTGTACGCATCATGAGCGGACCCACCGCCCAAGATCACGGCATTGCGCATGGCCCGTTGCTCAGCGGTCAAGAAGAGTTCGTAGTGCATGGGCAAGCGCACACAGTTGAAGCCCATGTTGGCGATGTCTTCGATGTCGCCCCGGGTAATGAAGCGTGATCTCCAGTTGGCGTAGAACGCTTCGACCTGAGCCATGCTTTGGCCTTCTTGAAGGTATTGACGCTTCATTTGCCATTGGTTGTCAGGGCAGCCTTCGCATCCTTGCGGATGCATCATGTAGTTCTCTTGGAGGAGCCAATACCCAAGCCCAACCCCGCGAAGCACCACGGGCTCCCCGGTGCTGGACTGCACGATGTCCGGGCCGTCGGCCGCCAGCCAACAGTCGGGGCATTGGGCGACGGCGGCCAGGGCCAGAATGGAAAAGGCAGCCATAGCTTCAATATGGGGGATTTTGGGTTGCTGGTCGAGTCTTCTTCCCAGATTCGTCCACAATGAAGCTTTTCAGTAGGCCGATTGAGAATGATTCGCATTTGCGGTAAGATTCTCCGCTTCAATTGGAGAATCCCCCATGCTGCTCAACTTCATCACTGCTGCTCTGCTTTCCAACGCCTCCTCCTTTGATCAGGACCGGGAAGCCATTTTGGGGATGTGTGGTGCGTTTGAAGTGACATTCCAGTTTGAAGAAATGACGCCGGTTCAACCGGATTACAAGCTGAAACGCCCTTATGAGGAGACCGCGATCGAGTGGGTTCAGTTGGTGGAGGACCGAGGTACTTTCATCAGTTTGCAACACATCTTGGTGGCCGACGAAGACACTGGCTACGTCGTGAAGCACTGGCGGCAGGATTGGCAGTTTGAGGATAACCGCATGATGGAATTCTGCGGCAACAACACCTGGCGGGAAGCCAAGTCTAGCCCAGCGCAAGCTGCAGGCCGCTGGACCCAAGCGGTATACCAAACCACCGATGCGCCTCGGTATGAATCCTTTGGTACGTGGCAGCACATTGGTGAGCATTCCGAATGGATCAGCGATCGCACTTGGCGTCCGTTGCCGCGGCGCGAATACACCAAGCGTTCGGACTATCACGTGTTGGAATGCATCAACACCCACACAGTGACGCCAGAAGGTTGGGTGCACGAGCAGTCGAGCCGTAAGGTCATATTGGATGACGCCGGCCAGCCCAAAGAGATTGTCGTGCACGAGCGTGGCTTGAACAGATACGTCCGGGTGGAGGAAGAGCGCCTTTCCGCCGCGATTGCATATTGGCAAGAGCACGAAAGCGCTTGGGCCGAAATTCGGGCGGCTTGGGAACCCATTCTCAACCAGACCGAAGTCACCATCGTGACCGAAGCAGGGGGGCAGAAGCTTCCTCGCGTGATCACCGCAGCGCTCAAAGACCAGTCCCAACGGGCTTCTTTGGGTGAGGCTTTGGTTGCCTTCGTTGAGCACTAAAGCCCGCTTTAGCTGCCTCTAAGCATGGACTCTGGTGGATCCGCCTCAGGGGACATCGGTGCGCCCGGGCTTTATTGGATATGGACGTTCTTCCGCGGTTTTTGGGACATTGCAGTGAATGTTTTAGACGTTTTTCGTGAAATTGAAACTCATTCTCAATTAGNGCTGTAACATGTCATGCCATGATTTCGTCCCTCATTGCGTTGGTCTTGACCCAANCTGTTGACTTCTCAACGCCCGTTTTGGCCGACCGGTGGATGTATCCATTCAACGCTACCCCGGGGGATCGGATCACCGGATCCCTGTTTGGCATCTATGGGAGTCAGGATTTTGACGAACGCGATGCTCAGATCTACTTGGCATGCGACCTCGGTGCCGTTGGGATCCCCGAAGGTACACCGGTCAGTCAAATCCAGTGCAATGCTTTGACCTTGACCATCGATGTGGTTGGCATCAATTCGATCCCGTACGACCCGACAGTTGACAGCCCTGAGAGCTTGGTAGATCCCTCTCTGGATCTTGATCCCGGACGCCCTGTCACCCTTTGGGCCGCGGCGGGGCGAGCTGGGTANACCGGTTGCGACTTCCCTGAGGACGGTCCATTCTCGCTGGGGNCGCCTGCCAGTGATTCGAGGAATGTGTTCTGCCAAGGCATGGATCTCAACACGCTTGAGTTGGTTGATGTTTCCAACTCCGTCCGCGATGGGATTTTGGCAGAGCCCTTGGCGGTAGGACAGATTGATGGGCTGGANTCAGGGCAGCCCATCCTCCCGTACGACCGCATGACGTTCTCCGTAGACACGGAGAGTCTTGCAGCTCGAGAGCTCCTGTTCGGCGATGGTGACTTCTGTGGCACGTTGGCCTTCGTGCTGGCCTCATGGCAGGAGCCGACCGACATGTCGTCCGGTTTTCATTCTTTCTTCATGAGAGAACATCCAGACGTTGTGTTCGGCTTCGCTGATGTCGCCACGCTCTCTGGCCAAATTGAAATTCTTCCTTCCTGCCTCGATGACCTTGACGAGGATGGGAATGTTGGTTTTGCTGATCTTCTCGTCGTTCTGGGGGATTGGGGCTGTACAGATTGCACGCAAAGTGACGTGGACAACGACGGAACGGTCGGTTTTTCTGATGTCCTTTCGGTCATCGCAAGTTGGGGTGATTGCTGATGGTGCGGGTGGTTGCCGGTGTTCTCTGCCGGCAACTCTCGTGCCGCCTGGCGGGATCGAACGGTTCGAATCCTGCCAACAGAAGAGAGAGCGTTTGTTACACACCGGGGCCCACGTCCCCGATATTTCTAAGGAACGCTCCTATGAAGCTTTTTTGCATGCCACTGGTCGCTGGCACTCTTGCGACCGCCGCGGTTGCTGACATTTATGTTTGGGAATCCTTCACCGACGCCGGTGGTGGGGTCAACGCGCCTACCGGTGGGAACGGCACCGGTTCGCCAAGTTTGGTTGTCGTTGCAGGCTCGCCTTTCGTTGCCGGATCCGGCAACTTGTACGACCCTGCCGGATCGTTCACCATGCACCTCTATGGGGCCGGTTTCGTGAACAACCCCACCATGGAGATTGCTGGTCTTGGCACCGAATTTGACACTTCCTCGTTCTATTTGAACACCGCTCAGGGGCCTGTGTTCCCTACGGTCGAAGTGGTCAGTGGTGGTGAAGGCTTTGGGNCTTTCAACACGTACAGCCTCTCTTGGGATTACCAAGGGGCAGCGATTTTCTTCAACTTCGGCACCAGCGGCCCGCACGCCTCACTGGACCGTTTGACCATCGGAACCTTTGGCGAGGCAATTCCCGCCCCGGGTGCCTTGGCACTTTTGGGTCTGGCTGGCTTGGGACGTCGTCGTCGTTCTTGAACGTCACGGTTATTTCATACACCGTGTTCGGGACGCGACCTTCGGGTCGCGTCCCGTTCTTCTCTTAAGAGGGTCACCCCTGAGGAACTCTTTTTGATGAATACTTTTGATTTCTTAAGTGGCATTGCCGTCGGCATCATTCTTTTTCAATCGGGCCTGATTGCGCCAACTGTTCTTAAAACTCTTGATGCCAAATCAACCAGCAANTTTTTAAGGGCGATCTGGCCGAAGTTCTTTGTGGTCCTCTCAGTGATTGGCGGAGGGGCAGCGATCGCTTTTTGGAAAGATGACATGGCGGTGGTTGAGCAAATTTTGGCGGTTCTTCTGGTGACTTTGCCTGTTTTTGCATACGCAATCATTCCTGCAACCAACCGAGCGGCTGATCGTGAGGATCATTCCAAATTTAAAATTTTGCATCGGATGAGTGTGTTGAGCACCCTTGCGCTCCTCGCCGATTACGTTTGGCTGGTCGCAGCCTGAGAGCACTCACCAGTGAATCGATCCTGTCCATTGAAGACCGACGACATGTCTGCTTCCAGAGGGTTCACATCGCACAACTCTGGCCAACCTGCTGAAAGATTTTTGATCTGAACGACTTAATACGTAGGTGCTACCCACTTCCACGGGCTGATCCGAGGTGACCCCGATACCGCCCGTAGAACGATCAATTGAAGACCAGATGTGATTCTCTCCAAATTCTTCCAAGTCAGTCTGGAAGGCATTCATTTGGACTTTGTATCGTCGCCGAAGCTCGCTTCGCCTCTCCACTTCGATGAGGGCACTGCAAGATTGGTTGTGTTGCCTTGGNCATTGCTGGCAGATTCCAGTGCAAAACGAGGGCTTGCCTCGGGATTCCGCAACGTGCGTAGCATTGTCGGTGGTTCCGCTTCGCCCGATGGTCAATTCAGTTTGCACTGCGTGTTTGCACATGGTGCTGCATCGGATCATGCGGCTTGGTGGTTTTGTACGCTTTCGATTTTTTGAGAATAATTCTCAACTAAGACTAGGGAAGCATGATTTCAAGCCTCTATTGGCAATAAAATGTCAATACCGCCCGGTTGTTTAGAGTGTGTGGAGTGTGAAATGACCTCTTCTGCAGAACCCAAAGTATTTGATGTCATCGTGGTTGGTGCCGGAGCCGCGGGTATCGGTGTATCCGTTGCGCTTCAAGATGCGGGTATTGAGAATTTCATGATTCTTGAGCGATTCACCGTGGGGGCTGCTTTTGCCTTGTGGCCGGAGGAGACGCGGTTCATCACCCCATCGTTCCCCACCAACTCCATCGGCATGCTGGATCTCAANTCGGTGGCCATTGGTGTTTCACCNGCNTTCGGNCTCGAAGTGGAGCACCCCACAGGCAAGGAATACGCTTTTCACTTGAACGCCATTGCAGCGTTTCGGGAACTGCCCATCCAGCCCAACACCACNGTGCTTCGGGTGACGAAGGTCGGTGATGTTTTCCTGATTGATACCGAAGAGGAAACCATCCGGGCCAAGCATGTCATTTGGGCGGCCGGTGAATTCCTGTATCCCACCACGGGTGGNTTNCCNGGCATCGAGNTGTGCCGACACACNGCCACNGTTCGTCGTTACGCNGANCTNGANGGNGATGANTTNGTCATNATTGGNGGNTACGAAAGTGGNATTGATGC
This sequence comes from Phycisphaera sp. TMED24, assembly GCA_002168105.2. GTDB lineage: Bacteria > Planctomycetota > Phycisphaerae > Phycisphaerales > SM1A02 > UBA8653. The sequence goes on from NHCD02000034.1 coordinate 6,876, forward strand.
GGCGTTTCACCTGGCGCATCAGGNAAAGCGGTGCCGAATCTTGGACAAAGCCTCGCCGTGGGAGTCGGGGGGGGCTGACCCCAGCATTGTCCTCTCGACCTACTCGTTCGAGCGCATGCGNACCTTGGTCTTCAAAGAGCGGGTNGAGCTGCTGNCAAACGCGGCNGTCACCTCTGTGACCCAAGATGAGGAAGGTTTCTCAGTCCACACTGCCGATGGCCAGAATCTTCATACTCCAGTTCCTCCGCTTTTTGCGGGCGGATTCGATGGCAGTCTGAAACTCGTTTCGGATTTGTTCGAACAGCGGGAAGATGGATATCCGCTTTTGAGCGATCAAGACGAGTCAACCATTGTTCCAGGGCTCTTCTTGTGTGGCCCCGCGGTGCGGCATGACGATCACATCTTTTGCTTCATCTACAAGTACCGGCAGCGGTTTGCGGTCGTCGCCAAGGCGTTGGCCACGTCACTTGGACTACCCGCAGAAGGACTTGAGACGTACCGGCAGTGGGGGATGTACTTGGACGACCTGTCGTGCTGCGGCGGGGGCTGCTTTTGCTGAACACGCCGCTTGATGGCGGACCAAGGAACCTATCACGATGTCCAATCAACCTGTGCCGCTGGTCTCCCGCGTGCTTCGTCTGGAATGGCTCGGCCAAACCGTGGCCAGCCTGTGCTGGATCGTCAGTGTCTTTTTGTACGGCATCGAGTCGGTGGCGGACGTGTTGCAGTTGGCCGCGGCCTCGTCGTGGATGGTGGCGAATGTCGCGTCGCTTGTGAAGCCTGAATCTTCCTGAAACGAAGTCAGGGTCATGCCGACACTTGCGCGTCAGAGCACGACCCTGCTCCAGTGCCCCGTGTAGGGCTCGAACCTACGACCCGCTGATTAAGAG
>NHCD02000040.1 GCA_002168105.2 Phycisphaera sp. TMED24
ATGCTTTTGACGGCTGGTTACTCGGCATTTACGGCGTTTGCATGGAGCGTAAATCTTGAGCCTTTGGCAGTGCTGGCAGTTCTCTTGCTGGCGGGAGTGGCTGTCGTGTCATACCTCTTTTACAGATCACGCGATCTCACCAAGCAGCGGCTTGGTGAGGCCTAGGAGCCGAGCCGCTGGGCAGCCTCTTCAAAGGCTGCGGTTGCCGCTTCGCTGGTCTCATTGGTCAACAGGTCATCCAGCACAGCCGGGGCAAGTGTGAAGGTATCGTGCCCCCGGGCAGCGAGACTGGCGACCTGCGCGGCTGAACGCAGGCTGGCGAGCAGGATCCGGGTCTCCGGCTGGCAGATGGCGCGCATGTCGTCGACGATCTTGTCCGCGTTTTGGCGGTTTTCGAGAAGTCGCCCGTAGTAGGGCGCGAGGTAACGCGCCTTCAGGGTCTTGGCCAGTACCGCCTGGGTCGCTGCAAAGCCGGTGGTGAAGGTCAGGGGAACCGCGCTGTCCAGCNGCCGGGTGATCTCCCAAGTCTGATCGCAGAAGGGGACTTTGGCGACAATGCCTTCGGGCCACGTCTCGAAGACCGCCATGAATTCGGCGACGGCCGCCGCTGGGTCGGACAGCCCCGTGATCTGGAACTGCAGCTCGTGGAAACCGAGGTTTCGGGCCTCGCCGACAAGTTCAATCTTTGACGCCTGCGCAGCATCGATACCCTCGCGATCGAACAAAATGGGGTTGGTCGTGGCGCCGTGGATCAGACCGGTTTTGGCAAGCCGTGCCCACTGTGCCGGATCGGCTGAATCGATGAAGAGACGCACGCTAGATCCTGATTTCATCGAGGCTTGGCGGATTGCAGCCGACGCGCTCGCAGTTTAAGGCGGCTGCCTTGGCGGCAAATCGGCCAACGTCCCGGATCGCTGCCTCAGAGCCGAAATCAGGCGACTGCAGGAACTGGTAGATCAGCGCCGCCATGAAGGTATCACCGGCGCCGACCGTATCCTGCAGCACCGTCACCGGCGCAGCTTCGACCTCGACCCGGTGCGAGTGGGTTATCAGGCTCGCGCCCTGACTGCCCTTGGTCAGCACGAACAGCTGTGCCTGCGACCCGGCGGCGAGTTCTACGGCCTTGGTCTCGGGGTCGGCATCGGGGTAGAGCCAGCCCAGATCCTCGTCGCTCAGCTTGACCAGCGAGGCGACCTTAATCATGCCTTCCAGCCGGCTGCGGTAGGTTGCCGGGTCGGTGACAAANGCCGGGCGGACGTTGGGGTCGAGCGTGCAGGCCACGCCCCGCTGCGCGAGGTCGGTGAACAGCTGCGNCCAGACCTCGGCATCGGCCCCGTCACACAGCGACAGCGAGCCGATCTGAAACACCCGGGTGTCGGCAGGAATCACGGCCCCGAGGCTTTCCGCACTGATGCGTCGCTCGGCCGTNCCATCGCGGTAGAACTGATAGCTGGGCTGGCCGTCCTGCAGTGTGACTACGGCCAGCGAACTGGGGGCATCGACCCGCTCTGATGCGACCACGACACCGCTTTCCTCCAGCGTATCAGCCAGCAGCTCGCCGAGGCTGTCGGTCGAGATCGGCGTGATGTAGTGCGGGCGGGTTCCCAGCCGACCGAGCGCAGAGGCGCAGTTGTACTGTGATCCACCCGGCAGCGCCTTGAATTCCGGCACGCCATTTTTTTCGGTCATCTGAACGAGATCGATAAGGTTCTCGCCGCCAACAGTAATCATCAATCTCTACTCTTTNCTAGGGCCTGAGTGCTGGAAATCTAACGGTTCAGGACCCGACATCCTATCCGGTCAGGCGCCTTCGCATGCCGAAGGGTGCGGATGCGTTATTTCTATCACGTCGCTCAAACAATGACGGGTTTTTCTGGTACTTTTCCGCCCTGAAACGGCCCGGATCAGCGCGCGGGGACGAGGGGCTGTCTGCGAGGTTCTGAGCGGGCGCGCTGTCAAATCCNGATCATCCAGCCACGAAAGCGTCCAGAGGACTATCCCCGGAGTTATGCGCTGATTTGAATGTTAGATGTCCCGCATCATTGACACAAAACGATCTTTCAAACCAAGATTAGTTCCCATGGTAAGTAATTTAGGGAGGGAAACCATGATTAAGCATATCATTAAGGGCGCCATGGTGGCGGCGACACTCGCCGGCACGTCGGCTCTGGCCCAGGTCAATCTGACCGCAGAGACCGCCAGCCCTGGCGGCGCTACCTATCTTTCGCCTGCCCACCTGACTGAAATCGCTGGAACGCAGGGTATTGCGAACATTCAGCTTGCTGACGGTCAGACACTGACCAACTCGATCCAGAACGTCGCTGAAGGCAAAACCGACATTGCCGGTACGCCGTTCATTCTGCCATTCCTGATGAGCCGCGGTGTCGGTCCCTATGGGTCGCTGGGCGCCGAACAGGGTGCTGAGCTGGCAGGCAATCTCCGGGTGATCAACCCGTTCACGCTCGGGATCTTCTTCCTCTATGCCTATGACGCCAAAAATCTCGGCGGCTGGGACGACCTTAAGGGCCGCAAGATCTACAATGGCCCGCCACGCGGCGGTGCGCTGACCAACGCGCGCAGCATGATCCAGATCGTTGCCGGCCTTAAGGAAGGCGACGACTACGAAGGCATTCAGGTCAACTGGGGCCAAGGCACCACGCTGGTCACCAGCGGGGAGCCGGACGCCATCGTCCTGCCAGAGGTCTTCCCCGGTACCCGCCTGACCGCGATCACGGCTGCGGGCAAGATGACCGGCTGGNCCATGCCGAAGTCTGCCTACGAAAGTGAGGCCATGCAGAAGTATATGGTCGCACCGGGTAGTGCGCCGTTTACCATTCCGGTGGCGGAGCTGCAGGCGACCATGGGGGATGACTGGTCCTTCGTTTCCGAAGACGACACCTTCCGCGGCTTTGCCACCATCGGCGGTAACGTCGTGCACAAGGACATGGACGATGNCCTCGTCTACGACCTCGTCTCCGCCTACATCGCGACGATGGACGATCTCAAGGCAAAGGCGCCTTACGGCAATACCGTGAGCTTCGATGCCCCTATGCAGGGGATGTGTGGTGANAACCCGATCAAGTACCACCCTGCAGCTGCACGCGCATGGCGTGAAGCAGGCTATGACATGGATGACTGTGCCGTAGCAGCGGACTAGACTTCAAGCCTATTTTGCTTCAGGCGGTGTTCTCGCTTCGCGAGGGCGCCGCCTGCAGCGCTCTTTGAGCTCGCGGGTAAAGTATGGCTGAGGATATGACCACGGAAACGCGCAAAGACCTGTTTCCGAATCTTGCCGTCTACGTTCTGGCCGTGATTTTTGTCGCGGCGGGCATTCTGAACAGCACACCACTGATCCCGGGATGGGATGATATGTGGCGCGGGCTGACAGGCCGGGACAGCCTGAAGACCCGATCCTTTCCCACCGAATGGTTCTACCCCATTGTCTTTCTGCTGATGATGCTGATCGTCGCGCTCAAGCATTCCATGTGGCGCGAGTGGCGAGGCAGCCGCCGGTCCGGGCTGGGTCTTTTCATGGATATCGCGCTCATCGTNTCGGCGGGNGCCNTTTCTCTGACCTATCTCATCGAAATCGATAGCGTATGCCTGATCGACCAGCTCAACGGCGAGCGCGCCCGGGTGATGGCAGAGACCATGCAGGCGGAAATCGAATTCGCCGAACTCATGGGGCTGCCGGTTCCCGACACGGTCGAAGACCCCAAGTGCATGAGCACCACCGGGGTCTGGCTGGTTGCCATCGTCGGCATCGCCATCCTCGTATTCCTTGCCTACAACGTCAAAGTCTGGGGCCTGCCGTTGGTGCTGGTTTCGATCGTGATCGCGCTCTACACCATGGGCACGGTTCTGGTCTGGTATTTCCACGGTCCCGACAACATCAACAAATACCTCATGACCAAGCTGGGTGGAGAGCCCAGGTCCTTCCTCGACGGCCGACCCAACGTGCACGATGCCCTGGTCAACAACTCTGCGGGCATTCTCGGGCGGTTCATGGACGTGATCATGAACGTNGTCTTCCCCTACATCATTCTCGGCGCCCTGTTCGGAAAGTCGGCAGGTGGTCAGGTGTTGATCAAGCTGGCCTTCCGCTGGACCCGGAGCCTGCGCGGCGGCCCGGCCCACGCTGCGATCATCAGTTCCGCCATGTTCGGCACCATCACCGGCGGCCCGGTCGTCAACGTGCTGTCCACGGGGGTTCTGACCATTCCNATGATGCTTAAGCGGGGTTTCTCTCGGGTGTTCGCGGGCGGTATGGAAGCGGCAGCTTCATCGGGTGGATCGATCATGCCTCCGGTGATGGGCGTCGCGGCCTTCATTCTCGCGGCGATGACCGCCGTGCCCTACAGAGACGTGATCATCGCCGCGGCAATCCCGGCGGTAGCCTACTTCTTCTGCCTGTTCCTCAGTGCTGTCTTCCAGTCAAGAAAGCAGGGTATCGAAGCCTCCGGCGGACTGACCGAAGACATGCGGATCACCCTGCGCGACCTGCTCCATCTCTCGCAGATCGTGCTGCCTATCCTGCTCATCCTTGTCCTGCTGCTGACGCCAAAGGACATGGTCGGTTGCGGCCTGTTCGGGGCGATGCTGGGCGCGGATGCGGTCATTGAGAACGGCCGTTGCAGCGTCAACTCGCTGCCCTGGGTGCTGCAGATTTTCCAGAATTCGGCCGGTTCGGCGGGTGCCACCGGCTGGTGGGCCGCAGCCTTCGTGGCCGTGCTGCTGTTTCTCGATCGTGATTTCCGCGCTCAGCCGCGTCGACTGCTTGACGCGCTGGCCGAGTCCGGGATCACGGTTTCGACATTGTACCTTATGTTCCTTGCGGTCACAGTGATCGACGTCAGCCTGAATTTCACGGGTCTGTCGAAGTTCGTCGCCATTGATGTGCTGCGCTTCCTGCTGTCCTTCGACCTTGGCGGCAGTGGCTCGGCCTACTTCCAGTTCTTCGCACTGGCCATCACCATGCTGCTCGCCATCCTGCTGGGCATGGGGATGCCGGCCGTGCCGGCCTACATCAACGTGGCGCTGCTCATGGGGCCGCTGCTGGTCGGGCTGGGGATCGCGACTTTCACCGCGCACATGTTCATCTTCTACTTCGCCATAGCCTCGGCAATCACGCCACCGGTGGCGCTGGCAGCCTTTGCTGCAGCGACCATCACCAAGGCCGAGCCCATGTCNACGGGGTTCAGCGCCGTGCGCTCGGGGATCGTGATGTTCACCATCCCCTTTGTCTTTGCCTTCTACCCCGAACTGCTGCTCATCGATCAGGCGCTGATCGACCCGACCAGCCCGTCGCGCGCCGCCTTGCCCGGTTATGAGAACGGCGTTTCGTGGACCGCGCTGGGCTGGCTGCTCGCCCGTCTGGTCCTGTCGCTGTATCTGGTCGCCAGCGCGCTCGCCGGCTTCGATGCCAAGCGTCTGATGAGTGTCGAAATCGTGCTGCGGATCGCCATTGCCGTTGCGGTGCTGGCAAGGCCTGAGTTGATCCATTTCACCGCCATCGCTGCGGCCTTTGCACTGATCGGCTGGCACTACTTCAGGGCCCGTCGCAGCACGGCCTCCTCGACCTGACGGCCACCCGGGAACCGCTATGACCAAGCAACCCAACTTTCTCTACCTGATCACTGATCAGCAAAGGGCGGACTGGCTCGGCTGCGCCGGGCATCCGGTCCTAAAGACCCCCAACATCGATGCCATCGCGGGGCAGGGGACCCGGTTTGATCGGTTCTACGCCGCTTCTCCGGTGTGCATGCCNAATCGGGCGTCGCTGCTGACCGGGCGCTACCCGAGCCTGCACGGGCTGCGCTACAACGGCTGCCGCCTGCCGCTGTCGGCCAACACCTTCGTCAACCTGCTGGCCAAGGGCGGCTACCACACGGCAGCGATCGGAAAGAGCCACCTGCAGCCGTTTACCGGGCTGCCGCCCATGGGCCGCGACCCGGCCCTGGCCGATGTCAGCGAGGAAGCCTGGTCCCCGGATGAAGGCGACTACGGCGAGGAAGAAGCCGACCGCTACAGCGCCGACGGCCGGTACGAGATCTCCACGCCCTACTACGGCTATCAACACGTCGACATGGTCACAGAGCACGGGGACCGCTGCGGCGGGCATTACCTGCAGTGGTTCCGGCAGAACACGCCGGACTGGGAAGCCTTGCACGACCCGGCCAACGAGCGTCCCCATAACTATTCCTGCCCGCAGGCTTACCGCACGCCCATCCCCGAGGAGCTGTATCCAACTGCCTACGTCCGCGACCGCGCCATCGACTATCTGCGCGCGCGCCAGGGCGAGGACCAGCCGTTCTTTGCTTTCGTCTCCTTCCCCGACCCCCACCACCCCTTCAATCCGCCGGGGAAGTACTGGGACATGTATTCCCCTGATGACTTCGAGGTCTCTCTGCCCTTCGAAGCGCACTGCAACCCGACCCCGCCCATGCGGTTCCTCTACGACAACTGGAAGAACAAGGGCGAGCAGATGACCGCTCAGACAGCGATGATGCTGGACGATCAGCAGGTGAAGGAAGTGATGGCCCTCTCCGCCGGCATGATGGCCTTCATCGATGATGCCGTGGGCGACATCATGCAAACCCTCCAGGAAACCGGCGCCCACGAGGACACCGTGGTTGTCTACAACTCCGACCACGGTGACTATCTGGGCGACTACAACATGATCCTGAAAGGTGCGCTGCCGTTCGAAAGCATCACGCGCGTGCCCTTCATCTGGTCGGATCCGCAGCAGCGCGAGCCGCGCGTGAGCAGCGCCATGGCCTCGACCGTCGATATCGGCGCGACCATCCTTGAGCGCGCCGGACTGAAGCCCTTCAACGGCAATCAGGGGGTAAGCTTCTTGAACGCGGTCTCCGGCGGGGCGGGGCCGGGGCCGCGGGATGATCTGCTGGTCGAATACAACGACGGTGGGTCCCGCCTTGGCTTCAAGAAGGCTTCACGGGTGCGCACGGTGATCACGGACCGCTGGCGCTACACGCTCTATCTCGATCAGGATTGGGGCGAGCTCTATGATCTCGAAACTGACCCTTCGGAGACCCACAATCTGTGGGACGTGCCGGCGTACGCGGCCGATCGGGCGCGGTTGTCGGAGCGGTTGAACCACCTGCTGACCGCGCAGATGGACGAAAGCCCGCTCTCTGATCGCCTCGCATGAAGGCGCGGCTAGCGCGCGAACACCGTCTGTCCTTTCCAGACCGTCTGGCGCACGTCGATCGCGCCGATTTCGGCAGGGGCGAGGGTTTCAAGTGCCTCATCCAACACGATGAAGTCGGCCCATTTCCCAGCGACCAGAGAGCCAGTTTCGTCTTCCATGCGCAGCGACTGGGCCCCATTGATCGTGAACAGCGGCAAGGCCTGATCGAGCGTGATCGCCTGCTCGGGCGCGAGTGAACCGCTGTAGGCACCGGTCGGGTGCTGGCGTGAAATCATGCCGGCCAGTCCGGTCCAGGGATTGGGATCGGGAGAGGCGGCGGGCCAGTCCGAGGCGTAGGTCACGCGCATCCCGGCCTCCAGATAGTCCCGCAGCGCGTGGCAGCGGCCGACCCGNTTCGCGCCGAGCAGCGCCAGCTGTCCTGCCGTCGCCGGGTTGGGGAACCACAGCTTGGGCGAAACCTCGGCAACAGCGTCGAGCGCGCTGAACCGGTGGAGGTCTTCGGGCCGAACGAAAGGTGCGTGGGCGATTTCGTGCCGCAGCCCGCTGGGACCATTGGCACGGCGGGCCGCTTCGATCCCATCCAGCCCCCGACGGATTGCGTTATCGCCGACGGCGTGCATCTTTACCGTGAACCCGCGCCGGTCCAACTCGGTGATCTCGCNACCGATCTCCTCGGGGGTCAGCAGCAGAATGGCGTCGGCGTCGTGGTTGGCGACGTCGTAGCCCGTATCGGGCTGGTANGGCTCGGTGAAGGACGCTGTGAAACCGGTGGCCACGCCGTCCAGAAACAGCTTGGCGTAGTCCGTGCGAACATTGGGCGAGGCGTACGTCTGCCGCCAGCGCTCCATTTCCTCGTAGGGGATCATCTCCGGCACCAGCGGGCTCTGGCGCACAATGTGGGCAGCCATATGCAGGCTCAGATCACCGCGCTGGTCTGCGGCCTGATAGGCCTGCAGATCCGATTCAATCGCCATCGGTTCCTTGAACGCCGTGAAACCCAGCTGATTGAAGCGCTCGACGAACAGACGCGTCGCATCGGCCAGCTGCGCGGGGGTATGGGTGAAGAGCCTGCGCACCGGCGCAGCAGCGGTTTCGGCCAGAATGCCGTTCGGGGCCCCGGTTGCCGGATCGCGCTCAATCACCCCGCCTTCGATGTCCTCGATGTCATCNTGCAGGCCTGCCAGCGCCAGCGCAGGCGAGTTGCACCACAACAGATGCTTGGTCACATCAGCCAGCGCGATCGGGACGTCGGCTGAAACAGCGTCGAGGGTGGCGCGAGGATTATCACCCATCTCTGCGCGCATGTCGTGACGCCAGGGACCACCGGTCAGCATCCTACCCGGCGTGGTCTGCGCCAGCTGGGACCGCACGGCGGCCATCAGTTCACCGTAGGAGGCACCGTAGTTGACATTGACCTCGTAAAGCTCCTGACAGGCGCCCCACAGCGCGTGCGTGTGACTCTCGACCAGGCCCGGCAGAATGCTCTTGCCGCCCATATCGATGGTCTCGGTGCCCGGGCCTGCCAGATTGAGAACGTCTGTATCCCCGCCAAGGACGAGGATCTTGCCCCCTGAGACAGCCATGGCGGAGGCCAGCGGCCGGTTCGGGTCCATGGTGCGGATGCGGGCGTTGAACCAGATGGTGTCAGCGGTCATGCGGTCTGCCTTTCCAATACTCACGCGGCAGACCGACCTTAACACCTTGNTTCAACGACGCTAATCCATGAAATCGAGCCGTTTCTGCGTGGCCCAGTTGCAAGCCCCTGAAGCCTATCGAGACCGATCGTGCCGCGCAGGGACGCAAGCTGGCGCGGTGGCTTGCGTCCCTTTCTTTTCAAGACGCCCCAGGACGGGCGCGGTTTCAGCAAGCCCCTTTCTCCTCAGCCGCGCGGAGCGATTGCAGCAACTGTTCCGCATTGTGAGCAATCATTGCCGCAGAGGTCGGTGCCGGACCGTCGAGGTCTGAAAGCGCCCCTGTGAACAGCGTGCCTCCGGCTGACAAGCCGGTTTCGCCGGCGATCTGTTGGATGATCCGGCTGTCTGCGAGGTTTTCAATGAAGACCCCGCCGATGCCGCCACTGCGCACTTGCTCGATCAGCGCGACGACACTCGGGCCTCTCTAGCGCCGATGAAGCCGACAACCATGCGAATTCTGAACACGCTCAGAGGCGCGCCAGCTCACTGGCCCAAGTCGAGAAAAATATGAGAGGAGTGGTGTGCCCTGTAGGATTCGAACCTACGACCCGCTGATTAAAAGTCAGCTAAGGGTCTTGTTTCATTTGGTTCTGCACAGTTTCATTTCGCACTAACGTATTGAAATAAAACAACTATCCTTCAGGTATAGCATTCTTAGAATTTCGTGATGTTTCAGACAGCTTCGCGTTTCTTGCCCCCTATATGCCCCCTATTGAGGATACCAAAGTGCCCAGCGTTGATCGAATTACTGTGAAAAACGTCAAGACTTGGCTTGCTAATCCGCTAATTGTGCAAACGGACTATTCTGAGCGAAGAACGCCGGGGTTTCATCTACGGGTCAATCCTAAGGGCACGGGCACATTTGGAATTAGCTACAGGTTTGAAGGCAAAAAATGCAGGTTCAAGATTGCTCGGGTTGGAGACTTGGATTTGGCCAAAGCTCGGTTAGAAGCAGAGCGAATTAGAGGCATGCTTGCCCTTGGAGAAGACCCCCAAGCCCAGCGCCTTTGGAGTGCCCCTGAAAAAGTGGTCCATCTTTTGAGTTAGTATTGGCTCCTTAAAAAAAGGAGCAGAACGATGGCTAAGCGAGCCAAGCCAGAAGAGATC
>NHCD02000002.1 GCA_002168105.2 Phycisphaera sp. TMED24
CCCAGGATGCGATGAGCCGACATCGAGGTGCCAAACCGCTCCGCCGCTATGGACGCTCGGGAGCGATAAGCCTGTTATCCCCGGGGTACCTTTTATCCGATGAGCTACGACCCTTCCACACGGGATCGCAGGATCACTAGAACCTACTTTCGTAACTGCTCGACCTGTTTGTCTCGCAGTAAAGCCAGCTTGTGCTCTTACACTCGAAACACGGTTTCCAACCGCGTTGAGCTGACCTTTGTGCTCCTCCGTTACACTTTAGGAGGAGACCGCCCCAGTCAAACTGCCCGGCATGCACGGTTCCCTGCCCAGCTTCATGGGAATCAGGGTTAGATCACAACAATGCAAAGAGTGGTATTTCACCAACGGCTCCACCAGGACCGAAATCCCAGCTTCAAAGCCTCCCACCTATCCTACGCATCACAGAATCGTGATCAATACAAGCCTACAGTAAAGGTCCACGGGGTCTTTCCGTCTTGCCACGGTAAGGCGGCATCTTCACCGCCACTACTATTTCACCGAGTTGGTTGTGGAGACAGTGCTCCAATCGTTACTCCATTCATGCGCGTCGGAACTTACCCGACAAGGAATTTCGCTACCTTAGGACCGTCATAGTTACGGCCGCTGTTTACCAGTGCTTCAGTCGTAAGCTTCGCCGGAGCTAACCTACTTCCTTAACATTCTGGCACCGAGCAGGAGTCACACTGTATACGTCCTCTTTCGAGTTTGCACAGTGCTGTGTTTTTGATAAACAGTCGTCAGAGCCTTTTCTCTGCGCCCTCCGTTTAACCGGTAGGGCCCCCTTATTGCTAACGTACGGGGTCAATTTGCCTAGTTCCTTCACAACCATTCTCTCGAGCGCCTGAGGTTATTCACCATGCCTACCTGTGTCAGTTTTAGTACGGGTCACGGATTGCCCACGAAGCTTTTCTTGGAACTCTTCCACCCACTGACGGACGCTTCACTGTCCCGTGTAGCTTTCGAATCCGCACTTCGCTTTGATCTCACCGTGAGGGCCGGAATATTAGCCGGCTGTCCATCGACTACCCCTGTCGGGCTCGTCTTAGGTCCCGCCTTACCCTGGGCGGATTTCCCTTCCCCAGGAACCCTTAGGCTTTCGGCGACGGAGATTCTCACTCCGTTTATCGTTACTCAATCCTGCATATTCACTTGCTGCCGCTCCAACGTCCCTCACGAGACGCCTTCAGCGCTGACAGCAACGCTCCGCTACCACTTTCGTCCACGGCTTCGGTACGGGACTTGATTCCCGATCATTATCGGCGCCAAAATTCTCGACCAGTGAGCTGTTACGCACTCTTTAAATGGTGGCTGCTTCTAAGCCAACATCCTGGCTGTCAATGAATCTTGACCACCTTAAGAACTGAGTCCCGTTTGGGGACCTTAGCCGGTGGTGAGGGTTGTTTCCCTTTCGTCCATGGAAATTATCTCCCATGGGCTCACTCCCGTGACAGAGTCCAACAGTATTCGGAGTTTGACTCAGGTGGGTAGGTGCAATACCCCCCAGCCCGAATCAGTGCTCTACCCCTGCTGGATGTAACACGAGGCTGCCCCTAAAGGCATTTCGCGGAGAACGAGCTATCTCCCAGTTTGATTACACTTTTAGTCCTCCCCACAGGTCATCCCCTAACTTTTCAACGTTAGTGAGTTCGGTCCTCCAGCCGGTGTTACCCGGCCTTCAACCTGCCCATGGGTAGATCACTAAGGTTTCGCGTCTGGTCCCCACAACTCAACGCCCTTTCAGGCTCGGTTTCCCTACGGCTACGCAGCGGTACTGCTTAACCTAGCTATGAAGACCAACTCGCAGGATCATTATGCAAAAGGCACGCGGTCACCCGAAGGCTCCCACCGCTTGTAGGCACATGGTTTCAGGTACTTTTCACTCCCCTTGTCGGGGTGCTTTTCATCGTTCAGTCACCTTACTGGTTCACTATCGGTCGTCGAGGAGTATTTAGCCTTAGGGGGTGGACCCCCCATGTTCGCACGGAGTTTCACGGGCTCCGTACTACTCGTGGGCTGGCCGACTCGTCATTACAGGACTGTCACCTTCTGTGGTCCACCTTTCCAGGTGGTTCGTGAGTCTGTCGGTTGGTCCCTTTTCGCTCGCCGCTACTAGGGGAATCGCGTTTGCTTTCTTTTCCTCTGGCTACTTAGATGTTTCAGTTCACCAGGTTCGCTCTCAATACCTATACATTCAGCATTGAGTACCCCGCAGGGTGGGTTGCCCCATTCGGAAATCCCAAAATCAAAGCCTGTTACCGGCTCCTTCGGGCTTATCGCAGGTTACCACGTCCTTCATCGCCTCTCGACGCCAAGACATCCGCCATGTGCCCTTGGGCCCGTGATCATTCCGACCCGACATCGTCGAATCGGCACGAGCCTTTCTCAGGCTATGCTCATGTCTCAACTTGTTCGTTTGACTCTCCACAAAAGTGGTATGCCATTTCGAACTAGTCATCTACGCATATACGACTTGCCCTCGTGGTCGACTCTGGATCCTCAGTCCTCGCAGACTTGTTCCGCGTGGGGAGGGAGAATCGACCGGCAAATCGTCTCGAATCATGCAGTTGTCAAAGAGCAGCTGGTTGCCCTTTTCCCGCAAGCGGGATGCCACTTGGTTCGCTGAAGTGCAAACGAAGAGGCGAGCCGCGAATCTTAGCAGAACCAAAGCATCTGTCAATCTGATTGGGGGCTTGTGTACTCTTTTTTTTGCTTTTTTTCCACACAAGTTCTCGGACTATTGCCCCAAAAATGCCGCTGATTCTCGGACTTTGCGCTAGATTTTCTGGGCAAAAAAGAAGCCCGGCCTCAAGCCGAGCTTCCAAAAGTATCTGTGGCAAAGTGATTTACCTGTCACCCCGCCCCCCGCCGGACGAACCGCTGGATCCGCCAAAGCCAATGCCTCCGCCTCCCCCGCCAGATGGAGGTGCTTGAGGAGCATTCTGCTCATCATCCTCAGATTCGGGCTCGGCCAACGCATTGGCTTCGTCAACCCACTGCGAGAACTGATCGCGAGAGAGACTCGTACCATCAAGCCAGACTTTTCGGGACAACAGCGGCCGTGCATGGTCACTGACATGCTGCAGTCGCACGATGGCAGCCTGCCCAGCCTCGATATCGTCGTCCTCCATTGAATAGTCGATCTCGAGATCGACTGGCATCCAGTCGGTTCCAAAATCAATTTCGACACGTTCATCGCCATTTTGTTTGCGTTGCGAGTCGCCAATCCTAGCGCCAAGCTGCAGCCGGTTGTACATGTGCGACCACCAACGCCCCTCTTTGAAGCAGAAGACTTCCGCCTGCATTTTGGAGGCGCCGACTTCCCCACCTGTTAAGAAGAACTGGCTGAAGCCAGGAACAGCAACGGTGTCGGTCCAAGATGAACTCTCGGTGGGCATCACCATGGACTTCGCCAAGTTGATTTGAGCCTCTTGAAGATCGAGTTGTCGAGCGAAGAACGGATTCAACACTTCGAAGCGAACGCGGTACCGGTACTCCGCTCCAGGCTCAACCTCGAGGTCATGGAACCAAGCCACCGCGAGGTCGTTGGCCAAGCCTGAAAGTTCCACCGCACCAGCTTGGGATGGGTCGTATCCCAGAGCACGCAATCGATCCTGGGCTTTCGAAACATCCTTCAAAGCATCTTGATATTGCTTTTGCAAGCCTGCCAACTGGCGCTTTTTCTTTTCAGGATCTTCCGGGGTACCAGTGCCAGCTCCGAAGCCACCCGAGCCTGAACTCAGACCAGCGCCTGGGGCTGCACGTTTACCGCTGGACTCTCTCCGTCCGCTGCCACCACCCGATCCACTGTTGCGATCACCGCGCCCGATACCACTCGCACCGGATCCTTGACCGGGCTTCTGATCCTTCCGATCAGGTTCGTCCGCTTCACCAGGGGTCCCTCCCAAGCCTTCTATGGATGCAGCTCGACGATTGGCTTTTTTCTGGGCTTCACGAAGCTTTCGTTTCCATTTGGCAATTTCACGCCAATTGTCACCCTTGGATGCATTGTCTTCTTCCGCTGAAGGGGCCAAAGGCGCACTCCAGCGATCACTCGCGGTGGCGTAGAACTCTGGACGAAGGATGTCTTGCAAAATTGGCGATGGTGTTCGGTCTTGATCGCGATCCAACCAAAGTGATTCGACAATCGCATCACGATCTTTGCGAGACAGCCTTTCTTCAATCAGATTTTCACGAAGTGACCAACGTGCTGGCATGGTTTTGAGGACCACGGCCGGAGCCCACTCCCCATCGATGCGCTTCTGTCGCTCTACCACAATGTCCAAGACATCAATCCGCCCGGAATACCAGGCTTCTGGCATGTCTCGGTCGCCGCCAGGGGCATCACGCATGGCGGCATCCATCTCATCCCAAGGAATTTGAAAGCCAACCGTGTTCCAAACAATGTCGCCAGGAGAACCAGTAACACCAAGACGTGATTCCAGTATCAATTCATCGTCACCGGAGAGTTCGAGCTTATCTATCGAAATTGCATCGAAATGGGTCTCAACGAAAACCGCCGGTGGACCAGGCAATGTTGGAACGTTGTAAGCACCGGCGGTCAGTGTGATACCACCGACTCCCCCGAGGTCTACGGCGGCTTCTGTCACTTGCACCTTGCGGAAGCCGACAGTCGGGGTCTCGACCAATTCGGTAAACGATGGGCCCACCTCACCTGACGCTTCCAAAACTTCCACGCCTGCGGGCAAGCCTTCAACCTCAATGGCAGCTTTGAGGCGGCGGGTTTGCTCCTCCAGCCGAGCGTCAACCGTTCCGGGATTGACCTCTCCACCAGCGGCCTGGGTTGCGGGGGCTTCCGACAGAAGCTGCATGGCTGCAAATGCAACCGCAAAAACCGCGGCCAACCCAAGAATCCCCTTCTCGATGAAGCGTTCTACGACTGTGATCCCTTTGGTCTTCATGATGCACCTCGGCGCTTAGCGCCAACCCTCCGATCCTGGCCCCGTCATTCCACCATCCATACCCTGATCTCCCATCGGGTCGGTGACAGGAATTCCCAACGCCTTCCGCAAATCGGTAGGCATCCACCAAGAGACTTGAGCCCCGACTCCGGCATCAAACTCATCGGTCGATCCAGCAGAAGTTGCTTTGGACTTGTCCTGATGCAAAGAACGGAACCACACTGTCTCAAGACGAAGGGCAACGTCAGAAACCGGTGCCGAACCGTAGTAACAACCTTCAGCCAACGCCGCGAAAGAATCGACTGGCGTCAATGAGACATCAAGAACTGTGAAGAAATTCTCCCGAGTCAGTTCATCAATGACCTCAGGGAGACGCGCGGTCTCCACCACCATCAAAATATCAACCGGACGAACATCCCAAACACCATTGCTTTGACGGCCCGTCAGGGAATATGAAAGATCATTGGTGATTGGCTGATCAAGCGAATCAGCTCCTCCGCCCATACCACCCGCGCCGGGAGCACCACCACCCATGCCCATACCCCCAGGACGAGGCTGCTCAGAGCCGCCTTGAAAAGCGGCGATCGGCTCGGGGGAGATTCTGCGGATGCGCTTGACGGGATTCTCAAACACACCTTCGGGGCGGTTGTTGGCGGTCAGAGCCCGCAGAATGTCTTCGCGAATCCAATAGTCCCACTGCCACAGATACAGTTCACCCAAGGCATACGACTTGGTTTGCTCATAGGGCGGAAAGTTTGTGGCGGCGGCATCGAGGTACACCCCGCCTTCCATGGCCCGATCACGCAACGAAGAGACTCTCTGCTCGGACATGGCGACGCGGTAGTCATCCAGATTTTCTTGCGGGATTTCATCCAGACCGCCCAGGTACATCCGACGACGAGCCCGCAGCTTGTCGACCAACTCGTCTTCGCCAAGCGGCTTGACTGCAGCAACTTCGCCCTCCAATTGAGCATAAGCAGAGGCCATTTGCCCGTGGAAGGTCTCGGGAATCACTTCTCGTTTGGAAGATGGGGGTTCAGGGAACAGCTCTGTGTTGAAGGGCTTGCGGTTACGCAGATGGAAAGATTCAGCATCCGCAACAAATGATTTTGCGTAGGCGTTGCTTCGTTCAACCTGAGCGTTGACTTGTTCAATCAGTTGGGAGGTTGGGACACCAGAACCAGAGACAATGTTGTTTCCAGCGATCGAAACATCAAGGTTGCCACGGTGGAATCCATCCAACTGGTTCACGACCTTGGCACGCTCGGCCAGCGTTGATTCAACTTTCCCGCGCTCACCGGAGGCCCAAACCACCGCGCCACCGCCGATACCCAATGAGAGCACCAAGGTCAGCAGGGACCAAAGGTTCGCTTTCAAGAGTGCGATCACTTTTTTGGTGTTCATGCCTGATCTCCATTCCACGTCTTCTTCGTATTGCTTGAGTACTCATCAAACTCTGAAGAAGGCGTTGAACCGGACTGGTCCAACTCGATCTCAAAGGTCACCGGGTAGATGTAGTACGTGGTTCCGCCAGGAAGACGATTTGGCGCGGTCGGCAATACTGCATCTTGAAGAATCTCTGCAGCGCCGATTTCTGACGGGTCCGACGAATCCTCATTGCCGCGAGGGTTCCTTGGAGCACCAAATCCACCGATTCCGCCGAAGGCGCCACCGGAGGGTGCCGCGGCTTGACCGCCAGCCGGTGCGGTATTGCCACCTAGTCCAGCGCCAGGTGCTTGACGTCCCGCGCCTCGAGCTCGTCGCCCTTGGCCTCCCATGCCCATGCCACCACCTCCGCCAGCGGGTTGCCCCATTCCCATCCCCATACCACCCATACCGGGTCGGCCTCCGGATGATTGACCTTGAGCTGGTGCCGTAAATCCGCCAGAACTGTTTCCTGGATCGCCGGTCACGGTGCCATCTGCCTCCACGTTGGCCTGAGTCCGCGATGTGGCATTCAGTTGTATTGAGTCAGCAACGATGGTGTAAGGACGTTCCGCCAACTCTTCTTCCGCTTGCTGGCGAAGCCACGCGGCAACTGTTCGGTTCAAGAAGTCGTTGGGGCCATCATGGGTCACTTCAACATGCATGGTGACCGCAACACGCTTGGTATCGCCCGAGTACACACCAGACATGTGACGGAGACGAACAAGTCGTCTTTCCCCAGGGTCAATTGACAAATCATCAGTTGACGCCCGCAACAACTCACGCTGAGGATCAGAAGAATCCAGAGCGCTGTGAACATCACGGACAAGCCAATTCCAAACTTCACGGTCCTCAAGGAGGCCACGAATGTTGTCGGCGGCAGCACTGGATTGGGCATTGTTTTTCGCCGCATCAAACTGAGACTGCAGTGCCGTTGCCGCGCTGGCAGCAGATCGTGCTTGTGACAACGCGGTCTCGCCTTGGAATTGACCTCGCTCGGCGATAGGACCTAGAACGCTTGAGGTCAAACCCAAGGCGATCAAGACACCAGCCGCCACAAACCACTTGGTCTTGGCCGCCCACATTTGTGTTCGCAAAATGGTCGAGGGGACCAAGTTGGCTTCCACCGACCCAAGGCCGACGCCTTGCAAGGCCAACCCGTAAGCGGTTCCCAGCGTGACGGTGTGCTCGGCAAAGCTGGCTGCTTCTCGTCCACCCACGGAAATCCGCTGGAATTCGTCCAGTCGAACGATGTCGAGCCCAAGTTGGGATCCAAGGAATTTCCGGAGTCCGGCGATCCGGAAAGTGGAACCCAAGCCAACAATTTTATTGATTTGAGTCCCGGGATTTTGGCCCTGGTAGTAATTGATGGTTTTTTGCAAATCATCGAGCAAATCACTAAAAACTGGCCGCATGGCCTGCATGATCTGCTTGGTGTATTTGCTGCTGGCGGCATCTTGCTTCAAGCTTTCAGCTTTGGCATAGGGCAGGTGGAAGGTGTCCTTCACGGCTTGGGTGAAGTGTGTTCCGCCGACGGGGAATGTTCGGATCCAGCAACGCCCGCGGTGGGCAATGACCACATCAGAGGCGTGTGTGCCAATGTCAAGAACAACCAGCGGCTCTTCTTCATCGCGAATGGACGCGCTGTTCTTGTTCAACTCAACCAATCCTGAATCCCAAGCCACAGCATTCAACACCGCAAGGGGGCCGACCGTCAACGCTTCGGGGGTTAAGCCAGAATCCGACCAGCGCGAAAGGAGGTCCTGCACCTTGGCCCGAGTTGTGGCAAAAATGCCGACTTCAATCTCTGGCGAGTCGTCATCTTGAAAGGCTTGGTAGTCCCACTCCACTTCCTCGATAGGGAAGGGAATTTGCTGTTTGGCTTCGTACTCAACCAGGCCAGGGATGGCTTTTGGTTCTGCCGGGGGCAACTTTGCGAAGCGAATCAACGCATCCTGCCCCGGAAGGTTCATCACCAGAGTCTCGCCCTCGAGTGATTTCTGACTGATCAACTGGCCCAAAGAAAATCGAACAATGGCGTCCGATTCTTGTCCACTCAGCTCCGGATCACCGAGTGTCCGGCTGTGCGGAATCACGCAGAAATCGGATACGGCGACCTGATCGCCATTGCGTTCAAGGCAAACGGCCTTCACCGCTGCGACACCGACTTCGATACCCCATGCCCTTTGATTGCCTGCCATGTTGCACAAGCCTCCTTTGGCAACCGATCGGCTGCTCCGAAGGAACGATCATACCGGTCAGAGCACATTGTGGCGGTGATCGCGGCTCTTTCCACGTGGGAAGAAGCATGTTCACTCGGTACAATTTGAACACCATGAGTGATATTGATCCACAGCCCACCAACCAATCATCCCCAGAGCCCTCGGCGGAAAAGGTCGAGCAGAGTCCCTCCCCAGAGACTCCTTCGGCTGAAACACCGGCTGCGGAGGCAACTCCCTCCGATCCAACCCCCGAAGACCTGTCCTCGGGAATCTCGGCTGAGGTCGATGCACTTTTAGCTGATCAAGAAGCCCCATCGGATCCCGAGGTTGCCTCCACACCAACGGCAGTGAACGATAGTGCCCCGCCTGTAGACCCAACTGCGATCTTAAATGCCGCTTTGGGGGCGATGAACGCGGCCCAGAATCTGGTCGAGCTCGCTCCTGGCGCACGGACCACTGGATCCGTCCAAACCGTCAATTTGGATCGAAAGGAAGCGGTCGTTGAGTTTGGCCCCAAGGACAATGGGATCTGCAGCCTCGATCAATTTGACTCGTTCCCCAATCCAGGTGACCGATTCATCTTCGTGCTTGGCCCCGCCCAAGACGCAGAGGGACTTTGGCCGCTGAGACTCGAGGGTTCAGCCACTCCTGTGAAAGGCCAAACCCTTGAAAAAGGGCAGGTTGTGGAAGCGTTGGTCAAAAAGGCCAACAAAGGTGGATTGGAGCTGTCGTTCAAGGGAATCCGCTGCTTTATGCCAGCTTCTCAGGTTGATGTTGTTCACCACGAGAGCTTTGACAACTTTGTCGGACTCAAACTGGAAGCCAAGGTGATCGAAGTTCGTGAGGGAGGCAAGAATGTCATCCTGAGCCGCCGCGCCTTGCTGATTGTTGCGCAAAGGGAGCGTCGCAAAGAACTTCTGAAAAATCTCACGGTGGGAGACACGGTTGAAGGAACGGTGCAAAGCCTGCAACCGTTTGGGGCCTTCGTGGACCTCGGAGGACTGCAAGGACTCGTCCACGTCGCCGAATTGTCGCATTCCCGCGTGAATGATCCCGCTCAGGTGGTGAAGGTTGGCCAGACGATTCGAGTCAAAGTGCTCAAAATCGAGAAAAAAGAGGGCAAAACCAGAGTTGCCCTTTCACTGAAGCAGACGATGGAAGATCCATTCGTGGCCGCGTCTGGAAGCCTTGAAGTTGGAGCAGAACTCTCCGGACGCGTCACCAAAATCCTTGATTTTGGCGCATTCGTTGAGGTGGCCCCTGGAATCGAGGGATTGGTGCACATCTCAGAGATCAGCAATCGCCGTATTCAGCATCCATCAGCGGTTCTGAAGCCAGACATGGTGGTTCAAGTCACGATTTTGAGCATCGATGAGGGCAAAAGAAAAGTGTCCTTGACCATGCGATCTGCCGCCGACCGGGAAAAGGACAACCAGAAAAAGGACGCAGACGCCATGCGGGTCGAAGACCCGAGCGTTCGCAAACTGCTGGCCAAATTTGGCTCAAACCGAGAGTTGCGCGGCGGGATCTAAACCGGACTTTTCAGGTTTCCTTAAGAAATCACCACTTTTTAGGAGCCTCGCTTCACAAAAGGCGAACACTGTTTCATGACGTATTTATGCGTCTGAACCAGAGGAAGCTTTATCCCATGAGTTTGTATCTCTTGCCGTCTCTTGTCACTGCTTTTACGGGTGGCATGGAACCGACTGGGACTCCTATTCAATCGGTCTTTGACCCATCGCTTCCGATAACCATGCAAGCCACCTTGCACGGAGAAGACGGCCGGACATGGACACTGGATCTGTATCGCCATTCGGTCCGAGCGGGCAACTACCGAGTGCTTGAACAACAGCGTGATGGCTCGTACATCGAAGTCGAGCCCGGACCAGTGAACACCTATCGCGGCATCTTGACTGGACAGCCAGAGACCCGAGTGGTTGCCGGGGTGGTTGGAGATCAACTCGTCGGAGGATTCGAAGACGAGGATGGTCGTTGGTGGATCGAAGAAGATGACTTGGGCGGGCAGGTCCTAAGACATGAATCCGAAGTAGAACCATGCAAAGGAACGTGCGGAGTCGACGACCTTCCGATCTTTTCTGATGAAGAACTTCAAGATGGCTTCGAAGAAATTCCGGACTTGCCTTCCGGATTTCTCGGCGGACTTCTCGACGAATGCGAACTGGCGTGTGATATGGATTACGAGTTCTACCAAGACTACGGCGGAAATTCAGAGTCCAAAATCAACTCCGACATCAACAATGTGAATGGCTTTAACTACGAACCAGAAGTCAACGTCACGCACACCATCACGACCATCATTGTCAGAAGCAACGCCAGTGACCCCTACAACACGACCAATGCTGGCGGCTTGCTCGATCAAGTTCGAAGCCATTGGATTGGCAGCCAACAAAGTGTTCAACGCGATTTGGTCCAAATGTTTAGCGGGCGCAACCTTGATGGCGGCACCATTGGTGTGGCCTACCTCGACGCCATCTGCAGTACGAACATTGGGTACGGCCTTTGCGAAACTGGGTTCAGTACCTCTTGCCAGACCGACTTGATCAGTCATGAGCTTGGACACAACTGGGGCTGCAATCACATTGATGACGGCAACACCATGAATTCCTCGCTGACCTGCTCCAATACGTTCAGCACCAACAGTCGAAACACCATCCAAACAACCGCTGCTACCAGCAACTGCATTGGAACCGCTGTTCCCGATGCCGGCGCGTGCTGCTTCAATTCCGGATTCTGCACAGATCTTGACGAAAGTGGATGTGAGGGCAGTGGTGGCTTCTTCTTTGGACTGGGTGAGGATTGCCCGGCCGATCAAGGAACCTGCGAAATCCCAGAGCCCGAAGGCTCTTGCTGCTTCCCCAGCGGAACGTGCTCCGTGGTTGAAGTCTCAGACTGCGCCAACGGCGGTGGTGAATTCCGAGGCGTAGACAGCACTTGTGCCGGAGTCGATTGTCTGGCCGGAGCCTGCTGCTTCGGTACTGATGCCTGTACCTCGACCAACGAGGTGCAATGCAACGCGGCTGGCGGCAGCTTCCAAAATACCGGCTCGGCCTGTGCCACCGTGGACTGCATACCCTCAACCGGCGCTTGCTGCATCGATGGCACCTGCGCACAACTTGATGAGGCCCTTTGCTTGGCAGTCGCCGGGACCTTCGGTGGCTCCGGCGTCGATTGTGGCAGCGTCTCTTGCGAACAACCCTGCCCCGAAGATTTGGACAACAACGGTGCCGTTGATTTCAACGACATCTTGTCACTGCTTGCAGCATGGGGCCCCTGCGGGACCTGCGATGAAGACATCAACGACAACGGATCGGTGGACTTCGCGGACCTGCTCGTGATGCTTGCTGCCTTTGGAGATTGCTAATAAAGCGATTGGAAACTTCTATGAAATCCGCACATTTGCTCACAGCGCTCAGTTTGTTGAGCTTAAACCCGACTTTTGGCCAAGACTTCATGTCCAAACAATCAGAAGTCACCGACCAACTGAATCAGCCGTCCAGCATCCAAATGATTTCTGGAAAATCGTACGATCCGCCGCAGGCCAACTACTACCAAAGGTTTGTTGATCGAATACCGCTGCACGGCGCACGAGTCCTTGCTGAATCGAACGGCAACAACTTCGTGATCCCTGGCTTGGACCAGTTCGAGGATCCAGCAACCTTTGATGCCACTTACCCCGCAATTTCAAAGAATCTTGCGGCAACCGTTGCTGAAGCCAACGTTGATTTCCCTGTGGCTTCAGAGGCAAACGTTGTTTGGTTCCAAACCAATACCCATGCCAGATTGTGCTGGGAAGTCATCACCACGCTGGCCGACAGCGGAGAGCCGGTCAGTCCGACGCACATGGAAGCGATTGTGGATGGCCAAACTGGAGACCTGCTTTCTCAGCGTCAAATTGACGTCAACAACTATGACCCATCCGATTCCACCCAAGCAGAGTGGGGAATTTTTCCAAGAATTGTCGTCAACAACGCCATGGGCATCTCTGGAGGACGGGCTTATGGGGCTGCCTTTGACGCCGTCGTATCCGTCGGTGGAGGGTGCACCGGGACCTTGATCGCTCCGAATGTTGTGCTGTGCGCTCGCCACTGCGGCGCTGGACCAGGAAGTCAAATTGTCTTTGGAGACAACCTGAATGGTGGCGGCCTTGTTTTTCGAACCGTCCAATCCTCGTTCCTTCCCGATGGAAGCGGATCACTTTTGGACGGAGGTGATGTCTCCATTCTCACGTTGAGTTCCCCCGTGCCAGCGAGTGTCGCGGTACCCATGCGACTTATTGACCAGACCAATGAACTCGAAGGAATGCTTTGCGCAACTGTCGGCTATGGTCTCAACGGCCTGGGGAGTTCTGGCCACAACTTCAGTTCCGATGGATATCGATGGGGTGGAGAAAATATTATTGATCGATACGGAAGCCCCGCCTCAGGTGGAGGTGGCTCCAACATTATTTCCACAGACTTTGATAACGGAAGCAACAACGCCAATTCAATCGGCGGAAGTAGTTCTACCCCTTTGCAGTACGAAGCAACCACTGCTGGTGGCGACAGTGGCGGTCCAGTTCTCGTCCAACTGGGAGGAGAATGGGTTATCGCAGGCGTACTTTCCGGAGGAACCACCAGTACCAGCACGTATGGAGACATCTCGTGGTGGACAGGTTCGGCGGTGTACCGGAACGCGATCGAGTCTCGCGGGGGAGAGTTTGGTATTCCTGCACCTGGAGCCTGCTGCTTTGCCAACGGCTCCTGCGTTTCGGTGTTCAACGACGAATGTGACTCCGCCGGTGGGGCCTTTGAGGGGGCAGAGACCACCTGCGCACCATCACCGTGTCCTCCACCGTCGATCGGCGCTTGCTGCTTTGGCTCCCAATGCTCTGATCTCACCCCAGCAGGTTGCGCGAATGGCGGCGGATTTTTCGTCGGTCTTGGATCTGACTGCGCCGACAATGGCTGTGCTCCTCGTGCGTGTTGCCTGACGAGCGGTGACTGTGTTGTCCTGCTTCCTAATACCTGCTCGAATGTCGGCGGAGTATCTGACGCCGCCGACTGTGCCTCGAGTTCATGTGCACCACCCCCGTGCCCTGAAGACCTGAACGACAATGGATTGGTTGATTTTGCCGACCTGCTTGAAGTCCTTGGATCGTGGGGTGCTTGTGGAGGTTGCGAGGAAGATTTCGATGGCAACGGCCTCGTGGAGTTCAACGACCTCTTGAATTTACTGTCCAAATGGGGTCCCTGTTAACGAATACAGCGGCCAACCAAGATCCGTGACATCTTCGGACAACCACACATTGAATTGAGAAACCATGATCAGCCCCTTCTTCTGCTTTGTATCGCTTTTTGCTAGCCCTGATGTACCCCCGCCCAATCATGATGGGCCCTGGCAGTACTCCGATGGCCGCATTGTTGAGGACAACATCACCTACGAAGATTGGAACGCCTACTTCGCCGCACGACCCGGTCGACTGTGGCGCTGTGGGCTGGATACCACCTCGATCGAAGATGGCATCAACGGGTTCGGCGGATCAGGGGCCGACTGTTCCTTAAGCTCGACCAACCCGTCTCCGGTCTACGACCCAAGCGTGACTTTGTACCGAATTCCCTGCGTGGTGCATGTGCTTACCAACGGCAGCCAAGGCAATCTCTCGATCGACTGCGTTGAGAGCGGCATTCGCATTCTCAACGAAGATTTCTTGGCACTCCCGGGGACCAACGGAGCACCTGGTACCGACGTGCAGATTGAATTCTTCTTGGCGGAAGTGGATCCCGACGGAAACCCAACCAACGGCATCACCTATTCCAACAACAGCACTTGGTTCAATGATGGAGGGAACTACTGGAACAGCTTGGCCTGGGATCCCTCCCAATACATGAACATTTACACCAACACGGCCGGAGGCAACCTCGGCTACGTGCCAGGATTCCCGCAGCAAGGTATTGCTGGAGACCAGAGCGACCGAGTGGTGGTCCTTTGGTCATCTTGGGGTGATTGTTCGACGCAAGCTCCATACGACCTTGGCCGAACTTTGACCCACGAGGTGGGGCATTATCTCGGTCTGCTCCACACCTTCCAAGGGGGATGCGGCTCCGCTTGCGCCACATCTGGGGACTTGGTTTGCGACACCAATGCCGAAAGCCAGCCGAACTTTGGCTGCGGTACACCTTCCTCTTGCGGCAGTTTGGATCCGGTCAACAATTACATGGACTACTCAGATGACGCGTGCATGAACCAGTTCACGCCGGATCAAGCCCGTCGAATGCGATGCACCTTGGAGTTTTACCGTTCCGAGCTTCCAGAAGTTGGCCCCGGCGTGCCTCTCAACCTGACCCTTGACAACCCACCAACGCCAACCGTGGGCAGTTCGGGCTTGTCCGTCTCGCTGCAAATCGAAGAGACCGAAGCCGGAGCACTTGATCCCAACTCTCCCGTCCTCGACTTCTCCATTGCTGGCGTTGCCAGCAGCGTCCCGCTGAACTTCAACGCAGCAAGTGCACGGTGGATTGGAAGCACCGGACCGTTGCCCTGCACATCGACCCTCACATGGTCTGTCGCGGCGTCTGACGTGATGGGCGGCGAACGACGTCTTGGCGATTTTGACGCCACGGTGGTTGACAATGTGGATGTGCTTTTCCTTGACGGATTTGAAACCAATTCCGGATGGACCGTTAGCGGAACCGCAACCGATGGACAATGGACTCGTGGCGTGCCGATCACCAACTGCGATCGGGGGAATCCCACTGAAACTCCAGACGGCAGCTCGAGCGCGTTCCTCACCGACAACTCAAACAACGGCGGAGACTGCAACAGCGACGTCGATGGTGGCGAGACCGTACTCACCTCGCCGACGTTGGACGCCAGCAATCCCGACGCAGTTCTGAGTTACTGGCGTTGGCACAACAATGCCGTCGGGGCCAGCCCCGGAGGCGACCCATTTACGGTTGAAATTTCAGCCAACGATGGGGGCTCTTGGGTCAATTTGGAAACGGTCGCGGGGAATTCCAGCGAATCTGCAGGAGGCTGGGTTCAGAAGCAATTTCGGGTGGCTGATTTTGTGACCCCATCCGAAACCTGCCGGATCCGATTTGTCTCAACCGACATCGGTGACGGTTCGGTGGTGGAATCGGCCGTTGACCGAGTTGAGATCACCGTGCAGTCCTGCGACACGGGTGAGCCAGCTGACTTTGATGGCGACGGAGATGTGGACTTCGAAGATCTCATTACGCTTTTGAGCTCATTCGGACCATGCGGTACGCCGTGTCCCACCGATCTCGATGGTGATGGTGCCGTGACGTTCCAGGATGTTCTTCGACTTCTCAGCGTCTGGGGCTAAAAGGCCCAAGCCAGTCAATGCTGTTCCGGCGGCGAAGCCATTGCTTCGTCTCGTTCGGTTAGGTCACGGTTCACATCTTCTGCAACAGTTCGGTAGATGCTCTCCAACAAACCAACCATGGGGAACTTCCCTTTCAATGGCGGCTTGCCCAAACGCATCAACAAGGCAAGAGGTGGGAACGGCCCCATCGCCTCGGGCTGCGCTGAACTGCGACCACGCCAAAAGTTCCGTTCTGGGTCAGGGCCGGCAGTAGTGGGGCGGGGATCCCGGTGCGCGGTGAGGGCACCTCGAAGCCGAACGGCGCGTGCATCTCGAAGGAGCACTGCGAGATCATCCATCGGAAGTCCAACCGCCACCAACAGCGGCTTGATGTCCTGCTCGAGCAACTGAGCGGCCGCAGCCGCAGCGCACACCACCCGGTGTTCAAAACCGATTGGCTGCTCGTCCAACTCGGCCGACAAATCGGCGCCCGTTGGCACCAGACGGCCACCAAGTTCCCGAATCAAACCCACCAAGCTGCCCGGAATTCCACCCTCTTCGATACGAACCAGATTGCGGGGATCCTCGCTGAGACGTTCTACGACCATTTCCCGAACCGTCTCGGAGAGGACTGGAACCAGAAGATCAACTTCATGCGGCTGGCGACGAATGCCTTGCACCTTCACCCGAACGCGGCCGGGCAAACCGACAACGCCCATGGCCTGACCCAAGGTTCCCCAACGCAGGCCTTCGGTTTTGGCTTCGGTTGAAGAACGCTCCAAGACGGAAAGCCACAGTCGAGATGCCGGCGAATCTCCGGTGCAATCAGGCCCCTCTTCGGCAACCAGAATGCCTTTTTTGACCCGGCGGGGCTCGGTTCGCTCGTGCTGATATTGGGGCTCCGTCATTCGTCATCCCCAAAGTCGCCGCCACGGAAGGCCAACAGATTTCGGAGTTCATCGGAATCCAATTCGGTCAGCCAATTCTCTCCAGAACCAACGATGTTCTTGGCCAGCTCGACTTTAGATTCGATCATGCGATCAATACGTTCTTCGAGCGTGCCAGAACAGACAAACTTGTGCACCTGCACTGCCCGCGTTTGACCGATACGGAAGGCGCGGTCCGTGGCTTGATTTTCCACCGCTGGGTTCCACCATCGATCGAAGTGGAAGACATGGTTCGCCGCGGTCAGGTTCAACCCAACGCCGCCGGCCTTCAATGACAGTACGAATACTGGAATATCGTTGCCCGCTTCCTGAAAGCGATCCACCATTTCTTGGCGCTTGGCGGTTGGGGTTCCTCCGTGAAGGAAAAGGATTTCTCGGTCCAACGTCCGCCGCAACATGGAGACCAACAGGTGCCCCATTCGCCGGAACTGTGTAAAGACCAAGGCCTTGGAACCTGAAGCCTGAACCTCTTCGAGCATCTCACAAAGACGACGGCATTTGCCGGAACGGTTGCGGATGGCTTCAGGGTCAATCCCAATTTCAGAGGAGTTGGCGTCACGGTCGACCAAACCTGGGTGGTTGCAAATCTGCTTGAGGCGAACCAGCATGGCAAGAACCAATCCACGTCGACGCATACCCTCAGATTCACCGAGTTCACCCATCATTCCAGAGACAGCCTGCTCGTACAACGTGGCCTGTTCAGGCGTCAGGGTGGCGTGTTCGATGGTTGTGGTGCACGGTGGCAAATCATCAATCACCGAACGATCGGTTTTCACTCGTCGCAACACGAATGGACGAACCATCTGACGCAGTCGCTCGGCCCGATCTCCATCTCGATGACGCTCGATTGGAACTGCAAAACGGCGCCGGAATTCACCAGATGAACCCAGATATCCAGGGTTCAAGAATTCCATGATGGACCAGAGTTCCGACAGCCTGTTCTCAACTGGAGTTCCGGTGAGAGCAATACGACGTCGGGCCGGAAGCGCACGAATGGTGGCGGCCTGCTTGGTTGGAGGATTCTTGATGTACTGGGCTTCATCGAGAACAACACGGTGCCATTCCGTGCGTTCAAGATCCTCTTTGTCGCGACCAACCAACGAGTACGTTGTTACCACGATGTCGCTGGACTCGACCATTCGGTCGAAAGCATCACCACTTGTTCGTTCCAAACCATGGTGGATTGATACTCGCAGGTCGGGTGCAAATCGCTCGGCCTCACGCTGCCAGTTGGAGACGACGGACGTCGGAACGACCAGCAGGCTTGGGCCAGGTTGCGCTCCACCCTTGCGTTCGTGCAAGAGAAGAGCCAACAACTGAATCGTCTTGCCCAGTCCCATGTCGTCAGCCAGACAACTGCCAAGACCAAATCGATCCAAGAATGCCAACCAAGACAAACCACGTTGCTGGTAGGGACGAAGTTCGCCTTGGAGGGAATCAGGCTGATCGACTTGGGTGTAATTGGCGGAACCAGAATCCAGAAGTTCAGAAACCCAGCCCGAAGCCTCAATGCCAGTAAGAGGGATCCCACCCTCTTCCCCTTCCCAAGCCATACGCATGGCTTCGAGGATGGTGCCTTGTCCCTCCCGAGCCGCGGCCAGTCGGGCGGCGGCGTCAGCCAACACCTCGGGATCAAGTTCTACCCATTGGTCATGAACCCGTCGCAGAACGGGACCACGTCTCGCTTCGGCCACCAAGGCTTGGAACTCGTCAAACGACAGGATTTGATCACCAACGGAGATTTCCCATTTGAAATCAACCAAGGCATCCAAACCGAGGACACTTGCACCAGCATCAAGATCCGAAGTGCTGCCACTCTCTGTTTCACTTGGTGCCAGGCTCAAGCGTAGACCAATACCCCGATCGCGTGTGTTCCACCATTCGGGCAATTCAACCACGATGCCCGCTTCACGCAAAAGCGGAACGCCAGCGGTCAACAGCCGGTGGGCAGCAATGGTGTCCAACACCAATTCAGCCGGTTTGGCATCTTCCAACGCGGGCTCAAGTTCTCGGCAAGCTCGCGCAGCGCGCCCCAACTCGGCCAAGAGCAACTCATCGGGGGCTCGGCGAACCATGCCCAATCGAAGCCCGGCCTCTGGGTCATTGTGAATCTCATCAGCTTCCAGGCGTTCACCTTCGTCACCCGAAGCTTGCAAGAAAAACTGCACCGTCCAGCGAGCTGATTTGGCGTCCGCATCTTTGGGAGGCTCCACAAGACGGAGTCCCAGGCGAATTCCAGCGCCATCTTCGGGATCGGACAGCGTGCCCAGCCATTCACTCGCGCCACGGAAAAGTGTGGAAGCGGCATCACCATCAGAAGTCACCGAGGTTCCTCGGTCCAACAACCCCGACAACCACGCCACAGATGGATCTTCGGAACTTTGACCCTCAAGACTGTCAACGTAGTCTTCGGCACGCAACACTCGACGCACTCGAGCATCGATCAACTCAACGAGCACCTCGACCAAAATGTCCCAGGCACTTTGTCCCGCAACCGAATCATCGGCCAAGATCACAGCGGGCATCGCACTCAGCAAACGCTCTGCTTCACCGCGCACCGCGGGATCATGCAGCCAAGGTGACCATCGAGCCGTAAGTGATCGATCTCGACGACGGACCAAGGTGGGAACGTAGCGATGACGCAGCATCAGTTCCGCGGCAAAATCAGCAACGTCCAACCACCAGCGAACATCATGGGCAAGACGGAAAGCAGATGAATGTTCGAGTTGGGCAAGTTGTCCCAAGTGATCGGCTTTCAAACCAACCGCTGGAGTCTCGCACACCGATCCATCAAACTCGCCGGTGTCTTCCAGAACAACTCCGGTGACGTCTTGCATCCGATCACTGGCAATGTGTTGACCTGAACTCTTGGGCAATTCAAGTTGGAGAACAGCGGTTCCGGTCAGGGATTCTTCGGGGAAGCCAACCGCAATCAAGGCCGCCTGCAAGTCTTCGGCTTTGGCGAAATCTTCCAACGAAGACTCCGCCCACACATGGATGCTGCCGGCCGACCAGCATGCATGTAGAACCAGTGGATTTGGAGCCGTTAAACCAACCACGCTGTCCTCCGTGACGCTGAAATGACCTCGGTGGGACTCGAACCCACGACAAATGGATTAAAAGTCCACTGCTCTGCCGACTGAGCTACGAGGTCTGGAATGCGAAGGGACCATTATAGGGAACAGAGCGTCTTTGCTCATGTGGTTCAAGCCGAGTTCCCTCGGAATCCGATGAAAAGATGTGCGCCATTGGATTACCCCCCTTATGACCGGCCTTCTGCTGACCGCCTGCACCAAAGAGGTGGTGGTTTTGAAGGATGCCCCTCCTCCCCCTCCCCCCCAGCCGGGCCGCTGGGCGGATGTGGTCCACACCGCCCGCGGGGAACTGGCCGATCCGGCAACCAGCGTGGATGGGATTCACATGGTGTACAGCGAGCAGCAGCAGCCTGGAGAGTCCGCCCTGTATGTCCAAAGATTGGACCGAGGTCGAGATGCGGCTCGCGTGGCACTGGCCCCCGCTCCCGGCGAGGACCGCATGCCGACCTACGGCCCAAATGGAACCTGGGTTTATTTCTCAAGCAACCGTTGGGGCTCGTGGGACATTCTTCGCACCCGAGCAGATGGCACTGGTCCCGTTGAGCAAGTCACCCACGACGACATCATCGATGAATTTGAGCCCTCCGTGTCCCCTGATGGGGAATGGATGGCCTACGCCCGCAGCGTTCCCGGCTCGACGGATGGCTATCGCATCTGGATCAGAAATCTGATCGATGGGCGTGACATCGATCTCCAGACACCTGGGCGTCATCCAGCTTGGGATCCGGCTGGAAATCGAATTGCCTTCCAGTATCGACCGCAAGCCGATGGCCCCCTGTGGTCGATTTTCACGCTTGAACTTGATGCCCAGTGCCGCACTGGTGCACTCGCGCAAGTCGTTGCACCAACTGATGATGGATATGGATCCATCGCTCCAAGCTGGTCCCCAGATGGCCTGAACTTGGCCTTTCTTCGAGCCCGGAACGCGGGAGGGCCACTGTCCGGAATTTGGACCGTCGCTGCAGACGGTGGAAGACCCGTTGAAATTCACGTCGACCAAGCTGACTCGTTCTGGTCCATGGCCTGGGGATTCGATCAGCGGATCCATGCTGCAGGACGTCGGGCTGGGGAGGCTGGTTTGCATGCCTTCAGCGAACCACAAGGAAATTCATCTATCACTCTCGGAAAAGATGCCGAAGCGTCGAAATAGTGTTTATGGGCTCTGACGGGCCCATGAAACCATTCTTCGGCGTGGGTGGCACGTCGACAAACAGGCAGGACGCCATGACAACTGTACGAATCCAAATGGCTGTGTTGTGTTCGGTGTTCACCCTGTTGGGGTGCCATCAATCAATGATGCAAACCCAGCCAAATCAAGCACTTGGAGTCGCTGTTCAGCCGGTTCGCAATGAATCTGGCTGGGGAGGTTTCGAGGGTGACCGGGCCACAGACGCGGTGGTTGAACGCCTCGCACGTGGTGGAAGTCTCTTCGTCCCCCCTGCTGATCGAGTCCGGGCCGCGTTGGCAGACCTGGGACTTGATCGGGCCAGGACACCTGCCGAACTGGATCGGCTGGCCGATGCATTGGGTGTTCAATGCGTCTTGACCGTGTCCACCACATCCTTTGATCCCTATCCCCCATTCGTGGTTGGGCTTGAAGGTGTGCTGCACGAGCGGCGGGGCGAGCAAGCCAATCCGCATGATCCCGTTCGCACCGACGCCTCTCCAGTGGACCCAGGAGCACGACCAGCCGCAGCCCTTCAGGCATTCCGCGCTGGCCGTGTCTTTGACGCCCAAGATGCTGATACCGCCTCGGACGCCAAAACTTGGGCTCGGAGTCGAGTGGGACATAACGCCCCCCTGCGTGAAATGGATTCGTACTTCCGCTACGCCGTGGATCGGTTGCTGGAGGCCCTGATGGCCTCGAAACCGAACGCGGGCATGTAAGTGGGGACCAGTGGGTCCTCGGAAGGGATCCGCGATGCAAACCTCAGAAGAACGGCTGCTGGCCCTCGAACTGCGTGGACATGTTTGGATGTTCCGCTGCCCTGCGGGGCAAGAAGAGTCTCTTCGGACAGCTGTGGCTGACTTGGCACTGCGTGGGGACCTTGATCCTCTCGCCGCCTCGGTGGTGGAAACACATCTTCGCCCGCAATCTCGGGAGGCTCCCAGCTACCCCAGACCGCACAACCCGCACTAATCGACCCCATCTACCACTCAGTCCCGTCTTGGACCCATGGACGGATCCAGAACGCCCGATAGCACTGTCAAGGACAAGGATGCCATGAACCAGATGCTCCCAATTGTGAAGACCTTTACCGAGTACTTGCTCGACGAACGCCATTTCAGCCAATACACCTCTCGGTGCTATGGGGCTGACCTTCGGCAGTACGTGGAGTACTTGGAAGAGACGCTCGGCGAGGCCACAACCGAAACGGCCGAGGTACTGGCCTTCGAACAAGGCAATCCTGGCACCGACACGGTGACAGGCTTGATTTTGGGGGCAGACACCGATCGCATTCGAGCCTTCCTGGCGACTCTGGCTGAACAAGAATATTCACCCGCGACCATGGCACGGAAAATCGCCACCCTTCGCTCGTTCCACCGCTGGCTGGAAAAGCGAGAGTTGCGACAGGACAACCCCATGTTGTTGATCCGCACGCCAAGACAAGAGAAGCGGTTGCCAAAAGCCGTGGACTTGGAGCAGATCGAACGTTTGCTCTCAACCCCCGACACCACCAATTTGCTGGGCGCTCGAGACCGGGCCATCTTGGAAACCCTGTACTCGACGGGTCTCCGCGTCAGCGAGCTGGTTGGCATCAACCACGAAGATCTGAATGTTGACCAACGAGAAATCGTGGTGCAGGGCAAGGGACGCAAAGAGCGTTTGGTGCCACTGGGCTCTCACGCCACTGCCGCCATTCTGGCCTACCTTGAACTGTTGAACAAGGACACACGGGCGCCATCCGATGAAGATCGACCCACCAGCTCCCTGTTTGTCAACAAACATGGCGGACGACTTTCCACCCGATCGGTACGCCGCAAGGTCTCCAAATATCTGGAAGAAGCGGGACTGGACCCTGAGATCAGCCCCCACACCCTGCGACACTCGTTTGCCACCCACTTGCTCGACTCCGGAGCCGATCTCCGAAGCGTTCAAGAACTCTTGGGCCACCAATCGCTGTCGACAACGCAGGTGTACACGCACGTTTCTACCGGAAGACTCCGTGAAGCCTTCGATGACGCTCATCCTCGAGCCGAAGAAGATTCATAAAGCAGCCAAGGCTTAGGCTTCGAACGCTTCGGAGGGAAGGTCTCCGTTGTGGTAAACCTTTTGAACATCGTCGTGCTCATCCAACGCATCGAAAAGTCGAAGGACTTTTTTGGCGGTTTCGAGATCGCATGAAACTGCATTTTGCGGAACCATCGTCCGCTCGAATGAACTTGGCTCAACCTCGGCTTTGACAAAGGCATCACGGATGGCGTAACACGCCGCAGGGGGGCCAGTGATCTCGAAGACGCCATCCGAAGTTTGGACGTCTTCAGCGCCGGCCTCCAAAGCGATGTCCATGGCTTTCTCTTCGTCAAGTCCCTCTGCGGACACGATCACCAATGAAACTTCATCAAAGCCAAAAGAGACCGAGCCTGGCTTGCCCATGTTGCCGCCAGCTTTGTCGAAAATAGAACGAATCTGAGGCGCTGTGCGATTGACATTTTCGGTCAACGTGTCGACGACAAAGGCCACGCCATTGGCGCCGTAACCCTCATACCGAACGCCGGTGTATTCAACATTTTCGCCTGATTCACCCGTGCCACGTTTGATGGCGCGACTGATATTGTCCTTTGGCATGTTCTCGGCCCGCGCATCTTCAATGGCGTAGCGGAGGGTTAAGTTCATCGACGGATCACCACCACCAGCTTTGGCGGCGACGATGATGGCCTTTGAGCATCGACTCCATACCTTGCCCCGGGCAGCGTCTTGTCGTGCCTTGCGGTGCTTGATGTTGGCCCATTTGCTGTGTCCGGCCATAACACACTCCTCAGTGCTCTAAGAGCCCATTACTTCTTGGTTGACTTCTTGGCGGCCTTCTTGGCGGTCTTCTTCGCAGCTTTCTTGGCGGGCGACTTCTTGGCCACTGCTTTCTTTGCTGAAGATTTCTTCGTGGGGGTCTTCTTGGCCGCCGCCTTTTTGGCTGAGGCTTTCTTCACCGTTGTCTTTTTGGCTGCCGCTTTTTTGGTGGTCTTCTTGACCGAACTGCTCTTCTTGGTCGCGGCCTTGGT
Organism: Phycisphaera sp. TMED24; assembly: GCA_002168105.2. Classification (GTDB taxonomy): domain Bacteria; phylum Planctomycetota; class Phycisphaerae; order Phycisphaerales; family SM1A02; genus UBA8653. Next base: position 24,175 of record NHCD02000002.1, read on the forward strand.
GGTCGCCTTCTGGGTTGCCGGCTTGGCGGGGGATGCCTTGGCGGTCGCTTTTTTCTTGCCCTTACCGGCTTTGACCTTCTTGGGAGTCGGATCTTCCGCAACCGTCCCTGGCAAGTCCATAACCGGAGTGGCTCGCTCTTTTTCGGACAACATCTGCAAGGCCAAGTGGGTTTCAAGGCCTTGGGCGGCTGTCACCAAGCGTGACATGGTTTGGGATGCTGATCCGACGGTGGCATCGGAATCGATGACTCCTGATTTCACCAACAAACGAAGGGTACGTTCGTCAACGGGAACCGCATGGGAACTCGCTGCGATCAACGCGGTTCGCGCCGCCACAAAAGGGGTCATGCCCTCCAAGGAATCGAGGTACTCCCGGAATTCCTTCTTCGGTCCTCCAGCGGGACCAGAGAGATCAGTGCTGTGCTCACGGTGAAACACACCCCGAAGCGTGGCTCGCAACCGGTCGGCACGCTCTTCGGCACGGGGACAGCCACCACCGAAGTATTCCAAGTAGTCATCAACCACAGTCACACGAAGTTCATTCAGATCCGTGACGTCTTCCACCATCCGAGCCCACGTTGAACTCGCACGGGAGCCGTTCCACTCCCAAACCAGAAAGGACTGGATCAGAACCTGAGTGGCGTCGGTCACACCCGGGAATGGATTCTCAGCATTTTTGGCTTTGCTCAAAAGACGCTTCAGGGCTTTCCCTGCTTCAGTCGCTGAGATTTTCTTCGTCGTGGCCATGCTGGCGGCCTCCTTCATGGGGATCGTTGATGGGATCAAGTCGCCGGGTGACTTCGGCCGCAGCCGCCGCGCCGGCATCTTTCTTAAACCAGAGTCTTGGGGTGCGTCGCAAATTGGCGCGGCGGGCCAAATCCCGCCGCAAATGCGGCGTCGCACTCTTCAGCCCGTGCAAGACCAAATCCAAGTTCTCTGCGGGATACGCGCTGATGAACGCCGTGGCATCCGCCATATCGGGAGCCAACTTCACATGACCAACGGAAATAATGCCGCGGACGCGGGGGTCCGCAATGCCCTTGCGCAATGACTCCTGCAGGGTCCTGCGAATCACTTCTTCAAGTTGCTCGTGACGACGGGTCATAGAGGGACAGGTACCAGATCAGTCCAAGGTACGACGGACTTCTTGCGTGAGATAGCACTCGAGGACATCACCTTCTTTGATGTCGTCGTAACCATCAATCAACATGCCACACTCATTGCCCGAAGCAACTTCTTTAGCATCTTCCTTGAACCGTTTCAGCTGGTTCAAACGACGGTCCTTCTCGATGACGATGTCGTCCCGGGTCACCCGGATCTGAGCATTTCGGCGAATACTGCCGCTGGTCACATAACAACCCGCAACCATGCCCACCTTGGTGATTCTGAAGACCGCTCGCACCTCGGCTTGACCCAAGACCTCAAGTTTCAGTTCAGGATCAAGCAGACCTTCGGCGGCTCGTTTGACATCATCGATGAGCTCATAAATGACGTCGTAGTAGCGGATATCAACGCCCTTGGCTTCCGCTTGCTTTCGTGCCTTACCAGAGGCGGTGACGTTGAAGCCAATAATGATGGCACCTGTCGCTTCGGCCAGAGTGACATCAGAATCGTTGATACCACCGACGGCAGAGTGCTTGATGGTGACTTTGACTTCTTCGGAACCAATTTTGCCGAGTTGGCCCTTGAGGGTTTCGATGGATCCAAACACATCGCCTTTAACAATGATGGGGAGTTCGGCCTTCTTCTGTTCCGCCAACACATTGAAGATGTTGTCGAGCGTCACTTTCTCACCCGCAAGGTTGCGTTCCCGCTCGGCTTGTCGACGCTCCGCGGCTGCTGCTTCCGCCTGCTTGAGGTTTTTCACGCAGTAGAAATTGTCACCCGAGTCGGGCAACTCATCAATGCCACTGATCGCGATTGGATCACCAGGTCCAGCTTGGGTCACGCGTTCACCGCGGTCGTCCACGATGTCCCGAACTCGGCCACAAGCTCGACCCACCACGATGAAATCACCCTTGTTGATTTGGCCTTGTTGAACAATCAAACGAGCGACTGGTCCTCGGCCTTCTTCAACTTGAGCTTCAAGAACAGTACCTTCGGCAAAGCCCGCGTAGTCCGCTTGCAACTCGAGAACCTGAGCTTGCAAATCGACAATTTCCAATAGCCCATCAAGGTTGGTGCGGTTGATGGCTGAAACTCGAACCACTTCAATTTCACCGCCCCACTCCACGGGGTTGAGACCATTTTCGGCCAGTTGACCAAGGATGCGCTGAATGTTGCCATCGGTGGCTTCAGCTTTGTCAATCTTGTTCAAAGCGACAACAATGGGAACCCCAGCAGCTTTGGCATGGTTGATGGATTCCACAGTTTGTGGCATCACGCCGTCATCGGCAGCAACCACCAAAATGACGACGTCGGTGACCTCAGCCCCCCGAGCTCGCATTTCGGTGAACGCTTCGTGGCCAGGGGTATCGATAAAGGTGATTGAACGTTCTTCCGAACCGACTTGGACCCCCACGCGAAAGGCGCTGGTGGCCTGGGTGATGCCACCGGCTTCGCCATCAGCAACATTCGCATCGCGGATGGCATCGAGCAACGATGTCTTACCGTGGTCGACGTGGCCCAGAATGGTGACGACCGGGCTGCGAGGACGAGCATCAGCCATCTCGCGATTTTTGGCCGCTTCCTCGATCGCCATCTCCGCGGTGATCTCGGGGAGCACTTCAAGTTCGATGCCCCAATCGATCATCAACTCCATGGCGAGATCGTCTGCGATGATCCCGTCGCCCGTCATTAAGGGCTGCCCCTTCTTCACCAAGCGTCGAACAATGTCGTTGACCCTGACTCCGGTAATGGCAGAAAGTTCCTTCAGCACCACGGGAGACTGGATGGTGGCAGAGCCTCCGGTTTGCTTGAGAGTCTTGGCCTTTTCGCCGGTGGGAACATCTTTCTTGCGCACATCCCGGCGAACACGGTTGAGGAAGCCCTCGGATTTCTGAAGTCGCCGTTCACGATCGGCGTAATCCTGTCGCCGCCAGTCGAACGGTGTGACTTCACCCAAGCCACGATTCTTGGCTCCAGCTCCACCGCCACCACGCGATTGGTCACGACGCCGAGTATTGCGAACACCACCACCACCTGGGGAAGGGCGGCCAACAGATGGACCGCCGTGTCCGGAGGGAGCGGAACCAGGGCCGCCCCCATCTCGGTGTCGCCGTGGGGGCGCGACCGGATCTGGCTTTTCGATTCGCACCACTTTGGGACCAGCCAACTTCGTCTTTTCGGGCGCGACCCGCGGACCCGCAGGGGCAATGACGTCCGGTCGATCAGGGACATTCGGGCGTGCCACAACTGCATTGGGGGCCTCACCCTGAGCGGAGCCCGTGTTGGCATCGGAGTCGCCAGAAGTTGCATCGTCGCCGGAGACGTCGGCACGAGCCTGGGCTTCAGCCTGCTGGGCTTTTATGGCCGCCTCAACTCGAGCTTGTTCAAGTTTGGCTTCTTCTTTTTTGGATTCGTCGGTTGGCTCGGTTTTGGCTTTGACCGTGTTCGATCGGCGGCGGGTACCGCGACGCTTTTTCTCAGCCTCGGCCTTTTTCCGCGCCTCATCAAGGTCAACCTTTTCCGCGGTTTCGACTGCGGTGGTTGATTCCTCGACATCTTCAATCGTGGAGAACCATTCCCGAATGGTGGCCGCGAGACCTATGGAAACCGGGGACAGGTGGTTCTCGATGCCCGGAATGGCTTCTGCTTCACATTTGGCGATGACATCTTTGGAACTGATACCCAGTTCTTTCGCCAGTTTGTGGACTCGGAGTTGTGCTTTCTTGGCCATAGGGAATCAGCCCTCCTGCTCCGAAGATTCTTCGGATGCTTCTTCGGCGGGCGTACCCTCCGTGGTCTCGTCTGACGCTGCTGATCCGGATGCTTCCTCATCAGCAGAGTCGTCGGTTTGGTCTTGCGGCAAGTCATCAAACCCACCAAGGATGGCGGCCGCAGCGGCTTCAGCATCTGCTGGGCCCTCGGCTTCACCTTCCTCCTGTCGACGAGCTTCTTCTTCTTTCGCTCGAGCCTGCTCTTCAGAGATGATCTTGCCTCGAGCCGAACACGAATCGATGAATGTTTTGGCTACCGCTGGATCAATCTCCAACTCCTCAGCGACCATTTCCATTCCAACCTCTTCGACATCGAAGACGCTGATCATGCCGAAGGCAGCCAAGCGGTCGGTGGCGGTGCCCTCAACGCCTTCGGTGCTTTGGACCACTTCATCCAACGCTTCCAATCCCTTGGCAAACTCGTCTGGGGTCAAAATGTCCAAGTCCCATCCGGTCAGCCGTGCGGCCAGACGAACATTTTGCCCGCGGCGGCCGATGGCCAAGGACAGTTGGTCTTCTCGCACCACAACGGTGCCCCGCCCGAGTTCGAAGCACAAGCTCACTTCTTCCACTTCAGCGGGCTTGAGAGCGTTTGCAATGAGCACTTGGCTGGACTCATTCCACCGAACAATGTCGATCTTCTCGCCACCCAACTCGTCGACAATGTTCCGGATTCGGGATCCTCGAACGCCGACGCATGCCCCAACGGGGTCGACTTTGGAATCGATGGAAGCCACCGCAACTTTGGTGCGGAATCCAGGCTCACGACTCATGGCGCGGATTTCAATCACGCGTTCAGAGACTTCAGGAACTTCAAGCTCGAACAACCGGCGGATGAACTCTTGGTCACCCCGGGAAAGCACAATTTTGACTTGGGTGCCCTGCTCACGAACATCCAAGATCAAACATCGCACGCGGTCACCGTTGTGAAACTGTTCCCCAGGAATTTGCTCAGACCGGGGCATAAACCCTTCCGCGCGGTCGATCTGGACAATCAGTGCGCCACCTTCAACCCGTTGCATGGTCCCCGTGACGATCTCACCTTTCCGCTTTCCGAAATCAGCCATCAAGGCGTCGCGCTCATCTTCACGGAAGCGCTGGATCATCACCTGCTTGGCCGTCTGGGCCGGAATGCGACCAAGATCTTCCAGAGCAATGGGTTCCGGACGTACCTGTGCCTCAGGATCGTCAATGTCGTCATAGACGTTCCGCCACATCGTGATCTCTCCGGTCATGGGGTCGACGCGACATCCAAACTCCTCAACATCAAGGCTGTTGAAGTGCTTTCGAGCGGCACTCTTCATGGCCTCTTCAAGGTCTTGGAGAAGCAGGTTGCGGTCGATGTTGCGATCCTGGGCAATGGAATCGAGCAATCGGATCATGTCGGCTGGGTTCACGGGAGACTCCTTACGGAACGATGCAAATTGACGAAATGACGTGCCTGGCAAAACAAACAACACGGTCCGAATGCCCCTGTGACCAGAGGCGTCGCACCGTGCCAAACGTCACACCAGCAGAACACCTGCAGGAATGACCACCGAACTGACCCGGGGGATCAGATCATTCGAACCTCGCACGGCCGCGACGCGGCCAAAGAACGACGACAATCCCAGCGTGGCTCAGCTGGCATTGCACAAGGATCGAATGTGAGCACGCCGTTGGCACATGGCGGAGAGCTCCCGATGCAAATCGACCCCAGACCATCTGGGGGCGAAAGGACCATCCTACCGAAAATCAAGGAAATCTGATGCTTATGTGGATGAACCAAGGCGAACGATTCGGCGATCTCCCCGATTGCCCACATGCATCGGCCAAGCCGCACCACCACCCACGGTGAATGACGGCTGCTCTTGATCCAGGTCCAAAACGTCACCAACCGCCATGCTTTGGAGTTCACCAAGGGTGATGCTGGTGGACCCCAAGACCGCTGTTCCCTCCACCGAAATGGTGCGTAAACGCTGATCCAGACGTCTTTTCTGGGACGCATCAGGAAGCCGCCCACTGCCTCCCGAGAGGACTTCGACCAGGCCATCCAAATGGGGCTCCAGCGCCCGAATCGGAATGGCCAAACTCACCTCGCCCTCCCGTCCAGACATCCGAAACGCGAAGGTGACCTCTACCACCACCTCGTTCGGAGCCAGGCCAGGGGCCATTTTGGGGTCCGATTCCACTTTGCTCTCGTCATGAAAGCCCGGCGTGGGCAGCACGGACCATGCCGCAGTCAAGGCCTCGCCCATGTGTTTGATCAGCATGGCTCGAATCTGCTTCTCAATGCTGGTGGGCTCCCGCTTGGGGATCACCAAATCAGATTGGTCCCCCCCTCCGAGCAGACGATCGAGCATGGCGTAGAAGACTTTGGGCGGCAGGTTGAAGAAAAACGGGGTGTCGAATCCTTTGGAACGAAACAGCACAAAAGAGGTCAAACGGGGCAATTTGTCCGAATAATCGGCCCAAGTTGTTTGCTCCATGCTTTGGGCGGGGAACTCCACCAAACTGCCCAAGCAGCCGGTCAACCTCTGTCCCAGCTCTTGGGCAAGCCTCTGCTGAATGGTCTGGATGGCCCGCAAAGCCTCTTTTCCGAGCCGATCGGGCCGACGGAAATCATGGGCTTCGACACTGATTCGACCGGCCGGTGGCGGTCGCAAGGTGAAAAGTTGAGGGCCATCGTCGCCCGCGGGAACTTCTCCACCACGTACAGCGTTCAAAAGCGATCTGACTTGGGGACCATCGAGTCCGTCTTGCATCCGGGCATCCTGCCTTCCCTGCGTCTCACCCCGAATAGGATGAACCTTCATCATTTCGGTTGAATCCGAAGTCAACCTTGAATCTCATTGTGAGAGATCCCATGCGCACGCTCCCCTTCATTTTGATCGCCCTGTTCAACAACATTGGAACCGCAGACCCCATCGCGATGGACCGGTTCTCGGTCGATCTGATTTCTTGGCCAGGAACCACCCCTCAAGCGGGCACCGATGGCGCCCTCGCCGTTGTTCTCGACATTGAAGACCACTGGCATTTGCAAGCTGGAGAGGGCACCCCAGAGGCCAAACCGGATGCCATCCCCACCGAGTTGGAGATCACCGCCCCTGAAGGCTGGACCATTGGCCAACCGGTATGGCCTACAGCCGCGGATTTCAAAATCGGCGAAGGAATGTTTGCGCAGGAGGCCAGTGGGTACGAAGGACGGGTTTTGGTGGTCTTCCCCATCAGCATCACCGCCGAAGCCGCTGGGGCAACATCTGTCGCTCTACGAATTGCTTGGCAAGCCTGCGATGACCAAGTCTGCGAAATGCCAGGGGAAGATTCAATCAACTTCGACGTCGAAGTTCTGGCCAGCGACGCCCCGCTTGAGCCCTTGCCCAATCCAGATGCCAGCACGGTTCGTGAGGCCTTGGCCTCCAGCACGCCGGCATCCTCCGGGACACCCGCAACCACCGAAGGCAGCAGTGCTGAGAACTCAAAAACCAGCAAAGAAGGTTCTCTGGACACCCTTCGAGATTTGAAGTGGTGGCTCTCGGGAGGCCTGGTGGTCTTGGCCATGGGGTGGATGGTCGTGCGCACGTTGGCTTTTGCCACATCGAAAATCACCCAACTTGTCGTGTTGCTTGTTGGCGGATTGGTCAGTTGGGGCGCTCTGACCTTTGTGTTGGCGACCACCAGCGATCCGCACGCGGCGTTCGTCAAATACCAACCAGAAGCGTTCCAAAGCGCTCGCGATCAAGGCAAAACAGTGTTGGTGAAGTTCACCGCAGATTGGTGCGCCAACTGCCAAGTCAACGAACGCATCATGCTGGCCTCTGAGGCCGTGCTCAATGCCTTGTCTCAAGACAATGTGTTGGCCATGAAAGTGGATTTCTCAGCAGAGAATTCAGAAGGAGACGCCTTGAAGGATGAGCTGGGTGGCGGCGGGATTCCCCTCATTGGGGTATGGCCTCCTTCATCAGCCACACCCATCACCCTCCGCGGCCCCATCGCGCCCGATGCCTCCGATGTCCTTGCCGCCCTTCGTGGCGAAACCACCGAGGCAAGTGAAGGGGAGACATTTGACTTCTTGGGCTTGCGCTTCAGTGTGGCCTCCGACGCCACGTTCTTGATCCTCCTTTTGGCGTTCGCGGCGGGATTCTTGATGAATTTCACACCATGCGTCTTGCCTGTCATCCCCCTCAAAGTGCTCTCGTTGCAAGCCCACGCCAAGAGCTCACCCGCCAAAGCATTGCGGCTGGGCTTGGTCTTTTCACTTGGAATTGTGGCCCTCTACGGTGTCTTGGGCATCTTGATGGCCGGCGTCGGTGGGTTGTTCGAACGGCTGGATTGGGGCGAGCAATTTGAAAAGTGGTGGCTCAGCGGCCTGCTGGGACTGATCGTTGGCGGCATGGGGGTCGGCATGATCGGGCTGTTCGAAATTCGGTTGCCCGCCGCGCTGACGGTCTTCAACCCCACCAGCGAGACGGCCGGAGGCTCCTTCTTCATGGGCGTCTTCACTGCCGTGCTGTCAACCCCATGCACCGGACCGCTGCTGGGGGCCACGGTTGCTTGGACCGCCACCCAGCCTCCAGTACTGGCATTCCTGACCTTGTTGGTCATGGGGGCCGGCATGGCCTTCCCGTATCTTTTGTTGACGGCCAAGCCCAACTGGCTGTCCGCTTTGCCTCGATCTGGACCAGGCAGTGTGCTCCTGAAGCAAGTCATGGGCATGCTGTTGGTGGCCGTCGCCATTTGGTTCCTCGGGAACGCAGGTGCGGGACTTCTGCCCGCCGCCTAAGGCTCACGGCCAATTCGCTCTTCAATTTCAGTACGTTTTCTGGCCGACAACTTTCGGGCCGGATCCCGAATGGCATCGTCCACCGCCAACCGGCGTCGCCAAAGATCCCGAGCGCCATCGACCTCACCCGCTTCCCATCGGGCTTGGGCAGCACGATCGAGCAGCGTCCTGCCGTACGGATTGAGCAGCAACAACTGATCGTGCAATGCACGTGGGTCGGAAACCAAGTTCGACTTCAACTGCAGGTCTTGACGACTTGAGCGAAGGCCCTCCGGTGAAGCCCATCCCAAACGCACCGCTTCTCGGAGCGGCTGAGGGTCGTAGGGCCACTCGTGCAACGCAGGCACCCACTGGGGAGACTGTTGACTGGCAATGGCCGCTTCCAGCATCGACAAATCTCGAGCCGCCCGGGTGGTTTGGCGCGCGGCCAGAACACACACCAGCGCGAGAGCGGCCGGCAGCACGCCCATCCACTGGTTCTTCTGAGGCATCGCTGGTGCCGCCATGGCCAGCAAGAGCCCGCCCCAAACCACTGCGTTCGGAGTCACCGACGTGACATCAAGTTGAGCGTGCACCAACATCGCCAGCGACGCCGCAAACACACCGCGACCCACCGACGCGGCACCGGTGGCCAGACACCACGCGACGCCACCAGCGCCAAGCACCCCCAAGACACGCAACAACGCGGAAGTCCCCGCCACCGATGCCAACTCAATCTGCAAGGCCAAAGCTGCGGCCAAAGCTGCTGAAAGTCCGGCAAGAAATCCGCTGGCTGGAACACAATCTCCTGCGCGGAGTGAGAACGTGGTTCGGGCCAAAGCCCACATCCAAGGCAGAGCAAACACCCCCAGGATCACCAACCAGTCGGCCAAGAGCGCATGAGCAGACCGAACCTCCTCCGCGTCGCCTGCACGGCGGACCCCGAGATAAGCGTCTTGAAATCCATCAACGCCAACCCCGAGAGGGTTGTTCTGCCAGACCTGCCAAGCCCCCCGCAAGTAGCCACCCCGAACCCGAAGGCTCTCTTCACCAACCACACCCTCGGGCAGCAAGCCTCGAAGCACCACAACCACCACGACCCCCAACATCAAGGTCAAGGGCGCCCACCGTGGCATCACGCGACCCGATTGCTGCCAAAAAAACACCAAGACCCCTACGCCAAAGGCTGCCAATCCGCCTTTTGAGCCCGCGAGCAGCAGCAACCAAGCGACGCCCAAAACCGCGAGCCACCAAGCACGATGCTGTGAAGACAGACCCAAGCAGACCAACCCTGCTCCCAAGATGACGGTTGAAAAGATATTCGGAGAGACGAACCATCCCGTTGGTACGGCTTCGTACAACCGGCGCTCAAACACCTGTGCTTCTTCGCCTCCGGGCGCCCAACCCCGCTGTTCGAGGAACCCATCCCGATCGGATTCCCACAGGGCCACCATTGCCGAATGTTCTGGGCCCACTTGCAACGCCGCACGCAGACCCAACGGCATCAACACCGAAATCAAAACCGCCACCATCACGCGCCGAACCTTGGGCAATGCCGCCAACCGCATGGCGGCCAAGGCGGCCCAACCCGCTGCACCAAGAACGAGCCCCCGCCAACCGTGTTCGCTCGGTCCGGACAGTTGAACCACAAGCCAAACGCATGGCACACTTGTGGCGAGCGCCAGCCATCGATCAACACCGAAGCGCCAAAAGACCAGCGCCGAAAGACTCAACAACCCAGCACACCAAATCAACGCCCCGCTGGGCCCCAAACCGGGATATCCCCCGGCCGCCAGCCCCGGAGCAAAATCCAGATGCCGTTGGTCGACCATGGCCGTAAGGACACCGAACGAACCCAACGCAGCCAAGCCCGCCCCCAGCACCATGGGGAATCGATCGGACTGATCCAGAGCTTTTGGCCCAGTCATTTCGAGAGTCCCCGCAGATCAACCACCAACAACCCCAACAGCAACAGCCCCATACCGGACGCCACCCAAATCGCTTCCTCCGCTGCCACGCGGGGCACCGCGATCGCCAACCCAGCAAAGATCGCGGCCAACAACCACAACGCGAACACCGCTTTGGGTCCAGAGATCCCTCGCTGGACCAAACGATGCGAAAGATGACGCTGATCCCCGGCAAAGGGGCTCCGACCTTCTCGCAGTCGTATGCAAGTCACCGCCACCAAGTCGTACAGCGGAATGGCCAACGCCCCCAACGGCACCAAGAGCCCAACCAAACCGGCCGCTGGACCCGCTTCGCCGGCGGGGTCCCACCACGTCGTCCGCGCAGCGATGACCGCCAACAAAAATCCTGTCGGCAGCGAACCACCATCACCCATGAAGACTTTCGCAGGGGCCATGTTCCAGCGCAGGAACCCCAGCAAACCGCCTCCCAAAATCGCGGCCAGCGTTGCCACGAGCCATTGGCTGTTGAAGGTCGCAGCACACCCAAAAGCCACCGCCGCAATGAGCCCCAGCCCTCCCGCCAAGCCATCCATGTTGTCGATGAAGTTGATTGCGTTGGTCACGGCCACAATCCAAAGCAAAGAAACCACCACCGAGATGGTTGGCCCAGCAAACTCCAACACCGAAGCGCCGCCCCAAAAGACGGCCAAAGCCGCGGCCAAGACCTGCACGAACAACTTGATGGAAGCAGGGAGAGCGCGACGATCATCCAAGATCCCCAGGGCCAGCAGCAAGAAGCCACCCAACGAAATGGCTCCGGCCGCGGTACGCCCCGCCAGGATCCGATCTTGGTGCTCGAGCAAACCACTGGGGAGGCCTCCCAGCACCAGCCCAGGGACCAGAGCCAAGAGCCCCAAAGCCAACAGAGGCAGCGGCGCGAAGGCCAGCCCGCCAATGTTGGGCACCTCGCGAAGGACTTTGACGTGCCCGGCGTGCCCGGCCGTGTCCAGGGCCCCGCGGCGGCGGGCCCAAGGAATCAGTCTCCAGAGCGCGGCCAAAGACAACAATCCGGAGCCAAATGCCAGCCACACCAGGGTCCAGGATGGAGAATCTGTAGCCGGCTCCAGCATGGGGATATCGTACGGGTTCCTATGCAACGCCTCGCCGTCTATTGCGCTTCAAGCGATCGAATTGATGATGACCTGCGTCTTCCGGCCCAATCTCTTGGCGCGGCCCTTGCCCAGCGTGGTCTTGAGTTGGTCTACGGCGGCGGCTCTATTGGCCTCATGGGGGAAGTTGCCCGAGCGGCAAAAGCAAACGGCGGTCGGGTGCATGGTGTCATCACCGAACGGCTTCGAGACCTCGAGCAAGGCTGGGAAGAAGCTGACGTCTTGGAAGTGGTTCCAGACATGCGCACTCGAAAGTCACGCATGATCGAACTCGCCGATGGTTTTGTGGTGCTTTCGGGCGGCATCGGGACGTGGGAAGAATTCTTCGAAGTCTTGGTGGGACGCCTCTTGGGAGAGCACAGCGGCCCCATTGGTCTCCTTCGTGATGGTCCCATGAACGACGCACTGCTTGAGCTGATCGAACGCGGCACGACTTTGGGTTTCGTTCGTCCCGTGACGCAAGAGTTGATTCAAGTCCACGAAGATCCCAACACTCTGCTCGACGCAATGCAAGCCAGCCGTGCCAATGCCGTCGACGACGCCGATCTCCGACCTGGAGGCCGAGATTGAGCCGTCGAATCGGATTGCTGGCTGGAGCGGGCGTCTTACCCCGTTTGGTGGCCGAAGGAATGAAGGATCGTGACCTTCAACCTGTGATCCTGCCATTCCGAGGCTTCGCCGACCCTGACCTTCGCACGCTGGCCCAAGAATGGCGGCCGGTGGGCGCCATGCAGCTCGGCTCTTGGATCAGACAACTTCGCCGGGGCCAATGCGACCAAGTGGTGATGGTGGGCAAAGTGGACCGCGCCAAGTTGGCCCACAACCCACTGGCCCAGTTGCGTGAGCGACCCGATTGGCGGGCCCTGCGACTGTGGTACCGTGATCTCAGACGCGATCGCCGTACGGGAAACCTCGTACGGGCCTTGGCCAAAGAGCTGTCGAACGCAGGGATTGAACTGATGGATTCCACCACCCACATCTCGGAACATTTGGCCCCCAAGGGACTGCTCGCCGGCCCCCCAATGGATGCCCATACCGAGGGGCAACTTGCCTTCGGCGGGCCCTTGGTGCAGTCGCTCGCCGACAGCGATGTGGGGCAGTCCCTTGCGGTCCTCGGCAGCGATGTCTTGGCCGTGGAAGCCATCGAAGGCACGGACGCCATGATCGACCGTGCTGGGGCCCTGGCAAAGGGTCGTTCTTGGACCCTGTTCAAGACCAGCGCGAACGACCACGACCGGCGAGGTGATGTTCCCGTCATCGGCCCGCACACCATCGCGCGGGTGGCTCAGAACGGAGGCAAAACCGTGGCGGTTGGCGCCGGTCGAGTGATCCTGCTGGAAGCCGAAAAAGTGCGGGCCGAAGCCAACCGATTGGGTGTCCGATTGTGGGGTTTTTAAGCCTCCGAAACCCCATCCACAATCCCCCGAAAAAGCCAAAATTTCGCTAGAATAAACGCGGTTTCCGGGCACTCTCCGGAGTCCTCGAAGAAGGCTTTTTTAAACCCATGACCACCTCCCCATCAGACGCCACAAACCCCGCCGGTTCCGGCGGTCGTGTTGTTGATATTGAGATCGAACGCGAGCTCCACCAGAGTTATTTGCTCTATGCCATGAGCACCATCACCGACCGGGCCTTGCCCGATGTTCGGGATGGCCTCAAGCCTTCCCAACGACGCATCCTGATGGCCATGCATGACCTGAAACTTGGCCCCGGATCCAAGCATCGAAAGTGCGCCAAGATTGCCGGCGACACGTCAGGCAATTACCACCCCCATGGCGAATCAGTGGTCTACCCCACGCTGGTCAACATGGGACAAGATTGGAAGATGCGAGCCATGCTCGTCGACAAGCAAGGGAACTTTGGTTCCATTGACGGGGATCCCCCGGCGGCCATGCGATACACCGAGGCCCGCATGACCCAAGCCGCGGTCGAGATGATGACCGACCTCAAGCTCGACACGGTTGATTTCAAACCCAACTACGACGAGACCCGGGACGAACCAACCGTCCTTCCGGCTCGATTCCCCAACCTCCTGGTCAACGGCGCTTCCGGCATTGCGGTCGGCATGAGCTGCTCGCTCCCACCCCACAACCCCGGTGAAATGCTCCGAGCCATCATGCAGGTGCTGGATACCCCGGAGGTTTCAACCAGCGATTTGCTGCAAACCGTCCCCGGGCCCGACTTCCCCACCGGAGGCACGGTGGTCGGCCGTCGCGGCGTCGCCGAGGCCTATGCCAGTGGCCGAGGTCGCATCCAAGTACGCGGCAAGGTCTCTCACGAAGAAGATGCCAAGGGCAACCCCATCTTGGTGATCAATGAGATTCCGTACCAAGTGGTCCAGAACAACTTGATCGAGAAGATGGTGGATGCGGCCAAAGCGGGCCGGATCGAAGAAATTCGGGACATCAAGAACTTCTCCGGGAAGAAGCACCGCACTCGAATCGTGGTGCACCTCAAACGCGGATCGGATCCACATGTTGTGGAACGCAAGCTGTACCAATACACCCCGCTGCAAACGACCTTTTCGATCATTCAAATTTCGTTGGACCGAGGACGCCCCCGCACTTTGGGACTGAAGGCGATGATCGAACGTTGGATCGACCACCGCCGAGTGGTCATTCGACGCCGCACCGAACACTTGCTCAAAGAAGCCCAACGCCAAGCCCACCGCTTGGAGGGTTTGATCTTGGCCGTCTGCGACATCGACGAAGTGATTCGCATCATTCGGGCCAGCCGCACAAGAGAAGATGCCATCGCGGGATTGATGGCGCGTCACTTTGCCATTGCCGCGGGACACCGCCACGAAAACATCATCCCCGCCGACCTGCTGCAAGCCAGCCGTGATGCCTCCGGCCTCGCCCTTTCTCGGCTGCAAGCGGATGCGATTGGTGCTTTGCGTCTGATTCAGTTGGTGGGACTGGAAATTGAAAAGTTGGTCGCGGACTATTCCGAATTGCTGAGCAAAATCCGTGACTACGAAGCCATCTTGGGCGACGATGTCTTGGTCCGGAACATCATCCGAGAAGACTGCACCGACCTGCTGGAAAAATTCGACACGCCACGACTCACCACCTTCGAAGAAGCTGAAGAAGGCGACTTTGACATGGGCGCGTTCGTGAAAGAGCACACCGTGGCGGTCAGTCTGTCGCACCGGGGCTTTGCCAAACGGCTCCCCATCGACACCTTCCGCGTCCAAGGCCGTGGCGGCACCGGAATCAAGGGCGGAAAAGTTCAGGGCGAAGACGACTTCATTGCGCAACTGCTGGTTTGTGGTTCGCACGACGATTTGATGTTCTTCACTGACACCGGGCGGGTGTTTGTAAAGAAGGCCTACGAAGTTCCCGAGGCTTCGCGTACTTCTGCCGGGCGATCGGTCCGGCAACTTCTGGAACTCAAAGAAAACGAATCCATTGTCAGCATGCTGGCCTTGGAAGATTTCCGCGGTACCGAACAAGCCCCAAGTGGCGATCTGTTCTTTGCCACCCGAAGCGGTCGCGTCAAACGCTCGGCTCTTTCTGAGTACAAGAACATCAACCGCTCTGGGCTCATCGCCTTGAACCTCAACGACGGCGACGCCCTGATTGGTGTGGTTCGTACCGAAACCGATGACCACGTTCTGCTGGCCACCGAAGGTGGCATGGCCATTCGCTTCCAAGCCACCGATGCCCGAAGCATGGGACGCAGTGCCGCTGGGGTGAAGGGCATGGACCTCGCCAAGGGTGATGCGATCATTGGCTTGATCCGCGTGAACCCCGAAGCCGACCTTCTGTCGGTGACCGAAAACGGCTACGGCAAACGTACCCCTTTGCATGAGTACTTGGTCCAAAAGGAAGATGGCTCCGCCCACCCGCAGAATCGTGGAGGCAAAGGACGACGTGACATTGTTTCTGACCAACGCAACGGTCGAGTGGTTGCCATCCGCTGCATCGAGGACGGCGATGAAGTGCTCTTCTCCACCGCCTCCGGACAAACGGTTCGAAGTCGAGCGGACGAAATTCGTCGCACCGGCCGCGGCACCAAAGGGGTCATCTGCGTTCGCATCCGAGAGGGCGATCGACTGATTGCCGCGGGGCGCATCGATGCGGCCGCGGTTGCGGGCGATCCTGAATCCGAAGGCGAATCCAATGCCGACGCGTGAATGGCGTGAAGGCGTCTGGCTTTGCGAGACGGGCCCCGAGCCCCAGTTGAGCGAAGACCTCGAGAACCTGGCCTACCGGCTGACCCAGCAACTGGAAGGTGGAGGCCCGGATGTGGTGGTGGACCTTTCCACGGTGGAATTCCTGAACTCGGTGTGTTTGGGGCGACTCATCGAAGTCCGCGCCGCCTGCCAACGCGGTGGTGGCCGCCTGCGACTGGCTGGAGTCACTGATCGCATTTGGTCCGTTCTGCTGGCCTCCAATTTGGATCGGTCGTTCCGCTGCTTGGAAGATGTCAGCACCGCCCTGGCCTCGTTGGCGGTCGAAGACGCCTGAGGCCCCGATGCACTTCGAGGAAGATGAAACCCGCATCGAAGTCGCCCCCCTGCTGGATGTGGCGTTCATCGCGCTTGCAGTGCTCGCACTCGCCGCCGCCCGCGGACCCGACTTGACGATGCTGCCGGCCGGTCTGCCCGTGCTTGGAGTGGCCGCCGATCGCCCGGTCAACGAACGCATTGTGGTGAGTTTTGATGCGGACGGTACTTTTCGAGTGAACGGTGAATCCGTGCCGGCCAACGAGTTGAGCGTGCGGGTGGCAGACCTTCGGGAATCCACGCCGGAGGCCGTGGTGTACATGGCCGCCGAGCCCAGTGCGTCTGACCCAAGGCTGGACGCCTTCCTGAGGGCGTGGGACGGCCTCTCGACCATCGGAGCGGATTTGAGAATCGTAGGCCGGCCTGAACCGACTCCGACTTCAGACTGAATCCTGCAAGCCGGCCACAAACGCAGCCAAACGCTCGCACCCGGCATCGATCGTTTCTTCACCGCACGCGAAGCTCATGCGCACGCAACGCTCTCCTCCCGGGCCAAACGGTGCGCCGGGAACCACCGCCACCAAAGCTTCTTCCAGCAACGCCTCACAGAAGGCATTCACATCGGTCAGCACTTTGCCCGCCGGGGTGACTTTGCCAAAGCAGTCGCCCACATCGGGGAAGCAGTAGAACGCGCCTTCTGGTTTCAGGCATTTGACCCCGTCAATGTCAGACAGATGTTGATGCATGCGCGCGGCCCGGTCGGCGAACCGCAGCCGCATGTTTTCCAAATCCTCGTCGGCCGCTCCCCCCAAGACGGCGCCCACCGCGGGCATCACCAGGCTTGAAGTGTGGGAGAGCGATTGGCCTTGGATGCGAGTCAGAATCTTCGCCAGAGACTCACCACGTTCGGTAAGCATCGGCGCGACCACCCAGCCCAAACGCCAGCCAGTCACAGCCGCAATTTTGGAAAGGCCATGCAAGGTGATCACGCGATCTTTCATGCCCGGAAGCGACGCGGGCGAGCAGTGGGAAGCATCACCGTAGCGCAGCGTGGCGTAGATCTCGTCCGAGATCAACATGGCGTGCGGATGTGAGGCCACGGCCGCAGCGATGCGTTCCACCACGTCGTCGGGGAAAGCCACTCCTGTGGGGTTCCCCGGAGAGTTCAACATGACCGCGGCTGTGTTGGGCGTGATGGCCGCTGCGACAGCATTGGGATCGGGACGGAATCCGTCTTCAAACGTGCAAGGGACTTCCACCACCTTGCCCCCGCACAGTTCAATCATGGGTTTGTAGGACACCCAAGCTGGAGTCAAGATCACCACTTCATCACCACGGCCGGGTTCCAGCAGCGCTTGAAGCACCAAGAAGAGCGCCATCTTGCCTCCGGCGGTCAACACAATGTCGTCCGCGGTGCAATCCACACCGCCCTTCCGATGAAATGCCGCGATGGCTTCCCGGGCTTCGGGTGTGCCGGGAACCGGCTCATACCCGTGTTTGCCGTCCTCAATGGCTTGCCGCACTGCGGCCACGGCCGAGGCGGGCGGCGCGAGATCAGGCTCGCCGGCTGAGAATCCGAGGACATCTTTCCCTTCGGCACGGAGGGCTTTCACACGAGCCGCCAAAGCCAAGGTGGCCGAAGCTTCCAGATCCAATGCACGTTGGGAACACCGCATACCTACACTCCAATGCCCAGTTCGGGAAAAGGCAAAGAATACCCTTCACACCGATCTGCAACTTCGAGGTTTCATGATGTCGACACGATTGCTTGCGTTTTCTGGCTCCCTTCGCGCGGAGTCGTTCAACACCCGACTCGCATTCTTGGCCGCAGACTTGGCGGAATCCAAGGGGGCGGTGGTGACTCGACTCAAGTTGCAAGACTTGAACTTGCCCATGTTCGATGAAGACAGCGAAGCCACCTCGGGCTTGCCCGCCGGAGCCAAAGAACTCAAAGACTTGATGCGAGCCCACGACGGGTTCCTCATCGCAACCCCCGAATACAACGGCTTCATGAGCGGTGCTTTGAAAAATGCCATCGACTGGGCCACCCGTCCCGAAGAAGGCCACCCTCCACTTGACTGCTTTGCCGGGAAGACGGCCGGCATCATGGCCGCCAGCCCTGGCGGCCTCGGTGGCATCCGCGGGCTTCCCATGTTGAGACTGCTTTTGTCCAACATTGGGATGAACGTCGCAGGGGCCCAATATGGGCTCTCTCACGCCTCAGATGCGTTATCGGAAGGCCCAGACAAGGCGGTGGAAGAAGCGCTCACCAATGTGGTCACGGAAGTCATCCGGCTCGCTTCAGCCTGAAGAAATGCACTTTCTTTTTTGAATCGTCAAAAGCCAGTTCTATATTAAATCTCAATCCAAGGAAGAGAGAGTTCCATGAGTGCGCACTCATGGGTTTGGCTTTCATGGCTGACCGTCAGTCACCATACTTTTTGAGGATTTAAAAATGAAATCAACAATCGCATTGGCCGCGGTCGTGTTGACCTCTGCTGCATCTGCAGAGATTGTCACGGTTGAGTTTGATATGGCCGGCATGACTGTCGACGATCCGTCGTTTGTCTACGGGGTCCAAGGCCTCTTTGAAGAATACGAAGGTGGAGACGTACTCGGTGTTTTCTTCAACGACATCACTGTTTCGTTTGGTGATGACGGCACTGGGAACGGAACTTCTTCGCTGTACTGGTGGCTCGGCGCACCTTTTGGTGGGATTTACGGGCTTGGCTTCGACGCCACAGGTGCAACTGGAACCACATTCACTTATGAAGACCCCGCCGGTGATGATTACTACGATCTGACCTCGTATGGAATCACGGTTTCGACCTCCGCGTGGGGCATCAATGCGGGCACCTATGTGGGCGGCACCAGTGGAACCTCCGTCGTCTCAGGAACCATGGGGTACATCCTCGATGTGCCAGCAATTCCAGCCCCCGGTGCGCTCGCACTGCTCGGCCTGGCCGGACTGGGTCGCCGCAACAGATCCTGAATTTTCTGACCAAAGCGTCTCCGACCCCCGCAACTTTGCGGGGGTCTTTTTATGGATTGAAGCACGGACTCATCCACGTCCTTAGAATGATTCTTCCATGCATTACGAATCTCACAAGGCGGTCGTTGAAGACCTCGAGGCGCGGATCTTGACCATCCGTGACTCTCTTTGACTACGACGCAAAGGTAAGCAAGCGAGCGGACCTTGCTCGACAAATGGAAGCCGCTGATTTCTGGAGTAACCCAGATGCCGCGAACGCCACCATCGAAGAGTTCCGATTGCTGAAGACCCAGACCGAGGGGCTCGAAAAAGCGATTGGCATGCTGGAAGACGGCCAGACCGCCCTAGAAATGGCCGCGGAGGACGAGGAGTTCTTGGCCGAGGCCGACGAGACGCTGTATACGCTCGAGAAGCACATGGAGAAGGTGGAGTTGCAAAGTTTGCTTTCGGGCAACAACGACCACCGAAACTGCTTCTTCACCATCCAAGCGGGGGCCGGCGGTACCGAAGCCAACGATTGGGCGGAGATGATCGACCGGATGTACCTCTACTTCTTCGAACGCCGCGAGTGGAAGATCGAAGAAATCAGCCGCAGCCACGGGACGGAAGTGGGAATCTCCGAAGTGTCCTACCACGTCAAGGGCCCCATGGCCTACGGGTACCTCAATTGCGAGCGCGGCACGCACCGCCTCGCCCGCGTCAGTCCGTTCAATGCCGAAGGCAAGCGGCAAACCTCATTTGCCACGGTGGATGTGATTCCGGAGATGCCAGAATCCGAAGTGGCCGTCGATGAAAACGAATGCGACATCGTCGCATTTGCCCGATCGTCAGGCCCCGGTGGTCAGAATGTGAACAAAGTGGCCTCGGCCTGCCGCGTGGTGCACAAGCCCACGGGCATCCAGATTGTGGCATCCACTTTCCGTGACTTTGGCCAAAACAAACGCCAGGCCCTCACCATCTTGCAAGCCAAGCTCGAACAACTCGAAGAAGAACGTCGCCAAGCCGAACTGGACGAAGCGACCGGTGGCGCGGTGGAACGCGGATGGGGATCGCAGATCCGTTCGTACGTGTTCTACGACAACCGCGTCAAAGACCACCGCAGCAATTTTGAGAAGCCCAACCCCCAAAATGTGCTGAGCGGTGAACTCGACGAATTCATTGACGCCGAGCTCAAGCGTAAACGCAAGCTCAACGGCTGATCAGGCGGTTCGGCTCAGGAATTCGGGGATCCGGTCCAGGTCGATGTTGCCCCCGGTTAGGACGAGGGCGACTTTGCGGTAGCCCAATCGCCCAAACACCCCCGTCAAAGCGGCGGCGACAGGGACAGCACACGCGGGCTCGATGATGATGCGAACTTCCCGCAAGACGGCCCGCCATGCGTGAAGCACCTGATCGTCATCCACCACTTCGATGCTCTGCACATGCTCTTTGATGATGGCCCAGGGAATCTCACCCAGAGAGGTCTTGAGCCCTTCGCAGATGGTGTTGGCCGGAGGCGGCGGCTGGCGGACCCCGGTGGCCAACGAGCGGGCAGCATCGTCGGCGTTCTGGGGCTCGGCGGCATGCACCCGCACCGATTGACCCGAAGCGGCCACGGCGAGGCACGTGCCGCTCAAGAGACCCCCGCCACCGACCGGGGGAACAATCGCATCCAAACCTTGCACTTGCTCGAGCAATTCGGCCGCGCACGTGGATTGCCCGGCCACCACGCGGGCGTCGTCGTACGGGTGCACCAATTCAGCGCCCGTCTGGGCACATACTTCAGCGCACGCGGCTTCTCGTGCCGCTTGGTTGTCGTCGCACCAGTGCAGTTGGGCCCCGGCGTGCGCCATGGCTTCGACTTTGCGTTTGGTGGTGCCCTGGGGCACCACCACGTGGCACGGAATGCCGCGCCGCTGGGCGGCCAGTGCAAGGGCCCCCCCATGGTTGCCTGAAGAATGGGTCACGACGCCACGAGCGGCTTCCTCGTCGCTGAGGACGGCCACGGCATGGCTCGCGCCGCGAAATTTGAAGGCCCCGGCGTGCTGAAAATTTTCACACTTCAAAAAGAGTTCACATCCTGCCCGCTCCGACAAGACCGGACAGGTCAGCACCGGCGTGCAGTACACCACACCCTCGAGACGCTTCCGCGCTTCGGAGACCACTTCGGGTCCTGGAACAACGCGAGCGTCCATCATTCGGCTCCCATTTGGGGGGGTGGCCCAAGTTCAGCATGATCCGCGGAATACCAACCGAACGCCATCGATCGCAGAGACGGCACCCGCACCCCCGACGCGTCTTGCACATCCACCGCATGCGGGCCGTCTTTCACCAAAAGCGTGAAAGCTTCACCTTGCAGTTCAAGCGTCAACGTGCCGGAGCCACCAACTTGTTTCGAGAGGTCGGCCATGGGCCAGGCGTACATTTTGTTCTGAACCGGCAGCACGAAGCACGGGGTCTTCGCCCCGAGGTCCAGTGCTTCTTCTGGGGAGCGAGCGGGATACAGCAATTTTTTGCCAAGTTCGTAACTGCCATAATCCAGTCGGCGGTAGCGCTCACGCAACCCACCTTTGGGGGCTTGCAGGATTTTGGTACCGGGATGGTCGGCCAACCAATCGCCCCAGTGGCCAACGAACACCGGCAGTCGTTTCAAGCGAGCGGTACCCGAACCGTCGGGCCCCGCCACCGCTTCACCCGTCACGGGATCCCAAAGGCGTTCTTGGCCCAAGGGATCGGTCCGGTCGTACAACAACGGCGTGGAGTGGTACAGCAAGCCTGAATGACCAAACTCCAGCACTTCACCATCAACCCGTCGGTCGTACGCCACCAGCAAACCCGAAAGCGGTGCATGCACCACGAGCACCGGAACCTCGCCCACCATGTCGTTGCACACTTCATGCGTGCGGAGCTGCAGCAAGGGCCACGCCACCGCGTCATCGCCATCGGCGTAGGCCACCACGATTTCGGAAGGGACAAGGTACTTGCCGTACTCCTCGCGGTTGAAGGCCACCACGGCGGTGCCTTCCATTTTTTCGGGCGCATCCAAAGAACGCACCAAGTCCCGGTGCAGCTGCGCCGCCACCAGATATTCCTCGTCAAGAGCAGCACCGTCGAGAACGAAGCCATACGTCGCAGGATCGGAACCATCACCCGGAGGTCGATTCTTCACCCGCGACAGCGCGGGGGCCACGAAGTACACGATCAAGAACAGGGCGAAGAGGCCAGTGGCAATGAGCACTGGGCCTCCCGCACCAGAAGTCAGGGTCAATTTTTGCGCCGTGTCCGGAGCATCAGGCATGGTGGGATTCTAGGAGGACAAACAAAACGAAGAACGGGCCGCCCGAAGGCGGCCCGCTCGAAAGTTAAGGGGTTCAGATTCTGGTCCGCGAGGATCAGAAGGTGAACTGGACCTGGCCAGCGATGGTCATTTCATCGTTGGCATCTTCGAAGTCAACTTCGAGAGTGGCCTTGCAGCTGTCGCTGTAGTAGTGGTTGATACCGATGTCGAGGTCGTCACCAAGGGTGTCTTCGTCTTCGTAGCTGATGTAAGCCATGGTGCTGTCAGCGAAGAAGTAGGAAGCCTGAACAGTCATGGCGTCCCAGTTGAGTGCGTCAGCTTCAGTCTGAGCCGCGTGGATAGCCCAAGCGTCCGTCTTGTAGGTGACGTCGATAGAAGTACCATCGAAGAGGCTGTCGTCGGACATGGAAGCACCGATCACCAAAGTGGACTCGGAGCCGGCCATGCAGCCGAAGCAGTTGCAATCGTCCCAGGAACCCATGGCGAGGAACTCGGCACGGAATTCGGTGGAGAAGCCGTCGGCATCAGCACCGTCCACGTCGTAGGCACGGCCCATGACACGGAACTGGTCAGCTTCGTAACCGAAGCCGATTTGCTCGCCCCGGCCTTCGAGGTTCGTACCGGTTTGGGTGTTGTTGATCTGAAGGGTGTCTTCTTCAGCAATGCTGTTGGCCTTGAGGAAGATGGACTTCACGTTGCCCATCCCGAAGGAGAAGCCGTTGTCCATTTCTTGCCAGATGGCGTAGTCACGCATTTCTTGACCACCGTCACCGTAGTAACCGGAGTTACCGTCGAGGACGTAGTTGAAGGTCCAGTTCCAGTCACCGGCTGCACCACCGAAGGTGAGGTGAGCAGAACCGATGCCGCCGGCGTAGCTGTCAGCGTCGGTGTGATTGAAGCCGTAAGCAAAGAGGCCAGACATGGAGAAGGCGTCGTCGCCTGAGATGGTGGCGGAATCGTTGATGATGCCGTCAATAACGCTGTCCAAGTCACCGGCAGTTCCGGTGCTTGCGATGGCCAGCACGCTTGTACCGGCAATCAGGCCGGCGTGGGTCGCGAGATTCATGGGAAGCAACTCCTGAGTTGTACCGGCGGGGGTCTTAAAATCCCGCTCGGCCAATGGGGGGTGGAACCGCTCACGCCATAAGGCTGGACGCGAACGACACGACGGGAACACTATCGTCACAATCCCGTCGATTTGTTGAGGGCAGATTCTATCTCAGTGGGTGCGAGGTTGCACAAGTCCGGAAAGAATTGTGGAAGGTCCGAGAACAACCAACCCTGACCGCCGCGGCCAATTCTGCCCATAAAACCATTGCTTTCAATGGCTTACGGCTCCAATTTGGACACTGCTTCAGCAATCCCCGAACAGGATTCCCGACGCAAACCCTCAAATTGAGGCATGTCCGATCCGCAAAAAATCTTTTTGGCACCGAGGCGCGCAGCTTCCCGCAGCCGTTTCTCGGACTGTGGCACGGCACGAATTTCACCGCCCAGGCCCAATTCACCAATCGCAACCGCATCCGGGGGGACCGATTTTCGCAAATGTGCTCCCGCAATCGCGAGGGCCAAGGGCAAATCCGCCGCCGGTTCGGTGGCGCGAAGCCCCCCGCTCGCGGCGGCAAAAATGTCCTGATCAGCCAATTGCAAACCACAGTGTTGTTCCAAGACAGCAATCACCA
This sequence comes from Phycisphaera sp. TMED24, assembly GCA_002168105.2. Classification (GTDB taxonomy): domain Bacteria; phylum Planctomycetota; class Phycisphaerae; order Phycisphaerales; family SM1A02; genus UBA8653. The sequence goes on from NHCD02000002.1 coordinate 48,271, forward strand.
TCGCAAGTCGGTTCGAATCGATGCCCGTGGCCTTCCGTTTCGCTGAGCCCAAAAAGCCCGAAACCACGAGTCCCTGCACCTCGGTGAGCAAACACCGGGATCCGAACAACACTGGCGCCGCCACGGTGCCGGGTCGGGGCATGCCAGTCGAGTCCAGGAGAGCACCGCCGCCCTCAATGGGCTGCAGGCCCTCCCCCGTCATTTCAAAAAGCCCAACCTCCATGGTGGTGCCGAATCGGTTTTTGACCCCACGTACCACCCGGTGGGCATGATGTCGATCGCCCTCGAAGGACAGCACCACATCAACAATGTGCTCCAGCACCCTCGGGCCCGCGAGTTGACCGTCCTTGGTGACATGCCCCACGGTCACAATCGAAGTACCAGTGGCTTTGGCGAAATGAACCAATTCGGAGCCACAGTGCCGAATCTGACTGGGAGTCCCCGGTACGGCATCCACGCCTCCGTGGTGCACCAACTGAATGGAGTCCAAGACCAAAACATCGGGCTGGTGCTGCCGAGCTTGTTCCAAAATGCGTCCCAATGAGGTCTCGGCCAACAGCAAAAGATTGTCCAGTCCCTCCAAGCCGCCCACCAAACGTTCCGCCCGCAAGCGAACCTGATACGCAGACTCTTCACTGCTGGCGTACAGCACCCGACGCGATGATCTGGCCATGCCTGCGGCCGCTTGCAGCAGCAACGTGCTCTTCCCTATGCCGGGATC
>NHCD02000039.1 GCA_002168105.2 Phycisphaera sp. TMED24
AATTGATGAAGCCCTCAGCGGAATTTGCGGGGTCACCAGCCGGGTAGGTCGACAAGTCGCTGTCAGGCAGTTCATTGGCAAAACCAGAAGGCTCAATTTCGGCCTCATTGAGCCAGTAGAGGATATTGTCAGCGGTCTTGGCGGCGTCGGCGACTAACGCAACATCAGGCTGGTAGAACCTGCCAATGTCAGCTGGGTCGGTGTTGACCTGGATCACTCGCTTGCCGTTGACCAGCTTGCCTTTGTCGGTGGTGAAAAAATGGAGCCACGCCCCGAACGCAACAATGCAATCAGCCGACGCTATCACCTCGTAGGCCTCGGCTGTACTCAGCGTGCCGAAATAGCCGATGTTGTTCGGGTGCCCGGCAAATAGCCCCGTGCCTTTAAGTGTTGTGGCCAGCGGCGCCTGCAGCCGCTCAGCCAGCGCAATCAAATTATCGCGCGCCGAAATCGCGCCTGCTCCTGCGAGGATCAGTGGTCGCCGCGCCGAGGCGATCATCCCGATTGCTTCCTCGTGCAAAGGGCCTTCGGGGATCAGAGTCGGTGCCTCTAGCGATGGAAATACCGTCGTCTGGTGCTCGACCTCGGCCCACATAAAATCAGCAGGGACATTGACGACAATCGGGCGCCGTTCCTTACGAGCGCGGAAAAAGGCGTTTGCCATTTCCCGCGCTGCAGTGGCTGGTGACTGGATCTGCTCGAACCCAGCCCCCGTTGACTTGACGACCTCACGCTGATCGATGTTCTGTGGATGAAAGGCCGCCGTCACCGGGGTATCGCCGCAGATGAGGATCATCGGCCGCCGCGCCATGACCCCTTCGCGAAGGGCGGTAACACAGTTGGTCAGCCCCGGCCCCTGCGTTACCGTCGCGACACCAACCTTGCCCGTCACCTGCGTGAAGGCAATCGCCATCAGAACTGTCCCACCCTCGTGCGCTGCAGGCACCATGGTGCCTCCGCAGCCACTGACAAAGTGGTTCGCCATGAACAGATTGGCATCACCTGCCAGTCCAAAGATCGTCTCGACGCCATGGTCCCAGACTGATTGGGCGAGCGACTGGTGCAGGTATTTTATGTCCTCAGACATGGCGGACTTCCTTTTAAGAGGCGGTTTACTGGGCTGTCTCAATACGCAGCGAGGTCTTCGGCGAACCGTGCCCGACCGTCGAACCTGTCGTTGATGCGGTGGATATAGGCGGCCTCTTCCTCATCGCTGCGCGTGTAGAAGGGGATGTGAACGGCCAGCACTTCGCGGGCACCGGCTTGCGTCGCCATTTCACCCAGCGCTTCGGGCGTCAGATGGTGCAGGGTCATGTGATGCTCCATCTTCGCAAGACCTTCAGCCGGCATGTTGGGACTGCGCTCTCTGATACCGGTCATCACCACCTCGATGTCGAGGATCTCCCCCACCAGCAAATCGACCCCCGCAGCGAGGCTTTCGACACCACGGCAGGGTCCGGTATCGCCGGTAAACAGGATCGAGCGATCGGGCGTGTCGAAGCGATAGGAGAGCGAAACCGGCCCCTCCTGCCCCAGCTCCACTTCCGGGCGGTAGTGGGTGTTTTCGCAGCAGGAGACCCTGACATCGTCGATCAAAACCACCTCACCGGGACTGATATCGCGGCAGACGACGAAGTCGCGTGGATGCGGCAAGACCTGCCCCGGCACACCGAAGCCGACAGCTTGCGGGATGTCGCAGGCCGCGATCAGATGCTGCACGATCTCTGCCGTCCCCGGCGGCCCATAAATGTTCATGGGCCGGTCGCGGTGCATCATCATGTTCAGCCCCAGACAGGCAAACAGGCTGCCGATGTGATCAAAGTGGTGGTGGCTGATAAACAGGTCGGTCACCTTGCGGAGATCAAAGCCCGCCCGGCTCAGCTGCTGGAAGGCGCCCTCCCCGCAGTCGACGAGGATGGTGCCGCCCTCGTGCACCAGTGCGTGCGCCGGGGGCATCCGATGCGGCTTGGGGGTCGGTCCTCCGGCGGTGCCGAGGGTCACGAACTTGGTTTCGAATGGCATGATGCTCCTCCCATTGGCCTGCCTGGTGACGGCGCTGGTCTCACAACCAACACCTGAACAGGGACTTTAGGCAGTTTTTCCGCAACGCGCGCGCCAAAGCTTCAATAAGGCAGCTCCATGGAGCCGGGCATGTGGTTGCCGATAGCGCTGACGTAGGCGGGCCGCTTCTGCCAGCGGGCCACGTAGTCGATCCAGTGGCGATAGGGCTCAAAGGGGAAATTGTTGCGCTGGAACAGCGCGTACTGCGGGATCCATGCGATATCGGCCAGTGTCATCTGATCGCCCAGAATCCATTCGTGCCGGGACAGGCGGTCGTCGAGGTCGGCGAACATGCCCTTGAGGATCTTTTCTGCCGCGAGGATCTTTTCCTCAGCGATGCCGCCTTCGGCCATGGTTTCCTTATGAAAGTCGACGATCCATTTGTTGTCCTTTTGCAGGACCTCCAGCTTGTGCATGGATTCAGGCGTTTTCGTCGGCTTGTTGTTCCGGCCATAGGCCCAGGTCTTGATGACCGGAAAGTGCCCGGAGCGGGTGAACTCAAGCATCTTATCCAGCTCGGCACGGCCCTCGGCAGTGTCCGGGGTAAACGATGGCTCCGGGAATTTCTCTTCGAGGTATTCAAGAATGTCGGCGGACTCGTAGACAATGACCCCATCGTCAACCAGCGCTGGAACGAGCCCCTGCGGGTGGATGGCGAAGTACTCTTCGGTCAGGTTTTTCTGCGCGCGCAGATCGATGAAATGATCGTTCCACGGGATTCCCTTTTCATCCAGAAACAGTCGGATACGCATCGAACAATTCGAGTATGAATAGTGGAACAGATTCAGCCCCCGCATGTTCAGGATTTCGGGGTTATCCGTGGGTCTGATCGGCATAGGATGACTTCACCTTCTTGAGTTTTTCCCACTGCGCCTGCTTTCGCCACTCCAGCACAGCCCTGTCGAACTGGGGGCGCCGGCATAGCGCATCATACCACCGCCGGATCGCGGGGAAGGGGCCGAAATCAAAACCGCCACTGGCGACGGTCGTGATCGATGGCCCCCAGGAAATATCGGCGAGGCTGTAACGGCCACCGACCAGCCAGGGGCTGGCCTGCAAGGCCTGCTCCATCTCCTCGAACACAGCCGTCAGTAGGGCGATGGCGTCGGCGGCATCCGCCTCGGAAAAGCTCTTGCCGCCGCTGTGCTTGCCGTGGAAGGCCAGCAGCTCCGGATCCTTTTGCAGCTTCCAATAACGCTCTTCTTCTTCCGGGGTCTTTTCGAGCACGGCGGCGTTGAGCTTGTAGTACTGGAAAGTCTTGATCGCCGGAATGTGCAGCTCACCGGACTTGCGCAACCAGGTATCGATCTGCGGCTGCAGCGCATCATCCACCTCACGGAAGCCGGGTTCAAGAAACTGCTTTTCGAGATAAACGAGGATATCATTGGATTCGATCACAACCTTGCCGTCGTGGACCAATGCAGGCACCAAACCTTTGGGATTAATGCCAAAGTAAGCCGCGGAGATGTTCTCTTTTTTCAGCAGATCGAGGTGGTGACCGGTCCACGCCAGCCCCTTTTCCTCCAGCAGCAGCCGGACCCGGGCTGAGCAGTTTGACCGCGCTGAATGGTAGAGGTGCAGCCCCTCCAGCGCGCGTGCCTCCGGGTTTTCTGGCGTCAGCTTAACCATCCATCGGCTCCCTCTGGCTCAGTTGCGTTTGCGGTAGGCATGGGCGAAGGCTTCACGGTACTCGCTGACCTTGGCCTCAAAGGCCGGGCGGGTTTCCGTCCCGGTCCGGGCGTGAGGTGAATCCTCGGCGAGAGCGTTGGATGGGAAGGTGTCGAGTTGCTGCATGCTTGGGCGCTTGGCGAGCCGATCCCACCAGTCGCGAACACGGGGATAGGGCTCGAGCCAGAAATCGATGAAACGCACCATTTCCAGCACCTTCATGAACGGGCCGAAGTTGACTTCAGCGAGGGTAAACTGATCCCCCATCAGGAACGGGCGTCCGTCGCCGAGCGCGTCTTCCATGAGAACGAAGATCGACTCAAAGGCTCCGATCGCACGCATGACATAGGGTGAGTCGACCCCGTCCGTGATCACCGAGCGCTGACGATAAAGGCGGTCGATGTTAGGCACGCTCTTCCAGCGCTCTTCCATAACTTCACGCGGAATTGTCAGACGGAACTTGGTGACAAAATTGACAACGGCGGTCGCCTCGTAACCGCGTTCGTCGAACAGCTTGACCCATTCTTTCATTCGGATGCGCTCAACCAGATTGACTGGCTTCAGTGCCGGACTGGGCTTGAGATCGTCGAGGTAGTCGGTGATCAGGGACGATTCCCTGATCGGTCTGCCGTCGTGAACCAAGGTCGGAACGACCCCCTGTGGGTTCAGGTCCAAGTATGCCGGCTTAAACTGATCTCGCTCGACCAGTTGCATCTTGTGGGGCTTCCAGTCGGTGATCCCCTTTTCCCAGAGCGCAACGACCACTCGGTTCGAACAAATCGAGTCCGTTTCCTCGAGATAGTACAACTCCAACGTCATCGTTTCTCAGCCTCGTAGGCAATTACATGACTAGTCATATATGTAAAGTCATGTTATCTGAGAGTCAACATTCTTGAAGCGGAGTTGCCCATGAAATTCCGGAACATCGATAGCGAAACCGTTCCACGGAGCGCGAGCTTTCTTGTCAAAATAGTCCACCGTGTGAGCACGCTACTCACCCGCAGCGTCACGGCGGAAGTTGCATCAACGACGCGGTTCAATATCCCCGAATGGCGAGTGGCCTCATTGCTCTATGCCTTCGGGACCTCACGCCAGAAAGAACTGGTGGACCGCAGCTTTGCCGATCAGGCGCAGACGAGCCGCGGGCTCGCGGATTTAGAGCGGACGGGGATTGTGCGCTCCCTCCCCAGCGGTGAAGACCGCAGGGTCAAGAATTTCGAGCTGACAGAAGAAGGCCGTCGCGAAGTGGAAGCCGCGATGCCCGCCATCTTTTCCTATTTCAGTCAGATCGACCAGTCCCTCAACGACGAAGAAAAGGCCACGCTCATCGCCCTTCTCGACCGGGTGCTTGAGGCCGCACAGAACAGCGAACAGCCACCGCAAGGCTGAGACAATTTCGACAGGAGGAAGACATGCTGCTCACCATCTACTTTATCGTTCTCATCGGACTTGTTCTGGCTGAGTTGACCAAGGGGCTGAGCGCGAACGGTACACCACCCTTCCTGCAGAAACTGCCCGGGCAGATGCATCTTGCCCACTTCATGTGGTCCAACATCATGCTGATCCGGGTTGTACTGATCATTGCCTTGGTGGCCATGGTGGTGATGGCCAGCGGCAACGCACGCTGGATCATGATCGGCGGCGCGGTGCCGCTGGGGCTGGCGTGGTTCGGCGTCTTCTGGCTGTTCGAGAAGATCTGGACCGGCCGCGTCAAGTTCCCCGGAATCACGCAGAAGGTCTTTGCCACGGCAAAGGAAAACCAACTCGACCCTGAACTGCAGGTCATTGGCGTAAACTACGGTGGTGAGCAGAAGGCGTTCCCGGTCAACATGATCACCTTCCACCACCAGATCGTCGATCAGGTCGCTGACCTGCCGGTCTGGGTCACCTACTGCGGTCTGTGCCGCAGTGGCCGGGTCTACGACATCAACGTCGACGGCCAGACCCTCGATTTCACGCTGGTCGGGGCGATCTCGTTCAATGCGACATTCGAAGACAACCAGACCGGCACGTGGTGGCGGCAGGAAACCGGTGAAGCGGCGAAGGGCAAGCTCGCCGGCCGGGTGCTGGAAGACGTGCCTGCCGAGCAGATGACCCTTGGCAACTGGCTCAAGAAATACCCCAAGAGCCTGGTCCTGCAGTACGATCCCAAGTTCACCCGCAAATACAACTTCATCAACAAGCTGCAGCGCTTCGAGGCCACCAAGCCCGCCTGGCATATGCAGGATACCCCTTCGCTGGTCATTGGTGTCGAAGGCAATGGTGCAGCGCGCGGCTATGACTGGGAGCAGCTTAAATCTCGCGGCATGGTCAACGACTCCCTTGGCAGCGCCCCGATCGTGGTCGCCACGGACCCGGACCGCACCTCTGCCGCCGCCTACTCAAGGGAAGTGGACGGAGAGATGCTGGACTTCACGCCCGTCGATGAGGGTATGACCGACAGCCAGACCGGCTCGACCTGGAACTGGTTCGGCACGTGCCTGAAGGGGAAGATGAAGGGAAAGCAGCTGAGCCAGTTGCAGAGCTATCAGCAGTACATCCGCTCGTGGATCACCTTCCACCCCGAGACCAGTTTCTTCGACTTCTGATCCCGAAATACAGGGCGCAGGGTCGAGGGTGCTGACTACCGGGTGCCGCGTTGATCAGGCGATGTCAGCCAGCATGAAATCGGCGCAGCGATCGGCGATCATCATCGTCGGTGCGCCGGTGTTCCCGGACACCAGCGCCGGCATGACCGAGCAGTCCGCGACCCGCAACCCCTCGATACCGCGAACCCGCAACCGGGGATCGAGCACGGCCTCGCTGTCCCCGCCCATGCGGCACGTGCCCGAAGGGTGGTAGATGGTGCGCGCCTGCGCCCGGATCGCATCGTCGAGGTTGTTCGAGCCCACCGCCACGCTGACCCCGGGGCCGGGCCAGACCTCCTCGGCTACCAGCTCGCGCAAGCCCGCCTGATTGAGGATCTCCCGCGCCAGCCGCACCCCACGACGTAGGGTATCTAGGTCTTCCGGGTGGCCCAGCGCTGCCGCGTGAAACCGGAGGCTGTCCGCAGGATCGGATGACCGCAGCCCCAGCCGCCCGCGGCTGCTTGGACGCATGGTCATGGGGTGAATCTGCAGCGCGTGGAAGTCCAGCGGCGGCATGCCCGGGCGCCCGGGTGCAAAGGGCGCGATGTTGTATTGGACGTCGGGGCGGCCGCTGCCGCTGGTGTCGACGCAGGCCCCGCCCTGCAGCAGGTTGGTGGTCAGCAGACCCTGCCCACGCAGGAGGTAGTTGAGCCCATGGCCAAGCGCCTTCAGCCCCTGATCGGCCCCGTACAGACCCAGATTGTCGTTCATGCGCGCGGTCAACGGTGCGCCGACATGATCCTGATAGTTTGCGCCGACCTCGGGCGCGTCCTCGATGACCTCGATGCCATGGCGGTCGAGCTGCGCCCGTGGACCGATGCCGGAGAGCATGAGCAGCTTGGGTGACTGAAAGCTCCCGGCGGTCAGCACGATTTCCCGCCTCGCGGTGATCAGCACCGGGGCGCCCGCCTCGTCCACGGCCTCGACTGCCCGCGCCCGGCGACCCTCGATCCTCAGCCGGGACACGTCCAGCCCCGTGAGCAGTGCGAGGTTTTCCCGGCCCAGCGCCGGCCGGAGGAAGCAGGTCGCGGCCGACTGCCGGCGACCCCGATGGGCCGTGACCTGATACCAGCCCACGCCGTCCTGCTGCGCGCCGTTGAAGTCGGTGCTCAGCGGCACGCCGCAATCGACGGCGGCATCGATGATCCGCTGGGTCACGGGGTGCTTTTCGCTCGGGTCATCGACCACGAGCGGGCCACTCGCCCCATGGTAGGGATCATCCCCCAGCCGGGTGTTGCGCTCCTGGCGCCGGAACACCGGTAGAACGTCGGCATAGCCCCAGCCTTCGCAGCCGAAGACATCCACCCAGTCGTCATAGTCACGGGCCTGCCCGCGCATGTAGATCATGCCGTTGACGGACGTACCCCCGCCGAGCACCCGGCCCTGCGGCACCACAAACGGCCGGTTTTCCAGCGACGGATCAGGCTCGGAGGTCTGGGCTTCGACATCCCGGCTCTGGATCGCCTTGAAAAAGGTCGCGGGGATGTGGATCCATGGATTGCGGTCCCGGCGCCCGCGCTCGACCAACGCGACCGAGGCCTGCGAATCCTGCGCCAGCCGGGCGGCCAGAACGCAGCCCGCTGCGCCGCCGCCGACCACGACAAAATCGAACTCGAGAGTCTTCATGGCGTCGCAATCTCGAACCAGAGATCGAAGCTGTCGTGCAGGGCCAACCAGCGGTCGAACAGGGCCGCGTCGCCCTCGATCGCAACGTCGCCGGGCTGGCCGTTCATCCGCGCCTCCAGCGCTTCGCGGGTCGCCCTAACCCTGACGTCGGCTACATCGGCCTGCCCGCCCCCGATCCGCGCGAATTCGGTCTGTCGTGCGACCGATACCAGCGCGCTGCCTTCGGGCAGTTGCAGCTGCAGGGTAAAGGCCTCGCCTCGCGCACGCTCCGGGTTGAGGCGGATGGCGTAGGCGTCCAGCCAGTCTTCGAGTGACAGGGTCGCGGCCAGCTCGGCGTTCCGGCCACCAGCGGCGGGCAGCACTTTGACACCGTCTTCAAGTTCCTGCGCGCCGGCAAGGCAGATGTTGCGCTCGATCCCGCTCTCGGCGCGATAGGCCATGTTGCGGTAAATCTCGCTGAGCAGCGCCCGGGTGTCCGGGCTCGGATTGCCGGCAAAAACCACGTGATTGAGCAGCGTCGCCGCCCATTGCAGGTCGTCCTGCTCCACTGCCTCGCGGGCGAGCTCCAGCACCCGCTGCTCACCCCCCAGGGCCTTGAGATAACGCGCGCCTTCGGCCGCCGGCGGAAGCGGATTGAGGTCAACCGGGCGGCCGTCGAAGGCGCCGTAGTACTTCTGATAAACCGCACGGGCATTGAAGTGCAGCATGCCGTAGTAACCCCGGACATGGAGGGCGTGCCGGGCAAAATCCGGCTCTTCCAGCGCCTGTCCGACCTCTTTGATCGTCATGCCATGGTTGGCCAGACGCAGCGTCTGGTCGTGGACGTATTTGTAGATATCCCGCTGTTCGAGCATGAACGTCTGCACCTGCGCCTGTCCCCAGACCGGCCAGTTGTGCGAGTTGATCAGCGCCTGCGCCCGATCCCCGAACCGGGTCAGCGCCTCATCGATCACCCGAGCCCACAGGCGGGCATCGCGGACTTCGGCACCGCGCGGGGTCAGCAGGTTGTGCTGGGTCTGGGTACAGACTTCAGCCATACACAGCACGCCGTGATCGGGCAGGAAAAAGGTGAACTCAGCGGGGGCTTCAGTGCCTGATCCCATTAGAAACTCAAAGGTGACCCCGTCGATGCTGACCGAGCGGTCCCTGTCGCCGATCTCGACGGCCGGCTCGCGAAAGCCACGGTAGCCGCGCGCCACCGTCTTGCCGATCCCGCCGTCGACCAGCCCCTCCGGTCCGAACGGCAGGGCCAGCCCGAACTGATCGATGGCCCGACGTGAGGTGTGGTTTCCGCCCAGCACGCCTTCGGCCGCAGCGTAGGCCATGAACTCTTCGGGAACGTAGATGGGGATGTCCTCCCCTTCGCCCACGACCCCGCCCAGACCACCAAAATGGTCGGCGTGGGTGTGGGTCACCAGAACCGCGCTCACCGGTCGGTGACCAAGGGTGTCGTTGACCAGCTGGAGCGACGCCTGTGCGGTTTCGCGGGTCAGCAGCGGGTCGACGATGATCCAGCCGCTAGCCCCGGCGATGATGCTCATGTTGGCGTAGTCGGCCGCGCGCACCTGCCACAGGCCGTCGGTCACCTCGAACAGTCCGCTGATCGCATTGAGCTGTGCATGACGCCAGAGCGAGGGGTTGGCGGTGTCGGGGCATTCCTCCTGCAGGAAGGCAAACCACGCCGGGTCCCAGGCCTTGCCACCGTCGGGACGAAGGATACCGCCGGCCGGTAAATCGGCGAGTTTCCCCCGCTGTGCCGCCTCGAGCATGGCCGGGTCTTCAAGATTCAGTCGCTCACGGACACGGGCGTTAAACTGTCGGGTGGATTTGTACACGTGAAAAGCCATTTTTGAGCACTTTCCTGAGCATGAACCGTTGACGCGAAAATAGCATGACGATACATATATGACTACACATATAATTTTACTGGGTAACGGTCTCATGTCGGTGAATTCCGCAACCACGCCCGGCGCACAGAACAGCTAGAGGAGTTTTGAAATGGCTGATCAGGGATATGAAAACCGTCAGGATTTCGAGATGGAACTCTGGCCCGAGCTCAGAGAGCGCTGGAACACCTTCCTCAAATTTGTCTTCGCCGGTCGCGAGGCGGACAAGGAGCTCAAGCAGCTGGTGTTTCTCGCCTCCAGCATGGCCAGCGGCTGCCGCCATTGTCAGAGCCATGGTGCCTTTCACCTGAACGTTCTGGGTGTGTCGGAAGAGAAGATCCTGTCCATCTGGAACCTCGAAGAGTCCGATCACTTCACAGACGCAGAGAAGGCCGCGCTCAACCTCGCGGTGTCGGCGGGGGCCTCCCCCAATGCAACCGAGCCCCACCACTTCGCCGAGATGCGCAAGCACTTCACCGATATCCAGACCATCGAGATCATGGCGGTGATTGCAGCGGGGGGCTTCCTCAACCGCTGGAACGATACCATTGCGACCGTGACCGATCAGGAATCGATCGATTTTGCTGAGAAGGTGCTGAGCAAAGTCGGCTGGGAAGCGGGTAAGCACCAGGGCGAAAGCCACGAACAGCGGAAGGCTCACCCGCTGAACCTCGGCTGGACCAAATAGCGCCCAAGCCTCAACCACCAACGGAAACGAACCTGAGAAGGACCCCTACCCCATGTCACAGTCGAACCACCGCCGCATGATCATTCTGGGCTCGGGCCCTGCGGGTTACACGGCCGCTGTCTACGCGGCCCGCGCGGCGCTCAAGCCTACGCTGCTGCAGGGGTTGCAGCCGGGCGGACAGTTGTCGATCACCACCGACGTGGAGAA
>NHCD02000003.1 GCA_002168105.2 Phycisphaera sp. TMED24
CAGTTCGCGGAAGACACCATTGCCTTCCAGGGCTTCGTTGGTTTTGAAAAAGCCATCACCGACGACTTGGGCTTTGTCACCCAACTTGGGTGGTTCCAAACCGACGAACCTCGTCTGGAAAATGAGTTGACCCAGCCGTTCACGATGGACGTGAGATCACCCAGCCTTTCCGTGGGCCTGCGTTACGAGTTCTGAAACTTCAGCGTCACGTTCCCAACGTGAATGTCGAGGGTTCGAATCCTGTAAGCGAATCACTCGACGGCATCACAAAAAAGCCGCGACCAACTGGTCGCGGCTTTGAATACAACTCAATGAGCGATGGAATCAGGCGGTGAAGCCTGCTTTGAATTCGGCGATGGCCGCTTCGAAGGCATCGGTGTCAATCTTCTTGAACGACCCGGCGGACGCCAAAGCATCACGCAGATCTTTGCGGGCCGACTTGAAGTGCTCAAGCAAGCCTTCTTCGAACTTCCCGACGCTGGAGATTTCCAAGTCGTCAAGGAAGCCCTTGGACGCCGCGTAGATCGAGATGCACTGGTCGATGGTGTCAAACGGGGTGTACTGACCCTGCTTGAGCAGTTCCACCATGCGGGCACCACGATCCAGCTGCTGCTGGCTGGCCGCATCGAGTTCCGTACCCAACTGGGCAAACGCTTCGAGTTCGCGGTACGCCGCGAGGTCCAGACGGAGCGAACCGGCCACTTCCTTCATCGCCTTGATCTGAGCCGCACCACCCACGCGGGACACGGAGATACCCACGTTCACCGCGGGCCGAATACCGGCCGCGAAGAGTTCGGGCTGCAGATAGATCTGACCGTCGGTGATCGAAATCACGTTGGTGGGGATATAGGCCGACACGTCACCTTCTTGGGTTTCGATGACCGGCAGCGCGGTCAACGAACCAGCGCCGTTTTCATCCGAAAGCTTGGTCGCCCGTTCGAGCAACCGGCTGTGCAGATAGAACACGTCACCGGGATAGGCTTCACGACCTGGAGGACGACGAAGCAGCAAGGAGAGCTGGCGATACGCCACGGCTTGCTTGGACAAATCGTCATAAATCACCAACGCGTGCTTGGGTAACTTGCCTTCTTTGCCTTGCCACATGAAGTGTTCGGCCATGGCACAACCGGCATACGGTGCGATGTACTGCATGGGCGCGGGCGAAGACGCCGAGGCCGAGACCACAATGGTGTAATCCATTGCACCGGCCTTCTTGAGGTCTTCCACCACAGCGGCCACGGTGGATGCTTTCTGACCCACTGCGACGTAGACGCAGACCACGGCCTCATCGGTGCCCCAGTACTGCTTTTGGTTGATGATGGCATCAAGGCCGACCGCGGTCTTGCCAGTCTTCCGGTCGCCAATGATGAGTTCCCGTTGCCCCCGACCGATGGGAATCATGGAGTCGATGGCCTTGATACCGGTCGCCATGGGTTCGGAGACGGGCTGCCGGAACGCGATGCCCGGGGCCACAATGTCGAGCTTCATTTGGGCGTCGGCTTCGATGGCGGGGCCGCCATCCAGTGGAGCGCCCAGTGGATCAACCACGCGGCCGAGGAGGCTGTGACCAGCAGGCACTTCGAGCAAGCGGGTGGTGGCTTTCACCGTGTCACCTTCTTGCACAGCCAAAGCATCGCCGTAAATCACACAGCCCACGGTGTCGAGTTCGAGGTTCATCACCTGGCCCATCACGGGGCCCTTGCTGGTGTCGAATTCCACGAGTTCACCGGACATGGCCTTGGCCAGTCCGTATACCCGGGCGATGCCGTCGCCCACTTCCACCACGCGTCCGACTTCGGAGACTTCCAGTTCGGCGCCGAACTGTTCGATCTCTTGCTTGAGGACAGAGGTGATTTCGTCAGTCTTGATCTTCACAGCGTTCTTTCCAGGGGTACAGAGGCGTCAAAAGACGGTTGGTTTATTCCGAAAGAGGTCCGAGGGTGTACACGATGCGCACGGCGGCTCGAACCTCAACTTCGCCGGCTTCGATGGTGGGGGCCCCAAAGTCAGCTTCGGCGGACATCATCATGCGTCCCCGAGCCATCACTGGTGGCCTTGCGTTTTCTGATTCAATGTCGATGCTTTTGATGCCGGCCAAAACCGTGCCCGAGGCAGCAGACACAACTCTGGCTTCACGGCGTGCGTTGCGAACCGCTTCTTGAAGCAATGCGTCACGTTGGGCCATGCGGGCCGCTTTGGAAAGGCCAAAGCCATCCAAATTCACTTCGTCCGCCCCATGCTTGGCACTCTTGGCCAGCAGTTCCCCGACCAGTTCCAACCGGGTGGTTTCGATCAGGATCCGATGTTCCAAACGGTGCCCCAACACGGTGGGCTTCCAGTCTTCGGCCGGATTGCGAGGACGCTGGGACCAAATTGGCTCAAGGGAGTAGCCCCCCGTGCGTCGCTCTTTGCCAGGCTCGATGTCCAAGCTGTCGAGGAAATCGGTGATCTTGTTGATACGGGTGCCCGCCGAACGCATGGCTTCGGCCACGGTGTCGGCTTCGGCACGAACCACGATGCGAAGGCTGGCTTGATCGGCCGGAACTTTCAAGGCCGCCTCACCACGCACGCTCAATTGTGAAGCCGCTTCTTCGGCCGCCACGGGGGCAACCACAAGCAAAGCAACCATGATCGTGCGAAGCAAGGACATCAGGAGCCAACCATCTCCGAGGCACGCGCCCGAACTTTGGCCGCTGCTTCCACTTGCAAGGCGTACTCCAGCCGGCGCAAGCGAGAGGCGATGGAGCCGTCGATGAGTTTGTCACCCACCTGAAGACGGAGGCCGCCAATCAAACCGGAGTCCACTTTCCAGGTGATTACTGGAGTCCCACCAACGGCAGCGCCAATCTTTTCGGTCAACGCGTCATGTTCGGAAGACATGTCAGCGGCAGTGGTGACGCTCACACGAACGCGGCCGGCAGCGGCATCCGCACGAGCTTTGGCCGCTTCCACAATGCCGGGCAAGGCCGTAAGGCGTCCCTTGTTGTTGAGCAACCGCAAGAAGTTCAACGTGACGGGCTCCACTTGCCCCATCAGCATGCGAACCAAACTGGCGTCTCGCTTCTTGGGGTCAATGATGGGGCTGCGAAGGAATTCCGCGAAGGAAGATTCGTTGGCGGCCAACTCGAGAACACCATCAAGGCTCTCGCACACGGCGGCAAAATCACCGCCCTGGGCCGCAACCAGTTCTTGCAGGCTCTCGGCGTACCGCTCGGACAAGGCGTCGGTGCGAACCTCGCTCATCTCAGCCCTTCATTTCCGCAAGACTCTCTTGCACCAATTGCTGCTGGTCGGCCACGGTGATTTCCCGGCCGAGGATCTTGCTCGCCACCGCGGTGGCCAAAGCGCCAGCCTCGGCGTGGATTTCGGCAACCGCGGCTGACTTGGCCGATTCGATATCAGCCATGGCTTTGGTTCGGAGCTGGGTCAGCTCCGCATCATTCGCCGCACGCAGTTCGTCGGCCACCCGCTGGGCGTCGGCCTTCGCTTGGGCAACGGTCTCGGCTGCTTGTTTGCGAGCCTCAGCAAGTTGAGCTTCGAAGTCGGCCTTGGCCTTCTCTGCTTCGGCACGAGATTGCTCGGCCTGCTCAATATCACCTTGGATTTTCTGCTGGCGGTCTTCAAGGCCACCCAAAATCTTGGGCCAGACCACGGTGGCCAAAATGCCAAAGACCAACAGGAACACCACAATCGTTGCGATCACGGGGTACATCTGTCCGGCGGGGTTTTCTAGAACCCCGGTCAGCGGCAAGTGTTCAGCGTGATGGCCGTGATCACCATGATCGTGACCGTGGTCACCAGCGGCGTGGGCCGCTTCATCCGCGAGCAGCAAAAGGGAAGCAAAGAGCATGCAGTGGCTCCGTGAAAGGGTGAAGTCGGCCGAGGCGGGACCCCGGCCGACGTGAAATCAATTCAACTCAGCCGACGAGGATCACGGCGGCGAACGCAACACCTTCAATGAGGGCCGCGGTGAGCAGCATGTTGGTGAAGATCTGACCCTTCACTTCAGGCTGACGAGCGGTGGCCTCACACGCGGTAGCGCCGATGCGGCCGATACCAAGACCAGCGCCGAGAACGGCGAGGCCAGCGGCAAAGCCGGTGATCATTGGCGAGGAGGAGGCGGCAGCTTCGGCGTCCTGTGCCATTGCGGTGGAAGCGACGAAAAGAGGGGCAACAATCGCGAACAACTTGTTCATCTTGAGAAGCACTCCGGCGGTCTTCAGGGTCCGGCCGTTCAACCCCCCGCCAAGGGTGAACCGCCAAAGGTTCAATACATCAATGTGCGGGGGATGGCTCCGCCGCATCGTGAGCGTGGTCGTCCTCATGATCATCGTGGTGATTGAACAAACTCAAAAACACCACGGTGAGGAACATGAAAATGAAGGCCTGCAAAAAGGCCACAAACAATTCGAGGAAGTAGAAGGCGAAGCCCGCCGCGGAACCAACAACCGTTCCGATTTCTGGGCCAGTCAAGTCCTTCAAAACACCAAGGCCAAGACCGAAGAGGGCGGCCATAACGGTGTGTCCAGCCACCATATTGGCGAACAAACGGACGGCCAGCGCAAATGGCTTGATCAAGTGACCGACGATCTCGATCACGAAGACCAAGAGAGCGATGGGAAGCAGGCCCAAATCACCAATTTTTTTGCTGGTTAAACCAAAGACCGGCAGACCAGCAAAGTTGTGGGCCAACCAACCGCCGACCCCAGATTCCATGATGCCGTGCAGGTGAATGATCACAAAGGACACCACGGCCAGACCAATGGTGATGGCCAAGTTCCCGGTGGCGGTACCACCAACCGGAGTGGTGTGCATGCCGCCCAGGTGGAGCATGTCCACAATGGGGATCAACCCGATCAGGTTGTTCACCAAAATGAAGAAGAACAAGCTCAAGAGCAGCGGCAACCAACGCTTCGTACCGCTCGTGCCAAGGACGGGCTCGATCATTTCGTCGCGGAGCCAGCAAATCATGGCTTCCACAAA
This sequence comes from Phycisphaera sp. TMED24, assembly GCA_002168105.2. Classification (GTDB taxonomy): domain Bacteria; phylum Planctomycetota; class Phycisphaerae; order Phycisphaerales; family SM1A02; genus UBA8653. The sequence continues at coordinate 4,984 of NHCD02000003.1, forward strand.
TTGACCCAAACGGCTCTTGGTGAGATACCGCGTGTTGCCTTCACCCGCCTGGCCGGTGGCGATGCTTTTCGAAACCAGCAGCAACATGGCCACGGTGATGAGACCACTGAGGGCGAGCGTCACCATGTGCATCGTGAGAACTGGAGCATCCTTCGTCCCCATCAACAACACATCTTGAACGTGCGTCTTGGGGTCGTACTCGGCAGCAGCTAGCAGTAGGGCAGTGAGCATGTGTCTATTCGGACTCGTGCACGGGATTTTGGCCCAGCGAGCGGGACCATCGAGCAAGAAGCGCCGCGTCAAGGAAGATCGACACGACATGGGAAACCACCAACGCGGTGCGGAACCCGTCATCCCCTTCAGGGGGGCGGAAGTATAGCAGCCAAGCCATGATCCCCGTCGCCAGGAGCCGGCTCAACAGCGCTCCGGGCCAGATGGCCATCCACTGCTCAAGCGGGCGGGCGACCCAAGGCATGAGCACCAAGCTGCCCAGCACGTACCCACCACTCCCCGCAAGTGTCCCATGCACGATGGATTGCATCGGAGCAGAGGGATACGCCATGCAGCCACCCAGCAGCCCCACTCCCCCACCAACCGCTCCGGCCAAGAGCATGGCACCAAAAGGCAGTGAAACGATCTCACAAGTATCTTTTTGCGTCACTTTTTTTGATCCTCACGCTCAAATGACCGCTGCAAACGCATTGCGCTGCGAATGAGGTGGGTCATGCCCACCGTCACACCAAGCATGGCACCCACTTTTTCACCCCAAACAGGCTGCAACTGGCCCCCCAGCCACCAACCGGCCAAGACATACCCCACGGTTTGGGTGCCAATCGCAGCCATGCGGACCCCCCGGCCCATGGTTGCTCGGCGATCAGTTCCAGGAACAAGATTGGTCATCTCATGATGCTACGGGTTCCGGGGCGACTATCCTGTTCTGTCCATGGCGATCTCTGACGAGTCCATTATTGATGTCACCCCAAAGCCCATGCACGCGGCGGAAGCCATCTTCTTGCCGGCAATTGCCAAGGGGCTCGGCACGACCTTCCGGCACCTGTTTGGCAACATCACCAAGCCAGGGAAGAACAAAGACAACATCTATGTGGTCCAGTACCCCGAAGAGAAGCGAGACGACCGCCCTGTGGTCGAAGGTGGCCAAGAGCGTTCGACGTTCCGTGGCGTTCACCGGCTGAACAAAGACGAAGACGATCGAGTGCGCTGTGTGGCTTGCTTCATGTGTGCCACCGCCTGCCCCGCCAACTGCATCCACATCACCGCCGAAGAATCACCTTGGGACGACCGGGAAAAGTATCCCAAGCAATTCGATATCGACGAGCTCCGCTGCATCTACTGCGGCATGTGCGAAGAAGCATGTCCTTGTGATGCCATTGAATTGACTCCGTTCTACGAAGTCACTGGCATGTCGCGACAAGAACTCATCTTCGACAAAACAAAATTGCTCGAGGTCTACGACCAGACCATCGAAGAAAAGCCGATGTGATCCGTGGCGTTCGCGCCACTGGCAACACACGTCAGCCTTGGCGAACCGGCACCCAAGCGGTGGTGCGGCCACCAATAGCATCAAACTGAATCAATTCCCCCTTGGTGGTTCGGGCTCCTTGAACTTTGCCCCAGCGGTTGTGAAACAGCCAAGTGCGAGGGAAGCGGTCTTTCTCCGCATCAACCGAACAAGCTTTTTGAATCACTGAAATGGTCTTTTTGACAAGGGTTTTGGCTTCTTTTTGCTCGAGATCCACACCGAGTCGATGAGGATTGAGTTTGGCTTGGTAACACGCTTCGTCCGCAATCCAGTTGCCAACCCCAGCCATAAATTTCTGGTCCAGCAGCACACTCTTGATGGGCGCTCGGCGACGCAAGAGCGCATCACACACGACACCCAAGTCGATTTCGTCCACGACAGGATCCGGTCCAAGATCTGAAATTGGAGGCTCATGCAGAGGGTCTTTGCGCAAGCGAAGGCGACCAAATCTGCGAGGATCCGTGAAAGCCACCTCCACGTCGTTCTCAAGTTTGAGCCAGAATTTTTCAAATCGAGGCGGCCAATGCTCTTCAACCGAGCCGTGGGCCACCAACTGCAGACCTTGTTCTCCACGCACGCGAATGGCGCCCGTCATACCCAAATGCACCAACACTGCGGCGCGGTCCACCAGCGGCAGCCACAACTGTTTCCCACGTCGATCAGGAGCTTCCATGACAGCCCCGCGGAAGGTCTTGGCGATCTTCTGCGGACGGTCCTCGACACACACAATGGTGTCGGGGCCAACTCGAACTTTGGCAATTCGTTGCCCCACCACAAACCGCTCCAAGAGCGACCTGGCGTGTTCGACCTCGGGCAATTCAGGCATCTGATCTCCCATACAAACCGCGAGCGCGAATCACAGCCAACACCGAGTCTGGAATACCAGCCCGCAACGCCGCGTGGTCAGATTCGGCCAAGGCTTCACGGAGTTTGGTGGCCGACACATCATCCAGCGGCAAATCCAACACCGCTCCGCGCCACCAGCCGGGCCGCGATTGTCCTTCGTCCAATTGCTCGAGCACCAGTTCCAGGGCCAACCGATCATGGGGCGGCCTCGGGGCGATGACCGGATGGGCCAAATCCAAAATCTGTTCCCAATCGTGCCAGCGGCGAAACTGCAGGGCTTGGTCCGCACCAATCAGGAATCGGAGCGGGATGCTTGCATCTTCCGCCCGGAAGGATCGCAAGGTGTCCACGAAGTAACTGGGGCCGCCACGTTGCAGTTCGCGTTGGTCAATTTCCGCTTCGGCGTTCCCGGCCAAGAGGGCCTCCAGCATGGCCACCCGATCTTCGGGCGGTGCGGACTCCTCGGTGCGAAGCGGGTTCTGGGCTGCGGGAATCCAAACCACCCGCGATGCGCCAATGGCTTCGCCAGCCAGTTCAGGCAGACGACCATGGGCGGCATGCGGGGGATCAAACGTCCCCCCGTACAGGAGAAGCGGCGCGTCCATACCCAAATGCTAGGTCCACACAGGCATGGACAAGTTGTCAATCAACCGGACACCGTCCAACCAAGCGGCCACCAACGCCCGGCTGGGACGAGAAAAGTCATCCACCGGCCGCAACCCCGTTGAGGAACGAACCACGGCGTATTCCACTTCGAGACCATGGGATTCCAGGGTCTCTTGCATCATCTTCTCCGCAGTGGAGGGATGGTTTGCCGCCGCCGCTGCTTGCAACGCAAGGTAGACCGCCCGCGCTTTCGGCCGGGACACATCAGACAACCGCTCATTTCGGCTGGATCGGGCCAATCCATCGGGTTCGCGCGACGTGGGCACGGCATGGATTCTTGGCCCGCCGTCTCGATCCACTATGGCTTGGACCAGCTGCAGTTGTTGCCAATCCTTTTCGCCAAAAACCGCCACTTCGGGTTGCACCAAGTCGAACAGTCGCTGCACCACCCGAGCCACTCCAGCAAAATGTCCGGGCCGGTGGGCGTCTTCAAGACCCGGCCTTGTGGCCACGCTGGGCAGCTCTGGCGTCGGCACCTCGACCTCAACCGGGTAGATGTCTTGCTGGGCAGGACACCAGACCACATCGGCCCCCGCAGATTCGGCCAAGCCAGCGTCGACGTCGAACCGGCGCGGATATCCCTCGAAATCATCTTGGTCGTTGAATTGATCAGGATTCACAAAAACGCTCACCACCACCGGCCGGCCCAAACTCTTGGCGGCACGCACCAATTCCAAATGGCCTTCGTGCAGCCCACCCATGGTGGGCACAAAGATGCCGCCCGAGAATGGGGCTAAACCTGCATTTTCCGTCAATCTTGCCACGAATTCGCCATCGTAGATCAGAGGTTCTGCCAATGTTTGGCCGGGGGTTGGCTAGAATGAAGCGTACCCACCGACCATGACCGCACAAGACACCACAATCTATTTTGACCATGCTTCGACCACACCCTGCGACCAGCGGGTGGTGGACGCCATGCTCCCCTACTTCACCTCGATTTACGGCAACTCAAGCAGCCGGAACCACGCGTACGGCTGGGAAGCTGAAAACGGAGTGGATACCGCACGATCGCAAGTTGCCGATCTTCTGGGGGCCCAACCCAAGGAAATCATTTTTACTTCCGGGGCCACCGAATCGAACAATATTGCCATTAAGGGCGCGGCTCGAATGTACGCCAAAGCCCCGGCTGGCTCCGAAAGCCGTGGGCACATCATCACCGCGGTCCACGAGCACAAAGCCGTCATCGACCCTTGCCGCCGCTTGGAACGTGAAGGCTTTGATGTGACGTTCTTGGAACCAGGTGCAGATGGCATCATCACCGCACAAATGGTCAAAGATGCACTCCGCGATGACACCATTCTGGTGTCCATCATGTGGGCCAACAACGAGCTCGGCACCATCAACGAAATTCCGTGCATTGGCAAGATCTGCAAAGAACATGGTGCGGTGTTCCACACCGATGCCACCCAATGGGTCGGAAAACTTCCTACGGATGTCGAAGCAGACAATATTGATTTGCTTTCACTCTCGGCCCACAAAATGTATGGACCCAAAGGTGTGGGCGCCTTGTATGTCCGGCGACGTCGACCTCGCGTACGTCTGCAAGCCATCCAAGATGGCGGCGGTCACGAACGCGGCTTCCGCTCGGGCACCCTGAACGTCAGCAGCATTGTGGGGCTGGGGGCAGCCTGTGCTATCGCCAAAGAGGAAATGGAAGCCGAAGGGAAACGCCTCAGCGCACTCCGCGACAAGCTCGAAAACGAACTGATGTCACGGCTTGAAGTGGTGGAAGTCAATGGCCACCGCGATCATCGCCTGCCACACATGACCAACATCTCCTTTGGCTTCGTCGAGGGTGAATCTTTGATGATGGGCATCAAAAACATCGCTTGCTCTTCAGGTTCGGCTTGCACCTCAGCATCCCTCGAACCCAGTTATGTCCTCAAGGCACTTGGAGTTGGTGATGAACTTGCCCACTCCTCGTTGCGACTCTCCCTTGGACGACACACCACCGAAGCTGAAGTCGACGAAGCCATCGAAGGCATCGCCGCTGCAGTACAACACTTGCGGGCCATGAGCCCTCTGTTCGATCTCTGGAAAGAAGGGGTCGATATTTCCAAGATTGAGTGGCAGTCGCATTGAACCAAACCAAATTGACCAACGAATGGTCAATTGCGAAAGGAAAACCATGGCCTACAGTGAAAAAGTTGTCGAGCATTTTCAAAAGCCACTTAACGTCGGCTCCTTCGGGTCTTCATCTGACGTCAAAGACCGCTCCGATATTGGCGTAGGTATCGTCGGCGCTCCAGAATGTGGCGATGTCATGCAGCTCCATATCAAGGTGGACGAGGCCGGCAAAATTGAAGACGCCAAATTCAAATGCTTCGGCTGTGGCTCGGCGATTGCGTCTTCTTCTTTGGCCACAGAGTGGATCAAAGGTCGCACCGTTGATGAAGCCCTTGCCATCAAGAACACTGAGATTGTCGAAGAGTTGGCTTTGCCTCCGGTCAAAATCCACTGCTCGGTCTTGGCAGAAGATTCCATCCGGACCGCCATCAACGACTGGAAGAAAAAGAACGGTCACGACGTCGAGGACGACCATCATCATCACTGAGCTCGGACGACGCCGAGTCTTGACCCGCACCAAACCACACCGACCCAACTGAACCACAGCCGAAGGAACCAACCATGTCCGTGATCGTCACCCCAACCGCCATCAAAGAAGTTGGCGACATCATGAAGCAGCAGAGCCTGAACCCAGAAACCACCTGCCTCCGGGTAGGGGTCAAGGGCGGAGGCTGCTCGGGCTTCTCGTACTTGCTCGACCTGACTGAGAATCAAAAAGAAACCGACGAAGTTTGGACCTGCCGGGCGATGGTCGTCGATGGGAAAGCCAGCGAAGCCGAAGAAGGCTCCGGAGAATCCGAGAACATGGTGGAGGTCCGGGTGATTTGCGATCCCAAGAGTTACCTCTATTTGAATGGCACCACTGTTGATTTCAGAGACGAATTGATGGGGCGGGGATTTGTGTTCAATAACCCCAACGCCAACGCGACCTGCGGCTGCGGATCCTCATTCTCCGCCTGAACAGGCCGAAATCGACCTGAGGAAGCCACGCCAGAGAGCCGATATGGCTTTATGCGCTTGAATATTGCCCTTGATGCCGTCCGGCAAGCCTCACTTGCGGCCAAATCCGTTCAACGCAGCTTGGACCGAGTTTCCGAGTTGACCAAAGATGACCGGTCCCCTGTCACCGTGGCGGACTTTGCGGCCCAAGCCATCGTGGCTTCGATCTTGCGTGATGCTGATGGCAGCACCCCTTTGGTCGGTGAAGAGACCAGTGCCGCGCTCCGCGAACCTGAAAATAACGCTCTGCTTGCCTTGGTGACGGAAGCCGTCTCTTCAGCAATTGGGGAACGGTCCCCTGACGATGTCCTGACCCTTCTTGATCATGGTGGACACGACGCCAGTGCACCGGAGTACTGGGTGCTTGATCCTGTTGATGGCACCAAAGGATTTCTCCGCGGAGAACACTTTGCGGTGGCCCTGGGCCTGGTGTGCGATGGGCATCCCACTTTGGGTGTCCTTGGTTGTCCCAACCTGCACGTCGCCACGACCCAAAGTCCCGAAGCAGTCGACGGACAAGGGGTCATCGTGGCGGCCGAAGCTGGACAAGGCTGTGCCACAGGTGGAATGGAAGGGCCGCTGGCACCGGTCAAGAGGAGCACATGCGAAGGACTGGTCCGGGTGTGCACTTCTGTCGAAGCAGCCCACACCGACCACACCGCCGTTGATGCGGCCATGCAAACCCTCGGACGAGAGTGGACTGGAGTGCGACTCGACTCCCAGGCCAAATACGGTCTCCTTGCCCGCGATCAAGCCGACGCTTACCTGAGATTGCCAAGACCAGGAAAGCGATACGTCGAGCGGGTTTGGGACCACGCCGCGGGCGCGCTGGTGGCGATGGAATCGGGAACCACCGTGACCGACATCTCGGGCAAACCACTGGACTTTGGCCACGGACGCGGGCTGGAGCAAAACACGGGTGTTGTTGCGGCCGCCCCAGAAATCCACAGCGCTTTGCTTGAAGCAGTGAGGTCTTCCGGATGAGCCCAGAAGGCCTCTTTGTCCTCGGTGTCATCGGCTTGGTGACGGCGGCTTTGATGAGCCGACGGATCGGCGTCGACACCGCCATGGTTGGAGGGCTTCTGCTGCTGCTGCTGGCAGATCAAATCTTGGGAGGAGATCGAATTCTTCCCATTCAAGATGGCCTGTCAGGATTCAGTCACAAAGCAGTTGTGATGATTGGTGCTTTGTATGTGGTCGCGGCTGGACTCCGGGAAACCGGCGGCATCCATCTGATCGCCGGAAAGCTTCTGGGGCGTCCCAAAGGGCTGCTGAGCGCTCAACTCCGCTTGATGCTCCCGGTAGGTCTTCTGTCCGGCCTCATGAACAACACTCCGCTGGTAGCGATGTACCTCCCGATTTTGGGGGATTGGTGCCGACGGCTTCGGCTTTCCCCTTCGCGACTGTTCATTCCACTGTCCTTCGCCGCCATCTTTGGTGGAGCCTTAACCGCGATTGGCACTTCGTCGAACATCGTGATCTTGGAGATGTTGCTGGACCACGAAGGCCAAGAAGATGTGATGCTGTCGGCCTCGGATGCGCCGCTTCGGCTGGTGCAGGATGGGGTTCCTTCGTTCTTGGCCATTGGAGCTGTGGGGCTACCACTCATGGTGCTCGGCATTGTGGTCATCGCGCTGACCAATAAGAAACTTCTTCCCGAACGTCAACCGGCTGAACCCCCGAGTTTGGATACCCGTGACTACCAGTTGGCGATGCGGATTCGAAGCGATGCCCCTTTTGTGGGAAAAACCGTCGAAGCTGCTGACTTGCGACATCTTCCCGGCGTGTACCTCACCAGAATTGAGCGAGAAGGAAGAAACATCCCTGCCCCCGGGCCAGAAGAGACATTGTTGGAGGGCGACCTTTTGTGGTTCACCGGGATCTTGGATTCGGTCCGAGACCTCCGGAATATCCGAGGACTCGAAATGCTTGATGGGCAGGCACGGAAAATCCAAGGGGCCCACCAAATTCGAACGTTGGTGGAAGCCGTCGTGTCGTGGGATTCGGAATTTCATGGCAAATCTGTTCGAGACATTGGATTCCGAACTCGGTTCAATGCGGCGATCATTGCCGTGCGTCGTGGAGGTGTTCCCCTCGAAGGGAAAATTGGAGACATGATTTTGGAGCGTGGGGACACCCTTCTCCTTGATACCAACGAAAAATTCTTGTCTGACGGTGAAGCACGTGAACAATTCGATGTGATTTCGAGAGTGCAGGATTCTCGACCACCAAACCACCGAAAAGCTCAGGCTGCCATTGGCATCGTGCTTTCCATGATTCTGGCAATCGCCTTGGCACCTGTCGACAGCGCGGTGGTCGCCCTTACGGCCGCAGGACTGATGGTGCTCAGTCGCTGCTTACCAGGACGGCTGGCTCGAGCCGCAATCGACTTCCCCATGCTGCTTGTCATTGGCGCGGCCATTGGGATTGGCCGCGCTATGGAGCACACAGGGGCCGCCGCACAGATCGCAGAACAATTGTTGGCGTTGGCTGCCCCACATGGACCATTGGCCATTTTGTCATGCGTGTACTTGCTCGCCGTGGTCTTTGGGAACCTGATCTCAAACAACTCGGCCGCCGTCTTGGTATTCCCTATTGCTTTTGCTGCAAGTCAAGCCGTACAACTGGCGGCCGAACCTTTTGCGGCCGCAGTGATCTTGGGCGCAAGCTCAACGTTCCTGTCCCCCGTGTCGTATCCCACAAACTTGATGGTGTACGGCCCTGGTGGATATCACTTCCTCGACTACGCCCGGATTGGGCTCCCTCTTGTCATCCTGCGGGGCTTGATGATGGTCTTGCTGATCCCAATATTTTTTCCATTCCAGTAATCACCAAGTGTGCAGAAGTCGCCGATTGCAAACGATCAAAAAAACAATCTGGTTTGCTGTGATCTGTGTTGGGGCCTTGCTCCTCATAGGCCAGTACATCACCGATCGATTCAGCACGATTCAATTGGTCCACTGGGTGCCAACCATCTTGATCCCGCTCTTGGGGGTTCTTTGTGTCACTCTTGGCAATACACGACAACTGAGAGCCACCAGCATCACCTTCTGTGTGATCGCAGTGGGACACTGGGTCATCCATGATTGGAAGCCAAAAAGCCCAATAGATTTCCAACAACAACCCTTCGTTTTCACCCACTGGACGGTGGAAGAGATCGATGAGGATCGTGCCCGATCCACAATCGAGGTGGCCAGTCAGTTTGAAACCGATTTTTTGTGCTTGGTCAATATCAACACCGTGTTGAGGCTCCCTTGGAAAGAGCAACTCAAACACCTTCCTTATCAAGAGGCGAGGTGGCCTTTTCTGTTTGCCTCCAAATGGCCTCTGAAGTGTGAATTGGTGTTGAGTGAAAATCACACCGTCGCACATCCTTTAAACATCGCTCGAGGCTCCATTGAGCATCCTGACGGAATCATCGAGTTTGTGGCTTTGGACTGCCCGTCTGATCCGAGTCTCTCTCGCATGGGAACATCACACCGTATTCGACAAGCACTTGGACCATGCACCGCAGATTTGGTCTTTGGCGACTTCAACTGCCCTCGCCATGCCGCCTCGATTCAACAAGCATTTCCCGATCACACCCACGCGTTCGACCACGCTGGTAACGGTCCAATCGTGACGTGGCCGACACGATTTCCGATCCTGCATTTGGACCATCTGCTCTTGAGCGATCGGTGGACGTGTGTGAAGTACGGCACGTACCGCCCCGAGGTGGGAGACCACCTCCCGCAACACGCGCGATTGATCAGATCAACCCCATAATCTGAATGGGGTGAATGAGGTGATCACAAACAATCAGGGTCATCAGTGGGCGGCGTCAATGATGGCACGCCAGATGGCGGGGAAGGAGTCATCCTCCGCCAACATGCCAGCTTGTGACGCGAGCACAGGGCGATCGCACCAAAGGACCGAAGCGTCACCACGCAGAACGCTGAATCCGCCTTGTCCCCCGATGTTTGGGCAACGGATGGCGTCAGTGGCCAGGACCAAATACCGGTCGTCAATGCGTCGATGTCGGCGTCGTGACGTGGAGTCGGATTCCCACCGCAGATCACCGCAGTAGTCGTACGAACACGCCAATGGTTCGGTTTCGTCCGGTCGTGGTGTCGCCCACCGATAAGAAATATCGTGCGTCCAAGTGGGCTCACCCTCTACGGTTGGGGCGTGAAAAATTTCACCGGTGTCGGTGTACCCATTGGCAAACAACTGGCCAAATCCATCCCAGCGTGCATCTCCCAACTCTGAATCACGTGGGAGTCGGACCAGGTTCAGCCAGGCGTAGCGCCCAACCTCCGCAGGAAGAGAGTCTGGAAGCTTCCCAGATCGAGCTTGGGTGTAGGCGTGGGTTGCCACACCAATTTGTCGCAAATTGGACTGCGTGACACTTCGCACTGCCAGTGTTCTGGCTTCAGACAAGGCGGGAAACACCAAGGCCAAAATGCCCAGTCCCACCCCAAGCGCCACCACCAGCTCCACGAGACTGAAGCCTCGTTTGGCTGAAATTTTGGGTGACGCGACCTTGTACATGCCTCATTTGTATCAATTTCGTGTTAGAAGCGGAACCCTTGAATTTGAAATTCAGCCAATTCTGGCCGCGACTACACTCAAGTCGCTATGCCCATGAGCGATCAAGAACTGATGCACGAGGTCGCTTCGGGGAACGAAGCTGCGTTCGGTGAGCTCTACGATCGGTTCGGGAAGCTGGTTTTTCGCGTGGCTTGGCAGTTTTTTCCCAATCAATCAGAGTCTGAAGATGCTGTGCAGGAAGTCTTTATACGCCTATGGCGGACTGCAGATCGGTTTGACGCAGAGAGAGCCAAATTGGTGACTTGGGTCATGCTGATCGCTCGGCGGCACATGATCGACCGGCTGCGTCGAAAGCGAGCACGCCCAACCACCCAAGATTACGTGTCCGATCCCGTGGGGGATGGGCCGAGCCAAACCGAAGACCCAACCGAAATCCGGGCTGAACTCAGGCTTCGGATGGAACGGCTTTCCGAGCTCCAAAAAGAAGTGGTGACCCGGACCTATTTCCAGGGATTCACCCTCAAAGAGACAGCCGAGCAACTTGGTGCCCCCCTAGGGACCGTAAAAAGTGCCCTTTCCCGCGCTTTAGCCGCGATGCGAGAGGGTCCCAAACCCGAGATGTAAAGTTTTGATGTTCTTCAGGCTCTGACTGCAACCGAGCCGAAAATCAATACGAAAGTACTGCCGTGACAGAGAGTGTCCACCAATCTGATGAACCCCCTACCCTCAAGGATGATCTCATTCTTGACGCTTTGGGCCTCCTCGATGAGTCCGAGAGCGTGGCGCTGCAGAAAGCCTTGAATGAACTCTCAGCATCCGAGCGAGAAGAAACTCGAGTTCTTCAGGCGGACTGGGCCACCCAGGCTCCGCTGCCTTCGGTCACCCCACCCTCCCATCTCCGGGCAGCATGCATCGCCTCCGCTGCACGGGCCGCAGAGCAGTCACCCGAGCATCACTTGAAGCTCACCCTCAACCGACAAGCCAAAAACCACCACAAAGCCACCCGATCTGCCGCAGTTTGGCGTGCCGCTGCCTTGGCCATGTTCGCCGGCATGCTGGCCATGATCATGCTGACCAACCAATCGGAGAGTTGGCAAGGGCAACAAGCCCGCAGTGAAAAGGTCCAGCGCAATCTCCAGGCCCTTGGGGTTTCCCCAAAGATCAATGCCATCCTGTCCAATCGCGACAACCCGTTCATCCAGTTCGGGCAATCCGAGCTCGGAAGCGGCCAGTTGGTATGGAACGATTCCACTGGGGACTTCGTGCTCTTCAGTCGTGGCCTTCCTAAAGAGGTGGCCGCGGTTCAGGTCCGCGTGAACGAACAAGTGGTGTACGAGCAGGCCTATCTGGCCAAAGGTGGACAGTTCCAAGCGGATGCAGTGGAACAATCCTCCCTCCGCAACACCGAAGGTCAAGCTGTCACCGTTGCGTTCTTGGACCAAGATGGCAACGTCGTCTTGACCCAAACAATCTCTATGGCGTGATTGATCCCAATACGACGCCGCCTCAAGTGCTTGGCGTCGCTGACATTCAAGGCATTTCCGACGCTCTTCGCTCCCACTCCTGACTCAGTGGGCCGAGTTCATCTTCTATCGAAGTGCGCTCGTCCTGCAGAGACTTGAGCTTTTCCGGATCGGACCAAACTTCAGGTTCACCGAGCGCGAGATCGGCTTGTGCCAACTGTTCTTCCAGGTCCATCACCTTGCTCTCCAGTTGTTCCATCGACAAATGAGAGTGTGGGTTTTTGGGTCCAACTGGTGCATGCCGAGACGGAGAACTACCGCGTTCTTTTTTTCCTGCTTTTTTCTCCGGCTCCGCGTCCGAGATGGCCTGTCGCGACCGCCACGCTGACCACGCGCCGTCGAAGAGTTCGTGTTGACCGTCGGGGTGCAGGATCAAAAGTCGCGTGCACACCTGATCAAGCAGCGCTCGGTCGTGGCTGACCAGCACCATGGTGCCTTCCCAACCTGCATCAGGATCCAACATTTGCTCCAACCGTTCGGCCGTGGGAATGTCCAGGTGGTTGGTCGGCTCATCCAGAACCAGCATGTTGGGCGCGGTGGCGAGCAGGCCCGCGAGAACCAGTCGCGAACGTTCACCGCCCGAAAGGTCGCCAACACATTTATCTTGCGTGGTCCCACTGAACAAAAACGCGCCGGCGAGATTCCGAGCTTCCTGCTCGGTGATATCTCGGCCTCGACCCTCAGACAAGGTGTCTTGCAGATGCCGCCAAAGCACCAATGAGGGATCCAATGCCTCGTGCCGCTGCCGGAACCATGCTGTTTTCAGCCTTGAGCCAATCTGCAACCCACCGGAGGACGGAGGAGTCTCTTCCAACAAAGTGGCGATCAAAGATGTCTTGCCTGTGCCGTTGGGTCCGACGATGCCAAGACGATCGCCCCTCCGAAGTTCCAGGTCGAGCCCAGAAACCAATACCCGGCCCCCCCGCTGGACACAAAGTTGTTCCGTTCTCAGGACCAGATCACCACTGCGAGGCGGGTTGGGCAAATCAAGATCGACCACGTCCAATTCGAGTGGCTTCTCCAAGCCCTCGTCTTCGATCATTCGCTCCAGTCGGGAAGCTCGGCCTTTGGCTTGCCGAGCCCGTTGGCCCGCCTTGTAGCGGTCGATGAAAGACTGCTCGTGGCGAATGCGATCTTGCTGCTTCTCCCACGTTCGAATGATCGTCTTCCGACGTTCAACACGCTCCAAGCGGAAATCAGAATAGTTGCCTGGATACACCTCCAGTTGACCCCGATCCAGTTCGACAATGGTGCCCACCAATCGATCAAGCAAAGCCCGATCATGGCTCACCACCAAGACAGCACCCCGAAAGGTCTCCGACAGGAAATTCTCCAACCACTCTCGACCGGCAATATCCAAGTGGTTGGTGGGTTCGTCGAGGAGAAGAACGTCAGGATTTTCCAGCAACAATGTCGCCAATCCCAACCGGCCTCGTTCACCGCCGGACAAACCCTCAACGGGCTGGTGCAGGCGATCGCCAAGGCCAACCCCAGCCAGCGCTTCGTCCACTCGATGTTCCCAAGCGCGTCCTCCCAGGGCTTCAATTTGGTCTTCGAGTCGACCTTGCTTGGCAAACAAAGACTCAAGTTCGTCCTGAGATGCCTCACCCATGGCGTCAAACACCGTTTCCAACGACGCGATCGCTTCGATCAATGGTCCAAACGCTCGGGCGGCCGCCGAACGGACGGTGTCACCGGCCATGAATTCGGGATCCTGGCGAAGAAGTCCCACCCGTGCTCCCCGGCGCAACTCAACTTTGCCTGAATCTGGCTCGCGCTCACCAGAGATCACCTTCAAGAAGGTTGTTTTGCCGGTGCCGTTGCGGCCCACCAATCCGACCCGTTGTCCAGGCTCGATGGTGCACCCCAAGTCACGGAACAGCACTTGGTGGCCAACTTGGACATGCAGTCCAACCGCCGTCAACAACGACATGCGTCAGCCCGCGTTCTCGAGTGTTTGCACAACGGAGAACTGATCGAGATTTAATGTGGTGATTTCCCCATCGTCCAATTGGATCTCAAGCCGGTCGAGCCACAAGCGATCATTTCGGCTGTGCGCGAACCAAGATCCGGTTTCGGCCTGACGAGCACGAAGCACCACGCCCTCAGTGGTGGTGGACCAAGCGGTCTCGGCACCACGTGGCAGCTGCTGGGTCACTCGGACCCGGGTTCCAGCCGAAATTTCTAGAGATTGGGGCATTTGCACCAGTATAGATCAGGTCGCTGCTTCAGAAAATGGGTTTGTTGCCCCGAGAGCAACCGCCCAAGGACTCCCCGGTGCCCATGCAGACAGCGCCGCATCGATCGCGGCTTGATCGACGTCAACAATGGACTGCACTTCCTTCTTTGGATCCCACACCTCACCGAAGGTGGTGAAATGGTTGCCAAGCACACTGGCGCGAGCCGCCGTGCTTTCTCGCCGGAGCGTGAGGGCCGAAAGGACCCCTTCTTTGGCCCGAACGATTTCTTCCTCAGCTGGGCGGTCCTTCAGGATGCCATGCATGACTTCTTCCACCACTTGAACCGTTTCAGTGGCTCGATCTGGCGTAGTACCGGCAGAAACCATGAATCTCCCAAAATCATCAGAAGGTGCCCAGCCGCCGCCAACCGCGTAGCACAAACTGCGTTTTTGGCGAACTTCGTGAAACAAACGCCCCGAGCCGCTCGCACCAAGAATGCGTGACAACACCTGCCATGCTGCACGATGTTGATCATGCACTGTTGGGGCAGACCAAGCCCAGACCAAATGAACCTGAGCCAAGGGACGTTCGATAAATTTTTGCACCGGATCGGCCGGCGTTTCCGGAAGCAGAGGTTCCAAGGTCCGATTTGACCATGTCATGCGTTGGCACTCGGATTGAAGATGATCGACCACTTGCGCAGGATCAAGCTGGCCAGCAACCACAACGCGCCCTCCTCGGCAGCCGCTCCAGTTTGCCCAGTCTTCAAGCAGCACTTCTGGATTGGCTGCTTCCACCACCCCTTCACACCCGTACGCACTTCGATCGAAAGGTGCTGGGGCATGCAAGCGACGAAGGTGGTCACGAGCCAGTTCGCCAGGATCATCTTCAATGCTTCGACGACCTTGATTTACCAATAATTTCGCCGATTGAAGGTTCTCAGGGGTGATATTGGGCTCTCGGATCACATCTGCACAGAGGGAGAGGGCAGGCAACAAAGCTTCGGGAAGGCCCAATGCGTCTATGTGCAAAAAGTGCGTTCCCAGGCGAATCGAACGCCGCACACCAAGCTCATCAAGGGCATATGCAAAGTCTTTGGCTTCACGGCCACCACCACCACGCTGCGCCAATTCAGCATGCAAAGGAGACAAGCCATCTCGCTCAAGCCCCCCTCGTGCGGAACCAAGAGGCACGCTCCATTGCAGCGCAAAAGTCTTGCGAGGCGCTTCTGGTGAGCACAAAAAGTCGACGTGTTCGAGTGCTTGATGGTGCATATCTGTTCCTTTTGAGTCACCAGAACTTGCAGGTTTTCTTCAAGTTTGTTTCAGTCTTGGCCCGACTGTGATACAACTTCTCTTTGCAACGGCGTCGTTGCAACTTTGTCCGACTATGACTCCGACCGAGTTGTACAGAGTAAGGAACCTAAATATGGCAAAGAAAAAAGCCAAAAAAGCTACCCGCAAGGTGGCAAAAAAGACGGCCAAAAAGGCCACTCGCAAAGTAGCCAAGAAGGCTACCCGCAAGGTTGCCAAGAAGGCAGCCAAGAAGACTGCCAAGAAGACCACTCGTAAGAAGGTCGCTAAGAAGGCAGCCAAGAAGACTGCCAAGAAGACCACTCGCAAGAAGGTCGCTAAGAAGACTGCCAAGAAGACCGCTCGCAAGAAGGTCGCTAAGAAGGCAGCCAAGAAAACTGCCAAGAAGACCGCTCGCAAGAAGGTCGCTAAGAAGG